>CAYUCC010000087.1:0-18869 GCA_964443225.1 uncultured Anaerolineae bacterium
CCAACCCCCGAACTCGCCATCATCGGCGCCGGCCTGGCCGGTTCAGAAGCAGCGTGGCAGGCGGCACAGCGCGGCGTACGCGTTGCCTTGTACGAGATGCGCCCGCGCAAGATGACCCCGGCGCACGTGACCGACCGCTTTGCCGAGTTGGTCTGTTCCAACTCGTTGGGTTCGACCCTGCCCGACCGCGCACCGGGCATCCAGAAGGCCGAGCTGCTGCGTCTCGGCTCGTTGATCCTGGCGTGTGCGCAGGCCACGGCGGTGCCGGCGGGGGGTTCACTGGCTGTGGGACGCGAAGCATTTGGGGACCTGGTGACGACGCTGGTATCGTCGCACCCCAACATCACCGTGATCCGCGAGGAGGTGACGGCGATTCCCCAGGATATGCCGGTGATCGTGGCCAGCGGCCCATTGACGAGTGATGCGTTGGCGGCCGACATTGCACGCCTGGCGGGGGAGCAGTACCTCTACTTCTACGACGCGCTCAGTCCGATTGTGGCCGCCGACTCGATCGACCTCGGCAAGGCGTTTCGCGGGGCGCGGTATGCACGGTCGCAGTCCGACGCCGGGGATTACATCAACTGCCCCCTGGATCGGGAACAGTACGAGGCGCTTGTTCAGGCCCTGGCCACGGCGGAAACCATCACACTGCGCGAGTTCGAGGCCGAGATGTGGCAATCGGAGCACTTCTTCGAGGGGTGTTTGCCCGTGGAGATTCTGGCGCGGCGCGGTACGAATGCCCTTGCTTTTGGACCGCTGCGCCCGGTGGGCATCATCGACCCGCATACGGGACGGCGACCCTATGCCGTGGTGCAGCTGCGCCAGGACAACCTGGCGGGCACGCTGTACAACCTGGTCGGTTTTCAGACCAACCTGAAGTGGGGCGAACAAAAGCGGGTTTTTGGCATGATTCCTGGGCTGGAGCAGGCAGAATTCCTGCGCTACGGCATGATGCACCGCAATACGTTCATCAATGCCCCCAGCCTGCTCGAGCCGACGATGCAGTTCAAGACACGGCCTGACCTCTTTTTTGCCGGCCAGATCACCGGCGTCGAGGGGTACGTGGGTAACGCCGGCACCGGCCTGCTGGCGGGGATCAATGCGGCCCGCTTGATTCACGGTCAGCCGCCGCTCGTGCTGCCTCCCACGACCGTGATGGGTGCCTTGTGCTGGTACGTTACCCACTGCGCAGTGGAGGACTTCCAGCCGATGAAGGCCAACCTTGGCCTGCTGCCGGCGCTTGATCCACCGGTGCGTCAAAAGCGGGCCCGCTACCAGGCCCTTGCCGCACGTGCCGCGCAGGACCTGGAGACATTCATCGCCGGGCATGATTTGCAGCCATCGCCGATTCGGCTGCCCGACCCATTTCCTTCCACCCCATCCTGACGTCTTATCCTACGTAACGGGGCTTGCAGTGCCGCCGAGCAGCACGGCAGGCCCCGGACCTCAGCGTACGAACCGGTGTCGAGCCAAACGTTTTGCTGGGTATGGCCGCAGAACCAGGGGCGCCGGTGAGTTTTCAAATAGACACTAATTGCGCGCCCGCATCGGATTTTGCATTCTATGGAAAACAGTGCTATACTATTCCGTAGTTCGTTTCGGGAACGTCGAGGGCCTTTCTGATCACGTCGCTGTCGATTGCAATCGATGTTTTGCGCACGTCCCGGACCAGGCTTCCCGCGAGTACTCGGTAGAGTACGACAATTCTATAGTGCCGTTCGTTTTCCTCACTCATCTTCAAAAATAATCGCTTCATTATTCAGAGGGGTGGCTCGGGTCCCTGAAGCATGTGTATAGGAGGATCTATTCATCATGCACCGCAGAACACGGATCATTGCCCTTGCGTTGGTCCTGGTCGTGATCCTCAGTGCCGGACTCGTCACCTCGAGCCCGTTGGCCGCCTCCAACGTTGAAGTTATCAAAAATGGCAACTTTGAAGGCGGATTCACGACCGTCGGTGGTTGTGGTGCCGTGGGCAACTCTTGGCATTGTTTTACCAATGGTGGCCGCGCGGCCTTTGGCTTCTACGACGACCAGTGGGCGAGCACCGTCTGGGACGGCAAAAGCTCGCAGCTGATCGAAATCAACACCAAACAGGACTCGTCGGAACCTGACCGCACGGCTGGTATCTTCCAGACCGCCGCCGTGCACCAGGGCGCGACCTACGACTTCACGATTCGTGGGATGATTCGGGCCGACGACGAGGACCCCGATCCCTGGCGCTACCGCGTGCTGGTCGGTTTCGACCACAGCGGCGGCACCAACTGGCAGGCGGTTAGCAGCTGGCAGGAGCTGCCGTGGGACACTTACTACGGACGCACCAGCCCTGGCGCTTTCAGCAGCTATTCCTCTAAGGTGACGGCTACCAGTGGCAAAGTCACCGTCTTCGTCCGCGTCCTGATGAAATGGGGCACCCCCTACCGCGAGGTCGATTTTAACATCGACGGTATCAGCCTGTTTGGTCCTGGTGCCAGCGGTGGAACCAGCGGCGGCGGCACCACGAGTGGTGGTTCGACGAGTGGTGGTTCGACGAGTGGTGGTTCGACGAGCGGTGGTTCGACGAGCGGTGGTTCGACGAGCGGTGGTGCAGTCCAGCCACCGGCCACCCTGGTCTGTTCGGGCACCAACCTGGTGGCCAACGGCAACTTCGAGGGTGGATTCGTCAACGGGGTGGGCAAGAGCTGGTTCTCGTACACCAACGGTGGCCGCGCCGCCTATGGGTTCTACGACGACACCTGGCCGCCGGTGGTCTACGAGGGCAAACACGCCCAGCTGATCGAGATCAACACCTACAACTACACGCCGGCCACCGACCCCAACCGCTACGCCGGTATTTACCAGGTGGTCAAGGGGTTGACGAAGGGGCACACTTACCAGTTCTCACTGGCTGGCATGCTGCGCGAGGAAAGTGCGCACCCCGACGAGGATCCGTTCCGCTACGAGATCCTGTGGGGGTACAACGCCGGCTCCAACGGCAACTGGACCCAGGCCAACTGGCAGTTCGTGCCGGTGAGCCCGATCTACGTACGCACGGCACCCGGTGCACACAGTACCTACAGCGTGCAGTTCGTAGCGCCGGGCGACAGCATCACCCTCTTCGTGATGGCGCACAAGAAGTGGGCCACCGGTGGGCGTGAGCTGGACGCCAACCTGGATGCCATCTCGATCGTGCCCTGCACGACGTCGGGTGGGCAGCCACCACCGCCGCCACCAGGCGACTGCACCTACGTCGTGAAACGCGGCGATACCCTGTCGGCGATTGCGGCGAAGTATCACACCACGGTGGCCGCACTTTCGGCGATGAACCACATCACAAACCCGAACCTGATCTTCACCGGGCAAGTGCTGCACGTGCCGTGTCCGAAGCCGGTGGGCCATAAGCCACCGCATCCGGTCGTGGTCGATACATCAGGTTTCACACCTAGCCAGCCTACGCAGACGGTGACCCCGCGCACGTCGGCTGAGCAGATGAGCGCCCCAGCTGCCGCGGTGTACGTGGTGAAGCGCGGCGATACGTTGGGCCAGATTGCCAATCGGCATGGGGTCACAACGGCGGCCCTGGCCAAGGAGAACGGTATTCGTAACGCCAATCTCATCTATGCCGGGCAGAAGCTGACCGTTCCGGCGCGTTGAGCCAACAAGAACACATCCGAGGTCTCTCAGACTTCGGATGTCTGATCCCAACCTGGTAAGGATCGATCGTCCAGGGTTGTACGATCGCCTGATCGCGAAGGCCGGTGCAGAGAACTGCACCGGCCTTTGTGCGTGCCGGCTAGACCGGTGGCACCCCGCCGTTGATGTATGCGAACAGGCGCGGCGTCAGGTTCTCCGGATAGGTGTGGGTGTCGAGCAGGACGTACGGGTCGCGGCCGCCCTCGCCGCCGTGTTTGCGCCCATGTTTCTGTTTGTTTTCGATTTCCACCAGGTAGTGGGCGTTGAGGAAATGACCCCAGCCGTCCTTCCGCATGTAGCGTGGGCCATCGATGTGTACGCCGCGGTCTGTGCCATGCGGCGCCAGCATACCCAGCCGCGCGACGAGGTCGTGTTCGTTGCCAAAGCTCTCGATCCAAGGCACGGGTGCCTGATCTCCATGCGCCGGCAGGATGTAAGGCATGGTATTGGCGCAGTTGGCGAAGCAGTACACCTCCAGTTTGCGCAGCTCCGCTTCGGTCAGCATCTCGAAGTCGTCCAGGTCGAGCCGCTCGTCGTCGGCGTAGATCGGTTCGGGTGGTGCAAAGCCTGGCATTGCAGCTGCGGCGAAAGCAATAGGTTATGGAAAAATCACAGCCATGCAGGTTGGCGCTGGCGTTTCCTCTCTACATCGCTGCGTGCCACGTGACCTGGCAGCCACACCATTTTCCTGCAGTAGGCACGACAGGGTGAGACGTGGTATAATGTCGCCAAGGATTGTTGAGGCTAGATTCAATCGCAGGCTGAATGGTACCAAGATAAATGTTCACCTGATTATACCTGAAATGAGTGAATGCGCTCACCTATTTTGTGCATAATCAGGTGGATTGTTAATAAACGACCGACCCGAGAAGGACGGAGTCCCTCAGCGCACCGGCAGCCCGATTACCCACACGTTACGATCGCTGCGCTCGACGTACGCCACGTGCCGGCCGTCCGGCGAGATGCGCCAGTCGCCGTTGGCGATCTTGAACGGCGTGACCGCCGGGTCGGTCAGCGGGCGCGCCTCGCCGTTCGCCGGGTTTAGCTCGACGAACCAGTGCAGCGGGGCATCGATCTGCATCGGCACGATGACCAGCCGGTCTTCGTCAGGCGAACAGCGCGCCGCACAGGGCCGCCACTGGTAACTGCCAAACAGGTCGGCGCTGAGCTGCGTTTTCTGCGCACCGTCGGTGCTGACAACCCACAAGCCATTCCTGGCCGGGTCGGCGTCGAAGGTGACATAATAAACCACCCAACCCCCACTGGGTGAAAGGATCTGGCCACGCAGCCGCTCGGCGCGCGCCAGCTCGGTGCGCGTGCCATCCGCCAGCGACAGCGCCGATAGGATCTGCTCGCGCGCCTGGAGGCTCTCGCGGCTGCTGATCAACAGCGTATCAGGCGTAATCCAGCCGCTTACGCTGCCGCGCGGCAGGGTGGCTACCTGCTGCGCACCCGATCCATCCAGGTTCGCCAGCCACAGCCGCGTCACCTGCTGGCCGGGCGATGCATCGTCGTTGGTGACCGCCCAGGCAATGCGGGTCTCGTCTGGCGAAATCAGCACGTTTCGTCCGCCCGCCGGCACCGTCCAGCGCTGACCATCGCCCCGCCGCTCGATCACCGTCGTATTGCCGGTGGTCTCGACCAGGTATTTGGCCGAGGCGGTGCTTTCCTCCAACCGGTCGGTGATGAACTCGGGCGCCGCCAGCGGTGCATCGATCGACACACCCCAAATACCCACCGGTTGGTCGGCGCCCGGCCGGTCGATGAAGCGTACCTGCTGCGCATCGGGTGACCAGAAGGGCTGCGTGCAGCAGCCGCCCGTGGTCAGCTGCACCGCCTGCGGAGGCGGCACCGGTGTGGCGGTCGGCGTTGGCGTGGCGGTGGGATTGGGCGTGGCGGTCGCCGTTGGCGATGACGTGGCCGTCGGCGCCGGGCTGGGGACGTCGGTCCCGGCGGCTTCGGCAATGCCAACGGCAGCATCGGCCGCAGGGGTTGCCCTGGCCGGCGCGGGCGTCGGGTCGCTGCTGCATGCGGCAAGCATCAGCAGAACGATGATCAGCGCGAATCCATGGGATGGTTTCATCGTTTGCTCACCTCGTGCGCGGCCAGGGGTTGGCGAAGTTGTTGATGATCCTGCCGCCGCTGACGGCCGGGGGCTGGTCGTCCAGGTGCTGCCACTTGCGCGTATCGTCCAGGTCACGTTCGAAGCCCGTGCGGAAGGAGCCGACCAGGGCCAGGTTGTCCCAGTCGGCGTCGATCAGGTTGACCGGGTTGTACTTCCAGGCCCGGCCGGGATAGTCACGGATTTCCAGGTGCAGGTGCGGCCGGCCCACGCAGGTTTCGTCCGGATCGCCGCTCAAGGCGACGACCTGCCCCTGCTTGACCGGCTGTCCTTTCGTGAGGTTTGGCCGCTCCAGGAGATGCCCGTACAGCGTGGCATAACCGAGATCGGGGTGGTCGATGATCAGGTTGTGGGGTGCGGAACCGTACGACATGGCATCGACCAGCGCGACAACGCCGTCGGCCACGGCAACGATCTCCGTGCCGCAGGGCGCCGAGAGATCGACACCAAAGTGGATGCCCTGGCTGTAACGGTAGGTCGTATTGCGGTTGAAGTACGCGCCGATCGTATTGCCGTAGGCCTGGCCCATCAACCAGGTATCGGGCCCAGGCGGTTCGGCAAAGGGCAGGATGAACGGCCGGGCAGTTTCGGTCTCCTGTTGAACCGGACTCCCGGCGGTATTTTCAACCGGCGCAGCCGCGGCAGTGCCCACGAGCAAGGCCAGGCATAGGCCCAGCCACGCGACGCGTCGTGATTGTTGATTCATGTCAAGACTCTCCCCGAATCAGTGAATTCGTGGGGTTGGTCCGGCAGATTACCCCGGGTACAGTCAATTGCTCACGGCCACGTGACAGCGTCCCCATCCACGTACCGTACTTTTTTGTGCGCACTCCACACGGTCACACCGCCGCGGCCGGCAACGGTGTAGTTCGAATTGGCGCACACCAGCGCGGTGTTGCCGTCGATGCCCAGCATCGTATAGCCACTGCCCAGCACCCAGTGCATGAGCTGCGCCAGCATGCCGCCCATCTCGTCGAAGTGCGGCACGATCACGGCGTCCGGCAAGATGCCAAACGATTCAACCCAAATCGGCGGCGGCGGCAGGCGCGGCACCTTGGCGCCGAAGATCATGGCCCCGGCGCTGCAGCCCGCCACGACGCCGCCGCGCGCCAGCACGTCGAGAATGGCCTCCCATACCGGCGTGCCCGTCAGGGTCTCCACCAGGTAGGCGGGCTTGCCCCCCGAGAGGTAGACGAAGTTGGCCGCGCGGATCTGCGCGGCGTGCGCTTCGTCGTGGGCCGTGGCCCGGTCAATGACGTCGAGCGAGCTGACGGGTACCCCCAGTTGCTGAAAGTGCGTCATGCCCAGGTTGGCCCAGTAGGCGAGCCGCTCGGTGCCCTCGGTGCCCGCCGCCGTCGGCAAACACACGACGCGCGGCTCATCCACGCGCGCAAGCAGACCCCGGTCGACGTCCTCCATCGGCGGGAGGTATTCGCCGGCACCGACGAGCGCAATGGTTCCTCCCAAGTGTTCGAGGTCGCTGTCACGCATAATTCAAAACCCTTTCGCCAATGGACAGCCCGCTTTAGCGGCCTTCAGCTGTTAGCCTTGAGCTTGAGCTCAAGGCGGGGGTTCGGAACGATCTCGGCCAATTCCCCCTGCATCGAGTACGCGCTGGCCCACGTAATACGCACGTCGACCAGCTGGCCGCGGCGGTCGGCGGTATCCTCAAAGAACACCAGCTTGTTAGTGCGCGTACGCCCGCGCCACTTGCCCTTGTGCCGGTCTTCAACCAACACTTCGACCGTTTCACCCAGCGAACGCCGGTTGATCTCGGTCTGCACCTGCTCCTGCAAATCCTCCAGGGCATGCAGCCGGCGGTGTTTTTCGGCATCGGGCACGTCGTCGAGCAGGCGCCGTGCACTGACCGTACCCGGACGTGGGGAATAACGCGCCAGGTGGGCCTTGTCGAGCTGTAGTTCGGCCAGAAGGTCGTAGGTATCCTCGAACTGGGCGGCGGTCTCACCCGGGAAACCGACGATGACGTCGGTGTGAATGGCGACATGGGGGATGCGGCTGCGGATGCGGTCGATCAGCGCACGGTAGTCGTCCACCGTGTAACCGCGCTTCATCTGGGCCAGTATCTCGTCATTCCCCGCCTGGCACGGCACCTCGATGTGCTCGCACACCTTGGGCAGGTCGCGCACGGCATCCAGGATGCGGTCGCTCATGTAGTTGGGGTGGCTGGTCAAAAAACGAATGCGGTGCAGCCCTTCGACCTCGTGCACGGCGTACAGCAGGTCGGCCAGGTCGAGCCGGCCCCCCTGATCGCGCCAGTCGTACCCGTAGCGGTCGACGATCTGGCCGAGTAGAGTCACCTCGCGCACACCCTGCGCCACCAGGCCGCGCACCTCGTCCACAATCTCGCTCAGCGGCCGGCTGCGCTCGATGCCACGGCGGAAGGGGATGATGCAGAAGGTGCAGGCGTGCGAACAGCCATACACGACGGGGACGTGGGCGGCAATGGGTGCGGCGCCGTGCTGCGAAAGGTGTTTGACGCTCTGCAGCAGTTCGAGACCGGGGCCGGCTTCGTCCTGCAGCTGGTAGCGCCGCGCCAGCTGCGCGGCCTCGATGGCCGCCAAATCGTCGGCCAGCAGCCGGTTGCGCAGATGCTCGACCAGCGGCTGCGGATCGGACGGTGGCAGCAGAACGTCGACGTGGGGAAAACGGCGCAGCAGCTCGGGCGGCGGTTTGACCCCGACCATGCACCCCATCAGGGCCACGGTCATGTCGGGCCGGTGCTGTTTGAACGGCTTGAGCGCCCAGAGTTTGCCGACCGCCTTTTCTTCGGCGCTCTGGCGCACGACGCAGGTGTTGATGACGATCACGTCGGCCTGGTCGGCGTCGTCGGTGGGCAGGTATCCCAGGCGGTCGAGCTCGGCGGCGACGTGACCGCTGTCGGCCACGTTCATCTGGCAGCCGAAGGTGTGAATGTGGTAAGTCTTTTCCATGTTGACTCCCGTGTTGGCCGGTGTACTCCGGGCAGGGATGGGCATCCACCTTGCACCAGCACCCCGCTGTTGGGGGTTAGGGGCTGGGGGTTGGGGGCAGATGCGGGTGGATTGTAGCGGGTGAATGGTTGATTGTCAAGGCGGTGGCAGAGGATGCCAGCCGTCGGGGGCGGCAGGGGTGGTGACCGGGGTGTTGTCCTCGACACGGAGCAGGCGCAGATGGTTGACCGCAGCGGTGTCTGGCAGCGGGTGCCAGGTGATGAACTGGCCATCGGCAACCCACTCGGAGGGACGGAAGGCGTCGAAGGGCACGGTTTCTTGCGAGGGGGCGCCGCTGGCATCGGTCCCGGCAAGCTCGAGGCGGTAACCTGACCAGGCGTTGGGCTCGGGACCGGTGGTGTGCCAGGTCAGGCGAAGAGTTGGGGTGCCGTCGGGGGCTGTGTCCGGCGCGGCATCGACGAGGGTCAGCTGTTTGGTGAGTGTGATGGGTGATTGGCCAATCTCAATTGAAGTCTGTGTCGCAGCCTCTGCCGGCAGCTCGTACACGGTGAGGGCGGCGGTGCCGTCGGGTGCCAGGATTGTATCACGCACCTGCAGACTGGGCGCAAGCTGGGAAAGGGTGTGTGAATCGAGAGGCGCACTGGAACCGACCACGTACGTCGCCGGCTGGCCGGGCGGCGGCAGCGGCAACACCTGCCGACCGTCGAACCAGCTCAGGTTGGGGTTCGTGTGCTGAAAGTAGGTCTGCACGGTGGCGTTTTCGTGCAGCAGCATGAACGTCGGGTGGCGGAACATGTCCGACGAGAGGTAGACGTGCCCCAGCTGTTGATTCGTCCGCAGCCACTGCCAGGCGGCGGTCATGTCCCCCTCGAACGCATCGAACGTAGCCTGCGCCGGGCCCCAGGTGCGGAAGTAGTCGCGGTAGGTGCCAGCCATGTGAATCAGGAGCGCCGCGACGATGAGCAGGGCAGCCAGACCGCGACCCAGCGGGGTGATCGTTTCCTGGTTCGCGGCCGGTTGTCGCCGGCCCTGTGCCAGCTTGACGATCAGCGCCGCCACGCCCACCAGGCCGATGGCGGGAAAGAAGTAAACCCCCGGAATCACGCCCAGGACACGCGGCAGGGTCGGCCAACGATCGGTGGCCAGGAACGACGGCACCAGCAGGGCGGGAAACCAGAGGAGCAGGAACAGCGCCGCGGCCTGCCGCCAGCGCCAGAGCACGAGCAGGATGCCAACTACGGCCAGGACGGCGGTCAGCGGGTCGAAGACGGCACGGCCGGGCAGGTTGTAGAACTGTTCAGGATCGCCGGCACCGGGCACAAAGAACTGCATGACGTTGGCCAGCGCCGCCTGCCCCATGCGTGCCCAGGGCGATTCACTGCCAAACGCCGTCACCGCGCTGGCACGCTGGGCGAAACTGCCGGGATGCTGAAGAAAGTAGAGTCCGAGAGGGGCAAAGACCAGGGCCGCCACGGCGAAGAGCAGCACGATGCCCCAGAGATGCCGGCGCAGCAGGGCACGGTCACCCCGCCGTGCTGCATAAGCGATGACGAGCTGCACGACGAGAAAGCCGCCCATGAAGAGCGGGAAGAAGCGGCTCGCCGTGTAAAAATGGGTGGCCACGCCCAGGCAGAACCCGCTCAGCGCAAACCAGGCGTAGGTTGATCGCACCGATTTAGTTTCGCCCTGGTTGACCGCCCGCCAGAATGCCGCAAAGGCCAGCGCGCCGCACAGGGGCGTGAACACGCCGCGAATGCCAAAACGCGAGAAGTGGACGTGCCAGTACGACGTGGCCAGGTAGAGGGCGCTCAGCAGTGGAATCCAGCTGACCAGTGTGGCTCGCTGGCTGGGAAGCGGTCTCTCCCGCAGATAGGCGGTGATCAGCTCGCGGCCCAGCCAAAACGTGGCCAGTGCCGTCAGGATGCCGGCAGTAGCAGACGGCAGCCGGATCGCCAACGGCACCACGCCCAGCAGGCGAACCATGCCCGCCACGATCCACATGTGCAGGCCCTCGCGGCCGAAATTGGCAGGAAAAAAGACCGCGCCCCGCCCGGCGAGCACGTCGAGTGCATCCAGCCCGTCGGTTGCCTCGTCGCCGAAGAGGCCGGGCGGGAAGCTGTCGATCTGCCACAGCCGGAAGGCCGCGGCGACGAGCAGAATGAAGACGGCTTGCAGCCAGGGATTGGCGTACCAGGGGCGTGTGGGCGCTTGATCAGATGGCATCACGGACCCAGTTTACCACGCCCGACCTTTGTTGGCAATCGCCCGCATTTGATGTACACTTCGGGCATGCGCGTCCGGGCCACCCTACAGCAGCTCCCCATCACCCGCAAACACGTGCGTGGTGTCGCACAAATCGTCATCAGCGCCGTGCTGCTGGTCATCGTCGTGCGGCAGATCAGCTGGGGTGAGCTGCGTGCGGTCATTGTGCAGATGGACCTTGCCTGGTTGGGGGTGGCGTGGGGTCTGTTTCTGCTGGGCATGGTCGTACGGGCGGCGCGGTGGCAGGTGCTGCTGGATGATCTGGCGCTGCACCGGCCGCTGCGTGAGCTGACGGTGTGGTACTTCATCGCCAGTTTCTTCAATGTCCTGCTGCCGACCGGCTTTGGTGGCGATGCCGTACGGGTGCTGGGCCTGGGCCAGGATACGCGGCAGATGGGTCCGGTGCTGAACAGCGTGATCGTCGACCGTTACCTGGGGCTGATGGCCCTGCTCGCCATGGGGTTGGCCGCCGGTCTGCTGCGGCCCGATTTGGCGCCGGCGGCCGTGGTGGGTCTGATTGCGGCACTGCTGGTGGCGGGGGTGTTGGCGGCGTGGTTGTTGAGCCGCCCCTGGTGGGCGACCTGGTCGCAGCAGGCCGGCCGGTTCCCAAGTTTGGTACGCCTGGCAGGGATTCCGAGAATCGCGGCGGCGCTGACGCAGTACCGCCCGCGGACGATCGTGCGGGCCCTGCTGATCTCGCTGCTGTTCAACCTGCTGCTGATCGGTTGGAATGCCGCACTCGGTTTTGGTCTGGGCCTGCGCCTGTCGCCGGTGCTCTATTTTGTCTTCGTGCCCTTGACGTCGGTGGTGCTTCTGCTGCCGGCGTTTGGTGGGTTGGGTGTGCGTGAAATGACGTACGTGACGTTGTTTGGCAGTGTGGGCGCTGCACCGGCCACGGCGCTGGCGCTGTCGCTGGGTGTCTATGCCATCACCGTCGCGACCGGGTTGATCGGTGGTGCACTCTACCTGCTGCAGGGTGTCCGTCACGCCCGTGGAAAGAGTTAGAATGGAACCAGAACTTTCGATCGTGATTCCGCTGTACAACGAGGCTGAAAACGTGCCGCCGCTGTACGATGAACTGACTGCGGCCCTGGCGGCGATGGGCCGCACCTACGAGGTGATCGTCGTCGACGACGGCAGTCGCGACGAGAGTTTTGCGCGCCTGCGTGCGCTCCACGAAGCCGATGCGCGCTGGCGCGTCGTACGCTTTCGGCGCAACTTTGGCCAGGCGGCCGGCTTTGCCGCCGGTTTTGCCGCCGCGCGCGGACCCATCGTCATCACGCTCGATGCCGACCTGCAGAACGATCCGCAGGACATACCCAAACTGCTGACCAAAATGGAAGAAGGCTACGACATCGTAAGCGGCTGGCGCGTCGATCGTAAAGAACCCTTCTTCAGCCGCCGCCTGCCCTCGATCACGGCAAACCGCCTGATTTCCGGTGCTACCAACGTTGTATTGCACGACTACGGCTGCTCGCTGAAAGCGTACCGCCGCGAGGTGGTCAAGAACATTCGCCTCTACGGTGAGCTGCACCGCTTCATTCCGGCCCTGGCCAGTTGGATGGGGGTGACAGTGGCGGAGGTGCCGGTCAACGACCGCAAGCGGCGTTTTGGCACCAGCAAATACGGGATCAGCCGCACGTTTCGTGTCTTTTTGGATTTGATCACGGTGCGCTTTTTTCTGGCCTATGCCACGCGCCCGCTGCACGTCTTCGGCGGCCTGGGTCTGGCCGCCGTGGGGGTGGGTGTGCTGATGGGGCTGTATCTGACCTTCGTCAAACTGGCGCTGGGGCAGGACATCGGCACGCGCCCGTTACTGCTGCTGGCCGTCATGCTGGTGATTCTTGGTGTGCAGATGATCAGCATGGGCCTGCTGGGCGAGATGATCATGCGCACGTACTACGAATCACAGGACAAGCCCATCTACGCCATTCGCGAGGTGTTGGGTCCCGGGCTGGAGCCGTCCTGATGACACAGGGGGTTTACCACGAAGCCCTCGACGGAGGAGTTCGCACCTGGGGGTGCGAACTCCTCCGTCGAGGGCGGAGTTTCTTAGCCGAACGCACAGGTCACACGAAATAAATATCAAAAGTTCCTGTGTGATCTGTGTGTTCTATGCGGTTGATACGTTACGGATACACGCCGCGGATGGTCAGGGCTTCGGCGACGCGGCCGATGGCCAGGGTGTTTGCCGCCATACGCGTGGGCAGGTTCTTGCTCAATGCTTCGTGGAGCACTGCGGCAAAGGCGTTGATCATCAGGCGCTCGAGCTGGCGTTTGACGTCGCTCTCACTCCAGAAGAAGGCCTGCAGGCTCTGGACCCATTCGAAATAGGATACCGTGACGCCGCCCGCGTTGCACAGAATGTCGGGCACGATGAAGACACCTTTGTCTTGCAGAATTCTATCCGCATCCGGTGTCGTCGGACCGTTGGCCCCTTCGGCGAGGATCTTGGTTTGGATGCGGTCGGCGTTGTGTTCGGTGAGCTGTCCTTCCATGGCGGCGGGAATGAGTATGGTGCACGGCAGTTCCAGCAGCTCGTTATTGGTGACGCGTTCGGCATCGGGGAACCCGATGACTGAGCCCGTCTGGCGTGAGAACTGCTGCACGGCCTTGATGTCGAGACCCTTCGGATTGTAGATGCCACCGTTGACGTCGCTCACGGCCACGACTTCGATCCCTTCGCGCTGCATACAGCGTGCCGCGACCGAGCCGACGTTGCCAAACCCCTGGACGACACAGGTTGCGCCGTCGATGGCGATGTTGAGGTGTTTCAGGGCCTCGCGTGCCGTGTACATCACACCAAGGCCGGTGGCGTCGTAGCGGCCTTCGGAACCGCCAATGGGCACCGGTTTGCCCGTCACCACGGCTGGCACCGAGTAGCCGCGATGCATCGAGAAGGTATCCATGATCCAGGCCATCACCTGGGGATTGGTGCCGACGTCGGGTGCCGGGATGTCGCCTTCGGGGCTGACCAGGATCGAGATTTCTGTGGCGTAGCGACGGGTCAGGCGGCGCAGCTCGCGTTCGGACAGTGTGTGCGGGTCGACCACGACACCGCCTTTGGCGCCGCCGTAGGGCAGGTTCATCAGGGCACATTTCCACGTCATCCACATCGCCAGGGCACGCGTTTCGTCGAGGGTGACCTCGGGATGATACCGGATACCACCCTTGGTCGGGCCGCGCACCGTGCTGTGATGGACACGATACCCGGTGAACATGCGGATCGTATCGTCATCCATTTCGACGGGAAAATTAACGGTCAGTTCACGTTTGGGGACGCGCAAGAACTCCACCACATCGGGCCGCAGGTGCATGTAACTGACGGCTTCGTCATACTGGGCCAATGCGACTTCATAGGCGCTGTGGGCGTGTGGTTCTTTTTGTTTGCTCATTTTTTGCCTCTTCATTGAGATGATGCCTCGAGATGATGTCTCGCTATATGCTTATATTGATTCTAGCCCAGACCGCGATCTGCGTCAAGTGACAATGCAGCCCTCTGCCCGCAAACTTGCCAGACACGGCATGTTGGTTTAGAATCGGACCATGACACCACCAGGCAACGGCGCGGAGAGGTCGATCTCCTGGCGCCGTTGTGTTTTGTACGAGCCCCATCCATTCCAAGAGGAAGCAACAAGAGGAAAGACACATGTCAGAACAACGTAAGATCGTGCTGGGCGAGGAGCGGATACCCCAACAATGGTACAACATCGTCGCCGATATGCCCAACAAGCCGCTGCCGCCGCTGAACCCTGCTACCCTGCAGCCTATCGAACCGGATGCGCTGGCCGCTATCTTCCCCATGGGCCTGATCGAACAGGAAGTCAGCGCGCTACCCTGGATCGGGATTCCAGACGAAGTGCGCGATATTTACCGCATGTGGCGCCCTACGCCCCTGGTGCGGGCACTCAACCTGGAGAAGGCACTCGACACACCGGCACACATCTACTTCAAGTACGAAGGTGTCAGTCCCGCCGGCTCGCACAAGCCCAACACGGCGGTGGCCCAGGCCTATTACAACAAGCAGGCCGGCGCCAAACGGATCGTGACCGAGACCGGTGCCGGACAGTGGGGCAGTGCCCTGGCCCTGGCCTGCCGCTTGTTCGACATGGCATGCGAAGTGTACATGGTGCGCATCAGCTACGACCAGAAGCCTTACCGCAAGCTGATGATGAACACCTGGGGCGCCGAGGTCATTGCCTCGCCCAGCGATCGCACCGCGGCCGGCCGGCAGATCCTGGCGGCCGACCCTGACTCGCCGGGCAGCCTGGGCATTGCCATCTCGGAGGCCATCGAACGGGCGGTGGGCGATCCGAACACGAACTACTCCCTGGGCAGCGTGCTCAACCACGTTCTCCTGCACCAGACAGTCATCGGTCAGGAGGCCCTCGAACAGATTGCCCTGGTCGACGACCTGCCCGACGTCGTGACGGCACCGTTTGGCGGCGGCTCGAACTTCGCCGGCCTCTCGTTCCCGTTCCTGCGGCTCAACCTGACCGAGGGCAAAAAGATCCGCTGCGTGGCGGTCGAGCCGACCTCGGCACCCAAGCTGACCCGCGGCGTATTCCGTTATGACTTCGGCGACACCATCGGCATGACGCCGCTGCTGCCGATGTACACCCTGGGCCACAACTTCGTGCCGGCGCGGATTCACGCCGGTGGGCTGCGTTACCACGGGGCGGGGGTCATCGTCAGCCAGCTCCTGCGTGATGGGCTCATCGACGCCGTGGCGATCGATCAAATCGAGAGCTTCGAGGCGGGTGTGCTCTTCGCCCAGCAGGAGGGGATCATCCCTGCGCCCGAAGCCAACTACGGCATCGCCCTCGCGGTGCGCGAGGCGCTGATGGCGCGCGAAGCGGGCACGCGCAAGACGATCCTCTTCAACCTGTGCGGTCACGGCCACTTCGACATGGGTTCCTACCAGGCCTACTTTGCCGGCGACCTGCCGCGCCACGAGATGACCCAGGCAGAGGTCGACGCCGCCGTGGCGTTGATCGACACGCCCACGATCCCGGCGTAAGCGTTTTTTTTGCCGCAGAGAACACATAGCGCACACAGATATTCTCCAGGTGCGCTATGTGTTCTTTTTGTTACCCGGTAACGTCGTGCTCCTGCAGGAACTCCTCGATCGCCACCAACAGGCGATCCAGGTCGTCGTCGGTCACTTCACCCATGTGGGCGATGCGGAAGGCCTTGTCTTTGTAGACCCCGTAGCCATTGCTGATTTCCATGTTGCACGTGTCCAGGAACTCGTTGAGGGCACGTACGCTGATGCCGAGTGTATTGCTCACCGTCGTTACGGTCGGTGAGCGGTAGCCTTCTTCGGCCATCAGCTCGAAGCCGTTCTCCACGGCCCAGTCCTGCGTACGCTGCGCCAGGTGCGCGTGACGCGCAGTCCGCCGGGCCATGCCTTCGGCCAGGATGATGTCGAGCTGGCAGCCCAGGGCACGCATCAGTGAGATGGCGGGCGTGGCCGGGGTCGTATTCTTCTTCAGCGACTTCTCCAGGTTGACGAAATCGAAGTACCAGCCGCGGCCCTTGACGGTCTGGGCACGCGCAAACAGGCGATCGCTGACTGCACAGAAGGCGAGGCCGGGCGGTGCGGCCAGTGCCTTCTGGGAGGACGTCAGGCACAAGTCCAGGCCCCATGCATCGAAGGGAATATCCACGCCCGCAAAGGACGACACGGCATCCACCAGCACCAGGGTGTCCGGACTCATGGCACGTACGGCGGCGGCGATCTCACCCACCGGACTCAGTACGCCGGTGCTGGTTTCGTTGTGCACGACGGTGATCGCTTCGACCGGACCCTCGGCCAGGGCTGTGGTCAGCGCCGCGGTGACCTGCGCCGGTTTGACGGCGGTGTTCCACGGGATGTCGATACGGACCACCTCTTTGTCGCAGCCCGCCGCGACGTGGTACCAGCGCTCGCTGAAGGCCCCGTTGACAAAACACAGCACGCGCTGGTTGACGGCGTTGCGGATGGCCGCTTCCTGCAGGCCCGAGCCCGACGCGGCGACGATGTAGACGCGCGCCGTGGTCTGGTACAGCTGCTGCAGCTGCTGCTCGCAGCGGGCAAAGAGGGCCTCGAATTCGTCGCTGCGGTGGCCAATCATGGGCGCCGTCTGGGCCGCCAGCACCTTGGGCAGGACGTCGGTCGGTCCGGGAATGAAGAGGCGTTGGGGCGGTTTGTGGACGTGGGTCATGGCTGTTGCTCCTCGCATGGCGCCGGCCGGCGCCGAGTGGTGACACGGGCAGCGGTCGATTACGTCACAACCGGCGCCTGTGCGGGATATTTTCCGTACAGCTGCGTGCGCATGATGTGCTCCAGACGCGTCACGGCGGTGGCAATCTCGTTGAACGATGTGTAGAGCGGTGCAAAGCCGAAACGGATGTTGTCGGGCGCACGGAAGTCGGGAATCACCTGCATGTCGTGGATCAAGGCCTGGGAGATGCGCAGACCTTCGGGGTGGCCCAGGGTCACGTGCGAGCCGCGCTGGGCGGCCGCACGAGGGGTGTTGAGACGAAAACCCCAGGGTGCCAGCACGTCTTCCCACAGCTCGATGAAGTACGTGGTCAGCTGCACCGATTTGGCACGCACGGCGGGCAGGCCGGCCGCCAGCAGCAGATCGATGCCGGGTTCGATCAGGCTGAGGGAGATCACGGGTGGCGTCCCGGTCAAAAAATGCCGCAGGCCGGGCGCCGGTACGTAATCCAGGCCAAAGGCAAACGGCGCCTGCTGGCCCATCCAGCCTGTGATCGGGTTGGCCAGACTGTCCTGCAGCTCCCGCCGCACAAACAGAAAGGCCGGCGCACCGGGGCCACCGTTCAGGTACTTGTAAGTGCAGCCCACCGCCAGGTCGATGCCGGCGGCGTGCAGATCGATGGGGACTACACCCGCCGAATGGCTCAAGTCCCACACGGCGAGCGCCCCTGCCCGGTGCGCGGCGTGCGTCAGGGCCGCGATGTCATACGTGTAGCCGCTCTTGAACACCGTGTGCGACAGGCTGAGCAGGGCCACATCGGGCTGCAGGCGCTCGGTCAGCGCGGCCGCCGGACCCTGGATACCATCGGGCGAGGGGAGGGTCTCGACCCGGTACGGTGGCCCAAGCAGCGCGCAAATACCCTGCAGAACGTACAGATCGGAAGGGAAGTTCAGATCGTCGGTGAGAATGACACTGCGGCCCGCCTGGTAACGCAGCGCTGCCACGACCAGTTTGAAGAGGTTGACCGACGTGGCATCGGCCAGCAGAACCTCGTCCGGCGCAGCGCCAATCAACTGGGCAATTTTGGCTCCGATGCGCTGGGGCGCCTCGATCCAGCCCTCGTTCCAGCCGCGAATCAGGCGGCTGCCCCACTGGCGGTCGACCAGATCGCGCGCCAGGGCGGCGGCTGTGCGCGGCAAACGCCCCAGCGAGTTGCCATCCAGGTAGATCAACTCGGGGTCGTCGATGACGAAGTGCTGGCGAAAGTGAGCCAGGGGATCGTGGGCATCCAGGGCGTGTGCCTGGGTCATCAAGCGGTCGGGTAGGGCAGATGGATTCATAAGTGTTCACACTGGGCGCGGGCCAGTATTTGCAACGTCCCGCTATGCACGCGCCAGCATGGCCTGCAAATACTGGCCCGTGTACGACTTTGCCACCTGGGCCACCTCTTCCGGTGTACCTTCGGCGATCACACGGCCGCCGCCGTTGCCCCCTTCGGGTCCCATGTCGATGAGCCAGTCGGCCGACTTGATGACGTCCAGGTTGTGTTCGATGACGAGCAGCGTATTACCGCGGTCGGCCAGGTCGTGCAGGACGTGCAGCAGGCGTTTGATGTCCTCAAAGTGCAGACCGGTTGTCGGTTCGTCGAGAATGTAC
>CAYUCC010000088.1:0-18835 GCA_964443225.1 uncultured Anaerolineae bacterium
GTTTTGGCCCGGGGGGGGGGCTCCCCGTGGGGGGGGTTTGGGGGGGGTGGGGGGTTGGGGGGTGGGGTGTGGGGGCCGGGGGTTTTGGGGTCAGGAGTGACGGGCAAACCCCAACCCCCAGCCCCCAACCCCTAACCCCCATCCCCCATTCAAAGCAAATAGAGCACGGCGAACAGCGGCAGCCACATGATGCCGAGGAAGTGCCAGACGACGACAGCAGTGGGTGTTTCGCGAGGGTTGCGTGGCGCTTCGGCAGTTCGGCGCGGATGGGCCCAGTCCAGCATGCGCGTCAGCAGAAAGAGCCCCAGCAGGATGTGTGCGGCGTGGAAACCGGCGAGGGTGAAGAACACCCCGCCGTAGACGCCGGACTGGATCGTCATGCCCGACGTGACAAACTGCATAACCTGGCCCACCAGGAACAGCAAACCCAATACGATCGTGATGTAAGTGCCGCGCACAAACAGACGATGGTTGCCGCGTCGTTCGGCCCGATCGGCAAAATGCAGCACGACGCTGCTTGCCACCAGAATGAACGTCACCAGCAGACCGGTCGCCAACGACAGTTGAGGCACACCGGCCGGCGGCCAATCGAGGCTGTTGTTGCGCAAAATGATCACCACCGATACCAGGGTGGCAAATACGATGGCGTACGAGGCCAGGAAGATGTAGAGACCCAGCCGCCCCATCGATGGCGAAGTCCCCAAACGCTGCGCTGGCACAAACGGGTCCTGTGAGCCTGATTGCCGTGTCAAACGATCCTCCCTGTGCTGCAACACGCCCGCGAAGGGATGCCTGGGGCGCTTTGTGATGTGATGAACAGTGTATATTGGCCCACGGCGCAAAACCGTGAGCGATCGTCCGATTCTTGATTCGGTGGCCGACACTGCCGATTCTGCCGTTTGAATGCGTGCTGTGGTACAATGCAGCACGCAGATTCAGCAGGGAGCATCTTTCACGACCTATGCCATCACCATCTGATGCGATGCCGGTGACATTTCCCTGGCAAACCATCGCCGGCTATATCTATGCACCAGCGCCTGACCAGCTCTGGCGTAACGTGCCAACTCCCCTCGCCCACCGCTACAACGTGCTCGGAATACCGTTGGCCGTGCTGAGCAACGCCCCCATCCTGGCCGAGCTGGCCGCCGACTCGTTTGGCGGGTGGGGAGAACCCACCGATGACCACAACACACTCGTCCTGCACCTGTTCATGCACCAGGCCCCGTCCTTGCCAGTGACGACCGCGCGCCCCAAACCAGTTTTTCGCGCCCAGGGAGATTATTTTGTCCTGGCCGTGGGCGGCAGCGTGGGCTTTGCCGATCGCGGCGCCGGTTTTGCCTGCGCCTACCTGACCCCCGACCTGGTCGATGACCGCCTGTTCACCCAGGTGGGCTTCATCGAGTGCCTGGGCCTCTACCTGACGACCCGCTACCGGCGCGCAACCCTGCATGCGGCCGGCCTCGTTCAAGACGGACGCTGCATCCTTCTGACCGGGCACAACGGCGCAGGGAAATCGACCCTGGCCTATGCGGCGGTGCGCGCCGGCATGCAGCTGCTGGCCGAAGATGTCGTCTACCTCGAGGCAGAGAGCCAGCCGCTGGTTGCGTGGGGCAACCCGTGGCACCTGCATCTGCTGCCCGACGGTGTCAGGTTCTTCCCCGAACTCGCCGCAGTGACCCCCGTGGCCCAACTCAACGGCGAGACCAAACTGCGCATACGTACCGATCAAATCCATCCCCACGCCCCCATCACCCAGGCGAGGGTGGCGGGCGTGCTGTCGGTGGGCCGCGCCCCTGGTCACGAAAGCCACATCGCAGCGGCAGACCCCGAACACGTTCGCCGCTCGCTGACCCAGTTCGACCAGGACATGGGACCAGAAGACCAGGCCGCAATGCTGGCGGCGGCAGCCCGGCTGCTGCAGGGCCCCCTGGCGCACCTGGAAGTCGGATCCGATCTTGACCCAGCCGTAGACCTCGTGCGTCACTGGCTGAACGACACACCGTAGACCGAAACATGTGCCCAAGCTGCGGTGGACTGATCGAACAGGAGGAGTTGACATGACACGTGAAGAACTGTTGGCACGCGAAGCCGCATCATGGGCCGCGCTGTGGTCGATCATCGACGGGTTGAGCGACGAAGAATGGCTGCTGCCCGGCGCCGCCGGCGACGAATGGGACGTCAAAAATGTCGTGGCGCACATTTCTTCCTGGCAAGAAGAAACGCTGGTTGCACTGCCCGACATGGCACGCCAGGTCGTGGCCGGCGTCAAAGAGCCGCGCCGCTACGATATCGACGCCTGGAACGCCGAACAGTACCAGGCCCGCCGTCATCTTCCGGTAGATGTGGTCCGTGACACGCTGCTGGCCACGCGCGCCGAACTGCTGGCTATGATCGAACGCATTCCCGAAGATTGGCTCAACCAGTACAAACACATCACCCGCTGGATCATCGGCGTCACCGATCACCACTACGATGCCCACGCCGAGATGCTGCGCACCTGGCGCAGCCGGCTGCCCAAGGAGGTCTGATGTTCATCGCCCACGTCGACGTTCACGTCAAGCCCGAACACGTCGATGCGTTCATTGCGGCAACCCTGATCAACGCCCGTCACAGCGTCCTGGAACCCGGCATTGCCCGCTTCGATGTGGTCCGCGATCGCGAGGACCCCACCCACTTCGTCCTGGTCGAGGTGTACCGCACACCGGAGGACCCGGCGCGGCACAAGGACACGGCGCACTATGCAGCATGGCGCGATACCGTGGCCGAGATGATGGCCATCCCCCGTACCAGCCTCAAGATGACGAATCTCTTCCCGGACGACGCAGGCTGGTGACGCCAATGAGTTTTGAATTTGCCACGGCAACCCGTGTGATCTTCGGACCCGGCAGCGCCGCACAGACCCCCCACGTGGCGCAGGGCCTGGGCCGGCGCGCCCTGGTCGTCACCGGACGCCATCCAACACGCGTGCAAACCCTGATCGATGCCCTTGCGGCGAGTGGGTTCGAGCCGGTCTGTTTTGCGGCACCGCCCGAACCCTCGCTCGACACGGCACGTGCGGGGGTGGCCCAGGCAGAAACACATGGCTGCGACCTGGTCGTTGCGATCGGCGGCGGCAGCGCCATCGATGTGGGCAAAGCCATCGCGGCCCTCGTCACCAATGGCGGTGACCCGCTCGACTACCTCGAAGTCATTGGTGCCGGCCGGCCGCTGACCCAGCCGTCGCTGCCCATGATCGCCCTGCCCACCACCGCCGGCACCGGCAGCGAAGTGACGCGCAACGCCGTCCTGGAATCACCCACCCATCACGTCAAAGTGAGTATGCGCAGCGCCTCGATGCTGCCGCGGGTCGCCATCGTCGATCCGGCGTTGACGCTGGGTCTGCCACCCGCCGTGACGGCGAGCACCGGCCTCGATGCACTGACGCAGCTCATCGAGCCGTTCGTCTCGCACCGCGCCAACCCGCTGGTGGATGCCATCGTGCGCGTCGGGATGCCGCGTGCCGCCGGTGCGCTGCGGCGGGCGTATCACGATGGCGAGGACCTGTCTGCCCGCACCGACATGGCGCTGGCCTCCTTGTGCGGTGGCATGGCCCTGGCCAATGCCGGGCTGGGTGCGGTGCACGGTTTTGCGGCGCCGATCGGCGGGATGTTTGGTGCCGCCCATGGCGCCGCCTGCGCCGCGCTGCTCCCCCACGTCATGGCGGTCAACCTCGGCGCCTTGCAGACACGCGCCGCCGACCATCCTGCGCGGGCACGGTATGCCGAGATCGCCCGCCTGCTCACCGGGCACGACGCCGCCACGGCTGCCGACGGGATCGCCTGGGTTCAGGCGCTCGTTGCCGATCTGCACATTCCGCGCCTGGCGACCTATGGCATCACAACCGGCGACTTCGACCGCATCATACCGCGCGCCCGTGCCGCCAGCAGCATGGGCGGCAACCCGATCATTCTCACCGACGAAGAACTCACCGAAATCCTGGTCCGTGCCCTATGACACCCAAATCCCAAAACCAACCGCCAGCATGGTACGACGTTTCCCGCGCCCTGACGCCGGTGACGGCGGTCTTTCCGGGCGACACACCGGTTCACATCAGCCAGGTGATGCGCATCGCCGCTGGGGACTCGTGCAACGTGAGCAGTATCACGTTGAGTGTGCACGCCGGAACGCACGTCGATGCACCCCGCCACTACGCCGATGATGCGCCGGGGGTGGACACCGTGCCGCTCGACGTGCTCACCGGCACCGCACGCGTGGTCAGCGTGACGGGAGAGGCCCTCACGCCGGCCAAACTGGACCAGCTCGACCTGGCGGGCGTCAGCCGGCTGCTCCTGCATACGCCGGCCAGCGCCGTACCCGATGATGTTTGGGACAGTGAGTTTCTGGCTATCACACCGGAGGCGGCGGCCTGGTTGGGCAGCCATGGTGTGCGCCTGATCGGCACCGATGCGCCCTCGGTGGACCCGGCTTCCAGCCAGGACCTGCCGGCACACAAGACCTTTCTGCGCTATGACGTCGTCATCGTGGAGAACCTGTGCCTGGACGGCATACCCGACGGTGATTACGAGCTCATGGCGCTGCCGATCCGCATCGCGGGCAGTGATGCGGCCCCCGCCCGCGTCCTGTTACGCCAGATCGCGCCGTAAGGCCTGAATCTCGGCCTGGAGGCGCGCCAACTCCTGCTGCAAGCCCGGCACGCGCGCCGTCTCAGCGGTCAGCGGGGCCAGTGCGGTTTGTGCCTGGGCGGCGGGGGTGGCCAGGTCGGCGATCACCTGGAGACGCGCCTGGGTGTCGGTTAACCGCGACAGCAGGGTGCTGGCCTGCTGCTGCAAGTCTGGTGAGGCATTGCTCAGGCGGGTTTGCACCTGGCGCACGCGCGCCACCAGACCATCGACCTGGGTACGCAGGCGTGCCGCCTCGCCGGCAGCCGTATGCACAGACGTCAGGGTCGTGCTAACGCTGCTCGTCTGTACAGCCGCCTGACGCAGCTGCCCGGCGACCGGTGTCAGGCGTCCCTCGGCAGCCGTCACACGCTGGCGCAGGGCCGGCTTGCCGTCGTCGACGGGAAACGGTTCATCCCGCAGCCGTGCCACCCGCGACAGAATGGTAATGGGCTGCTGCGCGTTGTCCTTCCCCAGGTGGCGGAACGTGATCCAACGTCCGCCGCCGTGGCCTACCTCGTACAGGCAGGCACCCACTGCGTAGTCATCACGGCAGAGCTCGGTATTGTACCACTTGAGCGATTCCCAGTACTGATCCTGGGAAATCGAATCGCCCGGGTAGAGCCATCCCACATCATCGGACGCGCCACGATACTTGTACATGCGCGCCAGGCCGGCCTCGGTGATCACCGCCTTGATCGGCCGCCTGAATTGCTCACGAATCTTTTCCAGGATGGGACGGTACAGCAGCGCGCCCGATTCAGTGCCAGGCTGCGGCATCAACGTAGGCCATCCGTACTCGTGAAACCCCAGATAGACGTGAGATTGCAGGGTACGCGGGAACCAATCGATGTAGTGTTCGGGGCGTGTGTAGTTGCCGGCCCCAAAATTGAACGCCACCGCCTCCAGTCCCTTCGTCTGCAGACGCTCGCGGAACGCCGCCTGGAACTTGTCCAGGGCATCGGCGCGCCGGCGGAAGAGGGCATCGACCTGGAAATCGGGAAAGCTGGCCGGTCCGCGTAACGATTCGTTCAGGCCCATCCAGGCATCGATCAACAAACGCCCGTTGACCCGTTCGGTCGAATACCCGAAGTCGTAGTTCAAAATCTGATCAGCCAGCTGCTGACCTGCCGCCGCGGGATCACTGCTGTCGAGCATCGCATCCTGGGCCGACGTATCGAGCGGCCAGCGCCCGATGATGAACGAATCGGGTGACAACTGCTTCCGGATATCCTGCAGCAGCCCGCGATCGCCGCGGTGAAACAGAATCACCGGTGGCTTCACGTCAGCCAACGCGTCGCGCAGGAATTCGACGGTCGAGACTTCGATGTAAAAGCCCAGTTTGTTCATATCACTTCTTCGCCTTCCGCATGCGTTCCTGCTGGCGCGCTTTCATGCTGCTGCCCAGCGTGGCCACCGTGGCCGGCGGCAGCGGTTCGCCGGTGTCACCATCGATGGTTTCGGCGGCATGGGTGCGGTGGTCTGCGGTGTCGATCGCCGGTGCTGGATGCCAGTCGATGATCGACGCTTCTTCGGAGCCGGGCACGAGGATCGAGTCGAGTACCGGCTCCGACTCCGGCACGAGGATCGGTTCACCTGCCCCGTCTGTCGCAGGCACCGATTCGTCGTCCGGCCAGTCGGGCGGAATGGTCCATTCATCCATGAGGGGTGCCGTGTCGGCCAGCTCCTCGGACGATTCGAGCGGTGGCAGCAGGCCGGCCGGTGTAGGTGACGCCCCGGGCCAGGGGGTATTGTCCGATATGAGCGCGGCCAGTTTGGCCCGCGTATCGGCTTCATCGACCCCTGCCAGCCGGTAAACGGTGCAGCCCGCGGCACGCAGCCGCTGCTCGTCAGCCGCCGAAACCCCCAACTCCCCACCCACGATCGTGACGTGCCGCGCCGTCGTGGCGTCTGCGACCGAAAAACCGGCGGTGGGACGGAAGTGGGCGATGTAGTCCTGGGCGTTGCGGTAATCATCGCGCGCCCAGGCGCTGCGGTGATCCCAGAACAACAGGTAGTGCTCGATCGGCTGCGCCGTTCCCGTGGCCGTGCCTTCGATGACCGCACGCACGGCGGCTTGCAGCATGCCTTTCCATTTGGCGCCGGTCAGCCACTGGTCGCCCGGGCAGGCCGTGGTCCGTTCGGGAATATCGCGATGGCCCATGACCCGATCCAGGGGTATGTCGTACTTCTGCATCAGCCAGGCAATGAGGTGCGCCGCCCCGCGCAGCTGCGCAGGGGTCGGCAGCTGATCTTCCACCAGCGCCGGTTTGCCCTTGAGATCGGTTTTCATGAATCGACCGATGAAGCTGACCGCGACGCTGGTATTATTCTCGTCACCGCCCACGTGGTTCGACTTGGTCTCCTCACGCTGGCACTGGAAAATCGAGCCGTCCGCCGCCACCAGGAAGTGGTAACCGATGCCTGGCCATTGGGCTTTGATCAGGCGCCCGCTGGCATCGCGGCGTTCGCCGTGAACGTGGTAGTGCGCAATCTGCTGCGGCGTGTGGGTTTTGGGGGTATCGGTGTGGTGGATGGCGATCAGCGAAATTGCCTGGGTCCGTGCCGGATACGGCGCAAGCGTTGTGTGTTTTTCGAGCTGATCGACGACGTTGTGGATCGTCGGGGCAGTCAGTGCACCACCCGTCGTGCCTTTGAGCGTGGCAATTTCGGCTTCAAGCTGGCGAATGCGTGCGTCGCGCGCCGCAACGTCGCTGTTCAGCCGCGCCACCTCCGTCTCCAGGGGCTGGACACGGGCACGCAGCGTGGCCAGGTCGGCGTCGCGCTGCCGGAGGGTGTCCTGCAGGCTGCGGACCTCCTGCATCAGCGTCGAGGCTCGATCGGCCAGTACCCGCAGGTCGGCCACGGTGGTCTCCAGCTCACGCACGCGCGCCTGCAGGCGCGCCACGTCGGTGTCGTCACCGCCCGTCCCACCGGTGTCGCCGGTGTCGCCGGTGTCGCCGGCTGCATCCAGCACAGCCTGTACCGCTTGCAGAAGCGCCGCTTTGTATCCGGCACCCTGGGTCCACTGTTTACCCGGTGAGCCGTGTGCCGGCTCGATCTCCTTGCGCCCAACGACCGCATCGATGGTCAGCCGCTGGCCCGACAAAAGCCAGGCCATCAGCGCGGCCGCACTGGTGAGCTGTGCGGCGGGCGGCGCCTGATCGGTGAAATTGCCCGCCAGGGCCACCGCCACACTCTCGGCGTTGGCCTGCGGGTTCAGCATTTGCTCGACGACCGTCTCCAGCGTCTGGGTCCAGTAGATCGCACCATCGCTGGTGATCAGATAGTGATAGGTGATGCCCGCCTTACCCTGTGCCACCTGCACCTGGGCGATACGCTCCGGCGGGATATCGCCGCGCGTGACGGTGTGATGAACGACGATGCGGCGAATGGTCGCCAGGTCGCGCGTGGGGTAACGGCTGGTCGCATGGACGGGCAAACGATCGCGTACGTCGTTCAGCGCGGGTTGGGTGACCCCGCCTGATCCGGGTAAGGACGTCTCCAGGGCCGCTACGGCGGCAGCGTGCGATATGACGTCTGTTCGGAGTGCCGGCAGCTGGCCTGCGGTGGTCGCCAGGCCATCGACCGTGGTCTGCAGTTCGCCGGCCCGCCGACCCGCCATCGCGGCGCGATCGGTTTCAGCCAGCAGCCGGCCGACCGCCGCTTCAAGTTCGGTGACACGCTGCTGCAGGTTGCCTGGTGATGCGGCCGTCAGATCGGCCGCGGTGGTGTCGCTGGCGTTGACATGTGGGTGGGACATGGGCACATTCTCCTGCGGTCATGATAGACAGGACGATGGCAGGTGCACCTGCGCCGGGTTGGGACCAACGCAGGGCTGCTGTATTCTACCACCATAAACGCATTTTGCACTATTTTCCCGTGCCGGTGGGCGGCGGGCTTCTCTGTCAAGGCTGGCGTGAGTTGACCGCGATGGCGGTGGATGTTATACTGCGTGCTCAGCGCGCTGCGCCGGTAAACACATACCGCCAGCCCGGACCGATCTGAAATCATGCGTCTCAAAGAACTCGAACTACACGGCTATAAGTCGTTCGCCAATCGTACCAGCTTCCAGTTCCCACCAGGCATCACGGCGGTTGTGGGGCCCAACGGCTCCGGTAAATCCAACATTGCCGATGGCATTCGATGGGTTCTGGGCGAACAGAGTTTCAACCTGCTGCGCGGCAAAAAGACGGAAGATATGATCTTCTCCGGCAGCGATCAACGCGCGCGGCTGGGCATGGCGCAGGTGACCCTGACGCTGGACAACAGCGACGGCATGCTGCCCCTCGATTTTGCCGAGGTCACCATCACGCGGCGCGCCTATCGTTCGGGCGAGAACGAGTACCTGGTCAACGGCAGCCGCGTCCGCCTCAAAGATATCGCCGAACTGCTGGGTCGTTCCGGTCTCAGCCGGCGCACCTACACCGTCATCGGCCAGGGTTTGGTCGACCAGGTGCTGGCCCAGCGGCCCGAAGACCGTCGCCTGCTGTTCGAAGAGGCGGCCGGGATCACGGTCTACCAATCCAAACGCGACGAGGCGCTGCGACGCCTGGATGAGACCCGCTCCAACCTGCAGCGCGTCCAGGATGTGATCCAGGAGCTGGCCCCGCGCCTGCGCCACCTCAAGCTGGCCGCCGAGCGCGCCAGCCAGGCCAACCAGCTGCAGGCCGATTTGCGTGCCTTACTCCAGACCTGGTACGGCCACCAGTGGCACACCACGCTCCAGGACGTGGCACGTGCCCAGGAAGCCCTGCAGCGCGCACAAGTCCAGCAGTCCCACGATCTGCAGCGGGTCGAACAGCTCGAAGCCGAACTCGAAGAGCACCGGTCCCGCCAGGCAGCGCTGCGAAGGCAGTTGGGTGACTGGCACCGCGCGAGCAGCGGTTATCACCGCCAGGCCGAAGGCGTGCAGCGGGAGCTGGCCGTCGCCGAAGAACGGTCGCGGCTGCTCACTTCTCACCGCCATGAAACCGAAGTGGAGCGTGACCGCCTGCAAGAAATCGCGGCCGCCGCCGCGGCGCGCGTCGCCGCGGCGCAGGCGCAGCGGACCGGATCACAGCAGGAGCTCGCCCAGCAGACGGCCCAGGTGACCGCAGCCGAGTTGGCCCTGGCTGCCCGCCGCGCCGCCCGCCTCGAACAACAGCAAACGCTCGAACGATCGCAGCGTGATCTGGCGGCGTCGCTCGCCAGCCTGCAGGAGATCCGGCTGAATGTGGCGCAGAT
This sequence comes from uncultured Anaerolineae bacterium, assembly GCA_964443225.1. Taxonomy (GTDB): domain Bacteria; phylum Chloroflexota; class Anaerolineae; order SSC4; family Amarolineaceae; genus SSC4. The sequence continues at coordinate 9,885 of CAYUCC010000088.1, forward strand.
CGACGCGCGCACCCAGGCCCTGGCTGCCGATCGCGCAACCCACCTGGCAGCCATCGACCAGGAACAGGCGCGTGGCCAGGGCCTCAACGAGCAGCTGCAGACGCAGCAGGGCACCCTGGACGGGCTCACCGGCGACATCGAACGCCTGGCAGCAGCCAACGCCCAACAGGTGGGTCTGGCCACGGCGGCCAGCGAGGAGCGCCGGCAGGTGGATGCCAAGCTGCGCGAAGCCCAACGCACCCTGGACCGGCTGCAGGCGCGGCACGACCTGCTGGGTCGCCTGCGTCAAGAAGGTGCCGGCTACGCGTCAGGCCCGCGTGCTGTGCTCCAGGAGGCGCAGCACTCAACCGGTTCGTCGCGCGTGCGGGTGCTGGGTACCGTCGCCTCCCTGATTCACGTGCCGCCCGAGCTGGAAACCGCCGTCGAAGCCGCATTGGGCGGCCAGCTCCAGGACATCGTCGTCGAGACGTGGGAGCATGCGGAAGCGGCGATCGACTTCCTCAAACGCAGCGGCGGTGGGCGCGCCACCTTCCTGCCCCTGGATACGATCCGCCCATCCGCGCCCCTGCGCATCCCGACACTGCCCGGCATTCGCGGCCTGGGTGCCGACCTGATCACTGCCGATGCACCGCTGCAGCCGCTCGTGCAGTATTTGCTGAATCGGGTCGTCATCACCGACGATCTGCCGGCGGCGCGCCGTCTGCGCCAGGCCCTGGCCGGGCAGGCGCAGCCAACCCTGGTGAGCCTCGACGGTGACCTGGTGCGTCCGGGCGGCAGCATCAGCGGCGGCAGCCGCGCATCCGCACGCCAGGAAGGCTCGATGCTGGCCCGCGAACGCGAGCTGCGCGAGCTGCCCGCCCAGCTTACGCAGGTTCAGCAGGACAGCAAGACGCTGGAAGACCAGGTGCGCACCATCGAACAGCGGCAGCGCACCATCGCTGCCGAACAACGCCGCCTGGCCGAGGCACGGACCGAGACGGAACGCCAGCGCACCGATGCCGCGCGACGCCTGAATGACCTGCAGCGCGAGCTGGACCGGCACCGGCAGGCCGCAGCGTGGCACGCCCAGCTGCTGGCGCAGGTGCAGGCCGAAATGGCCGCACAGGAAACACGCCGCCAGGACGCGGCGAAAGACCTGACCGCCTTGGAAGCGCTGGCCAGACAGCAGGAGACCGCCGTGGAGACGGACCGCGCGGCGATGGCCGGCGTCACGACCGACGACGCCGATGATGCGTTGAGCGTGGCGCGCGCCACGTTGGGTGCCATCCAGGCGCAGGTGGCCGCCAAAGAAGCAGCGCACACACAAGCCGTGCGCGACCATCAACTGGCGGCCCAGCAGGTGCACGACAAGGCAGCTCGGGCGTCGTCGCTGGAACACGATGCCGCCGAAGTGGCGCAGCGTATGGCAAACCTGCAGGCACAGCACGCCGAACTGGCGACCCACATCCGTGCCTATCAGGAACAGATCGATCCCGCAGAGAGTGAATTGGCCGCCCTGGAGACCGCCCAGGTGGCACGTGAGAACCAGGCCGCACGGCAGCGCAGCCAGCTGCGCCTGGCCGAGGCGCAGCTGAGCCATGCGCAGCTCCAGCTGGAACGCCATCAGGACGTGCTGGCTCGCCTGCGACAGGACATCACCCACGATTTTGGCCTGGTGGCCCTGGAACAGAGTGAGCAGCTTCCCGATCAACCGCCCCTGCCCCTGGGTGCCCTCGTCCACACGCTGCCCGTCGTCGAGACGCTGCCGGACGGGCTCGAGGCCGACATCCAGCGCCTGAGGCAGCAGCTGCGGCGCCTGGGCAACGTCAACCCCGAAGCGCCCGCCGAATACGAAGAGGCCGCCACCCGCCATACCTTCCTGACCGAACAAACCGCCGACCTGGAGCACGGTGCCGTCGCGCTGCGCGAAGTCGTTGGCGAACTCGAAAAGATCATGGACCGCGAGTTCCGCAAGACCTTCCGTGCCGTATCGGAACGTTTCAAGGAGAACTTCAGCGTGCTCTTTGGCGGTGGCAGTGCGCGCCTGACCCTGGTCGATCCCGAAAGTCCGTCGAGCAGCGGCATCGACATTACGGCGCGTCCGCCCGGCAAACGACCGCAGAATATGGCCCTGCTGTCGGGCGGCGAACGGACATTGACCGCCGTGGCCCTCATTTTCAGCATCCTGGGCGTCAACCCACCTCCCTTCTGCGTGCTGGACGAGGTCGATGCTGCACTTGATGAGGCCAACGTAGGTCGCTTCCGCGAGGCACTGGCCGAATTGGCCGGGGAAACCCAGTTCATCGTAGTGACCCACAACCGCGGCACCGTCGAGGCGGCCAGCACCATTTACGGCGTATCCATGGGCACCGACAACGCGTCGCAGGTCATCTCGCTGCGGGTCGACGAAGTCGAAGCGGTCACCCGCCCGGCGTGAGCGCCTGTGTGAACCCCGAACCCACAAAGTCCAACGACGCGCAGCCCGCACGATAACACCAACGAGGAACCGTTATGATCTGTTTCAACTGTGGTGCCACCATCGACAGCGGCAGCGACCGGTGTCCGGTCTGCGACCAGGGCCTCTGCCCCGCCTGTGGTGCGGCGATTGCCGACGATGCGACCCACTGTGCTGCGTGCGGTGCCGAATTCGTCTGGGAATGTCCCCGCTGCCACGGCGACATCGACCCGGGCGCCAGGCAGTGCCCCCACTGCAGCCTGGCGCTGGTGTTCGAGTGCCCGCAGTGCCAGGCCGAGGTCGAATGGGGCAGCGACTACTGCGCAACGTGCGATGCCGACTTGTGTTGGAACTGTGGCGCGCTGCTGGATGAAACCGCCGCGGCGTGCCCACGCTGCGGTGTCGAATTTCCGGTCACCTGTGCCGCATGTGGCGGTGTCGCAACCGCTGACGCCACTCACTGCCCACACTGCGGCCAGTCGTTGTTTGAGGACATCGAACCCGAACCGTTGGCGGCTGGTGACCTGGCCCTACCGACGGCTCCCTGCCCGCACTGTCGTTTGACCGTCTATCTGGACGATGGTCTGTGTCCGGCGTGCGGGCAGACGCTGTGCCCGCGTTGTGGGATGGGGGTCATGGAAGACGAACCGGCCTGTCCGGCGTGTGGGCTGGTGTTGGAGTTTGCCTGTCCTACCTGTGCGTTCGTACTGCTGGCGCAGGCCAGCGAATGCCCCAACTGCGGGCGCCTTTTTGCCCGTGCCTGCCCGCGCTGCCACACGCGCGCCTTTGCGGCGGCCACCGAATGCACCGGCTGCGGCCAATCATTCGACCTGGCGGGACGTCTCAGCGGTGAGCTGACGATGGTGGGCGGCATCCTGCCCATGGTGCGCTGCCCAGACTGCCAGGCGCGTTTCCCGCTCACGCGCGGACGCTGTGTCGTGTGTGGATGCCGGCTGTGTGTGCGCTGCGCCCTGGTGCTGCACCGCCACGAAACGCACTGCCCGCGCTGCGGGGAGGTCGCGGGCGCGGCGCCCGCCAGCGTCATGGTCTGTCCCAGCTGCGAAGCCAGCGTGAGCGAGGATGTGAGCCAGTGTCCGGCGTGTGGGGTCCACCTGTGTCCGGCCTGTCACCGCGTGGTGCGCGCCGAGGCGACGTCCTGTTTTGCCTGCGGCGCCCAGTTCGATCTGACGTGTGATGCGTGCGGTGGGCCGGTGCACGCCAACGATCCAGCGTGCCCGCACTGTGGGGAAGTGTTCGAGTAGGGGGGCGTCCGCGAACAGCGCCGGAATGCGCGAATCACCGGGGCGACGGCACTGGCTTCAGGGCCTGGGGCGGCCGGGGGATGGGCGCGAGGCGGCGAGCAGGAGGCTGCCGAGGGTGGAGAGCAGCGTGGCCAGCACGATCGTGGCCAGGGCCAGCAGGCCGGCCAGGACCAGCAGACCGGCGGTGCCGAAGACCGTTTGTGGAGTCAGGCCCAGGGCATCGACCAGGCTGGTTATTTCGACCGGCAGTTGGGCAACGATCGTTTGGCTGCCGCCCGTCATGGCGAGGGCGAGGGGCACCGTCAACAGGCCGACGATGGCATCGATGAGACCGGCCACCAGGCCGGCCAGAAAACCAGCCTGGGTCACGTTCTGGGTAGCCAGGCGCGGCCGCCGGCGCAGCTGAAGGACGGCGGCCAGGACACCGGAACCGAAATAGACGAGCAGGCTCACCGGCATGGTGAGACAGCCAAAGAAGGGGATGAGTCCCAACACGGAAAGCAGGGCAGCTGCCGCGCCGCCGATCAGGCCGGCACGAATGCCGGGACTGTGCAGCAGCCGGCTGAAGTCGTTACGCATCAGGGCTTATGACACCGGTAAGGAATCGACATGTCTGTATTTGCTCAACCCGGAGACCTGGTTTTACTCCTGACCCAAGATGAAAAACGTTACCTCGTGCGCCTGCAGCCGGGAAGCGTCTGGCATTCGAACCTGGGCCGCATCCCGCACGACCAGCTCATTGGCCAGGCGTTCGGCCAGACCGTGCAGACGCTGACGGGTCAGGCGATCCTGCTGCTCGAACCGTCGACGCACGACCTGATCAGTCTGCTCAAGCGCGTATCGCAGATCATCTTCCCCAAGGATGTGGCCTACATCCTGATGCGCCTGAATCTCTTTCCGGGCCGCATCGTGCTGGAGGCCGGATCGGGCAGCGGCGGGCTGACCCTGGCACTGGCACGGGCCGTCATGCCTGGTGGGCACGTCTACAGCTATGAAGTGCGGCCCGAGGCCCATGTCCTCACCCAGCGCAACCTGGAGGGCCTGGGCCTGCTGCCCTACGTCACGCTCCATCAGCAGGATGCGGCGGATGGTTTCCGCGAAACCGGCGTCGACGCCTGTTTTCTCGACCTGCGGGCACCGTGGGATATTTTACCACAAGCTTCCGCTGCGCTGAAACTGGGCGGCTTCTTTGGCTGCCTCGTCCCCACGACCAACCAGGTCGAGTCGATGCTGCGGGCGCTGGACGAGCACGGCTTCAGCGACGTCAGCGTCGAAGAACTGCTGCTGCGCCCCTACAAACCGATCCCCGGCCGCCTCCGTCCCGCCGACCGCATGATCGCACACACCGGCTATCTCCTCTTCGCACGCAAACTGGCGCCGGGTGAAGCGGATCGCTGGCGTCCGCGGGAGCGCAAGCGGCATGCGGGGCGGATGGCAGTGGGGGGGTACGGAGTAGGGAGTACGGAGTAGGGAGTAGGGAGCGTCGGAATGGAGTTGGGTGCCCTTGTTTGGTGCTCAGTTCAATGCATCGGTGAATCCGTTCCCATCCGTTCAATCCGTTCCCTGAATCCGTTGACAGTAATCCGTTCCAGTCACCAAAACAAGACGCCGCAGTGTGGTCACTGCGGCGTCTTTGTTTCGTTGCATCGTGCGTCACGGATGACGCAGGGGGGTTATGCCCGGCGGCGTTTCAGCCAGACGGCGGCGGCACCGGCGGCACCCAGGGCCAGCAGGCTGGCCGCGGGCAGTGCGCCGACCGGCAGGCCGGCCGCGGGGTTGGCCTCGACGGTGTCGAGTCCGACCGAAGTCGGGGCCTGGCATTCGACGCTGATCGGCCCGTTGAAGGTGCTGACACCCGACGTATCGATATCCTCCAGCCAGAAGTAGTAGGTCGTATTGTAGGCGGCGGTGGTATCGAGGTAGGAGTAGGTGTAGCTATTCGGGCTGCCCGGATGCCCAGGAATCATGGTGGCATTCAGTTTGTTCTGGGGGCCACCGGATGACGTATTGCGCCACACGTTGAAGCCCTGGGTGTACAGCTCGCTGGCAGTTTCCCAGCTGATCTCCGGCCGGCCACCGGTGCACACCACCGAGAAGTCCAGGAGAACGACACCGAGCGGGGTCAGCTCGATCTTGTAGTCTTCTACTTCGCCATTCTGCACCAAGCCGGTCGAAGAGTAAGACGGGACTGCCACGCGGTACAGGCGGAAACGGGAGTAGACAGACGACGGCAAAGTGGTAATGCCAGAGATTGGGAACGTCACGCTCTGTGGCCCGCCCACCACATCACGAATCGTCTCTTCGCCAGCACCAAAAGCGCCATCGCCGTCCCAGTCGAAGTACATCGCCAGCTTGCACGGACTGGCCTGGGTACAGGAATTGGTGTCTGACCGGCTGACCGTGACGTCGACACTGCCGCCATTGGCGATCGACCACTCGTAGCCGATCGTGGGGTCCACGCCATCTTCGTCATCCGGCCCGCCGGCGATATCATCGCCGGTGGCAGCCGCATTGGGCTGGCCATCGGTCTCCATGTCGATGCGGGCGCCCAACCACACAGCGGTAACGCCGCCGATGGTGTCGGGTGTGCCGTCATTGTTGGCGTCCTGCACGGCGTGGTAAGGACCCGCATTGGCCTTGAGCGTCGAATAGGGGGCATCCGGCAGGTCGCCGTAGTCGAGGCCGCGGTAGATGATCGTGCCGGTGCCGATCGGCTCGCAGCGGCACTTCGCGACAGTGCCTGGGAACGCATCCTTGACGGTGGTGCAGACACCACTGACGTTGTTGTCCCAGCTCAGGCAGGTGCTGATCGGGTCGACGATTCCGTCGCTGTCGGCGTCGGTACACGGGAACGTTACTTCCGCCTGTGTGAAGTAGAAATTACTCTCATTCTGCACCGCGTCCCCACACATGTCGGCGTCAGCCCCCTCGATCTCGCGAAACGGGCCATACCCATTGATCAGGTCTGGGGTACCTGTTGTGACAGGCTGGAGGAAATCGTGATAGCAGGAATTGCCCGTTTGGGCAGACCCGCCATCGGTCGCAATGAACAGGCCGATGTCGTAGCGCGACTGGGAGCCGGCCACGATCTCGGCTTTGAAGCGAACGGTCGCCGTGTCGCCCACCGCCAGACAGACGTCTGACAGGCGCGGCGTCAGGGACGCGATCCGCACGTCGTTGGCCGTGCAGTTGCTGCCCGGCTTATAGTCATCGACGCAGAAGTTCCCAAATTCATAGTTCACACCAGCGACTGGCGTAATCGTCGGCGAGGCCATGGGCACAATCGCCGGGCTGGCCTGGGTGGCTGGGACCGTAAGCATCACCAGCCCCACGAGAGCCAGACCAATCACCAGCATCAACACCACGGGCAAAAAGCGTGTTGATCGTGCAGGTCGAAGTTCCATCTTGAAGTTCCCCTTTCTCGTCTTTACCAAACGTAACAAGTGCGCGTCAGTTATCTCATTCATATTGGCGGGCCGCCAATTTCACGAGGAGCCCGCTGGCTGCGCCGATCACTGCTGCGGCTCCGGTGTGGCGCTGGCCTCGGTCAGCGCCTGATCCAACGTCCTGGCAAACTCGGTAAAAGGCTGGGCACCCCGTAGCACCTCCCCTGCGCCGTTGTAGATGATCACAAACGCCGGCGTGTCGGTGCCCACGTCGGTGCTGTCGTAGAGATCACTCAAAACACGCTCCAGCGCAGGTCGGCTGTTGAGGCACGATTGGAATGCATCGGCGTCGAGCCCCGCTTCGTCTGCGATCTGCACCAGGGCCGCATCGGCACCGGGCACCGCCCAGGTGTCCATCGTCTCGTACAGCCGGTCGTGCATCTCCCAGAATTGGCCCTGGTCACCCGCACACTCGGCTGCGGCGGCGGCCAGCGCCGCCTGTGGATGGGTGCGCAGCGGCAGGTGCTTGAAGATCCACAAGACCTTGTCGGTGTCGACGTACGCCTGCTCCAACTGCGGCTGGGTCTCCTGGGCGAACGTGGCGCACGCCGGGCACTGAAAATCGCTAAACTGCGCCACGGCCACCGTGGCTTCGGGATTGCCACGGTAGGCATCACCCGCCATCGTAAAACCTGGACGCAGCGGGTCCGGTGCGAGTCCCTCCGCAGTTGCCCAATAGGGCAGTGTGCGTTCGCGGGTCTCCTGCGCAGGCACAGGCGGCGCATCGCCAACCACCATCGCATCGATCCAGGACGTGAAGGTGGTCAGTGGATTGGCACCCACCAGCGGATACACTGTGCCCGCTTGTGTTGCCACAAACTGGAAGCTGGGCGTGCCGTTGAACCCGGCCGCCCGGGCATCCTGGATACCCTGGTCGATGATCCCCGCGTGGCGTTGGGTTTCCATACACGCCGCATAGGCCTCTGCATCCGCCCCGGCCTCTCGTGCCAGCTGCGCCAGATAGGCAGAGGGATCCGGCAGACCGTTCCACTGGTCGCGCGTGGCAAAGAGCAGGTCGTGCATCTTCCAGTACTGCGCCGCATCGTCGGCGCCCACACACCACGCTGCGGCATGCCCCTGCGGTGCCGTGGGATGGAGCGCCGCAATTGGAAAGTCGCGAAACACGTAATTGACCTGGCCGCTGCGCACGTAGTCATCCAGGACACCAGGCAATGCATCGTCGAAGTGCCGCTTGCAGAATGGGCAGAGATAATCGCTGTATTCGACGATCGTCACCGGCGCATCGGGACTGCCGCGGTAGGGATACCCCTCCGGCGTGAAACCGGTGGGGATATCGTCGTATTGGGTGATGTCAAAGTTCACATTGACCGCGGGCACGGCTGGATCACTGCTGACCTGGTTTGGGGTCTGCGTCGCAGCTGCATCTTCCTTGACTGGACGACTGCAGGCTGCCAGCCACACGGTGATCCCCAGGCAGCACAGAACGATGATGAATTTTTGTTTTGATCGAGTCACTACGATGGTAGTCTTTCGCTAGTTTTGATGCTACACTGCCAGCAAGGTGTGGTCTGTAAGAAATGAGCAATTGGAAGCGGAATTACCCTGGTGACAGCCCAGAACAGGAGCCTGTGCGCGGCAGACAATCGGTCACAGCCCCTATTCAGATCGCAGCGCGCGTCACAGCGCCTGGCCCGGCTACAATGCGACCTAAATTTACAACACAATCGGCAAAAAAGCAATTTGATCTGCTTGCAGATAGCTTACAAATTGCTTACGAGAAGTTAATGATGGGGGTTGGGGGGTGGGGGTTGGGGGTGGGGGGTTGGGGATTGGGGGTTGGAGAGTAGA
>CAYUCC010000089.1:0-18706 GCA_964443225.1 uncultured Anaerolineae bacterium
CGTAACTATCATGGCCTGCGTGCTGCAGGCCGCCGACTGGGATGCGCAGCGCGCCGCCCTGGGGATTGTGTACATCGATGAGATCGACAAGATCGCCCGCAAGTCGGGAGACAACCCCTCGATTACGCGCGACGTCTCCGGCGAAGGCGTGCAGCAGGCCCTGCTCAAGATCATCGAGGGCACCACAGCCAACGTCCCGCCGCACGGCGGGCGCAAACACCCCAACCAGGAATTCGTCCAGCTCGATACGCGCAACATCCTGTTTATCTGCGGGGGCGCGTTCAACGACCTGGAAAAGGTGGTGGGCGAACGCGTCGGCGTCAAGGGGCAGTTGGGCTTCACCGGAGGCGCCGGTGACTCGGCCCTCAAGCGCGAACAGGCCCGCGTGCGGCTGCTGCGCCAGGTCATCCCCGACGACCTGATGCGTTACGGTCTCATCCCCGAATTCGTAGGTCGTCTCCCGGTCGTGGCAAGCCTGGAGCCGCTCGACGAAGCGGCTATGGTATCCATCCTGACCGAGCCCAAAAACGCGCTGGTACGCCAGTTCCAGCACCTGCTTTCCCTGGACAACGTCGAGCTGGTATTCACCCAGGACGCCCTGCAGGCAGTGGCGGCCGAAGCCCTCAAACACAAGATGGGGGCGCGCGCCCTGCGTGGGATCATCGAGGACGTCCTGCTCGACGTGATGTACGAGCTGCCGTCGCGCAGCGATGTCGTCCGGTGTGTCATCAGTACCGATACGATCCAGCGGCGCACGCGACCTCTCCTGCTGACCCAGGCCGAGCAGCCCGTGCACTGGGGGACCGAACCGGACGTGCTCGCATCAGCGGCTTGAGTGGATCGTGACCAGTGCCTGAATCACCCTACCCCTTGCTGTCCGTCGACGATGCACGCCACGTGGTGTTGGCCCATGCGCCGCGGCTGACGGCGGTCCATCTGCGATTGGGCCAGCTGCCGGGCCGTATCCTTGCCGAAGACATCGTGGCCCGCGCCGCCATCCCACCTTTTGCCGCCGCGGCCAAGGATGGTTACGCCGTCGTGGCCGCCGATGGCGCCGGCTGGCGTCACCTGGCCGGTGAGCAGATGGCCGGTTACGTGGCAGACCTGCGGGTCGAACCCGGTTCGGTGGTCAAAATCACGACGGGCGCACCGCTGCCGCCCGGCGCCGACGCCGTTGTCATGATCGAAGAGACCGACGAGCGCGACGGCATGGTCGAGATCCGCGCGGCCGTCACCGCCGGGGCCGACGTGCGGCGGGTGGGCAGCGATCTGGCTTCTGGCCAACTGGCCCTGGCGACCGGCCACCGGATCGGCCCCGCCGAGGTGGGGCTCCTGGCCAGCCTGGGGCATACTGCCGTGCTGGCGTATCCTGCCCCGCGGGTGGCGGTCCTTTCCACGGGTGATGAGCTGCGTGAACCGGGCGAATCGGTTGGACCCGGTCAGATCCGTGACAGCAACCGGTTCAGCCTGATGGCCGCCGTGCACGAAGCGGGCGGCGAGGCGATCGACCTGGGCGTGGCGCGCGATCGGCGGGGTGAACTGGCAGATAAGGTAATGGCCGGTCTGCGGGCCGCCGATGCCCTGGTGACGTCGGGCGGCGTCTCGATGGGCCAGCTCGACCTGCTCAAGCCGCTGTTGGCGATGCAGGGCACCGTACATTTTGGCCGTGTCAACATGAAGCCGGGCAAACCGTTGACCTTTGCCACGATGGCGGGCAAGCCGGTTTTTGCCCTGCCGGGGTTTCCCGTATCGTCGCTGGTCAGTTTCGAGCTGTTCGTGCGTCCTGCGCTGCGCGTCATGCAGGGTGACGCCGCCGACCAGCGCCCGCAGGTCACCGTGCACGTGGATCACGACGTGCACCACGATCCGCAGCGTTGGGAATTCGTGCGGGCGACCGTCCGGCGTGACGGGGAGGTCCTGCGGGCGACGACCACCGGCTCACAGAGTTCGGGCCGTTTGTTGTCGTTGGTGGGGGCCAATGCGCTGCTGCAGCTGCCCCCCGGCGCCGGCACAGCCACGGCCGGCAGTCCCGTGACTGCCCTGCTGTTGGCGGCGGTGTAGGCGTCGACCGCCGTTCGCTGCGGTAAACCGGTTTGTCTGGATTGTGTTGACGATTCTGTGAGGAGTCCGCACGCCCACGTGCCGACTTCACGTGGAGTCCTGTGAGGTGAAAATACCATGGCAGGTGTGTTCGATCGTCAGGGTGTCCTGGGCCAGTTGGCGGAGATCGACGTCAGTGACATCCGGCGCAGAGCCGAAACGCCACCCCGCGTGGTCGTGTTGGGGCCCTTCGGCGCCGCGCGCGCCCAGTTGGTCACGGCTCTGCAGGCGGGACCGGGTGAGGTGCCGACCATGTCAGGTTTGACGGTGCTGAACTGGCCCGCCAGCCCCGACATGCTCGATCCGCTGCCCAAAGCCGAGATGGTTATCTTTCTCCCGACCTTTGAGGAGGACCTGCGCCTGGCCGAACAGGAGCTGGTCGACCGGCTGCGCGGTCACGGTGTGCCGACCGTGGTGGTTCTGCCCGTCGGCACCGCCACCGAGTGGCCCGGCGCGCGGACAGTGTGGGTAGACCTGGCAGATGCGGTGGCGACTGGTGAACGACTGGCCATTGAGGTTGCCGCGCTGCTCGACGCCGAGCAGTGGACCGCATTTGCCCGCCATTTGCCCGGTCTGCGCCGTATCCTGGCCGAGCGGCTAATCATCAACTCGTCGCAGAACAATGCCATTTACGTCGCGACCACCGCGGCGGCGATGGTGATCCCGGTCCTGGCCATCCCGCTCAACGTGGCCGATGTCGTGATCCTGACCAAAAACCAGGCCATCATGACCTACAAGCTGGCCCTGATGTACGGTTATGCACCGGAAGTGCAGAAGGTATTGGCCGAACTGGCCGGTGTCGTAGGGGGTGGCTTCGTCTGGCGGCAGGTCGCGCGGTTGCTCGTAGGTTTCATCCCCTTCATCGGCCCGATCACGCAGATCGGCGTGGCCTACGCCGGCACTTACGTCACCGGTGAGGCGGTGCAGCGCTGGCTGGCGCACGGGCGCAAACTCGACCGCGAAGACCTGAACGCAGCATACCACCAGGCGCTGGAGCAGGGAAAAACATTCGGCAGCCAGGCCTTGAGCCGCATGGCACAGACATCGCAGAAGCTGCCGAAACCCAGGCTGCCCACAGTCCGCCAGCGCAAGCCGCAGGCCCCACCACCGGCATTGCCGGGCGGTACGCAGGGCTCCTGAGCATGCATGAGTCACCTCACCTGTCGCACGTGGACGCGCACGGTGCGGCGCAGATGGTGGACGTCGGCGCCAAAGACGAAACGATGCGCACCGCCGTTGCCGCCGCTGAAGTGCGGATGTCTCCAGCGACGCTGCAGCTGCTGCAGGCGGGTGATCTGCCCAAGGGGGACGTGTTGGGCACGGCCCGCATTGCCGGCATCATGGCTGCCAAACGCACGGCCGAGCTGATTCCACTGTGCCATCCGCTGGCCCTGTCCTACGTGGGGGTCGAGTTCACATTCGACGTGGTTGGCAGCCGGGTGTGTATCGAGGCGACCGTCCGTTGCCGCGGCCAGACTGGGGTCGAGATGGAAGCGCTCACGGCGGTCAGTGTTGCGGCCTTGACGATCTACGACATGGCGAAGGCGGTCGAAAAGGGCATGACAATCGGCGAGATTCGGCTGCTGGCCAAACAGGGTGGCAAAAGCGGAACCTGGCAGGCTGAAAACAGATGAACATTCGAGTCAAACTTTTTGCCTCGCTGCGTGAGACGGCCGGCCGGCCGGCCATCGATCTGCAGCTGCCCGAGGGTGCGACGGTGGCCGATGCGTTGGCTGCGCTCGATGGCCAGCTGCACCTTTCCGTCCACGGTGCGCGGGTGGCCGCCGCGGTCAACCGCCGTTATGCCGAACCGGGTACAGGCCTGCACGACGGCGACGAGCTGGCCCTGCTGCCGCCGGTGAGCGGCGGTCAAGACGCGGCACCCCTGTTCGAAATCACGGATGCACCCATCTCGTTGGACGACGTGGCTGCGCGCGTGCATGCACCGGCCCACGGCGCCATCACGGTATTTGCCGGCGTGGTGCGCGGCGAAACGGGGGACCTGACGACCGATTACCTGGAATACGAAGCTTACCCCGAGATGGCCGAATCTGTCTTTGCTCAAATTGCTGACGAGATACGCCAACGCTGGCCGGCGATTACCGCGGTGGCCATCGTGCACCGCACGGGGCGCATGGCAGTGGGCGAAGCCAGCGTCGTGATTGCCCTGGCCGCCGCCCACCGCGCCGACACCTTCGACGCCTGCCGCTACGCCATCGACCGCCTCAAAACGATTGCGCCCATCTGGAAGAAAGAGGTTGGCTCTGATGGCACCTATTGGGTGTAGGGGCGGGGTGACCCCGCCCCTACGGGGTCGCCCCGCCCCTACACCCCACACGCAGCCACCAATTCACGTCCCAACGCCACCACCGACGGCACGGGGTTCTCACTGCCGGCGCGTTTCACGATAGCCGTGCCGACGATGACGCCGTCGGCGATGTGGGCGACGACTCGCGCCTGTTCGGCGTTCGAAATACCAAAACCGACGGCGAGCGGGACGTTCGTTTGGGCACGTACGCGGTCGACGAAGCTCTCCAATTCGGCGGGCAGCCGGTCACGCAGACCCGTCACACCGGTCAGACTGACCAGGTAGATGAAGCCCTCGGCGTCACGGGTGACCCGTGCGACGCGGGCCGCGGTACTGGTCGGCGCCAGGAACCGTACCAGGGCCAGACCATGCGCCCGGCAGCCCGCCGCCAGCTCGTCACTCTCCTCCGGCGGCAGGTCGGGCACGATGAGACCATCCACCCCCGCACTGGCCGCATCCGCACAAAAACGAGCCACCCCGTAGGCCAGCAATGGATTGACATAACTCATGAAGTTGAGCACGGCCTGCACGCCGTGTGCGCGCAAGGTGGTTACCGCCGCCAGGCACGTCGCCACGTTGACGCCCTGCGTCAGCGCCTGCTGCGTGGCGGCCTGGATGACCGGTCCATCGGCGAGGGGATCCGAAAAGGGCACACCCAGCTCGAACATCTCGGCACCCGCGCGTTCGAGCTCGATCACGAACCGCGTGAAGGTGTCCATGTCCGGGTAGCCCACGACCAGGTAGGGCATAAACACCGCCCGTTGTTCGGCACGGGCGCGGGAAAAGACCGCCGTGATGTGCGCCACGCCGCGGGTAGGCCCCCCAGACGACGACACGGCCTGGTTTGTTTGCTCAACTGCGTCCATGATCGTCTCCCAGGGCGCGTAGGACCGTATCCAGGTCCTTGTCGCCGCGACCGCTCAGATTGACCAGAATGACCTGTTCGCGCCGCATCGTGGGTGCCAGCTGCATCGCATAGGCCACGGCATGGGCACTCTCGAGGGCCGGAATGATGCCCTCCAGGCGGCACAGTGTCTGGAAGGCCTCCAGGGCCTCGTCATCCGTCACGAAGGTGTAGCCCGCCCGCTCTTCGTCGCGTAACCAGGCGTGTTCCGGCCCGACCGCTGCATAGTCGAGACCCGCAGACACCGAGTGGGTCAGCGCGATCTGGCCGTCGGCGTCCTGCAGGACGTAACTGCGTGTGCCGTGCAGCACGCCCACCCGGCCGCGCTGCGGATCGGCGAAACGTGCCGCGTGTTCGCCACCCGCAATCCCGCGCCCGCCCGCCTCGACACCGACGAGCATGACCTTTTCGTCGGGCAAAAAGGCGTGGAATATCCCGATGGCGTTGGAACCGCCACCGACGCAGGCGACCACGCTGTCGGGCAGCCGGCCCACCTGGTCCAGCATCTGCTGGCGCGCCTCGACGCCGATCACGCGCTGAAAATCGCGTACGATGCGCGGGTAGGGGTGCGGACCGAGCGCCGAACCGAGCAGGTAGTGCGTCGTGCGCACCGTGGTGACCCAATCACGGATCGCCTCGGTAATCGCATCCTTGAGTGTCTGGCTGCCCGCCTCGACCCCGCGTACTTCGGCGCCCAACAGCCGCATGCGAAAGACGTTGGGCTGCTGGCGGGCCATGTCAACCACACCCATGTACACCACACAGTCCAACCCCAGGAGGGCGGCCGCCGTTGCCGTGGCCACACCGTGCTGTCCGGCACCGGTTTCGGCCACCAGCCTGGGTTTGCCCATGCGCTGCGCCAGCAGAGCCTGCCCCAGGGCGTTGTTGATCTTATGCGCACCCGAATGGGCGAGGTCCTCACGCTTCAAATAGATCTGGGCACCGCCGAGGTGTTCGCTCAGGCGCTGCGCATACGAGAGCGGGGTTGGCCGGCCGACGTAGCTGTGCAGCAGTGCGTCGAGCCTGGCCTGGAACGCAGCATCCTGGCGGGCCGCCAGGTAAGCGGTTTCCAGTTCGTCCAGCGCCGGCACCAACGTTTCGGGGACGAAACGCCCACCGTACGGTCCAAAACGGCCGCGTTCATCCGGCACGGCGTCATACTGTGTGCTCTTCATACCGTCCTGCTTTCGTGATCTATGGGATTGGAACAGAATAACTTACCGTGATTTGCGGCGAATTCCGGCCATTTTGCAGCAAGTTATTCTTTTACAGGCCCTATGGTCTCGCCCGCCAACGATGCCGCGATCGCACGCAGAGCCGGTTCGCAGAGCAGCAGCGCCATGGCACTCTGCCCATCCTGCATCTGCCCCGAGCGGGCGAAGCGCAGCGCTTCGTCGATCGGCATCGTATGCACCTCGATGACTTCGGTCTGGTCCAGGTCCTGTGTGCCTGCGAAATGGACACCGGTCGCCAGGAACACGTGGGCGCGCACGTTGCTGGAACCTAAACCGCTGTAGTAACTGGTGATCCATTGCAGATCACGCGCCACGGCGCCGGTTTCCTCCATTAGCTCGCTCGCGGCCACGTCGGCCGGTGCCTGATCGGGCTTATTCCCCAGACCCCCCGCGGGCACTTCCCACGTCCACTCGTCGACGCTGTAGCGGTACGAGCGGATCACGATCACCTGACCATCTTCGGTGACCGGCACCACCGTCACAAACCCGGGGTGTTCGATCTGCGTGTAGTGAATGAGCTCGCCCGTGGGCAGCCGAATCTCGTCCTGGCGCACGTTGTACCAGTGACTTTCGTACAAATAGCGGCTGTTGAGGATCTGCCAGCCCTGGGCCAGGGCGTTGGGTTTTGCCGGCACCGGTCCCGCGGACTCAGCCGGGTTCATCGTTGGCATGTTTGGCATGATGAATAAACGCTCGTACTTTCTGATGATCTTTGCGACCCGGTGTCGCCTCGACACCGCTGCCCACGTCGACACCCCACGGTCGCACCTGACGGATGGCGGCCTGCACGTTGTCCGGCGTCAGCCCGCCGGCCAGCAGCAGGCGATAGCGCGGGGCCAGCGCCGCCGCAATGTGCCAGTCTCCCACTTCACCGGTCCCACCAAACGCCCCCGGGCGGTGAGTGTCGAGCAGCAAATCGGGCCCATCGGGTGGACCCAGGTCGGCGTACCACTCCGCATCGGCATCCGCCTCTTCCCACGACCCCGGCCGCAGTGCCTTGAACGCACGTCTCTCCAGCAGCTCCAGGCTGTGCGGCGGCTCACCCCCACTCAACTGCGCCAGGTCCAGCCCGGTTGCCTCCAACGTCGCCCGCATCTCGGCCGGCTTCGTATCCACAAAAACCCCCACCGTCCGCACCCCCCGCGCCGCCGACCCCGCACGCAGTGCCTTCACGATCTCCGCCACCACCCTCGGCGCCACATACCGCGGCGAAGCTGGGTAAAAAATGAATCCCAACAAATCAGCCCCCGCCTCCACCGCCACCCCCGCATCCTCCACATTCGTAATCCCACAAATCTTGACGTAAACCATCCTCCCTCCCATCTGCTCCATACCCACTCAACCCGCTCCAAATCCGCTCAATCCGTTGCCAGCAATCCGTTCCCCGAATCCGTTCCTCGAATCCGTTCCCCCTACTCCCCAACCCCCAACCCCTACTCCCCAACCCCCAACCCCTACTCCCCAACCCCCAACCCCGCCAACACCACCACAATCAACGGTGCGATCACAATCGCTGGCAGCAGATTCGCCACCCGGATCCGCCGCAGATCGAGCAGCAGCAGGCCAATGCCAAGAATGAGCACTCCCCCTGTCGCAGTCATCTCGATGACCCACGGTGTCTCACGGGTCACCTCCCCCAGCGCGGTATCGAGCAGCATCGCCGCCCCCGCAATCGTACCCTGTACCACCAGCACGGTCAGCCCCGCCAGGATCACACCCGGCCCCAGCGCGGCGGCAAAACTGAGGGCCGCAAACCCATCGAGCAGCGATTTGACCGCCAGCAGCTGAAAATCGCCTGTCAGTCCATCCTGGATCGATCCCAGCACCGTCATCGGGCCCACACAAAACACCAGGCTGGCGGTGACAAAGGCGCGCGTCACCGATCTCTCTGCGGAACTGCCCAGCCGCGCCCCCAACCGCGCTTCCAGCCAGCGCCCAATCGACTCCAGACCATCCTCCAGGCGCCACCACTCTCCCAGGATACCCCCCAGCAGCACACTGAACATTGGAATCAGGATGTTGCGGCTCTGCAGCCCCATGCTGATGCCAATCACCAGCGTCATCAAACCGAGGCCGTTCATGATCGTATGGCGCGTACGTTCGGGCAGGCGGTTGCCTAACAGCGTACCCAGGAGCCCGCCGATCAACACCGTGGCGACGTTGAGCAGCGTGCCCGTCATGCGGCACGACCTGACCGCCCGGCCTGGACAAAGGATCGTACCCGTGCTGCCCGCTCATCACCCGCCGCCTTGACGAAGGTCTCTCCCACCAGCACCGCATCGACGCCCTGTTCGCGCAGGCGGCCGACTTCCTCGGCGCTGTTGAGCCCACTTTCGGCCACGACGATCACCTCAGGTGGGATCAGCGGGCGCAGGCGCGCCGTGGTTGCCAGGTCGATTTGAAAAGTTCGTAGATCGCGATTGTTGATGCCCACGATCCGTGCCCCGGCGGCGAGGGCGCGCCGTACCTCGTCCTCTGCATGGACCTCGATCAGCGCCTCCATCCGCCAGCGGCGTGTTTCGGCCAGGAGTTCCCGCAGTTCGCGATCGGCCAGAACGGCGACGATCAACAGCACGGCATCGGCACCCGCGGCGCGCGCGGCCACGATCTGATAGGGATCGAAGATAAAGTCCTTGCGCAGAAGGGGCAGGCTGGGCGGCCCCCCCGCGCGGTTCGCCAACGTATCCAGATGCTGGCGTACCTGGCTGACGTGTCCCAGGTCACCCTGAAAGAAACGGGCATCGGTCAGGACCGAAATGGCAGCGGCACCACTGCGGGCGTAGGTCTCGGCCAGCGTATTGGGGTCGAAATCGCGGCACAGGAGTCCTTTGGATGGCGATGCGCGTTTGATTTCGGCAATCAACCGCACGCCGGGTGGACCGTTGGGCGGGCGCAGCGCGGCGGCAAAGTCACGCGCGGGTGGCGCCACCGCCGCCGTGGCGCGCAGATCGGCCAGCGGCACCTCGCGCATCACCTTGGGCAGCTCGGCCCGTTTGTGGGTCATGATCTCGGTCAGGAACTTGCCCTGGTATTTGATTCGTTGCGTGCGGTTTGTATTCGACACGGATCTCTCTTCTTACCCCCGATTGCTTACCTCGACCAGGCGCGCCAGCGCCTGCCGCGCCATGCCGCTGTCCAGGCTGGTGCGCGCCTGGGCCAGACCATCCTGCCAATCCCCCGTGGCGATGCAGAGCACAGCTGCGGCGTTGAGCAGGGCGACCGACCGGCGCGCATCGGTGATACGCCCTTCCAGGATACCGCGCGTGGTCTCGGCATTGGCGGCGGCGTCGCCTCCGTGCAGCCCCGCGATGTCTGCGGGTTCCAGGCCCAGGCTGCGCACGTCCAGGTCGAACGTGGTGATCGTGCCGTCGGGGCGCAGGTGGCTGACGCGGTTCAGTCCCATGGTGCTCAGTTCATCGAGGCCGGGCCGCCCATCGGCGGTATAGGCGTGCACGACGAAGGCGGCATGACTGCCCAGGCGGTGCAGGACATTGGCCAGCGGCTCGGTCAGCGCCGGATCGTACACACCGACGACCTGCCGCGCCGCACCGGCCGGGTTGGTTAAAGGGCCCAGGATGTTGAACACCGTGCGCACGGCCAGCTCGCGGCGCGGACCGATCGCATGGCGCATCGCCGGATGATGTTTGACGGCGAACAGAAAGCCGATTCCTGCCTCGTCGATGCAGTGTGCCACCTGTTCGGGGCCTAGTTCCAGGTTGACACCCAGCGCGCTCAGCACGTCGGCGCTGCCCGATTTGCTGGTGACCGAGCGGTTGCCATGTTTGGCCACTGGCACACCCGCTCCCGCCACGATGAAGGCCGCCGTCGTCGAAATATTGAAGGTGCCGGCGTGATCGCCGCCGGTGCCGCAGGTGTCCACCAAATCGGCCGCCTGGTAACGGTGCGACCGCACGGGGATGGCACTGGCGCGCATCGCCCGCGCACAGCCGGTGATTTCGGCCACCGTCTCACCCTTCATGCGCAGGGCCACCAGGAAGCCGCCGATCTGCGCCGGCGTCGCTTCGCCCTGCATGATCTCGTGCATGGCGGCGTCGGTTTCATTCTCTGAAAGATCGTGCCCGTCGAGCAGGCGTGCAATGGCCTGTTGAATCATCGCCCGGACTCCTTCTGCTGTCGGTGTGACCGGCCTACCGACCCACGCGCAGCGCGAGGAAGCTGCGCAGCAGGTCCTTGCCGCCTTCGGTCAGGATCGATTCGGGGTGGAATTGTACACCGATCACGTGCGGGTACTGCTTGTGGCGCAGGCCCATTACTTCACCCTCGGCGGTAAAGGCCAGGACCTCCAGCGCCGGCGGCAGCGGCTCCTGTACGATCAGCGAATGGTAGCGCGTGGCCGTGAAGGGGCTGGGCAGACCGTAGAAGATGCTGCGCCCGGTGTGAAACACCGGTGAGGTCTTGCCGTGCATCAGGCGCGGTGCGCGCACGACCTGGCCACCGAAGACGTGCCCCATGCACTGGTGACCCAGGCACACCCCCAGGATCGGGGTGGTGGTGTGAAAGCGCTCGATCACTGCGTTCGATACGCCTGAGTCCTGTGCGGGTGTACCGGGCCCGGGTGAAATGATGATGTGGCTCGGCGCCAGTGCGGCGAGCTCATCGACCGTCACCTGGTCATTGCGCCATACCCGCAGCAGCTCCTGCGGGCTGCCCAGTTTTTCCTGCACGATGATCTCGCCACAGTACTGGACCAGGTTGTAGGTGAAACTGTCGTAATTGTCGATGAACGCGATCATCTGATTTCTCCCGTTGGCGGCAGGAATCCCATGGCTTGTTTGACCCGCTGCATGGTGGCCTGCGCCCGCGGCCGTACGCGGTCGGCGCCGATCTTCAACACACGGTCGAGCTCGGATGGATCGTCGGCATAGACGCGGTAGCGCGCCTGGATCGGTTCGATCGCCGCAATGATGATGTCGGCGGTTTCTTTTTTGAGAAAGCCGTAGCCTTTGCCATCGAAGTGCGCTTCGACGCGGGCACGCTCCCAGCCCGACAGGGTCTCGAAGATCGTCAGGAGGTTGAGCACACCAGGGCTGGCGCTCTCGAAGCGCGTTTCCATACCCGAATCGGTCACGGCACGCATCACCGTTTTGCGGATGAGTTTGGGATCATCGAGCAGGTAGACGGCGTGGAACTGGCTGGTTTCGCTCTTGCTCATCTTCTGTTCGGGGTTGTCGAAGCCCATGATCCGTGCGCCGCTTTTACGGATGACCACCTCCGGCACGACCAGCACCTCGCCAAAAGTGAAGTTGAAACGCTGTGCCAGGTCACGCGTCAGCTCGACGTGCTGCCGCTGATCGTCACCCACCGGCACCAGGTCGGAATCGTACAGCAGGATGTCGGCGGCCATCAGCACGGGGTAATCGAGCAGCCCCGTGCCGACGCTCTCCTGTTTTTGGGCTTTGGACTTGTACTGTGTCATGCGTTCCAGCCAGCCCAGCGGCGTCACGCAGTTCAGCAGCCAGGTCAGCTCGGTATGCTCGCGGATGTGTGACTGCACGAAGATATCGCTGCGCTGCGGATCGAGCCCGGTGGCCAGGTAGAGTCCGGCGAGTTCGCGGGTCTTGGCCAGCAGGGTGGCCGGATCGTACGGCACCGTGATCGCATGCAGATCGACGATGCAGAAGACGTTGTCGTACCTGTCTTGTTCGGCGACCCACTGCGTGATGGCGCCGAGGTAATTGCCGAGGTGGATGTTGCCCGACGGCTGGATTCCGGAAAAGACGCGTTTGCGTTTGGTTTCGCTCATGTGCTCACTACCTTCTATAATCCATGTTCGGCCTGTTCGACGGCGACGGCCAGGGCCTTGGCTTTGTTCATACATTCCAGCCACTCGGCGGTGGGGTCACTGTCGGCCACGATGCCGGCACCGGCCTGCAGGTAGCAGGTCGTGCCCTGCATCACGATGGTGCGGATCGTGATGCACGTATCCATCGTGCCGTCATAATCGATGTAGCCCACGCAGCCCCCGTAGGCGCCGCGGCGGCTGTTTTCCAGCTCTTCGATGATCTCCATGGCGCGGACTTTGGGTGCACCGCTCAACGTCCCGGCCGGAAATGTCGCCCGCAGCAGGCTGAACGCGTTGTGTTCGCGGCGCAGGTGGCCCTGGACATCGCTCGTAATGTGCATGACGTGGCTGTATCGCTCGACCGTCATCATCGTTGGCACGCGCACCGTGCCGTAGTCGCAGACGCGGCCCAAATCGTTACGCCCCAGGTCGACCAGCATCACGTGTTCGGCGCGCTCTTTGGGATCGGCGAGCAGCTCGTCGGCCAGGCGTGCATCTTCGGTGGGTGAGTCGCCGCGCCAGCGCGTGCCGGCGATGGGGTGCAGCTGCGCCACGTGACCCTCCAGCCGCACGTGCATCTCGGGCGACGAGCCGATGATCCGCAGATCGTCGGAGAACTCCAGGAAGAACATGTACGGTGATGGGTTGAGCATACGCAGGGCGCGGTAGATCGTAAACGGATCGGCGTCGGTATCGCGCTGTAGGCGCTGGCTGAGCACCACCTGGAAAATATCGCCCGCTGCGATGTACTCCTTGGCGCGGCGTACGGCGGTCTCGAACTCGTCCTGCGAAAAGTTGCTCTCCCACGGCCGGCCGCTGAGGTGCTGCTGCGAGGGTGGGGCAACCAGCGGCTTCTGCAGGCGTGCCACGACGGTGTCGATCCGTGCCACGGCGTCGGCATAGGCGGCGAGCAGGTCGCCTTCCAGGCGGGCATTGGCCAGGACGATCAACTTGTGGCGGACGTGGTCGAAAATGATCAGGTTATCGGCCAGCATGAAGCTGAATTCAGGAATGTGCAGCGCGTCCGGCGCCGTGGCGGGCAGCCGTTCCAGGAAACGGACCCAGTCGTAGCTCAAAAAACCGACGGCGCCCCCCGTAAAACGCGGCAGTCCGGGCAGTTCGATGGGCTGGCGCTGCGCCAGGAAGTCGGCCACCACGGCCAGCGGGTCACCCTCGCTGTGACGAATATCGAGAGGGACACCACCCGCACCGCTGATCGTGACCTGGGCGCCGTGAGCGGTCATCAGGAGAGGCGGGTGAACGCCGATGAACGAATACCGACCGAGCTGTTCACCCCGTTCGACCGATTCCAGCAGAAACGACGGTCCGCCGTTGCGCAGCTTCAGGTAGACCGAAACCGGCGTTTCCAGGTCGGCGGGCAGCTCGCGATAGACCGGAACCAGGTTCCCCTGCCCGGTCAGTTGTTGAAACTCTGCCAGTGACGGCTTGTACATGATCGACCTCGTTTCCTTGTGGACAGACGACCGGCGTGCACGCCGCCGCAGCGATCTGCCTGACAAAAAGCCCTCGTCCCCAGCACAGTGCTTCTGTGCTGGGGACGAGGGCTGTGATCAGCTTACCCGTGGTGCCACCCCACTGAGGGGCCAAAAAAACCTGCGTGAAACGCAGGGTCCTCGTGGCCAGTCTCACTCGACAAGTACCGGCGTGCATCCCCTCACGGGCGCCCGATTCCAACGTTGGTCAGGCCGATGGCATACAGGCTCGATACTCAGCGCCCTGGTAACGGAGGCGTCGCCGGCGTAGCCTACTCAGAATAACCTGTTCGGTACGCAACTCCTCGGCCCATTCACCACCGGCGCTGATGTCCCACTCACACCATCGGGGACTCTCTGTAACCCGCTTTGGCGGCTACTCTTCCGAATCATCGTTGTTATCAGTTCGATTGTGGGTGAATTATTACCACAGGCCATCACATTTGTCAAACCTGTTCTTCGATGTGGGTGGTTTACGAGAAGCAAGCTTGCTTTGGGGGGCAATTGTTCTGTCGGGCGCAAGTTTGTGATAATCTAAGACTCATGTTATAATCTCACTACAGTCCATTCCTAACGCAGCGCGTTATCCAGGGTGGTCTGTGGTATCCTCACCAACGCCCGATTTTTTTATACCTGCGTTACACGTTAGCACGTGTAGGTCGAACGAAGGAGGCTTGCATCGGTATGGCAGAACCCAAAGCACCTAAACAGCCCGCTGCGCCAGCCACGAGTGACAGCAAAGCGGTCTCTCGGCGTGAGTTTTTGATGTACGCCTGGGGAATCTCGCTGGGTGTCCTCGCTGCTGGGGCTGGCATCGCGACGGTGGCTTTCGCCCTTCCCCGCTTCAAAGAGGGGGAATTTGGTGGTACGTTCACGATTGATCCCGCGTCGCTCCCGCCGGTCAATTCTCCGCCCCAAGCCAATTCTTCTGGCAAATACTGGCTGGCGCATCTGGAAACTGGTATTCTGGCCCACTACCGCGTCTGCACCCACCTGGGTTGTTTGTACGAGTGGGACAGTCTGAATTTTCGTTTCCAGTGTCCCTGCCACGGTTCCCGTTTCTGGTACGATGGTGAGTTGATGCGTGGTCCGGCAGCCCGCGGGCTCGACGAATTCGTCATCCAGGCCCAGGACGCCGCCGGCACCGTTCTGGCGGAGACGCAGGATCCTGGCGTTCCCGTACCCGTGCCGGAAGGCACCGCCACGATCATCGTCGACACGGGACAGCGTGTTATTCGTCCCAGTATTACGCCCATTCCACCGGGTGAGCAACCGGCGCCATACCCGGGGGGACCGCCCATTACGCCCACCTGATCGGGTGGTGATGTCCAACCTGGCTCCTGACGTGGCGACACGCGGGAGTCTACCCCCCTGCGCTATCGTTATTCTAAGGAGACCGTTATGAGCGTATTGCAGGATATTCGCCGCAAAGGCCTGCTGTCATGGCTGGGATCGCTCCTGGACGAGGCCATTACCCGGTTTACAGCCGGTCTGAGCTGGAACGACCTGCGCGGCATGTTACGTGGTGATCCGCCAGGCCGTCCGAATCCTCGCCTCCAACTCCATTCAGAAGCCTTCTGGCTGCACATCAAACCGTCCTTTTACCATGAGAGCGTCACCAAACTGGGTTACACCTTCCGATTAGGCTGGTTGAGTACCTTCCTCTTCGTATTCGAGACCATCACCGGTATTCTGTTGATGATCTTTTATGCGCCAACACCCACCACCGCCTATCGCGACATCTTGAACCTGGTTAGCAACGTGCCCCTGGGCTCGTTGATGCGTGACCTGCACCGGGCCGGGGCGGAGGCGATGGTGATCGTCGTCGTGTTACACATGGCACGAACGTTCATCACCGGGTCGTACAAAAAACCAAGACAGTTCACCTGGTTCACCGGGGTGATCCTCCTGCTCATGACGCTGCTGCTGAGCTTCAGTGGATACCTCTTACCGTGGGACCAGCTGGCTTACTGGGCCGTCACCATCGGCACCAGTATGGCAGAAGCCGTACCGCCGCCTGCAGTAGGTAACCTGATCAACCTGCTGCTGCGTGGTGCGCCAGATATCGGTGCTGACGGCTTGCTGCGCTTCTACTTGCTGCACGTGCTGTTCACCCCGGCGCTGCTCTTGATCTTCTTCTTCGTCCACTATTACAAGGTCGTCCACTTCGCCATCTCGCTGCCGTCGTCACGGGAGGAGATCGGGCAGGACACCGCCAAACGTGTACCGGCCGATCGCCGGGTTTACTTCCTGCCCGATGTTATGGTCGACGAGATCATGTTGACGGCACTGGCGGTTCTGGCCTTGATCGTGTACTCGACCTGGATGTATACCGCACCACTCGAACATCACGCCGATCCGGGTATCACGCCGTTCCACACCACCGCACCCTGGTATTTCCTCTGGATTCAGGGTATGCTCAAGCTGGGTGATAAGACCCTCTACGGTGTCGTCATCCCGGGCCTGGTCTTTGGTGTCTTGTTCATCCTGCCGTACATCGACTGGAACCCCAGCCGCCGTGCCTCCGATCGTAAATTGATCCTCTCGTTGGGGGTGATTTTTGCGATTGCCATGATCGTGCTCTCTTACATGGGCACACCCCTGTATGGCGTGTCGGGTACACCGGCGCAGGAAGTGATCCAGGAGTTCATTCCAATGGAAGGCACCGGGCCCGTTCGTTCTTTGGGCTTTGAAGGGGTGCCAGAGGGCACGTTCGACAGCGCCCGGCCTGATACCTTCCCCGAGGAAGGAACCGAGTTTGCACGGGTGTTCGAGGAGATGCACCAGGCGGTGGTTGGGCCATACGCTGAGGGCCTGCCCAATGGGCACGTCATCATGGTGGCGGAACCCTGGCAGAACAACCTCAAGAAGGTGACGATGCGTGTCGAGTGGGATTCGGCGACGCCGGGTGAAACCGAGACGTACGACAAGACCATACACCTGCACGCAGACTCGCTCCATGACGAGTAGGCCCGACCGACCTGGGGAGGAGATGACTCATTCATGAAACTTGCACAAATCGCCGTTGGGATTATTGCGGTCATCCTGGTCCTGGTGATCATCCTGGTTGTGGCCGGTAACGAGTCCGCACGGATGGCCGAAGAAGAGCTCTCGCAGCAGGGCAAAGCGATCGAAGAGGGCGCCGCCCTCTTCAATCAGTACTGTTCGGGCTGCCATGGGCCGCAGGCCAAGGGCATTCCCGGTCTGTGCCCACCTCTCAACGATGCGTACTTCTTCGACGGACGTCTACAGGAAGTTGGTTATCCCGGTTCGCTGGGTGACTACGTCAGGGCTACGATATCGGGTGGACGCCTGATCTCGACCCGTCCCGACCAGTATGCTGGTGCCATGCCGCCGTGGGCAGAGGATTTTGGAGGTCCACTGCGGCCTGACCAGGTCAACAACCTGACGGCCTTCATCCTGAACTACGAGGCCACGGCAGGCCAGGAATTGGGCCAGCCGACACCAACCCCCGTCGCCGATGATCCGGTGGCGCGCGGTGAGGCGATCGTACTGGGCAAAGGGGCCTGCGCGGGCTGTCACAAGATCGAAGGTACCACCGCCCAGGGTGCGATTGGTCCCGAGCTGACCAACGTCGCTACCAATGCCGAAACGCGGGTGCCGGGGACGTCGGTCGATGACTATCTCAGGACGTCGATACTCAATCCGAGCGCCTTCGTCGTCGAAGGGTTCACCGACAACATCATGCCCAAGACGTACAGCGAAACACTGACACCGGCGGAGCTGGACGACGTGGTGGCCTACCTGTCGACGCTCAAATAACCGCAGCGGGTTGAGGGTCTCACCAACTCTCAACCCGTCGATAATCGATCCAACATGCTTACCTCTGTCAGAGAGGAGTAGGTATGAAAGCAAAGCGTGTGCTTGCCCGGGATGCAGGGAACGGGCTGCCGAACCTGACCTGGCTTGCGATAGCAGTTTTGCTCTTGATCCTGGCGGCTGGTGGTGCCATGGCCCAGCAAGGCGGCGATCCGGCGCGGGGTGCCCATCTGTTTGATGAAAACTGCGCCGTCTGCCATGGGCCGGACGGCAAGGGGCGTGTGGGTGCCCAGCTCAGTTCGGTGTTCTCATCGATTCAGCCCGATCTTTTCGTCGAGAGTGTGATTGCCAACGGCATCGCCGGCACGGCCATGCCCGCCTGGCAGGAGCCCAACGGCCCGCTGACCACCCAGGACGTCGCTGATCTGACCGCCTTCGTGTTGACCCTGAGTGGTGGCCGCGCCGATGAATTTCCGACCCCGGCCCCCAAGCCGGTGACGCCCATTCCCACCCTGGCCGATGTGGCGGGTGATCCAACCCTTGGCGCCACGGTGTTTGCCGATAACTGCGCCATGTGCCATGGTGAACAAGGCCAGGGGCGCGCCGGCGCTGACCTGTCTCGCGCCTTCTCCAGTATTCGCCCCGACCTCACCGTGCGCAATACCGTGGTCAACGGGATCGCCGGCACGGCGATGCCCGCGTGGGCGATGGCGCAGGGTGGGCCTTTGAGCGACGCTGAGATCGATAACGTCACGGCGTTTGTCCTGACCTTGCCCGAGGAAGCGCAAGCCACCCAGGTCCCCGGCACGACGCCGACCCCCACGCCGCCGGCCCAACCCGGTTTCTACTTGCCGGTATGGGCGGTTGTGGTGCTGGTGGCGGTGCTGCTCTTGTTGGCAGTGGCAGTGATCTTCTTCGCCCGCGCCCGGTAAGCGTAGCGGACGTGTAGACAACTACACTCAACAGCGTGAAGTGCCGCACGTGAGCGTGCGGCACGACGCCCTCGACGGCGGAGTTAGCACCCCCACGTGCGGCACGACGCCCCCGACGGAGGAGTTCGCACCTGGGGGTGCGAACTCCTCC
>CAYUCC010000090.1:0-18579 GCA_964443225.1 uncultured Anaerolineae bacterium
CCCCCCCCCCCCCCCCCCCCCCCCCCCCCCCCCCCCCCCCCCCCCCCCCCAGGCCCGCAGGTTCATATAAGCGTCCGCCGGCGGGTCCAGTAATAGTACCCAGGTCGGGCACAATGTCAAGTCAACGCCACAGAACTCGATCGATCTTGTCCTGGCTACCTACGCAACACGAACGCCCTCTTTCACAAACCCCAATTTCGCGCAAATTGGCGTCAGTTCGCGGTGGACAATAGATTCGCGGGTAATCACCACCACAGAATCAGGGGATCTGGCCGACAATCGGCTGTGCCAGATCGATTTCGTCCTGGATGATGGTGTGCCCCATGGCGGGATACAGTCGCAGGGTCACGCCGGCAGCGAGGTCTTGCAGCACGGTGGCAGTCTCCTGCACGCGTGCGACGGGGACGTGGGGATCGGGATCGCTGCTGCCCAGAAAGACCGGCGTGCCGGCCAGGGTACCGCTGTAGGTGCGCGGCGTACCGGGTGGACCGATCAAACCGCCGCTGAAAGCCAGCAGCCCACCGTAGCGGCGGGCGCGGCGCGCCACGAACTCACACGCCAGGCAGGCGCCCTGTGAGAAACCGGCCAGGATGATGCGTTCGCTGGGGATACCAGCTTCCTCTATCTGCGCTGCGAGATCAGCAATGACCTCCAGCGCCGACGTGAGGCCCGGCTCGTTTTGAGCGAGCGGCGCCAGAAAACTGTAGGGATACCAGGACTGGCCGTGTGCCTGCGGCGCCAGGTAGGCCATGCCAGGGTGGGGGAGGGCGCGAGCCAGCTCCAGAATGCCCTGCGCCGTGGCGCCGCGGCCGTGGATCAGAATCATGGCCGCCCGCGCCTGGGACAAGGGGCGACCGGCGGTCAATACCGGTTGGCCCTGGTGCGGGCGGCTCGCCGTTGGGTTCACCGTCATGGTGTTGGGATCCTTGGGTTCACCACCGGTCTCTGAATCACCGGCAGCGCACGCGCGATACGATCGCGACTGGGCTCCAGCCACGGCGGGAGCTTGAGGCTGCGCCCGAGTTCGCCCACCGGTTCGTCCCAGGCAAAACCAGGCGCATCGGTCGCGATCTCGTACAGCACACCCGCTGGTTCGCGGAAGTAGATGGAATGGAAGTACTGGCGGTCCTGCACCGGCGTGACCCCGTAGCCGGTGGCCAACAAATCACGTCGCCATGTAAGCTGGGCTGCATCGTCGGCGGCACGAAACGCGATGTGGTGCACACTGCCCGCCCCCAGCCGTCCGCGTGCCTGGTTGGGCATCACGACCAGGTCGAGGTAGCGGCCCAATTCACCGTGCGCGGCCTGCACCCGCACACGGTTTCCTTCTTGTGCGATGCGCTTCCAGCCAAACACCTTCGTCAGCAGCTCGAGCGACGGTTCCAGCTCGCCGACCCACACGGTGGCACTGTGAAAGCCGCGCGGCGCCATGGCGTGCGGCACCGGGCTGTCAGTCCAAGGCTGCACGTTGGCCGGCACCGCGGTCTCGATAAGTTCCACGACCATGCCGTCGGGGTCCTGGAGTGAAATCACCTGCTCACCAAACCGGAGTTGTGGCGCGCCGGTCGTGTGGCCCCACGCGGCCAGCCGCTGCTGCCAGGCGGGCAGGGATCCGGCAGGCACCGCGTAGGCGGCAGCGGCCACTTCACCCACCCCGCGCTGTCCCCGTCGTGCGCCGGGCCAGGGGAAGAACGTCAGGATCGTGCCCGGCGTCCCCACCTCGTCGCCGTAGTAGAAGTGGTAGGTGCCGGGATCGTCGAAGTTGACGGTTGTTTTGAGCAGGCGCTGACCCAATACATTGACATAAAAGTCGATATTTCGCTGCGGATCGCTGGCCATGGCCGTGATGTGGTGTATCCCTGGTATCGATTGCGTCATGATTCATCTCCTCTGGAAGGGCAATGCGGTGCCCGGTACGATCTGTTTTGTGATCCGATAAGACACTTTGAAATAAAATAGTTTGATGTTGAACTATTTTAACAGCGGCAGGACGATCTGTCAACTCTGCCACATACACACCAAGACCGGAACCTCAATTTGGTCTTCGATGACGGCCGGCGTACAATAGGAGTCGAGCCGAAAGCCCGTCGAAGTGCCTCATATTCAGGGAATGACAGGGTTTTCGCATAGACTCCAAGCCAAATCTCGCCAGCAGTGGAGCGATCACGATGACCGATCCCGACATTCTCGACCTCTGTTTCCAGGGCATGCCGCACGGTATTGCCAGCTACATCCTGCGGGGCCCCAACGAGGTGGTGATGATCGAAACCGGGCCGGGCTCGACGGTGGCGAACCTGGCGCGTGGCCTGGCCGGCCTGGGACTGCAGCCGGCGGACGTGACGCACGTCCTGGTCACGCACATTCACCTCGATCATGCGGGTGCCGCGGGGTGGATGGCACGCCACGGTGCCGAGGTCTACGTCCATCACGTCGGCGAGCGGCACCTGATCGATCCGTCGCGCCTGTGGGCCAGCGCAAGCCGCATCTACGGTGATCAGATGGTGCCGCTGTGGGGAGAGATGCTGGCGATTCCGCCGGCACACCTGCATGCCCTGCACGACGGTGACGTGCTGCACCTGGCCGGACGCGAGATTGTGGCGCTCGATACGCCCGGGCACGCATCGCATCACATGGCCTACTGGACCGACGGCATCTGCTTCACCGGCGACCTGGCGGCGGCGCGTTTACCCCAGCGGCGCCACGTGCGGATCCCCACACCACCCCCGGATATCGACGTGCCGCTGTGGCATCGCAGCGTCGAGCGGGTGCGCCAGCTGCGGCCTAAACGTCTCTACCTGACCCATTTTGGCCCTTTCGGTGATGTGCAGGCGCACCTGGACCAGGTCGATGCCAACCTGGACGCCATGGCGGACTACGTTCGTGTCCGCATACAGACCGGTGTCGCGCGCGACGACCTGATCCCCGAATTTGCGCAGTGGTTGGCCGCACAGGCCAGGGCTGACGATGGCACCGATGCCGACATCGACCTGTACGAGGTGGTGACGCCCACATTTATGGCGGTGGATGGTTTGATGCGCTACTGGCAGCACCAGGCGGCGCCGCGTGATGCCTGAGCCGTTTTGCGTGGTGGCGGTTGGTTTGGTAGAATTCACCTGGTCACAGTACGACGGGCAGATTACGCCCCCGTAGCTCAGTGGAAAGAGCAGCTGTCTTCTAAACAGCTGGCCGCAGGTTCGATTCCTGCCGGGGGTGCCACCGATGCACAAACGGGTAGGTGCTTCAAGCTCCTACCCGTTTGTGCAGCAAATGCGGGTGATGTGTTTCAAATGCCCAGGATCAACTTCGCAGCCGACAGATAGATCAGCAAACCGGTGGCATCGACCAAGGTGCTCGTAAACGGCCCCGACACCAGCACGGGGTCGAGCCGCAGGCGGGTGGCCAGCAGCGGCAGGAAGGCGCCCACCACATTGGCCCACACCACGACCAGGAGCAGACCAACCCCCACCGCCAGGGCCACGTCACCTCCCGTTCCCCACAGAACGGCACGCAGCAGCCCCGCCGCGGCCATCGCCGTGCCCAACAGGATGCCGGCACGAAACTCGTGCCATACCACCGACAGACTGTCACGCAGGGAGATGTCGCCGACCGCCAGGGCGCGGATGATAGTGTTCGTGGTCTGCGAGCCGGCATTGCCGCCGGTGCCAATCAGGAGCGGAATGAAAAAGGCCAGGGCCACCACCGCTTCGAGTTCCGCTGAAAAGAAACGAAGCACGGTGCCCGTGAGGGTGGCCGTAATGAACAACAGCAGCAGCCAACCGGCGCGGCTGCGCGCAATGTCGATCACCGACGTGGAGAGGTAGGCGCCCTCCAGGGGCTGCGTACCACCCAGCCGTTGAATGTCCTCAGTCGTCTCCTCTTCCATGACCTCGATCAGGTCGCTGTGGGTGATGATACCCAACAGGCGGTTTTCACGGTTGACGACCGGCAGCGCCAGCAGCTCATAACGGGTCATGAGGCGTACGGCCTCTTCCTGGTCGGCGTTGACGTCGATGGCCAGCACGTCGGGGTTCATGACGTCCAGCACGCGGGCGGTTGCCGGCGCCGTCAGCAGCTCGTACAGCGAAACCTGGCCACACAGCGTGCCAACCGCATCGACCACGTACAGGCTGTAGACGGTTGCGGCGCGCGGATCATCCAAATCGGCTGTGCGCACGGCTTCCAGTGCATCCGGTATCGGCATGCGGCGGCGCAGCGCCAGGAACTGGCTGGTCATGATACCGCCGGCGGTGTCCTCGGGGTGCACGAGCAAGGGTCGGATTTCGTCCGGATCTTCGAGTTGGGCCAGAATGGCGTTCGTACGTTCGAGTGGGAGGTCGCCCAATAGGTCGGCCGCTTCGTCGGGCTCCATCTCCTCGACGATACGCGCCAGGTCGTCGTCGCTCAGGGTCTCGGCCAGGTCGGCCGCATCCTGGTCGTCGAGCCATTCCAGGATGTCGGCGGAGTCCTCCTCGGCCATCTGTGGCAGAAGGGTCTCTTGCTGATCGTCGTCCAGTTCGGCAAAAACGTCCGCCTGGTCGGCAGGCCGCAGATCCTCGAGCACGGCCACGGCCAGCGGCAGGTTGTTGGCCTCCAGCGCCGCGCGAACCCTCTCCAGGGTTTCGTCCAAATCAAAAACCCGTTCCATATTGCCCCTCCCCTGCGTAAACGGTGCGCTTTGGAGAACCACTCCGCCGTCTCATGGCGAAGCTGGGCAACCTGGAACGGGCCAACCGGCATACGCCCGCGGCCACTTTACGGCCCGGCGCGGCTCCGACAGCAAATTGCCCAGAAGCGCAGCATGACGACACTGGCCATCCGGTACTTAAAATCGTATCGACTTCGACGCGAGGGTAATGAATCTTCGTCCATGACTTCCACAACACTGTCCCAATGCAACCGATCGGCCTCAGGTGTATTCGAATGCGAAACAAGGCCTGTCAGTATTGTACGTCCAAAATTTGAGTGTTGTCAAACTGGGTTGGGCGGTGGGGGTTGGGGGTTGGGGGTTGGGGGTTGGGGGTTGGGGGTTGGGGGTTGGAGGATGAGGGAGGGCGTAGCTTTTGGGGGTGGGGTGGGTTATAGGGAGGAAAATGGGCAGGAGTTGTGGCATGGAGCGCATCAAGGTGATCGTGAACCCGACGGCGGGTCGTGGACGTGGACGGCGTTTGATTGGCCACATCGAGCGCGGCTTGAGCGACCTGGGTGTGCCCTATGCGCTTGAGGTGACGGGTCAGCCAGGGGAGGCGGTGCACCTGGCGCGGCGCGCCCGCGAGGCGGGGTTCGACACAGTGGTGGCGGCGGGCGGCGACGGTACGGTGCACGAGGTCGTCAATGGCCTGGCGCAGGCCGCCGACGCAGCGGGTGCGGCGGTCGTTGGCCGCCTGGGTGTGCTTCCCATCGGTTCCGGCAACGACATGGCGACCATGACCGGCGTGCCATCCCCGCTGACGAGCGCGCTGCAGCGGTTGGTGCAACCACAGATACGCCGCATCGACCTGGGCCGCATCAATGGTCGTTATTTCGACAACAGTGTAGGCGCAGGTTTCGAGGCACAGGTGACGGTGGAGAGCCACAAAATCCGGCACCTGCGCGGGATGCTGATCTACCTCGCCGCCGTGTTGCGCGCCCTGGGCAGTTATCCCGCACCGCCCATGCGCGTGCAGTGGGACGACGGCGAGGTGTACAAACGCATCCTGATGGTGTCGATCGGCAACAGCCGGCGCGCGGGCGGCGGTTTTTATGTGACCCCCGACGCGATCCAGGACGATGGTTTGCTCGACCTGGGCATTGCCGATGCGCTGCCGACCTGGCGTATCCTCGGCCTTCTGCCGCGGGTGATGCGCGGTACCCATAAGAGCGACCCCGCCATCTACCTGACACGCACTACGCACGTTCTCGTGGAGTGCCAGTACCCGCTTCCGGTGCACGCCGATGGGGAGGTCATCTACACCGATGCCCGCCGCCTCGAGATCGACGTGCAGCCGCAGCGCCTGGAAGTCGTCGTGTGACAATAACGGCAAGTCGGCCGCCTTGTGGTATAATGGCGTCTGGCTCACCACGGGCCGGTCCATCATCATCACAGGAGCAGATGCCGTCTTGACCCGGCAGTTATCCACCCCAGCTGAACACACCAGAACACCCTCCACTTCGTCGTCGCACCTGGGCCGGCCGCTGGTGCAGGCCGATTTCAGACCGGCTGCGTCCTGGTTACGAATGGGTCCAACCTGGGCTGTACTGGCAGGTGCGTTGGGCGGCCTGCCGTTGGGGCAGTGGGATGCGGCGCTGCTGCTGAACGTGGTGGCGGCGATTTTGCTGGCCGACCCGATTTGGGGTGCTTTCTGGCATACGGCGCGTGATGAGGCATTGGTCGCTGACTCCGGTTTGCCGCTTTCTTCGCCGATACCCTACGCAATCCCCGGATCACCCGCCGCCCGGCTGACAGCCTGGCTGCGTGGACCCACGGGTGCCATGGGTCACGCCCCGACCTGGCAGCCAGCGGCCGGCTGGCCGATCGCCCTGCTGCTCGCCGTGGTGCTTGCCCTGCCGCTCGGACCGGCCGCCCTGGTCTTCACCGCCGGCGTGCTGGGATTGAGTCTGCTGCGGCTCTTGTGGGGCCGCGGGGATCGGCCGCCGCCGGCTTTTCTGGATGCGATCCTGGTTCTGGGTTTGCCCTGGCTCCTCGGAAGCACGGTGACCGCGAACCTCACGCCGGCTGGTTTTGCCATGGCAGGTGCGTTTGCATTGGTGGTGTGGGGCGTGCTGCGGGCGGCGCAGGGGCGACGCCGTGCGCGCCGGCTGATTCTCTTGGGTCAGGCAGCGGCAGTCGTCACGCTGGCGTGGCAGGGGCTGCCTTTGGCGGCTGGATTGATTACCGCGTGTTTTTTGATGCCGTGGTGGCTGTTGTCCTGGCCGCCGCAGACACCAGAGCGGGACCGTGCACTGCACGCGGCCCAACCCTGGCTCCTCTGCGCGATGCTGCTCAGTGTCACGATTCGGAGCTGACATGAAGCAAAGCAACACCGGCGCTGCGAGCGTCGTCACGATTGCCCAGGTACGGGCCGATCCTGAGGTCCAGGCGTTCATCAACCAGGCCAACGCCAGCCTGAAGGCCCTCGGTTATACCGAACACGGACTGCGCCATGCCGGCCGCGTCGGCAAGGAGGCGGCCCGCGTGCTGCGCGAGCTCGACATGGCACCGCGGGACGCCGAGCTGGCCGAGATTGCGGGGTTTCTGCACGACACAGGGAACCTGATCCACCGCGAGTACCATGCTCTGTCGGGTGCACAGCTGGCCTGGTCGATTCTGCGCCGCCTCGGCATGCCGCCTGCCGAAACTGCTCTGGTCATGGGGGCAATCGGCAACCACGAGGAGGAACGCGGCATCCCGACGAGCAGCATTGCCGCGGCGGTGATCATCGCCGACAAGGCCGACGTGCACCGCAGTCGCGTGCAAAACCCTGATCGTGCGGCGTTCGACATTCACGACCGCGTCAACTATGCCGCGACCCACTCGGCTGTTCTGGTCGATCCGGCGCGGCATACGATCACGCTGGCGCTCACGATCGATACCTCGGTGGCCCAGGTGATGGAGTACTTCGAGATTTTTTTGAGCCGCATGGTTATGATGCGTAAGGCGGCGTCGATTTTAGGCTGCGAGTTTCAACTCGTTGCCAACGACACGCGGCTGTCATGAACGGACTGCTGCGGCCCTGGTCTGCTGCTGGCTGCTGTGATCATGTCCTATCACGCGAGAAGGGATCTATCCAATGCGTTTGGTTCGTTACACAGATGGCGATGGTGCCGGCTATGGCGAGCTGCACGGTGACTTGATCCGACCGTGGACCGGCTCACCCCTGACCGGTGGCGTGCTGGCGGCCGGTCGTGAAGAGACCGCTTTGGCGGCGGTCAGGCTGCTGCCCCCATGTGTGCCGGGCAAAATCATTGGCATCGGGCGCAACTACGCCGAGCACGCGGCCGAACATGCCGCCGCCGTGCCCAGCGAGCCGTTGATATTTTTGAAGGCACCAAGCAGCCTGCTGGGTCCCGATGACCCTATCGTGCTGACGCCGCTTTCCAGGCAGATCGAACACGAAGCCGAGCTGGCGGTTGTCATCGGCCAACGCTGCCATCACGTCGCGATGGCCGACGTCGCATCGGTCATTCTGGGCTACACCTGTGCCAACGACGTGACAGCACGTGATCTGCAGCGGCACGACGGCCAGTGGGCCCGCGGCAAGAGCTTCGATACGTTTTGCCCGCTCGGTCCCTGGATCGAGACCGAGCTCGACGTGCGTGCGTTGGACGTCACCTGCCACGTGCAGGGGCAGCTGCGCCAGCGGGGTAACACGGCGGACATGGTCTTTCCGGTGGCCACCCTGGTGAATTACGTCAGCCAGATGATGACGCTCGAACCCGGTGATGTCATCCTCACGGGAACCCCGGCCGGCGTTGGGCCGTTACACCCTGGGGACACAGTAACCGTGCGTGTGGCCGGGATTGGAGAGTTACACAACCCAGTACAAGGCGCTGATGCGTGAAACCCTTGCATCGATACTGACCATACTGACGGGCCAGGGAGCTGATTTGCGTGGTCAATGAGCTGAGTGCGATCTTCAGTCGCTTCACGATCGAGAGCGCAATCGATGTGTTGTTGGTTGCGCTGGTCTTTTTTGGCCTGATGCGACTGTTCCGCGGTACAGCGGCGGTGCAGCTGCTGCGCGGCTTCCTGGTTATCATTCTGACCGTGGTGCTGGTCGCGCAGATGGTACAGCTCACCGGATTCACCTGGCTGGTGTCCAATTCGCTGAGTCTGATCCTGATCTCGATCCCGATCATCTTTCAGCCCGAACTGCGCCGGGCCCTGGAACGTCTTGGGCGCACGGCGCCGCTGTTCAACCGGCCCGCCCAGGTCGCCAAACCGGAACGGCTGGTCACTGAACTGGTGCGCACCGCCGAGATGCTGGCCCAGCAGAAACACGGTGCGCTCATCGTCCTGGCCGCCACGACCGGTCTGGACGAGTACATCGAGACCGGTACGCTGCTCGACGCCGACGTATCCAGTGAGCTGCTGCTCACGGTCTTTTTTCCGAACACAGCGCTGCATGATGGGGCGGTGATCGTGCGCGGTGCGCGCGTCGTGTGCGCGGGAACGATACTGCCGCTCACCCAGCGCCAGTTGGCAGACAGCCAGATGGGAACCCGCCACCGCGCTGCCCTGGGCATTACCGAACAGAGTGATGCCCTGGCCATCGTGGTGTCGGAAGAGACAGGTATCATTTCTGTGGCGCGTTATGGCCGCATCGTGCGGCGGCTCGATGAAAAGCGCCTGCGTAAAATTCTGCAGGCCTTCTACGAACCTGGCCGGTCAAAGGACCATGCGAAATAGTCGTGTATCCGATTTTCTGAATATGCTGGGGTCACTGCTTCTCTCCCTCGTGCTTGCCCTGATCGTCTGGGTGGTTGCGACGCAGGAGCAGGATCCCATGCGGGAAGTGGTCTACGACAACCCTATTCCCATTACCCGCATCGGCCCTGACGCAGGTGTCGTGCCGTTCGGCGGGCTGCTGGAGCGCGTCACGATTCGAATCCGGGCACCGCAGTCCAGCATGAATACGCTGGAGCTGTCGAATTTTGCAGCCCAGCTGGACCTGCGCGCACTGCCACCGGGCACCCACGACGTGCCGGTGAAAGTAACGAGCAGCAATCCGAGCGTCACGATTCTGGGTGTCGAACCAGAGACCGTCACCGTGGTGCTCGAACCGTACGTCACGCGCGAGATGCCGGTCGACGTCACGATCTCCGAACAGCCCCCGTTCGGTTATTATCTGCCCGAAACTACGGTGGTGACACCGACCATGGTCAGCATTGGTGGTGCCGAACAGGTGGTGAACCAGGTGGCGTCGGCGGTGACGCAGCTGTCGCTGGGTAACGCCACCGCACCCGTTGCCGTGCGCCGCCCCGTCCTGCTGTACGACCTGCAGGGGGACGAGATCCGGACGGGGCTCACCGTCGACCCGTCTTCGGTGGTGATTTCGGCCACCGTCACCCAACGCCCAGGTTTTCGTGAACTGCCGGTGCTGCCGAACCGCGTGGGCAAACCCGCCGATGGGTACCGCGTCACCAGCGTGGTGGTCGATCCGCCACAAGTCGTCATTGTGGGTACACCCGCCCAGATCGATGCGCTGCCGGGATATTTACAGACGACACCGGTCTCGATCGAGGGTGCGACCGCTACGGTGATCGAACGGGTGGCCCTGGAGCTGCCCGAAGGTGTCTCACTCGCCGGCGGCACCCAGAGTGTCACGGTGCGCGTCGATGTGAAACCGCTGGAGGACAGTATCACGATCAGCCGGCCGCCGGTGTTGTTGGGTTTGGGCGAGGAGTTGACCGCCACCAGCACCCTGACCAGCGTCGAAGTCGTCGTGGCGGGTCCGGTACCGCAGCTGAGCGCGCTCAGACCGGAGGATATTCGCGTGATTCTCAACGCGGTGGGGCTGGAGCCTGGTGTGCACAACATCGAGCTGGAGGTGGTGGTTCCGGAAGGCCTGACCGTCGAGAGTGTCGTGCCGCGTGTGATCCCTGTCGAGATTCGTGTGCTGGCGACTCCCACGGTGACGGTCACGGTGACCGTCAGCCCAACGCCGCGACCGCGCACGACCCCGCAGGCGACACCGACCGTGGGCGCGCGGTGAGTCATGCCATTTAGCCCTCAGTACACGGCGACGGGCGGTGCCGGTAGGGCGCCCACCGTCGTTTCAAGGACCATGTGACCATGTCCAATCCAATTGTAGCCCTCGTGGGGCGACCCAACGTCGGCAAGTCGACGCTGTTCAACCGGCTGGTCGGCCACCGCCTGGCCATCATCGAAGACATTCCCGGCACCACGCGTGACCGGATCTACGCCGAAGCGGAGTGGACCAGCGTCCCCTTCACGGTGGTCGATACCGGCGGCCTCGAACTGCTGGATCGGCCGGCGGGCAGCACCACGAGCCAGGCCGTGCCGTTAGCCACGGCATCGGTTGACTTCGTGCAGGAGATACGCACCCAGGCTATGATCGCCATCGAAGAAGCGGACGTCGTGGTCTTCGTCGTCGACAGCAAAGAAGGCATCACCGCCGGGGACCGTGACGTGGCTGACGTGCTGCGGCGGGCGGCCAAAAAAGTGGTGCTGGCGGCCAACAAAGCCGAGAACCTGGAACGGCGCCAGGCGTCTGTCGAGTTCTGGGAACTTGGCCTGGGTGAGCCAATTCCAGTATCTGCCCTGCACGGGACCGGCACCGGCGATCTGCTGGACGCCATCGTCGAGCGGCTGCCGGCGCGTGCCGAAGTAACGCCCGATGATTCGGTCAAAATCGCCATCGTGGGCCGGCCCAACGTGGGCAAATCGTCGCTGCTCAACACGCTGTTGGGCCAGGAACGGGCGATCGTCAGCGAAATTCCGGGCACGACGCGCGACGTCATCGATACACAGCTGACCTACGATGGGCAGCTCATCACCCTCATCGACACCGCCGGCATCCGGCGTCGCGGAAAGATCGGCATTGGCATCGAAAAGTACAGCGTTCTGCGGGCGCTCAAGGCGGTCGATCGAGCCGACGTCGTGCTGCTCTTGCTCGATGCTGTCGAGATGATCACGGCGCAGGATGCCCACGTGGCGGGCTACATCCTGGAAAAAGACAAGAGCATCGTGGTCATCGTCAACAAGTGGGACGTGGTGGAGAAGGACACGTACACGATGAACGCTTACCGTGACCAGATACGGCAGGGTCTCAAGTTTCTCGACTACGTGCCGGTGCTCTTCATCAGTGCGCTCACGCGGCAGCGGGTCAATACCGTGCTGCCCATGGCGCTGCGTATTGCGCAGGAGCGTAAGGTGCGCATCCCCACGGGTGAGTTGAACCGGCTGCTGCGCACGGCGGTGGACAACAACCAGCCGCGATTCAAGGCGGGTAAGCGGCTGCGTTTCTACTTTGCCACGCAGGCCGAGATCGATCCGCCGACGATCGTGCTGTTCGTCAACGATCCGGAGCTGCTCCATTTTTCGTACCAGCGCTACCTGGAGAACCAGATTCGTGCGTACTATGCGTTCGAGGGTACGCCGCTGCGGTTGATTTTCCGGCGGCGCAGCGGGCGGGATGAGGCCTGAGGGAAGGCGGGGGAATCTGCATGCGAATGATGCGTTTTCTTGAGGTCAGCCTGCTGGTCATTCTGTTCCTGGCCCTGGGCTTTTGGGGCTACGTGGGGTACGAGATGGTGCCCAAACCGACGCCGACCCCCATTCCACGCAACACCTTCGATGGCGCCCTGGCGTACGAGGCGCTGCAGGCACAGATGCGCTTGGGGCCGCGCCCGGCGGGCAGTGAGGCTGGTCGTCAAACCGCCGACTTCATCGTCGAGACCCTGCGTGCTGCCGGTTGGCAGGTCGAGGTACAGGAGTTCGATTTTGCCGGGCTGCCGGCGCGCAACATCCTGGCGCGGCTGTCACCCCAGACACCAGGCAGCACGGCACGCGATGATCAGGAACCACCGCCGGTCGTCATGCTCGGCACGCACTATGACACGCGCCCGCTGGCCGACAACGATCCCGACGAGCGCAACCGCGGTCAACCGGTGCCGGGTGCCAACGACGGCGGCAGTGGTGTCGCTGTGCTGCTCGAGCTGGCACGCAGCCTGGACGCGGCGGTGCTGACCGACGAGGTCTGGCTGGCCTTTTTCGATGCCGCCGATGGCGGTCGCATCGACGGGCGTGACCTCATCGCCGGATCGACGTTCATGGCCAGCCGGCTCAAGAAAAAGCCCGAAGTCGTAGTGGTGGCCAGCATGGTGGGTGATGCGGACCAACAGTTTTACCTGGAGGGCAACTCGACCCCGCGTTACCAACGTCAGCTGTGGGAGGTGGCCCAACGACTGGGCTACGAAGCCAACTTCATTCCCGAGACCAAATGGACGATCATCGATGACCACGTGCCCTTCCGGCAGGCGGAGATTCCGGCGGTGGCTGTGATCGACTTCGACTACCCGTATTGGCACACCACCGCCGATACCATCGACAAAGTCAGCCCCGACAGCCTGGAGCGGGTTGGGCGGGTGCTGGAGTACTGGCTTGAGGAAGTTCGAGAGTAACACATGATGCAACCAGCCAAACGACTCGATCGGTTCCCGCCTTACGTATTTGCCGCACTCGGCAGCCGCATCAAGGCCCTGGAGGCGCAGGGCGTGGACGTGATTCGCCTCGACATCGGCAGCCCGGACCTGCCGCCGCCGCCATCGATCATCGCTGCGCTGCACGAGGCGGCGCAGCGACCGGACAACCACGGTTATCCATCGTTCACCGGCACGCCGGCCCTGCGGCGCAGCATTGCCGGCTATTACGTGCGGCGCTTTGGTGTCGATCTCGATCCGGACACCGAGGTGCTGCCTTTGATCGGGTCCAAAGAGGGCATTGCCCACCTGGCGCTGGCCTGGCTCGATGCGGGTGACGTTGCACTGGTGCCCGATCCGGGTTATCCGGTTTATGGCATGGGGGCGTTGATTGCGGGCGCCGAGCCATATCCGGTGCCGCTGCTGGCTGAGAACCGATATTTGCCCGACCTGGATGGTGTGCCAGCCGCCGTGCTTCAGCGGGCGCGTGTACTGTGGCTCAACTATCCCAACAACCCCACCGGTGCCACCGCCGACCTGGCCTTTTTCGAGCACGCAGTCGCATTTGCCCGCCGTCATGACCTGCTGCTGTGCCATGATGCGCCCTACTGTGACGTGGGCTTCGATGGATACCGGGCACCGTCTCTGCTGCAGGTCCCGGGCGCGCGTGAAGTGGCGATCGAGTTCAACTCCTTGAGCAAGTCGCACAACATGGCGGGCTGGCGCATCGGCATGGCGGTGGGTCACGCGCAGGTGTTGGCGGCGCTGCTCAAGGTCAAGAGCAACATCGACACCGGCATCTTCCAGGCCGTGCAGGCCGCCGCGGTGGCGGCGTTGAGTGAGGATCAGGCCTGGCTCGGCGAGCGCAATACGATCTACCAGACGCGGCGCGACCTGGTGCTGGAGGGTTTGCGTCGCACGGGACTGCGCGCGGCAACCCCGCGTGCCGGCCTGTACGTCTGGGCGGCAATACCGGCGGGCACAACGTCGGGCGGCTTTGCCGATCGGCTGCTCGTCCAGACGGGGGTCAGCGTCACGCCGGGCAGTGCATTTGGTGAACATGGTGAGGGCTACATCCGAATCTCGCTGGGCATCGACACGGACCGATTGTCCAGCGCCATGCAGCGGATCGCCGCCTTCAAGCAAGAGACAGAAGGAGACTAGACTATTCCTGCTCAGATGATCGAACCTGGCAAACCGATGGATACCGCGGTGTTGGTGGGGGTGGAACTGCCCGCGGCCGATACGGCATGGACGCTGCAGGACTCGATGGCCGAATTGGTGCAGCTGGCGCGCACCGTGGACGTCGAGGTGGTGGCCGAGCTGACGCAGACGTTGCGCGAGATCAATCCGGCCACCCTGATTGGCAAGGGCAAAGTGGAGGAGTTGGTATCGCTGCGTACGGCGAGCGGGGCCAACATGGTGATCTTCGACGAGGAGCTGTCGCCGCGCCAGCAGCGCGAACTCGAGAAGGTGCTCGGCCTTGACGTGAAACTGCTGGACCGCACGGCCCTGATTCTCGATATCTTCGCCCAGCATGCGCGCACCCGTGAGGGTGCGCTGCAGGTCGAGCTGGCGCAGTACGAGTACCGATTGCCGCGCCTGACGCGGCAGTGGACGCACCTGGCGCGTCAGGCTGGCGGTGGGGGAGGGCGCGGGGGCAATGCCGGCGTGGGTTTGCGCGGCCCCGGTGAGACGCAGCTCGAAGTCGACCGGCGTGAGATCAGCCGGCGCATCACCGTGCTCAAGCGCGAGCTCGAGGAGGTGCGCCAGCACCGGCTGCGTTATCGGCAGCGGCGGCGGCAGGCAGCGCTGCCGGTAGTGGCCCTGGTAGGCTACACGAATGCCGGTAAATCGACGTTACTTAATGCGCTGACGGGGGCCGACGTCTATGCGGCGGATCAGCTGTTCGCCACGCTCGACCCGACGACGCGCCGCATGGAGATGGCGGGCGGGCGCACGATACTGTTCACCGACACGGTTGGCTTCATTCAGAAGTTACCCACCGACCTGGTCGCCGCGTTCCGCGCGACGCTGGAGGAGGTGGCCGAAAGCGATCTTTTACTACACGTAGTGGACGTCACGCACCCCAATGCGCCCGCCCAGGCCGCCACGGTGGCCGAAGTGCTTGACGAAATCGGCGCGGCGGACAAACCGGTGATCACGGCGCTCAATAAAATCGACCTTTTGGGGCCGGACGAGGCGCTGCGCGCCGGTGAAGTCGCTGCGCAGTTCGAGACGAGCGTGGGTATTTCGGCGCGTACCGGTGCGGGGATCGCCCAGCTTCTGGCTTTGATCGAAGAGACACTCAACGCCAACCTGATCCGAATCCAGGTGCACATCCCGTACCGTGAGGGGGAGCTCGTTGCGTTGTTTCACCAGCGCGGATTGATCG
This sequence comes from uncultured Anaerolineae bacterium, assembly GCA_964443225.1. Taxonomy (GTDB): domain Bacteria; phylum Chloroflexota; class Anaerolineae; order SSC4; family Amarolineaceae; genus SSC4. The sequence continues at coordinate 15,536 of CAYUCC010000090.1, forward strand.
AGCGGGAAGAGCACGACTCGACCGGCACGATCGTCACCGGGCGGATTCCGCGGTCCGTGGCGCCGCTGTTCGAGCCGTACGTGGTGGCTGGTCTGCGCCGGCGAGTCTCCGAGGAGGATGGGGCGTAGCACGTTTGTTCTGGTTTTGTTTGGCCTCCCAGTGGCCTTCGTATACTCTGCCTGCCCAAAGACCCGTGCACACGAACGCACGGGTCTTTTCGCTGTCACCATGGCAAACATTAGAACTTAACATAACACATTAACCGATCATTGCAACCGGAGCGGGGTGGGGCACGGATCAGCAAATCAGCGAATGAGCTAATTGTTCGGAGAGATTGTGGGTGTTCCGGATGGAAGTGTGATGCCCGTGATGATCACCGTGTCGTCCGATGGATGTGGCGGAAGCTGCATCATCTATGATTGAATGCGGTTCCCAATGCGTCTTATGAGCGTCTCTGGAGGTCATCGGCTGTGCCTGTGCGGGCTCTAGCGGGCCGATGCAGGCCCTGGGTGCTCTGGCGGGTCGTGGACCTGGACCTGGGTTGGGTATGCAAATTGACTTCCGATAATCGCAATTATGCGAAGTAAGGATTACGGAGTAGGGAGTACGAAGTATGGAGTAGAGTTCCGGGGAGGCGCCCTGCCCTGCTGGATGGGGTAAATTTCTGGCGTGGGTACGTGTATGCGTGATGTGTTGTGTGCTGTGTGTGGTGGTCGCGCTTAGTCTGGTTGTGCCAGAGGTCCGTGTTCATTGTGCAGGATCGGGCGTCGGGCATCCTCTCAATCTGGCACCTGGCGAGCACCGCCCTACTCCTGTGCTGTGCGCTTTACCCCCAGGATGCAGCGCACAGCACGAATGACGCTCGCAACTGCTCGGTGCGGTCCATTGGTGTTCTGCCACGCGTGCTGGCGCCCGTTCGTCTGTACCGCTGTTTCCGCGTCACCGACATGTTCGGCTGCGGGAAATTGCTACAGAGAACACCAAGGTTTCTGTTATGTCAAGCAGTGTTCCTGCATCCGGATTCTGCGCAGGGCATGCAGATCAACCTCACGCCCCGTCTTCCAGGATGGCCTGCACCCGCCCCACCCGACCGTCGGTCAGCATTACCTTGATGCCGTGAGGATGGGTTGGGCTGCTGGTCAGGATGCGGGCGACGACACCTTCGGTCACGGCGCCACTGCGCTGGTTTTGTTTTTCGACGATCTGTACGTTCAGGCCAGGCCGGATGTCGCTGCGTAGTGGGATGCTCATCGTGGTGTCAGGCATTTTCAGGCTCCCTGCGGTGCTACCAGGCCGGCCTGGCGCAGATTAATATACGGGGTCACCTCGCGCGCCACGGCCTCCTCCAGCGCGTCCTTGGCCAGTTCCAGGTCGTAGTGCGCTTGCAGGTTCATCCATACTTCAGCCGAGGTACCGAAGAAACGCGCCAGGCGCAACGCGGTGTCGGCGGTGATCGAGCGTTTGCCCTGGATGATCTCGTTGATCTTGCGCGGGTAGACGTTCATCGCCTTAGCCAGCCGGTACTGGCTGAGGCCGAGCGGCTTCATGAAATCCTCAATCAAGATCTCGCCCGGATGCACCGGTGCCATTTTTTCTTCTGCCATCCTAAGCCTCCTAATGATAATCCACTATCTCCACGTTATAGGCATCCCGATCAATCCATTCGAAGCAGATGCGCCACTGGTCGTTGATCCGGATGCTGTGCTGCCCTTGCCGCTCACCGCTCAATGCCTCCAGTCGATTGGACGGCGGCACCAGCAAATCGCTGAGATCTTTGGCAGCATGTAGAAAGGTCAGCCGGCGCAACGCCGCGCGCTGGATATCGGGCGGCAAGCGGCGCGCAAAGGAACGCCGGAATATTCTCTCGGTGTCCTTGTCCCTGAACGACTTGATCATAGCAGAATCATACCTCGAAACGGTAATACCGTCAAGCGGTAATGCACCCTACGCCCACATGAAGGTGTCGAGCGACACGATGGCAAGGGTCAAAGCGCTGGTGACGCCTGTGAGGTCGAAAAGCACTGACATTCACTCCAAAGGTTTGTACCCCAGGAAGACGTGCATCGAACCTGGCTCGATCTCGCTGTGCACAAACGGCAGCATCTCTGCCACAAACCCAACCTCACCGATCAAACGCAGCCAGTCGGCCTGGCTGAACAAGCCGCTGATATGACGATCCACCACACAGCGCACTGCCTGGGTCTCGTCGCGTAGCAGGTACACCATGTCGGTGATGATCGTGCTGTCGGCTGGATCGGGGTCCCAGGTCCACTCGAGATAACGCAGGGCGCGATGGACGTCGTCATGGCCGCCGTGTGAGGTAGATGGCATGAAGGTCTCGCGGGTGTGGTCCGGCGCAAAGAGCGCGACACCACCCGGCCGGCAGTGCACGAAGGCCGTGGTCAGTGCCTGGAGCAGATCGGCCTCCGTTGCCATGTAGTCGATGGCATCCTGGATGAAAACAGCGTCGAACTGCCGTATCGACTCCAACGCCGGGGATACCTCGGCACTCGCAGACTCTGTCTGACGTTGGAGTCCCGACTCCAACGCCGGGGATACCTCGGCACTCGCAGACTCTGTCTGACGTTGGAGTCCCGACTCCAACGCCGGGGATACCTCGGCACTCGCAGACTCAGTCTGGCGTTGGAGCCCCAGGCGCACGGTGCGCATATCACCCTGCACGTGCTCGCATTCTGGGTTCAACGCACGGCTGACCGCCAGCATCCCCGGTGACAGGTCGACCAGAGTCAACTGAAAGTGCTGCTTCAGGTGCAAGGCGTTGTTGCCGCCGCCCGAGCCCAACTCAAGCACGGTTCGTATGGGTGACACACTGGCCGCTGCCAGGGTGCGCGCATAAAACTGTGCTTCTTCGGCGTATTCTTCCGGCGCTGACAGCACCGGCCACCAGTCGGCGAGCTCATGGTAGAGGGCGGGGAACGGATTGAACGGATTGCTGTCAACGGATTCGGGGAACGGATTGAACGGATTGCTGTCAACGGATTCGGGGAACGGATTGAACGGATTACTGTCAACGGATTCGGGGA
>CAYUCC010000091.1:0-18518 GCA_964443225.1 uncultured Anaerolineae bacterium
CGGGCGGTTGGAAACCGCGGGTACGCAGACGAAGCCTGCCTTCGCAGGCTGGGGCTGGGCGGTTGGAAACCGCGGGTACGCAGACGAAGCCTGCCTTCGCAGGCTGGGGCCGGGCGGTTGGAAACCGCGGGTACGCAGACGAAGCCTGCCTTCGCAGGCTGGGGCTGGGCGGTTGGAAACCGCGGGTACGCAGACGAAGCCTGCCTTCGCAGGCTGGGGCCGGGCTCGTATCAGACGGCTTGTGACCAGCGCGCGGCCTGGTCCATGCTGCCAGCGGCCGCGCTGCCGGCTTCGGCAATCTTGCGGTCGATTTCGGCCTGGGTTTGTGCCGCTTCTGCGGCGTCGGCCATTTCTTCGGGCGACATCTCGTAGACCCAGATCGTGCCGCCGGCCTTGATTAGTTCGGCCTTGGTCGGTTCGAGTTCGTTATCGTCGCAGGTGATCACGACGCCTGCTTTACCCGTCTTGAGCTCCAGAATGATCCTGTTGATCTCGGCCTCGGTCAGGTTGGTCGACTTCTGCAGGAAAGAACCCAAACCGCCACCGAGCACCGCGCCCCCCAACAGGCCGGCCACGATGCTCAAACCGCCGGTAAACACGCCGGCGATGACACCCAGGATGGCACCGGTCTTGGCACCCTTGCCCGCCTTGTGGCCGACGTGGGTTTTGAGCATGCCGTCTTCACCGATGACGAGGGTGCCGACAGCACCGAGCTTGACGTCGTCATTGGCCTTGTCCCACGCTTGCAAGGCGTCGACGGCCTGGTCGGCCGCGTCGGCGCTGGGGAACAAGGCTACGATGACCTGGTCGTTCTTGTTTTCGGACATAGCAGACGCTCCTATGAGTTGTGGATGGATTTGTCGAATCGCGGTGCAAAGAGTGTACCATAAAGACACCAGGGCACCAAGTTTTTTTCTGTATGACCCATGCGTGTTGTGTAATCGAACCAACCGGCGGTGCAACGGTTCTACGGTTGGCCACAAGGTACCGGGTCATGGCTCAGCAGCCTGGTGCCTTTGTGTCTGCCAAGTCGGTCTCCCCGACAGAGGAGTTCGCACCTCGGTTCCAACGCCGGGCGATCCCGGCAGTGTCTGGTGCGTTCTGCGTTGGAACCAGGGTGCGAACTCCTCCGTCGCGGGTGTCGTGCCGCACCTCGGTTCCAACGCCGGACGGTCTCTGCCATGCAAGGTTTCTTCGGCGTTGGAACCAGGGTGCGGCACTCCTCGTTGCCAGGTTTCCTGTAGAAAACATGAGGCCACTGGCCTCACGAACAGCTGGGTGTTTCTATGGCGCAACCGGCACCAGCGGCAGTTGGGCAAAGTCGTCCGCCGTCAGGTTGTCGATCTTGTTTTCCTGCGAAACTGGATAGGTACTCAGCGCAGTCGCCTGGCCAGGACCGAACCCATCGGCGTAGGCAACGTCGATGATGCGCGTGTGGTTGGTGTCCGCCGGCGCGCCACCGAAACGCCACTGCTCGCTGTTGGCGTTGACGTCACGGATGCGCCAGACGCCCGTCGCCGGGAAACCTTCCTGCCCGGCCACCACACCCAGCACTTTCCACACCGTCGGATCGGGATTGTCACCGAAAACCGACTTGGGTACACGGATCGTAATGCGCTGCTGCGACGGGTCGCTGATGATCGTGAACGGCGTGTCGATCTCTTCGGGTACACCGTCACCCGCGCCGCGGTACAGCCCCGGTGTCCATCCCTCGGCCCACACGCCGATGTCCCACGCATCGGCCGCTGGCACGGCGGCGTTGCGTCCGGGGAAGAGCTTGCGTGCCCCGGAACCTTCGACCCCGTCAGTATCGACATAGACGTCGACGGTGTGGATACCCATGCCGTTCGGCGCCCCCCAGCTGTTGTTGAGCGGGCCGCCGAAATCGAAGCGGAAGATGATGTTGTTCTCGTCGCTGGCCACACTGAAGGTCTTGATGTCGTAGGCACCCTGGCCGAAGACGGCATCGGTGGGGTAGGTGTAGGTGCCGGGACCCTTGTCATCCCCCGTGGGATCGTCGAGCGACAGCAGAACGGTGCTCAGACCCAGGTCGGGCACGATCAACAGCGCCGGTCCGGTCGCGGGCAGCGCCGCGACGTCGTTGGCCCGTCCCGGCTGTCCCTGGCTGACCACGGTGCGCAGTTTGATCTGGTCACCGGCATCGGGGGTTTTGCCCAGGGCGCTGAAGGGGATTACGAGTTCGAGCGCCTGGCTGCTGACCGCTGCCGTGATCGGTGCGCTGGCGGTCCACGCCGCCTCGGCATTGGCCGTGAACACCTGGGTACCCGGGTCGGCCGCGCCCGGCGCGATTTCGATCATCAACGGCGAATTGAACCCCAGGATCGTCTGCCCGGCACCGTAGTGCGAGAAGGGGCTGGCGCCGTTGTCGGTATTGCCGCCCAGGTAGAAGCCCAGAACGTCGTCGGGCTGCCAGGCGCTGCGTGCGGTGGCGCCCAGGTACAGGTTCTGGCCGTCGAACCCGTAGGTGAGACGGTCGACCGGCACGTTGCCCTGGGCCATGGCACCGCCGGCCACCGCCAGGCTGCCGCCCGCTGCCCACTCGTCGGCCTCGATCTGCCCATTGATCGTGGGGGTCATGACGCCGCTGGCACCTACTTCGGGTGCCAGCCCTTGCAGCGGGATGACCGGCACGTCGACCCAGAGTGGCACTTCTTCACCGAGCGTAAGGTAGATGTCTTTCAGCGTCTGGCGGAACTGGGCATCGAAGGAACCGTCGTCGCCGGAGTTTTGGTCGGCGCCGTACCACCAGAACCAGTCCGAGCCTTCGGCGGCCATCATCAGGTCTTTGGCCTTCTCCAGTTTGTCGGGCTCGACGGTGCGCACGCCCTTGAGGTATTTATCGAGCGTCTGCCGGGTGCGGGCCAGGTAGTCCCAGGCCAGATTTTCTTCGTCTTCGCCGATCCAGGTGGTGTAATCGGGCGTGACCCACGAGCCGGACCAGAGCTCCGCCAGGTCGGGTTGGTCCGGGAACTGCGCCAGGTAGGCGCTGGGGGTGATCGACTGGATCGTCGGATCGTTGGCCAGCAACTCGTACAGGGTTTCGAGGAACTCTTTGCCGTCGTTGGGGTAGTGTTCCCAGGCGTTTTCGCCGTCGAGAATGACGCTGACCAGGTGTGGACCTTCTTCACCGGAAGCCTGGAGCTGGTCGCGGATGTCGTGAATCCGCTGGACGAAATCGGTGGCGGCGGCTTTGCCGGGGACACCGGAGTAGGTGAAGCCTACCTTGTCGGAGATCGTCTTGTCGCGGAAGACCATGGCCACCTGGCCGTCGCTGCCGCTGACCACGTACGGTGTGTAGAGCTGGGCGGCTTCGTTGACGGTTTCGTCGCTGTTGCGTGTGAAGCCGCTCAGGCCCAGGGAGCGGGCCAGCACCTCTTCATCGGAGGCCATCCATTGGATGCCGGGGGCGGCGACCATGTTGATCATCACCTGGGCTACAGCCCCTTCGGCCGGCCACATGCCCTTCGGTTTCTGGCCGAAGTGTGCCTCGTAGAACTCGACGCCGCGGTTGACCTGGTCGCGCGCATCCCCACCATAGCGGAACGTATTCTGCGGGAGTTTGATATCGGGCACCGCATCCTTGGCCAGGTTGGTGTCGATCAGCAGTGGCAGAATGGGGTGGGCGTAGGGGGTCATCGTGACCTCGATTTGCCCGGCGTCCTGGAGCTGTTTGTGAATTTCGACGACCTGTTGGACGAGGCGCAGGTGTTCGGCGAAGACGACCGCTTTGTCTTCTTCGCTGAAGTTGCGTCCCTTGTCGACCAGGGCTGCAAGCGGTTCTTCGGCCAGCCAGTCGGGATCGGTCCAGGCCAGGTTGAAGAGCACCTGCAGGTCAAGGAAGTCTTGTTCGGTCCACTGTGCGGCGGTCGCATCGAGGCCGGCATCGCTGAAGTCACCGCCGCGTTGGGCGGCCAGTTCCTGGTAGCGCGGAAAACGCTCGATGATCTTGGCGTTGGTATCGAAGAAGCGCTGCAGGAGGAAACGTTTGTTCTCGACGGTCAGCTGGCCGGCCGGGATCTCGGCGGTGACCTGATACAGGTCCTTAGCACCGGCGGCCAGGTCGTCGAGCTGGCGGATGAGCGACGGCGTCAGGTTGAAGGTTGCCTTGACGTCGGGGTATTTGGCGAGGGTCGCCGCCATATCGACGTAGTCCTTCGTCGCGTGCACGCGCACCCATGGCTTGACATAAACGCCGGTGGTGGGGTCTTTGTAGTAGATCGGCTGGTGTTGGTGCCAGATGATCGAGAGGTAGATCGGTTCGGTGGCCGGTGCAGTCGTGGGTTCGGCGGCTGGTGTCGTCGGCGCCGGCTGTGTCGTGGCCGTCGCGGCCGGCACCGTGGGTGGCACCGGGGTTGGTGTGGGGGCCGGCTGTGCGCAGGCGGCCAGCAGGATGGCGGTGAGCAGCAGGATGGCAAGTGATCGTTGGTACACGATTATCACCTCGTTTGGTGGGGTTGATCTTGTTCAGTCTGTATCGAGTACTGGTGGAAGTATACCACAGACCGCAGGATTTTGGGGACTCATCGATTCGTCCATGGGCGTGCGACCGACTCCAGGCGTACTTACTCACAGCCCAGCACACCGTCCGCGTTGGGCGCCATGCCCAGGAAGGGTGCGGGGTCGTACGTGTTGGCGATGTCAGTTTCATCAGCATAACCCCCGCCCAGGGTGGACTTGACGATCGAGAAGTGCAGGTGGATGCCGGTGGGGTTGCCGGGCGAGCCGGACCAGTTGCCCTGGTAACCGAGCAGGGTGCCAGCGGGCACGAAGACCTCGCGCGTGCCGGCTGGGAACTGGATTGCAATGAAGGACTGGCTGCCATCGGCCGATGCCATGTGGGTGTAGTAGGTCCAGATCTGCGCGCCGGGCACAATTGCTGGGAAATCGGGGTGACGCAGGATCACCGCGCTGCGCCAGTCGGCCTCGCGCGTCAGGTAACCGTCGTAGGCCGCCACCACCGGCGTCACGTTGACCGCGCCATCGGGAGTGAACATGTCGTAGCCGCTGTGGCGGTGACCAGGGCGGAAGCTGTCGCCATAACCAAAGCCGATGTAGCCCGACGTGGGCATCAGCATCGGCGCATCAGCCCGGCAGCGCTGCCCAACCTCGACACGCCACCCTGCCTGCGCCACCGGGTCCGCCAACCACGCGCGCAGCCGCAGCAGCTGCCGCGCCGGGTCAGGAATCACGCCAGCGAGGCCGGTGTCTCCCCTGGATGCGAGCAGTGCCAGCACAACCAGGCCACCGACGAGCAACGCCAGCACAACAAAGCACGATCCGGCCCGACTCGGTCGCAGAGGTGGATCAGAAGCAGCCATTCAGCCTATTCCCCGCATGGGACGACAGAAATCCGTTCCGGCAATCCGTTCCCCGCGGGTGGGACCGTGTCACACCCACGTTGACAGCAATCCGTTCAATCCGTTCCCCGAATCCGTTGACAGCAATCCGTTCAATCCGTTCCCCGAATCCGTTGACAGTAATCCGTTCAATCCGTTCCACACCCCAAACAAAAAAGCGACAATCACAACGACTGTCGCTTTTCCACAATAGCTGGGGGATAGGGACTCGAACCCCAACACGCAGATCCAGAATTAACGCGTCCCAACTCGAGCACCGATACCGTCATAGTTCTTTCTCCCGCCCCATGCGTGCCACAGGGCTTAATTCTTTGTGCTTTGCCGCCAGCTCTTCACGGCGAAAGATCGCGTAACTTTGCCAGGTCGTGGTCACGTCCGCATGCCCCAGGACGTCGGCAAGCTGGCCAATATCACCACCGGCCTGTATCCAGGCACGGGCGAAACCGTGCCGGAACGCATGGGGGTTACAGGGGCCTTCAGCGCCCGCGCGTCTCTTCAGGCGTCGCAGCAGCTCGCTTACCCCCGTGGGGGTCATGGCGCGCGCCGGGTTGTTCAGGTTCGGCCATGCCCAATCAGACCCCGCCGGCCGTACCTCTAGCCAGGCCGCCAGGGCCGCCGCGGTCACCTCGGAGAAGAACGCAGCGCGCGTCTTGCGTCCCTTCTCCGTGATGGTCGCTTGCCCGTGCACCACGTCAAGGTCACCCACCCGCAGCCCGACCAGGCCGCCTACACGCATGCCGCTATCAGCCAAGAGAAGCAACAGCGCGCGGTTGCGCAGATCGTGCGGATCCGGGCCGGCGCACGCGTCCAACAGCTTGCGCAGGTCCTCGGGCGTGATCCCCTTCGGCTCCCCGCGCGCGGGCCGTATCTTCTTGATCCGCCGCGCCGGGTTGGCCGTGATGATCCCGTCAGCTTCTGCAAAGTTCCAAAGCCGCTTGACCGATCGCACATAGCCGGCAAGGGTGGCTTCGTGCATGCCGCCGGCTTCTTCCGGCCGTATGGGGTGCGTAGCGTAGCGGCTCGAGCGGCTGCGCAGCTCTACCACGAAGCGCCGCAGATCATGCACCGTTACGAGGGTGATGTCAACATCCCCCAGGAAGTCGACCAGGGCTGCCAGCTTACGGCGGTATTCTGTGACCGTGCGCGGGCTCCGCCCATCCGCCAGGGTGGCAACCGCCAAGGTTTCGATCGCTTCACTCAGCAGCATGGGCGGCTCCCTGTTAGAACGGTTCCCCGCTATCCCAACCGGCCGGCACCGCCGGCGCTGGTGTAGCTGCAACCTGTGCCAGCGCAGCCACGATCGGTTGCCCTGGGGTGACCATTGGCTGATTGTGTGCCAGTACGGCCATGATCTTCGATCCGGTGGTACCGTCGGCGCGCGTATGATCACCGACCAGGATACGCGCGCGGCGCCCGATCAACCAATCGGAATTGAACGCGACCCCCGCCCCCGGCTCGCGGCCGAAGACCGCAGCCACGACCGCCCAAAGTTTGCTCTTGGCGTTGAAGGTTGCCGTCGTGTACAGGCTCAGCGTTTCGCCGCCGTCCAATGTGAACTTGATCCGCACTTGCGGCCCGTACTGCCCGTTGATTTGGTCGACGGTCGTTATGGTCGCATCGTAGGCGCCCGCCGGCACGTCGACCGCTACAGTTTGTGGAATTGTGAAACCCATCTTGGAATTGTCCTCTCAAAGTTGATCTTCGTAGACTGTGTAAGACGCCTTGATACTACTGCCCTTGGCGTAAATGTGAATCTCCCAGCGTTGCCCCGGCCCCAACCGCATCAGCCGGCCGGCGGTGCGTATCACCCAGCGCCCCAACTTCTCGAGGGCTTGGGCGTGTTCATGGGGTAGCTCGTTCACGACTCACCACCGAGCCAGGCCCGCAGACGATCCCCCGCCGGCGTCCCGCGCAGCTCTCCGAGCGCCGCCGGCAAGTCACCGTCACACGCGGCCAGGGCCTGGCGTAGATCGCTCATAACGGCGCGCGTCGTGGTATCGTTCAGCACAAAAAGCCTGATGCTGATGCGTGCCGGTGCTGGTCGTGTGCGAGGCCGCCCAACTGGTCGACCGGTTGGGCGCCGCGGCTTGGCTTCCTGGGTAATGGTCATGACGTCCGGGTGGTCTCTTCCTGGCATGTAATCCGCCCCTGTGTGTCTGATTCCTTGTGCGTTCAGCACGTCGGCCCATGCGTAGGCGTGATCGAGGCCGGCCGCACCGGCCCACAGCTCCCCCCAGGTATGCAGCCATGCCGCCGCTTCGACGATCCCGGCCCGGGCATCGTGCACGGCCTGGCGTAGCACCGCCGTAATGATCCCTTCCGGCCCGATCGCTTCGACGTAGGCGCCGCGCGCCCTGGCTGGGGGGTGTCCGGTTGGGTCCCTGCGTGTGTGTCCCATCGGAAAAAGCCCCTTCGATTGCGCGGTATGTGCCGCCGATTGGCTCCCCCGGTATCCAGGCACACGCCGCGGTTTTTTGGCTTAATTCGCGGTTGCGTGCGCAGGCTTGCCCAGCCGGTCCTTGTGTCACAAGGTGTAGAGATTGTGCCCCCCCTTCCCCGGTATCGTTGCCCGTGCCGGTAGAAAAAAGCCGGCCGATTTCGCGTAAGTGTATGCGATGACTTCGGCGTCGGTCCCTGTATGTGGATTCATCGATTTTGAGACCCCCTACCCCTGGGGGTAGCTTGCTCGATTGCTGTAAGGGTATTGTCAGCTTACCCATTTCGGGTATCTTGAATCCTGTAAAGTGATCACGCGCGGCCGGCGTGTGACCACATGCCGGACCCGAGCGGCGCGCGTCCGGCCAATCCCGCCGCGCGCGTGCGGTGCGTTAGGCTGCGTAAACGGTGCGTAATTCTGCGCAAAATACACCAGATCATGCGTAATACCTCGTTCCACTGCGTCTTGTGCAACCTGGCCAGCTGGCCACAGCACAAGACTTCAAACGAGCTGAAACAATATCACGCTTTCGACGTCGGCGCGCGCGGCGTGATTCGCTCCCCATCGCATACCCGGGCAGGGTACACGCTCCCATTTCACCACGTCGAAGCCCAAGGCCTGCAGGGTCTCTACGTGCCAGGCCGTAACCGGCACCAGGTCACCGCCGCGGACGTGGTCTTTGCAGTTCAGCACGAAACGCGCGTGCGGCTCGAGCACCCGCCGCACTTCCGCCCATGCCCGCCGGTGGAAGTCGCGGTAGGCTTCGCCCCACTGCAGCCCGCCGGCGTTGTCAGGGTGTAGAGGCCGCCCCAGGTCGTGCGTGTAGCTTCGCCGGCGCGTGGCGTCCCGCGCGCGGTGATGATCCGCCAGGCGGTTACCATAGGTCGGACTGGTACACACCGCATCGAAGTAACCCGCCGGGTAGGGTAGGTGTAGCGCGTTGCCCTGGGTGACGCGCGGGTCACACGCGGCCCACTCCGGTTCAATCTCCACCCCGTAGATTTCAGCCCCTGGCAGCCAGGCCGCAAGCTTGAAGACGTTCCCCAGCCCGGCAAACGGGTCAAGTATGCGCCGCGCGCCCGCCAGCTGCGAGGCCATGACGGGCAGCAATGCCGGCGTGAACTGTGCCGGATGTTTGACGCGCGCCGCCGGTGTCGACGGAATCGAGGCACCGCGCGCGGCTGGGTGCTGTCCGCGGGTGACGGTCATGCTCTATACCTCGTTTTCGACCAAAGCCCAGCGCAGGGGGCGCGCCTGCAGGTCAAGCCGGCCGGCGCGCGCGTCCGCCAGGGCGTAGCGCAGCAGCTCACGCACCACCGCACTATGGGGCACTTGCAGCCCATCCGCCAGCTGTGCAACTTCGCCCGCCAGCTCGGACGTAACCCGCCAGGTGCGATAGATGTAATCAGGGGCGCCGGTGCTGGCCAGGGGCAGCGCCCCGCCGTGCGTGCCGGCCGGCGCCGGCGTGCCGTTGGTTTGTGGTCTCATATGGTCACCTTTCTTTTGCCGCGCGTATGCCCAAGCAGCCACAATTACGGCATTCTGGCAGCAGATCATACAGCGTATCGTACGCCAGGCTGTAGGCTTCTTCGGTTTCCAATAAGGCGTGCTGGGGGTTGCCTTCGTCGGCTCCCCAGCCAACCAAATCCGACATACGATCCTTGAAACCGTTGTCACCGTACCACCAATCATTGGCACAGAAAGCCGGTTCTGTGCCGTCATCCTTGACCGCGGCCACCGCGTTATACAGCTCGATCAAGCGCGGTTCAGCTTTGGTCAACGTTTCCCACGTCGTTTCAAACTCTCCCATGTTCGCCCCTTTGGGCATCAGCCCGGCACAACACCACCGGCAGCCAATGGGGGGTTTTGTAGGTCATCACCCGCTTGGCCACCGGTAAATTCAGCGTGCCCCCATCGATCAAGTAAGCCAGGTACGAAGCCGGCTCGAGGGCAACGCCTTGCTTCAGCAGAAGATCGTACAGCCCGCAAAAACGATCGGACACCCCCACCCATAGAATCACATTGGGGTTGTTACCAAGCACGATTGCATGGTTACCATCCGCCTGAATGTGCGCCGCCCATACCTTGCGCAGTTCCACAAAGGTCACATGGTCGTATTCGGTGATGTAATCCACCGCCGCTTGTATCAGCTCGTTGTCATCCATATTTCTTCTCCAAAAAGCGCATTACGCAACCTGTAAAAATAGGCAGTAACAGCAGTAACGCAGTAACAGCAGTATAAATTACTGGTATCGTGTAAATGTCCTACATTGTACGCGTCGAAGGGAGTACCCCCCTTCTGGTAACAGCCCTGTTACTGCTGTTACTGCTGTTACTGCCTGTTACTGCTGTTACTGCTGTTTATGCCTGTTACTGCGTTACTGCTGTTACTGCGGTAACAGTCATAAAACCGTGGTCTTTTTGTCAGTAGGTCACCAACTGTTCTCATTCTTCGACGGGCCACAAAGAGGCCGCTTTCAGGGCCAGAACCCGTTGGGTCTTCCCCTGGTCACCGGTCCCAACCCGATGGGGTACCGTTAATTGGTCCTTGTCCCATCGGAGTAGGTACCCCCCGCTGCGCAGCTGGGTGTATACCTCGCTTTTGTCTAGGCCGGCCGCCCCTTGCTGGCGTAACCAGGTTTGCACCATCGACCATGTCAAGCTTGGATCAAGTAACACTTCTTCGTCACGGTGCCAGCCTATCAAGACCGCGGTAGCCGTCTTCGTTGCGCAGTCCACCAAGCGGGGGCAGGCTTTAGCGTTCTTTTCCACCGGCTGCAGCTCAACCTTGTGAGAATCCAGCAGCGCCGTAATGGACTGCAGGAAGCGGCGCGCAACCGATTCGTCATCGATCATGCCGGCTTGTGCGATTGCCAGGTTCTCAAGGGCTATTCGGGTTTTTTCGACCCAGCCGGCCGTTTCGGTTGGCGTCCACCCATTGGCTTGTAGGAAGTCGGCCATAATCGACGCCCCGGTTTCGAGCAATGCACACGACGAAGCCACGCGGCCGGCGTCACTGATGCGCGTCTTGCCTGCGATGTAGGCATGGTATCGTGGCCTGGCTTCGGTAAAGGCTTCACCAATCATGCCTGGCAGATCCGCTTGTCGGTCAATCAGCCAGGCGATGTAACGCGCCATCAGGGTTGGCAGCGTGTCTAAGACCGCTTCGGCCTGTTTGAAAGCGTCCTCGTTAAAAGTCTCATTCCAAACAGGAATCAGTAACGATCTTGACGCTACCGATGCTTCCCCGCTGGGTAGGTTCTCCCCGTTGGATAGCATCAGGCTCCCAATGTGTGGACTTCCGACCAGGCCGCTACCGCTGCGATTGCTGCGCACGCGCGGCCGGCGATCCGCCCATCTTTGCATGGTTCGTACTGCGATCTTGGGGTCACACGTCGAAGCCTTCAGGTCATCGATGCAAACCACACAATCACGCAGCGCAGCCGCCACAACTTCTAAGCTCGTTTGCGTCCAGGCCCAAGAAGCCGCGGTCCGATTTATCCCATAGAAAGCCTGCAAGATTTTTGCTGACCGGGTCTTACCCTTCCCGGTAGCGCCCATCATGTGCAATACAGGCAGCTCCCAAATGGGAGCCCAACGCAGAATAGGCGCAAGGAAGACCGCGGCAATTTGGGGCAGCATCACACCGGCCCCCAGACACTCACGCACCGGGTCCGCCAAAGCTTGTTTGGCAGTCTCAAAGGCCTGGTCCCCATCATCACGCGGCCCGAATTTGGCCAAAGCCATCTCCCCCGTACCCGCGGCCAGGTTGCTCAAATCGACCTTTAAAGGTTCGTTGCTGCCAATGGCGCCCGCCGCTGCCAGGTAGACCAAACGGCCGTTATGCTTGTGCCAGCCGACAAAGTCGAAGATTTCGCTTCGTTCTCGCGCGTGGTCCGACAACTCCAAAGCAGCCAGGGGAAGGTGTTTAGCGCCGCTGGGGTTGGCAAGTTTGGCATCGGCGCCGCCTACGTTGACACACGCGGCATAGAACGCGCGGGCATCGGCTATTGTCTCGGGCAAAACCTCGAACTGGCACGGGCCGCGCGCCGTGGCCAGCTCGCAGATAAGCACCCGCGTGCTGCTACCGTCGGCACGGTGCCGCACCCGTTCAGCCACCACCTTGACGGCAAAATCTGCTATCCGTGTTGGTACCGGCCCGTCAGCCGTCGGGCGGTTCCACATCAGGAAGACCCCGCCGGCGATTCCATCCCGCACAAAGTAAGGGGCGGTTGGTTCGTGTGCTTCGGCTGCAGCCAGGGCGGATTGTGCCCGCTGTGCTTCGTCGGCCCGCCGTAGTCCATCGTTTCGCAGGTTGTCAACCTCGGACACCTTCAGCCCCAATTGGCTGACCAGGTGCCGGCGTTGATCGATCCAATCAGCCGTGTCAAACTTCGCCAGCGTATCACCCAGGGCACGCAGCGCCGCCGGCCGTTCGCCGTTGGTGCTTTCTTTGATCCGCCCTATCAAGCTATTGATCGTTTCGTCGGTCATCATCCCCCCCCTACAAATCGTGCCAGTGGGCACGCTGGGTCACAGTATGGCAGCAGCTCGCGCGTCCCGCACCCATGCCCGGGCGTGCGTTCGGGTCTGTATGCGCTGGCAATCGTTGCGGTAAGCTCCCTGTCAGGATATCCCGAACGATCCGCCCAAGGTCCCAGCAGATCACCCGCGGCCGCTTCACTCCAACCGTCAGACCGAAGATGTAACGCCAGCCGCCAGGCGGTTTCGTTGCGTGATCCCTTTATAGTTGCCGTCGCCAAAATTGCAGCAGCACAGGGTTTCAGCTTGGTTGGCCGTCGCGGCGTGAACGCGCGCGGCCGGCTCTGTCGCGGCTTGGGTGCCAGCAGCTCGAGCAAGCCGGCCGGCACCGGTCGCGGCTCGAGTTCGTGCGGGCCGAAACCGATTTCCCACGCGTAGCGCCGGCCGTTGGGGTGTATGCTGGGGGGGAGCACCACATACCCGCCCCATCCTCTCACATCGATTCCGGGCGGTATCTTACCGGTTCCGTTACCCAGCTTGACACCGGGCGGCTGTGCAAACAGAAGGTGTGTACCGCCCTTGCCGGTCAAGCTGGTGACGGTTTGCCTGTCTTGCTCTGTCAGGAAAGGGGCGCCCGTGAAAGCGTCTTTGTACTGGTCCAGATCGAGCGCCAACAGCCCGCCGCCGCCGCAGTGTAAACCAATGTTTGCTTCTGGCCAGTCTTCCCACCACGCGGTAACCTTTGCAGTGTCGACCGTGGCGTTATAGACTCCAAGATTCTTGAAAGGGTCTTTCGTTCGTGGTCGCAAAGGGAAGACCGGCCAACCGTGCGCAGCGTACCACGCCGCCGCGCGTGGCAATGAAGGGGTGTTCATTGCCGGCTCTCCGTGGGTATGCTCTCTTCAAGCCGGCGCCGCAAAATTGCCGCAAACCGTCTTGTCAGTGGGTCAACGATCGATTCCTCGAGGAAGACGGCGGCATCGATTTGGCGTGATAAGTCCAGGGGCAAACCGACCGCGCGCGGGGGTTGCTTCCGGCCGTGGTATGTGGTATACTTGCTTTCGATTGGTTGAACCGCTGCCACTTGCCCGGCAGCACCAGCACCCGCCGTGCCGCCGGCGGGTGTTTTCTTTCGCCGTGTCATGGGTGCACCTCGTTTTTACCAGCTGGCAGCAGCCCGCGCGCGGCGTCCCAGATCAACCGCCGCACAACAGCCGCCGCCGGTAGTCTCTCGCGTTCCGCCAGCAGCTGCAAAGCAGCCTTTTCGTCTTTGCTCAAGACCAGACCAAACCGTTCGTCTTTCACGTGTCACCCCCTTTTGGCAAACAAAAAGCGCCAGACCCTTTACAGTCTAGCGCATAACTTGGTGGCGTTTTTGGTGCCCACTAAGTGTCGTTTTTGGTGCCCACTAAGTGGCGTTTTCGGTTTCTGACTCAAAATACGGGTTTTTTAGCCACTTGCGCAGCGTCTCGAGTGTAAATGCTCTTGGCCCGGTCTCGTTTAGCTTCAACGATCTGTAAAACGCTGGTACCTTGCCCCCCCGGGCCTGATAGGCTTTGCACCGTGTAACAATCTCTTTAACGTCATCATAGGTTAAATCGCGTTCAGTGCCATACTTGGCCGACTTGGCCTTTTCGATGTTGCGAGTATGTCTGCTGGTGGTGGTCTTTTTCGCCGCCGGCCGTTGTACTGGTCTGCCTACTCCGTGGCCATTGCTACGCCGGCGGGGGGGCGGCTCCTGTGCCGGCTCGATTGATTGCCCCCCCAGGCTTATAACTGGCGTGATCAAAAAGTCGTAATCGCAGGGAAGTAAAGCTTCGTCTCGATCAACGAACATTTTTGACGCTTCTGCAAGCTCTACGCTTACGTTTGGATAACTTGCCCGCAACAATTTGAGCACATCATAGACGTGATCTAAAACAGTTGAACTATGCAAGCGTGCCGATATCATCAACATGACGCGCGCCGCCGGCGTTGGCGAAAGATCATTCAGGGCATACCAAACCGCCGCCGGATAAGTAGCACCGTTGTCGTCTGTGTGCCCCGTGTACAATAGCGCCGTATGTCCTCGGGTGTCATCACTTGCCGTAATGTGTGACAGCTCATGCATTGCATTAGATCCGCCCCACCCCCGGCGGGTTGTCATGCTTTGTAGCAGTTTGGAAAGAAGCTCGGATGTTGTGTCGACCTGAGTGCGTAATATCAAAAGCGGTGCTTCTACCACCATAGCGCCTGTTTCTGCCTTGCCCATATTGCCCCCTGCAAAGCGGTAATTTCGGAACTATTGCCGCCGGCTTTTCTCTACTCCAAGCCCAGCCCCCGCCCGTAATACGGCACATGCCGGCCGCGTAACGCGCGCCGCCGCGTCTCTTCCGGCCGCCTGTCATACTTCGCCGTGGTGCTGGGGTTGGAGTGTCCGAGCACCTTTCCCACGGTCACCACATCGGCGCCGGCGTCGAGCAGATCCCCCGCCAGCGTGCGCCGCAGATCGTGCCAGGTCATGGGCTTGACGATCCCGGCCTGCGTGCATCGTTTCGTCAACACGTCCGCCAAGGCCTGGGTGGTCAGGTGGTCACCGATCGAAACCCGGCCCCCCTTGTTTACCTGGCAGAACAAGGGGCCGGCCGCGCGTCCGCGGACGTCTAGCCAGGCTTCGACGGCCGCCAGGGCACCGCCGTAAACAGGGAGCGCCCGATCTTTGCCGCCCTTGCCGCGTATCATCACGGCGCCGCCGTCCGAGGCCGTCGACCAATCATCCAGCCGCAGCCCTGCCAGCTCGAAGCGCCGTGCACCGGTGGCAGCCCCCAGGGCAATCAGCGCCGCATCACGCGCGCCCGCCGTCGTGGGGTCATTGGCGCAGGCTCGCATCAGGGCGTCAAGCTCACCGGCCGGCACGTGCCGCCCAACCGGCACACCCGCCGGCGCGCGAACGTCGCCAACCTGTGCCACACGCGATGCCTGCAGGGTGATTTCATCGCGCCGGCTGCGTGATACGTTCGGGTCCTCGAAAGCCAAATCTGCCAGCTTGCGCGCCCACCATCGAATCGCCGCCAAGGCTCGATTGATTGCCGCCGGCGCGCGTCCCGCGTCGTGAAGGTGCCGGGCGTACTCTTCCACAAGCAGCTTGGTAAGCAGGCGTCCGGCCCGCCAGGTCTCGAAGTGTGCCAGATCGTGGCGATACCCCCGCCGCGTGTGCACCGATCGTAACCGCGGGTCTCTGTCGATTTCGTAGTCAATCAGCTGTACCAGGTCGGGGCCTGATAGGGTCAAGGTCATATCCATTTTGCTCACTCCCTTCTCTTGGTTCAAGGCACCTTATCACAGCCTATTATACCCGTCTTTCGATTGTTATGCAAAATATAAACCCTTGTCATGGTATTTTGTAGCGCAAGTATCAGGGGTGCTAAACGCGCCGTCTTGTGTGCTTTGCCTGGTCACCAGGTGCACAAGGCGCGCGCGGGGGTCCTCGCTTCGATGATCCCCGCCGCGCGCGTCCGGGCGGTGTTTCGATGCTGGTCTGGGTGCCGCCCTGGTCCTCGCTTCGATGATCCCCGCCGCGCGCGTCCGGCCTGGGTGTCTGCGTGGTCCTCGTTTCGATGATCCCCGCCGCGCGCGTCCGGGCGGTGTTTCGATGCTGGTCTGGGTGCTGGCGTGGTCCTCGTTTCGATGATCCCCGCCGCGCGCGTCCGGGCGGTGTTTCGTTGGTGGTCTGGGTGCCGGCGTGGGTCCTCGCTTCGACGATCCCGTCGACGCGCGTCCGGGCGGTGTTTCGTTGGTGGTCTGGGTGCCGCCCTGGTCCTCGTTTCGATGATCCCCGCCGCGCGCGTCCGGCCTGGGTGCTGGCGTGGTCCTCGCTTCGATGATCCCCGCCGCGCGCGTCCGGTCTGGGTGCCGCGTGTCGCGTTTTTTGGAATGCCGGCGCCGCCTTCAACCTGCCTTTGTTTCTTTGCTGTCGTCGGACTTGCACCGCCAGGCAGCGCCGGCTATGGAGTTGTTAAAGTGCCGGGTGTCTCAGTCTTCGGTGTCGAAGACGCCAGCTTGTAGGGCGTCTGCGTGTTCTTCTCCGACCAATCCCAAAAGGGCGTTGGCCAGCTCGTTTACTGTCTTGCTGGTTTGATCCCAACCCAGCGCGTGCACGCTCATAGCAAACAAGAAACATTCGTGCTGGATTTCGGCGTCTGAACTGTCGCCGCGCAAGGTAAGCGTTAGCTCTTCGTTGCTTTCGATGTCCACAAAAGCGCCCGATGAAGTTTCCCGCCAGGCCGGCGGTTCTGTGCCAGCTGTCGGCCCGATCGCTTCCTCGAGCGTCAACGGCCGGCCGAAGCCGCACACCGCGCCCAGCCGGGCGTTTTTCCCGGTTGGCTGCAGGCTCTCTTCCGTCACCGCGTGCAGGGATTCTGTGTCCGGCTCACCCATCCAGCGTGACCACACGTGCCGATGCACGACCAGCCGCCCGTCAGCTGCGCGGTAGAGGGTTTCCGTCGTGCCGCGCGTGTCCGTGATGTTCCCGTGATGATCGGTGCCGTACTCGCGATACGTTCCCAGCTCCTCACCAGTGAACTGTACGACCTGGCGGGTGTCGTTTGTGGTCCCGCTATTGCTCGTTACCAGCTCCCCGACATTGACCGTGATTTCTTCCACTTGCCTTACCCTTTCTTGAATTCGCTCGCATACCGACACACGGCGCCCGCCGTGCCACACACACCGCATACACACCACATACACACGGAATCAGGCCAGTGTTACACACTGCGTGTGTAGGCGGTGTGTAGTCCGTTAGTATTCATCTGGTAAAAGCAGGGTGGTCATGCTTCGATCCCACTCTGTCAACACCCACACCCGCACACCGCCGGGCAGCTCGTAAGCGGACAAGACGCGGTCACCGTCCTGTATCGCCTGTGCGTTCGCTTCAGCGTCTTCCGCCGTCATGTCGTGCCAATCGCCCGCAACGTGCCGCGCGAGCAAGTCGGCCCAATTCACCCCCGCCGTGTCCATTGCTTCCAAGGCGCCGGGCGTCGCCATGACCCGCCCCACGGAGAATAAAACCGCCGTCATGGTGCCACCGTGGCCAGGTCAGGCGGCGCCGGCTCCGTCATCGAAACCAGCGGCATGAACTGCCATTCATACCCCCAGCGCAGCGGCCCGCCGTGGCATAGGTCGACGTCGAAGACCGCGCGCCCGTCTTGCGTGCCACCATCGCCGATCACACCAGGCACCCAGGCCGCGCGGTCAAGGTCCCAAAACCACACAAGCCGGCGATCAAGAAACGCGGTTACGACCTTGCCCAACAGGCCCACCCATTCCCCCAGGGGAGCACCGGCCGGCGCCCTGGCCAACACTTCAGCCAACGCCGCGTTTTCTTCGCGCGTACCCGTGAAACCGGCTTCTGTCTCGTGTTCTGCCATGTTCTATCCTTTCTCCGTTTCGATCGATCCCCCGCCAGCGCCGGCGTTACCCGCCGAAGACCATTTCATACTGCCCATCGGCCCGAACCTTGACAGGTGCCGCACTCGGAGGCGGCGCTGTCCCCGGCGGGGGCCGGCGCCGGCTTACCACGTCCGCATACCGCTTTGCCGCTTCGGCGCAACGATCAACGTCGCTTCGTTCTTGCCACCCTTCCGCTTCCATCTCATCCGCGATTGCCTGAATCAAATACAGGTTTGTCATGCGTTCACCGCCTTCTGTGCTTCCCGATCCAACAAGCCCCAGGCGCTGGTTTCCGCTTCCCCCATGTGCACGAACAAGCCCACCAGCTCCCGCCGGGGGTCATCTTCGGCTTTCCCATCCCATACGCGGTACAATGCCCACTCTAACCCAGCCAAGGGCAGCGCCCCCAGGTCATCGGGTATTGGCAGAATCTCGAAAACCCACCTACCCATCACTCACCCCCGCCAGGGCCGCCAGCGCCGGCGTTACCCGTCGCGGGTCCGTGATGCTCTGGGGTGTGGTCAACAAGCCTTCACGCTCCCACCGCTGGGCTAAAGCGCGTATGGCGTGCTGATTGATCCGCCCCCCGAACGCGGCCGCCAGCTTCCCGATCGTAAAGGCGCCTGCCAGCTCCGACAAAGCGTAATGCACCAGGTCTTTTTCTTCCCCGGTCAGCTCGAGCGGCTGGGGTGTCAGGTCCTGGCCGGCCGCCGCACTCACCACCGCCAGCAGCTGCGCGTCATCGATCACGTAAGCCTGATACGCCGCAACCTGGCCACCGTCCAACCTGGCCA
>CAYUCC010000092.1:0-18424 GCA_964443225.1 uncultured Anaerolineae bacterium
CCCGGTTGTTATGCACAACCGGGTGCCCGGTTGTTATGCACAACCGGGTGCCCGGTTGTGCACCACAACCGGGTGCTCTGTTTTCATGCGTGCGTGGCGTCTATTTGACGCCCGCGCTATCCAGAAGTGCCGCCGTCTCCTCACCGACGACCAGCCGGATGTCGACGTCGGCCTCGTCCGGGGGAGGGTTTCGTACCTCGGAGGCGCCTACCCCCAACAGGGTCGCCAGTTGGGTCAGGGTGACCGGTTTGTCGTTGTAGCTGATCAGGCTGGCTTTTTGGTAGTTGGAGCGTTCGGCATCACCGATCCTGGCGACGACAAAGCCCTGTGATTCGAGCCAGTCTGCGGCGCGCCGCGCCAGGCCCTTGGTTGAAGTCCCGTTTAGCACCACGATGCGCGCATTCTCGGTCTGCAGGCGTTGGCGCAGCTCGTCCGGCGCCAGTGTGGACGTCACTGTGGCGGTGGCGGTTATTTCTGTACCCCCGCCAATGCCGGGCGCATTGGTGGCCACCGGCAGCGCAACCGGTTCGGCGAACAGACGATCGACGACCGCACGAATCTTGTTGCGTTCGGGGATCAGAATCCACGCCCCCTCCTCGGAATAGGTGCATTCACCCAGCGAGCAGTCGATGACCGCCTGCTCGACCTGGTCGAAGTCGACCTGGCGTCCCATCTCGGCCAGGGCAACGAGGCGATCCAACGGGATGTCGGTCTGGATCGACTGGGACAGGGATCGCACCAGTGCGGGCAGGTTCCGAATCAGGGTGGGCAGCATATCCTGGTTGAGCACCTTGTCACGCAGGGCCAGGATCACCTGCTGCTGGCGACGGCCGCGCTCGAAGTCGTTGTCGACGTGGCGGGTGCGTGCGTATTTCAGCGCCAGTGCGCCGTCCATGTGCTGGCGACCTGCGGGGATGAACAGTGGATCGTACCCGTAATTTTCGTCGGGGTAGGTGGGATCGCTCAGGTCGCGCGGCACGTCGACGTCGATACCGCCGACGAGATCGATGATTTCGCGAAACCCATCGAAGTTTACGCGCAGGTAGTAGTGAACGGGGTAGCCAATCAGATCACTGACCGTCTGTTTGGCCAGGGCCGGGCCACCCCCGGGATAGTCTTTGATTTCGCCAAACCGATGGGCGGTGTTGATCTTGTTGTAAATCTCGTAGGCTGGTATTTTGACCCAGGTGTCGCGCGGGATCGACAGCATGCCGACCTGGCCGTGCACCGGATCGATCGTAACCAGCAGCATCGTATCGGTCAGGCCGGGAATGGTCTGGCTGGGGCGCTGGTCGACACCCAAGAGCAGAATGTTGACCCGCTCGAGCCTGGTTGCGTCCCAGGTTGGGGCGGGTTCCACGGCAGTGACAGGGCCATTCGGATCGGGTGTGCCGATCGACTCGGGGTCAACCACACCGAATTCGGGCGAATCACCCGCAGTGAAATCACTCAGGGTGAAAGCCGGCAGCTGTGCAGCCTGGGCGACCACGCCGCGGGCCCAGTGGAAAATCAGGTAACCCGCATAGATGAAGGTAAATACGAAGGCAGCCAGCAAAAGGGCCAGCAGCAGGCTGGCCCAGCGTGAATTACGGTTTGTGCCCGGCCTGGGCCGGGCGTCGTTCAGTGATTGTTGTGTCGAACTCATGCGGGCGATTATAACACAGAGAGTCGATCACACAAATTCGGTTATCGCGGGATATCGATCTGGAAGAGACCGGTGCCGGTCAGGGCGTAGAACTTGGCGGCGGCCTCGTCGACGAACAGGCTGCGCAGGCCCGCCAGCTGGCTGCCATCGGCCTCGCGGAACTGGCGAATGAACTGGCCGGTTTTGTCGAACTGGAAAATGACACCCGGTTCGCCGTCGGTGATATAGAGATTGTTCGCCGGCGCGTTACCGTCGATGCCGGCAAACAGGGCGGTGGGACGCTGCAGCGCGGCGGGCAGCCCCTGCAGGTCGAAGGCTTCGCGTTTCCCACTCAGGAACTTGCCGACATTCCCATTGGCAAACAGCGTCCAAACATTACCATCGATCGCCATGTCCTGTACGCCCGTCAGGTCGACCGGTGTTTCGGGTGGGAAGTACTGGTCGGGCGCTTCGGTGTACGAGAGGTCCTGGCCGGGCCGGTAGCGCAGCACCTGCTGCAGACCACTGTCGAGCAGGTAGAGGTTGCCGGCGTAGGTGGAGGCCAGGCGCGGCTGCTGCCACATGTCACGCATGGCGACCGGGCGCACCTTGAGCTCCCAGGGCGGTTGGTACTCGAAGAGGGTGCCGTTGGAATCAAGAACGAGCAGCGCGGCCTGGGTACGGGCACCGGCGGGTGATGCCCACACCATGTCGACCAATTCCCCCACCACGGTCGAACCCACCGTCTTGCCGCGCTCGACGATGACGCCGCCTTCGTCGGGCTGCAGGCCGTCGCCGAGGTTATTCAGCCGGAAGCGTTCCACGGTATCGCGTCCCCGGTCCAATACGTAGATGTCACCGCCGTTGACCAGGACACGGCTCAACTCACGGTCCGTGCCGGTGAATTCTTTGAGTGGTGCAACCAGGTACAGCGGCGCAACCCGATTGACGCGATTCAGCTCGGTCTGCACGGATTCCTGCAGCTGCAGTGCATCGGCATCGCCCGGTTTGAGGAGTAATGCCTCGTTGACATCGTCGAGCGCGGTGGTCAACCGGGTTCGCGCCTGCGTTTCTTCCAGCCCGTTCGCCGAGGCGATCGCCGCCCGCGTGTCCTGGACCAAGCCCTGGAAACGGTTTTCACGATCACGTCCGCGCAGGAGGTAGATGACACCAACCAGGGCAATGATGACCAGCGGGATGACCAGCAAGGCGAGGATCATCGGCCAACGCGAGCGGCCCGCCGGTGCTGCTGCCGGGCGAGGACGCGGCTGGCGCGGTCTTTTTTTGGCCGCCGCGGGGGCGGCGGCGGTTTTAGCCGGCGATGGTGCGGTTGTGGCCGCGCCTGGTTTTTCGGGCAGCATGCCTTCGACCAGGCGACGGCTGCCTTGCAGAACAGCTGAACCGGCGGCGGCCAGGCCAGCGGCTGGTGCGGCGCCAGGTGTTTTGCCCGTGACTGCTGTTTCGGTGACGGCGGCGGCACCCGCGGCCTCTTCCCACCACTGTTGGTCTTCTTCCCAGTCTACGGTCGTATCGACTGGCTTTTGGACCGCGGCGGCTTGCGTCGTGCTCGGTGCCGGCTGGGCGGCGGGTGCTGCCTGGGTGCCAACCGCCAGGGCGGTCAGGTGAGCGTTTCCCCCCAGGTCGGCCAGAATGTCGAGCACGGCGTTGACGTCCGGTGCGGTGGTGACGCCGGCCAGGGTTTCGACATCGGTGTGCTGCAGCCAGTGGCTCTGCAGCAGCAAAATCATATTGTCGGGCTCGATGCGGGTATGGTAGAGGTCGACCATGGGGGCATTGGCATCACCCAGTGCGGCTGTGGGGGGTGTCGAATCGGCCGGAAACATCTCGACGGTGGTGGGATGGGTGACAAGAACCAGGGCGGGTCCTGCCTGGCCCAGGTAGACGTGGTCACGATACGTTGCCACACAGCTGATCCCGCCGCGCCAGCGCTGATCTGCCGGTTGTTTGGCGTTGATTTCCTGCAGTACGCTGTGGGCGCGCGAGACGGCATGGTGCAGCACGTCGGCGATGTTGCCTGGTGCCTGGTAGAATGCGGTTTGTACGTCGTTCAGCATCTGCCGGTAGAGGCGGGTGCGTCCGGAGTCAGGGCCGCTCAGTTCGAGCAGAACGTAGAGGTTACCCTTCGCATCCCCTGGCTCGATGGCGCGTGCGTTGGGTGCATTGGGCAGCACCCGACCCTGGTCCAGGGCCAATTGTGCGACGACAGTGGTGAGTTCGGTCTTCATGGGTCACCTCCAGCGTTAGCCTCGCGGCGCATGATCGAATCGGCGAACTGCAGCAGGCGGGCCAGCCGTGCTGGCGTCACCTGGCGATACAGGAAATAACGTTCCAGGGCTTCCCGCGGCTGCAGGGCCTCGATGCTGCCCGTATCACTCGAGAGCCGCAGGCGTGCCGGGCGGTGCACGTCGGGCACCACGCCCGCCACATGAAAGGCACCAGCCAGGGCTTTGTGAATCTGCCCGTAATCGATGTGGGGCTCCAGCTCAGGCGTGGTGTGGATGATCACGCGCACGATGGCCCCGTCCAGCGATCGCGCAGCCAGGACGTGCAATACCGTCTCTGTGGGATCACCGCTTGCTGCGTCCACGTCGATCTGCACGAACGGCCGCGCCGCACGCTGCTGAAAACGCCACGCCGCAGGCTGCCCGGCACCTTCGATTTCTACCCAAACGAACCCTTTGTCTTCACCCGCCTCCCCAAAGTCGATGCGTTCGGGACTGCCGGCGTAGACGACCGGTGGTGATTCGAGGATGCACTGGTGTTTGTGGATGTGACCCATTGCGACATAACTGACCTGTGGGTGGTCGACCAGGCTGCGCGGCAGCACCAGGTCGTAGCCCAACATGACGCTGCGTTCGGAACCAAACACCGCACCCTGGATCGTGCCGTGGACCGCCATGATCGTAGGGACGGCGGGGTCGCTGCGTGCCAACAGCTCGTCGACGATTCGCTGCAGGCGCTCGATCATCTGGGTGTGGATTTCGTCCAGGCTGGCACCCTTGAAGTCTTCGCGGGCGAGCAGCGTGCTGCGCGTGACCCAGGGCAACGCCACGATCTGCAGCGGGCCATGGCGGGTCGGCACCACGAAAAGCTCAGGCCGTCGTGCCACGGTCACCCCGGGGACTTCCAGGGTACGGAAGATGTCCAGGCTGTCGGCGTGACCGGCGGCATTGGGCACGTCGTGATTGCCGACGAGGAGGAAGACGGGGATCTTTTCGACCACTGCCAACCGGTGAATACGCCGCGCAAATTCGCGTTGGTACGTCGGGTTGGGGTCGCGCGTTTTGAAGGCATCACCGGCGAACACCACCAGGTCGGCTGGGCCGGTACCGTCACCGCCGATGGCGTATTCGATGACGTCATCGAAAGCACGCAGGAAGTCGAGGGCGCGCGAGGAGAGCCCGGTTTCGGGATCGAACCGCCCATAGTTTTCGATACCCAGGTGCAGGTCGGCAAAATGGAGGAAACGAATCATGCAACAATTTTACTACAGGATACCAAAAACGTAAAGCACGGTGCTGGGGCCAGTTTGACAGGGTATTGAGTTGCGGTAAAATGACAACGAAAATCTGTTCTGATTGGATGCATCACGCCAATGCCGCTCAAACTGGAATTGATCACGGATGCCCTGGCCGAGATGGCGGCTGGGCTCACGATCGAAGAAACGCAGGACCGGCTGCTGGCGGCGCGGGCCGAATATGCGGCGCAGGATGCGGCGCATATTCGGCGGCGGTTGGATGACCGTGCGGCGCGCCCGGGATGGCTTGCGGCGTATCCGCCGGCGGCGCTGGCCGCGGCGGTCGATCTGCCGCCCCTTCCAGCTGATTTTTGTGTCGTGGCCGCCGATGGTTCGTCGATCAATCCCGATCGGCACAGCCCGGTGCGTTTTTACCTGATCAACACGGGCTATGCGGTGCTGACCTACGGTGCATTTCCCGATGCCGAATTGGACAGCACGTGCCGTCTCTACCACCGCGACGACGAAGTGTACGTGGAGCCGCACTACCAGACGCTGCCCATCGACGGCGCGCTGCTGGCGGTACAGATGGCGGTGGCCGAACTGCAGGTGCTGAGCCAGGCGACGACGGCGGTGAGTACGTCATCGGTGGTTGCCCTGCGTGATGGCACCTTGATTTTATGGGGGTTGGACAGCCCGGGTTTGAGCGAACCGACGCGCGAACGGTTCCTGGGTCCCTACCGCGCGGCCCTGGAGGAATTCCGCGCGCGCCGCATACCGCTGGCCAGTTACATCAGCTTCCCGGGCAGTGACGACCTGATCAACGCCTTACGCGTCGGTATGTGCCCCGATCCGCACGTGGTGTGCAGCCGCTGTGAGACACTTCGCCAACGGGGAACGCCGCACTGCGGTGGCCTGGTGCCGCTGGAGGATCGGCAGTTGTTGGCGGGCATCTTACGACCGGGCCAACGTTCGGCGCTGTTCAGGAGCCAGCAGCCCGTCCTGCGTTTCTACAACAATCCCGCGCAGCACGTGCTCTTTTTCTACATCAATGTGGGCGATGAGATTGGCCGCGTCGAGGTGCCGCAGTGGGTGGCCGACGACGCTGACCTGTTGGACCGTGTCCATGGGGTGATTGTCGATCAGTGCCGGCGCGGCGGCGGCTTTCCGCCCGCGCTGGTCGAAGCACACGAGCAGGCCGTCATCAACCTGGGCGATCGGGCCCTGGTGGAGCGACTGCTGGAGGAAGCCCTGGCCGAGCGTGGTATCGTCTACACACGGTCGATGAAGGACCGTACCAAACGCGAACGGAGCATCTGACCATGGACCGATGCGGTGAAATCATTGCCACCCATACCACGCAGTTCATCGGCGAGAGTTATACGCTGCACCAGCCGCCGGCCTTGGGCAGCCTGGTGGAAGTGCAGCCCACCGCTGACCTGACCGTGTACGCCGTCGTCAGCTTCGGCAGTACGGGCGGGCTCGACCCGGGACGCCGTGTGGTACGGCGCAGCACCGACGACGCATTCGATGCCAGCATCTACCAGGCGCACCCTCAGCTGGCCAAAACGCTGCGCACCGAGTTCAGCGCACGGCTGGTGGGCTACCGCCAGGGCAGCGGCCGCATCCGCCAGCACCTGCCTGCCCAACCACCCCCGCTGCACTTTTCGGTCGTGCCGTGTGGTCCCGCCACGGTGCGGCAGTTCAGCGAAACGTTGGTCTACCTGCGCCTGCTGCTCAACGTGCCGGGCGAGCTGTCGCCCGATCAGCTGCTGGCCGCGCACATCCGCTGGGTGTACCAGACCCGAGGCCCGGACGAAGACTGGTTGGCCAAAGCCGCGCGTGAAGTGGCTTCACTGCTCAAGAACGATTACGAACGGTTGTTGAATGTGCTGACGATGATCGAGGCGTAGTGGGGGTTGGGGGATGGGGGTTGGGGGTTGGATGAGGTGAGGTATGGGGAATTCGTTTGCGCAGGAGAGTGACTTTGTTTGCCCGGCGTGTGAGAAGCACTTTCGCGCGGCGGTGTGGTTGATTGTTGATGCGGACGAGCGGCCTGACCTGGTGAAGCAGGTTGCGGCGGACCGGCTGCATGCTCTGGGGTGTCCGCGCTGTTACCAGGCGGGTGCGGTGGATGCGCCGCTGCTGCTCTACCGGCCGGGGCAGGACCCGCTGCTGGTGTTTTCTCCCGCGCAGAATACGGATGATGAACAACGCGCTGAACATGCGGGCAATCTGCTGGGTTTGTTGAGCGAGACCCTGGGCCCGCTCTGGCACGACACCTGGCTGGACCAGGTGGTGATGGTGCCGCGCGCAGACCTGGCCCGGCAGTTGGCCGGTACGGAAAGTCCGCGCGCGGCTGGTGCAGCGGCGCTGCGGGGTCTGCAAGCCGGAGACCCGGCCAGCTACCAGCGTTTGCTCGCCGACGTCCACCAGGTAACGGCGGAGATGATCGAGGCGGATCCCTTCCTGGCCGGCATCCAGGCATTGAGCGCCGCCGATTCGATGGCCGACTATTTGCGGGTCGCCTATGACCATCCGGGCTTATTGACCACGGATGGCGCCACCCGCATCGCAGCCGGTCTGGCAGCGGCGCGCCAGCGGGGCGACGATACCCTGGCCGAAATCTTGCTCGCGCGGTATGAGCACCTGGTCGAACTCACCCAGATCGTGGCCGAGAGTGAGGTCACCCTGGAGCAGGCGATCGAGATGGCGGAGGAGGGTTAGGAGTAGGGAGTAGGGAGTAGGGTTCAGAGGGCGTCGTCTATCCAGGTAATCTGCGTATCGCCCAGGTGCTGGCGGCGCCAGGCCAGGCAGCGTTCGGCCAGCAGGCGCACCGCCTTGTAGTAGTCGGGCTCGCTGCGGCGCTGGCTTTCGTAAGCGACGTAGGGCCCCAGTTTTTCCCACGACTTGATGATCATGGGGTTCATCCAGGGCATCACCATGTCATCGGGAATCCAATCCGGCTGCGTCAGAAAGGCGACGCGGTCGAGGGAGTTGAGCACTTTTTTGACCTGATCGCGATCTGCGGGGGATAAGGAAGCCAGGCCCTGGGCGGGGTCGGCGGGCAGGTGCAGGAACACCCAGCGGCGTGCCTGGATATTTTCCGGTGCATTCAACTCCATGAACAGACGGTCGGCCACTTCGAGGTGGCGGCTTTTGGCATTTTCGTTCAATTCGCGGTAGGCGATGAAGCCCGCGCCAAAGACAGCCGCCATCGCCACGGCCGTCGCCAGGGCCTCGACCATGGCCCAGA
Organism: uncultured Anaerolineae bacterium; assembly: GCA_964443225.1. Lineage (GTDB taxonomy): Bacteria > Chloroflexota > Anaerolineae > SSC4 > Amarolineaceae > SSC4. Next base: position 8,359 of record CAYUCC010000092.1, read on the forward strand.
AATCGCTGTCGACTCCGAAGACCTCCAGGAAGAGCCCCAGCGCCATCATGGCCATGACGCACGCCACGAACGCGCCAGCCGTGATCCCCAGGAAGATGAGCAGTGTCGAACGATCCGAAGGTTTGGTCATGGGTTTTCCCCCTGGTAACTGGCCCGCATTCCTGCGGCAAGGATCGAGTACTCGTACTCGTACTCAGTGCAACGGTACTCGTACTCGTACTCGTACTCGGTCAGTTGGCTTGAGCATCGCTGTCGAATACGCTCGATCACTGGCACCAGTCGCCGCAAGTGACCCGCTACGACTCGGATTTGCGGCAAGGATCGAGTACTCGTACTCGTACTCAGTGCAACGGTACTCGTACTCGTACTCGTACTCGGTCAGTTGGCTTGAGCATCGCTGTCGAATACGCTCGATCACTGGCACCAGTCGCCGCAAGTGACCCGCTACGACTCGGATTTGCGGCAAGGATCGAGTACGAGTACGAGTACGAGTACGAGTAGGATCGTACTCGTACTCGTACTCGTACTCGTACTCGATCATTCCATCATTTCAACACAAGGTACTCCCGCCCATGCAGGCGGTCCTGGATGATCGAGATCATCTGTTCGAGATGCTGACCATTATTGACATAATTCAGATTGTCGGTGGCCACGGTCAGCAGCGGGCACGCCGTGAAGCTGGCGGCCCACGCTTCGTACAGGTTATTCAACGCGGCCAGGTAGTCGTCGCTGATATTGCGCTCGTAGTCACGGCCGCGCTGGTTGATGCGCCGCCGCAGGGTGGGCACCGAGGCCTGCAGGTACACGATCAGGTTGGGTGGGCGCAGCAGCAGCGAGAGCGATTCGTAGATCGCGTGGTAGGTGTGCCAGTCGCGATCGCTCAAATGGCCCTGGCGGTGCAGGTTGCGTGCAAAAATCTCGGCATCCTCGTAGATCGTGCGGTCCTGGATCACCGATTCCTGGTGCTGCTGCAGAAGATAATGCTGCTGCAGGCGCGTCGAAAGGAAAAAAGTCTGGGAGTGAAAGCCCCAGCGGGCCATGTCCTGGTAGAAGTCCGCCAGGTAGGGATTCTCGGCGACCGGCTCGAAGAAAGGATCCCAGCCGAGCGCCTGGGCCAGGAGGCGGGTCAGGGTCGATTTGCCGACGCCGATATTGCCGGCGACGGCGACAAAATAGGTGGGCATGGGCGATTTCGTTTCGATTGGTTTAACGGCTGTGCACGGGTGCACGCATCTGTCTATAGTGTAACGGTTTTCGCCGACTTGTCCACTTCAGCGCCTGACCCGCCATGCCCCTGTGTGTCCTTGTGTTGTTTGTGCTCTGACGCAAGCCGTTGTACACTAGATGGGGAGTGGGCCACGGAGGTCACAGAGGTCTCAGAGGTCAGTATGATGGATATCGAGCAGATCATTCGGAATGCCCTGGCCGAGGACATCGGCAGCGGCGACGTGACAACACTGGGTACGATTGCGGCCGATGCGCGGCTGCGCGGGGAGTTCCTGGCCAAGGCCGATGGGGTCGTGGCGGGGCTGGAAGTGGTGCAGCAGGTATTTGCGCTGCTCGATGCGGGGGTGAACATCGTTTGGCACCTGCGCGATGGTGACACGGTTACCCGCGGGCAGGTCATCGGCACGATCCGGGGTCCCGGGCGGGCGATTCTCAGCGGTGAGCGTGTGGCGCTGAATTTGATGCAGCGCATGTCGGGCATTGCCACCTTGACCCGGCAGTACGTGACCGCCGTCGCCGGCACGCGCGCTGTGATCCTGGACACACGCAAGACCGTACCCGGGCTGCGCATTCTCGACAAATGGGCGGTGCGCCTGGGCGGCGGGCAGAATCACCGTTTTGGCCTGTTCGACATGGCGTTGATCAAGGACAACCACATTGCCGCCGCGGGCGGCATCACCGCGGCGGTGGCCGGTGTGCGTGCCAGCGATTCGCAGCAGCGCCCCATCGAGGTGGAGGTCACCCACCTGGCGCAGCTCGCAGAGGCGCTGGCACTGCACGTGGACCGCATCATGCTGGACAATATGAGCCTGCAACAAATGGCCGAGGCAGTTCGTATTACGGGTGGACGCATACCCTTGGAGGCGTCCGGTAACGTCAACCTGGAAACGGTAGCCGCCATTGCCGCTACCGGTGTCGATTACATCTCATCCGGCGCACTGACCCATTCGGTGCTGGCGCTGGACATCAGCCTGGATATACAGTAGGAGAAGTACCATGAGTGCTACGTTGACCGTCAAAGACCGCACGCAGATGAGCGTGGCGGAGCTCTACGAAGAACTGAAGCTCAAGATCGGCGAATTCACGCCCGATTTTGAACTGCAAGTGCAGGCCGAGCTGGCCTACGAAATCAACCAGCTCAAACGCCAACGCAACGCGGTGGTGCTGGGCCACAATTACATGGAACCGTCGCTGTTCCATTCGATACCCGACTACGTCGGCGATTCTCTGGACCTGAGCCGCAAGGCCGCCGCCACCGACAGAGATGTGATCGTCTTTTGCGGCGTCAAGTTCATGGCCGAGACGGCCAAGATCCTGAATCCCAGCCGCACCGTTTTGCTGCCCTCGCTCAAGGCGGGCTGCTCGTTGGCGGCGAGTATTACCGCCGACGACGTGCGTGCGCTGCGGGCGCGGTTCCCTGGTGTGCCGGTGGTGACCTACGTCAATACCTACGCCGACGTCAAGGCCGAAAGTGACGTCTGCTGCACGTCGAGCAACGCGGTGGCGGTGGTCAATTCTCTCGACTCGGACACCGTCATTTTCCTGCCGGATGAATACCTGGCGCGCAACGTCGCCAACGACACGGGCAAACACATCATCTTCCCCACGCGCCTGCCCACCGGCAATATCCACCTCGACACGACGGTCGATGCGCAGTTCATCGGCTGGCACGGGCGCTGCGAGGTGCACGAGCAGTTCACGGTGGAGGACATCGCCACGGTGCGCAGCCAGTTCCCCGACGTCGTGATCCTGGCGCATCCCGAGTGCAGCCCCGAGGTGGTCGCCGCCTCCGACTTCTCGGGCAGCACCAATGCCATGATTCGATACGTGGAGGGGATCAACGCCCCGCGCTACTTGCTGCTGACGGAGTGTGCGATGGGTGAAAATGTGGCCGCAGCCAATCCCGACAAGGAAATGCTGCGCCTGTGCATGGTGCGCTGCCCGCACATGAACCAGATCAGCCTGGAGATGACGCGCGATTCTCTGAAGTACATGCAGTACGAGATCGATGTGCCCGAGGACGTACGCGTGCGCGCGTACCGCGCCGTCGAGCGCATGATCGCCATTGGCTGATGGGTGAACACCTGGAGACCCAAGTTCTGATCCTGGGCAGCGGTATTGCAGGGGCAACCGCTGCCCTTGAATTGGCGGACCGCGGCGTGCAGGTGGTCGTGGCCACGCGCGCCGTCGACCTGGCCGATACGAACACCCTCTGGGCGCAGGGCGGTATCATCTACCGCGGCGTCGACGATTCGCCCGCCCAATTAGCCGAAGACATCCTGCGGGCCGGGGCTGGTCACAGCTACCCCAAGGCGGTGCAGATCCTGGCCGAAGAAGGACCGCCGGCGCTGCAGCGACTTCTTCTGGAACGCGTGGGCGTACAGTTCGACCAGCAGGCCAATGGTGAACTGTCGTTGGTGCGTGAAGGGGGGCATGCCATCCCACGTATCGTGCACGTCGCCGATCACACCGGCCGCGCGATCGAGGTGGCGTTGGTGCGGGCGCTGGCAGCGCACCCCAACGTCACTGTTCTGACCCAACACACGGCGGTCGACCTGCTGACGCCCTCGCACCATTCGAACAACCGGCTGGCGATCTACGAGCCCCGTTCGTGTGTGGGTGCCTATTTGTTCGACCAGGCCACGGGCCAGGTGCGCCGCTGCCTGGCCCGCCACACCATCCTGGCAACCGGCGGCCTGGGCCAGATTTTTCTGCGCACGACCAATCCACCCGGTGCACGCGGCGATGGTGTCGCCATGGCGCAGCGGGCGCAGGCACGCGTCATCAACCTGGAGTTCGTACAGTTCCACCCGACGACCTTCTACCACGTCAATGCACCCAACCTGCTGATTTCCGAAGCGGTGCGCGGTGCCGGCGCGCGGCTCGTGCACGCCAACGGCGAGCCGTTCATGCAGCGCTACGAACCAGAATGGAAGGACCTGGCGCCGCGTGATGTCGTGGCGCGCTGCATTCACCAGGAAATCCTGGCGCGTGACCTGACCCACGTGTACCTGGACCTGCGGTCCTACATCCCGCAGGCGGATATCATGGAACATTTCCCGACCATTCGCGAGAGCCTGCTGCCCTATGGGGTGGACATCACGCAGGACCTGGTGCCGGTGGTGCCGGCGGCGCACTATGCCTGTGGTGGGGTGTGGGTGGATGAGTGGGGACACACGACCATCGACCACCTCTTTGCCGTCGGTGAAGTCTCCTGTACCGGTGTGCACGGCGCCAACCGGCTGGCGAGCACTTCGCTGCTGGAGGGGTTGGTGTGGGGCAGCCGGGCGGCCAGCTATATTGCAGAGCACAGGCTGCCGGCGCTGGCTGTGCAGCCGGACGACATTCCCCCCTGGCGTGATGACGGCCTGGAGGAACCGGACCCGGCGCTGATCAACCAGGATATGGCGTCGATCAAACACATCATGTGGAACTACGTCGGCCTGGCCCGCACGACGCGGCGCCTGGAGCGCGCATTGAGCGAGCTGTACCATCTCGAAACCGAAATCGAGGGGTTTTACCGGACGAGTCAACTGACAGACGGTCTGATTGGGCTGCGCAATGCGGTACGCACGTCGATTCTGACGGCATCGGCGGCCTGGCAGAACAAGCGCAGCGTGGGGGCGCATTTTCGGGAGTAGGGGTTGGGGAGTAGGGGTTGGGGGTTAGGGATTGGGGGTTAGGGGTTGGGGGTTAGGGGTTGGGGGTCAGGGATTGGGGGAGGCGGACTTCGAAGGTGGTTTGGCCGGGGTGGGAAGAGACGGTGATTTGGCCGCGGTGTTTGTCGACGATGATTTGATGGCAGATGTTGAGGCCGAGGCCGGTGCCAGCGCCGGGGGGTTTGGTGGTGAAGAAGGGATCGAAGATGTGTGGCTGAACGGCGGGTGGAATGCCGGGGCCGCTGTCGGTGATTTCGACCACCAGCCAGCTGCCTTCCGCGCTCGTCCGCAGAATGATCTCGCCGAGGCCGCCGGTGGCGTCGATGGCGTTGTCGATGAGGTGGGTCCACACCTGGTTGAGCTCACTGCCGTAGGCCTCGATGCGGGGCAGGTTGGTGCCATAGTCGCGGCGCACCGTCACGCCGGCCGCCAATTTTGCATGCAGCATCACGAGGGTGTTTTCCAGCCCTTCGTGCACATCGACATTTTGAACAGGCGCCTGGTCCAGGAAGGTGTAGGCCTTGAGGGCGCTCACGATGGTCACGATACGCGAGGTGCCCGTATCGATTTCGCCCAACAGGGTGTACACGGTGGCCAGGGTGCCAAGCCAGGTCATGACGGCGGACGCTTGTACGGGTGAAAAGCCCGCCGTCACCGTCACCAGGTCCGCCACAGTGTAGTCCAATGCTGCCAGCTGCGGAGAAATCTCCCAGGCATCGGCCACACCCTGGGCGTCGAGCCAGGTTTCGAGGCTGGTTTCGTGTGCCTGGCGAGCCAGCACGCTGAGAGACGCCGTTTGTTTGGCGCGTGTGCGTACCTGCTGATCGAGTGCGGCCAGCACATCGAACTGGGCACCGGTCAGGTCGATCTTCCCCAGACCCTGGTGGACCTGCTGCAAGCGAGCAAAGGCCGCGTGCAGGTGACCCGCGCTGCTGCGGACGGCGGCCACGGGGTTGTTCAGCTCGTGGGCCATGCCGGCGCTGAGCCGGCCCAGGGTGGCCAGTTTTTCAGTCTGGCGCAGCATGATCTCCTGCTGCAGGTACGACCGCTCCAGGTCGCGCAGCTTCTTCTTTTGCAGGCTGGTTGCCAGGCGTGCGCGCAGCAGCGTCGGGTTGAACGGTTTGGGCAGGTAATCGAGGGCGCCCAGCTCGATGCATTTCACCACACTTTCGACCTCGTCCACGGCCGAAATCACGATGACTGGAATCTCCCGCAGCGTGGTATCGCCCTGCAGGTGTTCCAGCACCTGGTAACCATCCATCTCCGGCATCACAATGTCCAGCAGGACCACGTCGAATGGCTGGGCGCGCAGCATGGCCAGCGCCTGCTGGCCGTCTTCGGCCATGGCGACCGTGTGTCCCTGCTGTTCGAGCAGGCGTGCCAGCTTGAGCCGGTTCAGGGCATAGTCGTCGACCACCAAAATGTGCCCGGTCGTGCGCGTGTCCACGGTTGCTTCTTCTCTCATGCGTCTTTTCCTGTGATCGCGATGTCGAGTCCCCGGGTGCGCACGGTCTCGAGTGCACTGCGCACCACCTGGAACGTCGGCTCCAGGCGTGCGACCAACCCAGGGGCATTTTTCAGATCCTCCGCGGCGCCCATGGCTTCGAGTCGTGCGCAGAGGGCGGCAAGACCGGTGGCACCCAGCTCGTTACTGCCCGATTTGAGGGTGTGTGCGGCCAGGCGGACGCCAGCGGCATCACCGGCGGCGACGGCCTGGTTGAGTTTTTCGAGCAGGGGTGGCGTGGTGGCCAGGAAACTGTCGATCATCGCCACGACGAAATCGAACTCACCCCCGGTCGATTCGAGCAGGTGAAGCAGCGTCGTCTGGTTCAAGACAGAAACCGGGATCGGCACGGTTTGTGTGTCTGTCGAAGTGGGCGGGGGGAGGGTGTCGATGGCTGGTACAACTTGCGGTGCATCGCCGGCGGCCAGCGACGGCGGTTGCCGGGTTGGAACGGCGGGTGGTTCGTGCGGGGGATCGTCCATCGGCGGCACCACGCGCAGGGGCTGTTCGTCGGCCGGTGAGCTGGCGCGGCTGAGGGCGGCCACCAGGGCCTCGATGCGCACCGGTTTGCTGACGTAATCGTTCATGCCCGCTGCCAGGCAGGCTTCACGATCCCCCTGCATGGCGTTGGCCGTCATGGCTACGATGTGCAGCGGCTGGCTAGCGGTGACAGCCTCGCGGGCACGAATCTGCCGCGTGGCCTGGAGGCCGTCCAGCTGTGGCATCTGCACGTCCATCAGCACCACGTCGTAAGACCGGCGTTCCACGGCCAGAACCGCCTCGGCACCGTTGTTGGCCACATCGACCTGGTAGCCCAGGCGGCTCAGGAGCCGCTGGGCCAGCAGTTGGTTGGTTGGATGATCTTCGGCCAGCAGGATGCGCAGGGGGTGACGCTGCGCCATGGTGTGGTCGAACACCGCGGGCGCGGTCTCGCGGCGCGTGTAGCGCACCGGTTCTTTGGCGATGACGTGAACCAGGACATCGAAGAGCAGCGACGGTTTGATCGGTTTGTTGACCACGGCGGCAAGCTGCAGCCCCGCGGCATCCGCTTCGCGCTGGACATCATGGCTGCCCAGGGAGGTCAGGATGATCACCGGCAGGGCACGTGCGTCGCGATACCGCCTGATTTCGGAAGTCAGCATCAATCCATCCATGCCTGGCATCTGCATATCCAGCACGGCGACGTCGAAGTGGGTCTGGCTGCGCAGCCATTCGAGCGCCTCGAGGGGCGAGGGAGTGTCGGCCGCCTGCATCTGCCAGGCGCGAGCCAGCTGGGTGAGAATACGCCGGTTGGTGGCATTGTCATCGACGATGAGCAGGCGGCGGTCATGCAGCTGCATCGGATCGAGCGGCGGACTGCTCTGCAGCGCGGCTGCGGCGCCTTGCAGGGTAAAATGAAAGGTTGTGCCCTGGCCCGGCATGCCGGTGCTGTCGGCCCACATGCGCCCGCCCATCAGGTGGGCCAGGCGTTGGCTGATGGCCAGGCCCAGCCCGGTGCCTCCGAAGCGGCGCGTCGTCGAGGCGTCGACCTGGCTAAAGGATTGAAACAGGCGGTCCATTCGATCGGCGGGAATGCCGATGCCGGTGTCTTTGACCGAAAAGTGCAGTTCGTAGTGCCCGGGCGGACCCTCTGCCAGGGGGTGGCCGGTGACCGACAGCACGACCTCGCCGCTGTCGGTGAACTTGATGGCGTTGCTGAGCAGGTTGACCAGTATCTGGCGCACGCGTGTCACGTCGCCAACGATGGCGGGCGGCATGTGCTCGTCGACCAGGTAGGCCAGTTCGAGGCCTTTTTCGGCGGCGCGTGGTGCGACCAGGTCGAGCGCGCCTTCTACGCAGACGTGCAGGTCGAACGGCTGCTGTTCGATCTCCAGTTTTTCGGCTTCGATCTTCGAAAAATCGAGGATGTCGTTGATGATCGTCAGCAGGGCATCGCTGCTGCTGCGCACGAGCCCAGCGTAGTCGCGCTGTTCGGTCGTCAACGGTGTATCGAGCAGGAGGCTGGTCATGCCGATGACGGCATTGATGGGGGTGCGAATCTCATGGCTCATGTTGGCCAGGAAGGCGCTTTTGGCCACTGTGGCTGCTTCGGCAGCCTGCTGGGCCGCCTCGGAAATCTGCTGCTCGCGGCGCAGCAGGCGCATGGCGGTCTCTTTTTGCGCGACAAAATAGGTCAGGAGTACGAAGGCGACGGCCGATACGACACTGATGTTGATCACGAAAAAGACGATGATCGTGTGGGGCGGCAGGGTTTGTTGGGGCAGGTCGGCCAATGAAAACAGACCGCTGAGCACGATCAAAACCAGGTAGGCGACAAACCAGCGAATGGCCTGGCGCGGTGCGGTGACCAACAGGGCGCCCAGGGGTGTTACGAGTGCCCACAGCATGACAGCGCTGCCGTTCACGAAACCACCGAGCGCCATCATCAGCAGAAAGGGCAGCAGGAGCAGCAGGAGCAGCTGGCAAAAGCGAAACAGCGGATAGCGGCGCGTGGCATGGAAGACAGCCAGGTTGGCGAGGGTCAACGGCGCGTAGGCAATCGGAATCATGCCCGCCGCGGGTTGGCCCAGCAGCAGGTACATGCCGCCCCAGAGGATACCGGCGATCGTGGTGATCAGCGCGATCGCGACCAGGATGCGTTTCTGCAGGCGTACGTCGTCCGGATCGTAGGGATCGTCACCGATGCGCCCGATCTTAGCGAGCAGATCGAGCCAGGCTTGTTTGAGCATAGGGCTTCCAGCTGACGTTTCTGGTGGTGGGATTGCCGCTGCGTGGTGGGATTGTAATGGAAGTTACAACGGATGTCAAGGGGGGAGGGAGTAGGGAGGGAGTACGGAGTAGGGAGTAGGGAGTAGGGAGTAGGGATTGGTGGGGCAGGGCGGGTGGGCTGCGTGCCAGGGTTGGGTCGAGGGGGCTGCGTGGGTTTGGCGGGCTGGTTGGGGTCCTGTTGGTGGTGGCTTCGGTTTTGCTGTCACCTTGGGAGGTGGCTGGGCGGTTGTTGGCGATGGTGTATGTGGGTTGGTTGGGGTGGGTGTTGTGAGGGGAGGGACGTGATGTGGAAAAGTGAGCAGTCAATGAGCAGTCTTTGGTCTGGTGGGTGACTGCTGGTCCGGTGTATGATCACACTGTCAGGCAGACGGGCGGGTCACGACCGGACCCACTGCCCGATCCGATCAGGACCATACTCAACCAGGAGACACGATCATGTCCAACAAATCAGTATCCGCCAGCTTTTTCCGGATTTACGGTGAACAGCACGACGTGGAAGGATGCGGCACGCTCTTCACCAAGGACGCTGTGGTCAATCACAGTGCATCGCCGGTACCTCTGGACTTCGATGGGTACAAACAACTCGGTTACGCATACCTTGCCGGCTTCGCCGACCTGAGCTGTCAGGTCATCGACCAGGTTGAAGAAGGTGACCGGGTGGTCTCGCGCGTCTTGTGGAGCGGCACCCACAGCGGTGAGCTGATCGGCATCCCAGCGACGGGCCGCACGTTCCAAGGGGTAGGTGTGACGATCGATCGTTTCGAAGGCGGCAAGATCAAGGAGCGCTGGGACGTCACCAACATGTTGAGCATGCTGCAGCAGTTGGGTGTCATTCCGGCGATGGCGGGGTAGGGAGTAGGGAGTACGGAGTAGGGAGTACGGACTCGACTTTTGCAGCGCATGACGA
>CAYUCC010000093.1:0-18390 GCA_964443225.1 uncultured Anaerolineae bacterium
GGGGGTGGGGGGGGGGGGGTGGGGGGCCCTGGGTGGGGGGGGGGGGCTCGGGGGGGGGGGCCCGGGGGTGGGGGGGATGGGGGTGAAACTCCGATTGCGGAACCCCAACCCCCAACCCCTATCCCCCAACCCCAAAATCCGTTGACAGCAATCCGTTCCAAATCCGTTCCAATCATCCGTTCAATCTGTTCCCCGAATCCGTTGACAGTAATCCGTTCCCCCCCTTCCATCATATCCTACTCCCTACTCCCTACTCCCTACTCCCAATCGATTTTGTCGTTCCCCGCACGGGTGCTACAATTCCCACATGTCGGCCTCATCACCACCTGCACGCGATCTGCTCAGCACCCTCTGGCGCTTCCTGGCGTCGCGGCGTCTGTTCCTGGTCCTGGTCCTGTTCTTCACCCTGGCCCTCATCATCAGCACCGCCGTGCGTCAGATTCCCGACTCGTTTGTCATCACCGGACCCGCCGAGTATGCACGCCTCCTGGCCGAGCTGACCCTCGCCTACGGCACGGTGGGTCCTATCCTGCAGAACCTCGGCTTCTTCGACCTGGGCCAGACCCTCTGGTTTCGCGTCCTGCTTGCACTGCTGGCACTGCACTGCCTGGTGCGTATGGCCGACCAGGTGATCCTCTGGCAGCACCTGTACAAGCCCACGCCCGATTCCCCGCTGCCCTCGAGCGGCCTGGCCATCGAAACGGTGCCTGTATCGGCACCCCTGCCCGCAGTGGTAACGCTGCTGGAGACGGAGCTGGGCTCACGCTTTGCCCACGTGGTAACCAGCACATCGACCCCGGCCGCAGCACAGCTGATGCCAGACGCGGAACCGGCCGCCACACCCAACCCGCTCGAACAGCCTGCCCCGGCGGTACCCACCATTTCGGCAACGACCATCCACGCCACGCGTGGTGCCCTCGGTGCGCTCGGTAATGCCCTGAGCTACCTCGGCCCGGTGCTGGTCCTGCTGGCCTTTGTGGTGACGCAATACGTTGGCTGGCGCGAGCCGGGTCTGCAGCTCGCCCCCGGCCAGGCCATCAGCCCCGCCAGACAGCCCGGCACGACCATCACCGCCGCAGCGGTGGATACGAGCAGCCAGTTCACCGTCACGCTCGGCAGCCAGGTGCAGACGCTGACCCTGACCCCTGGCCGCCCGACGCGCATCGGCCCCGTCGGCCTGCATCAAACCGGTAGTGGAGCCGCACTGGCGGTTGCCGTACAAAACAGCGCCGGCCGGCTGATTCCGCTGCGCCCGCTGATCGGCGGTGCCCAGGCCGACGTGCAGCAGGTCCTGTTCCAACAGCCGCAGGAGGAAATCAGCCTGGCCGTGCCGCAGCGCAGCATCGTGCTGCGCCTGGTCCACTTTCCTGCGCTGCCCGAAAGGGGCTATTCCGGACCGGTCACCCTGGCCCAGGCCTTTGCGGTAGGCACCGACGAGCCGGTGTTCAGCGAATTCATCACCAAGCCCGGTTCGTTTGCGATCGGCGCCGATACGTACACCTTTACCCCGGCGCGCTACGTGCAGTTCGATGCCGTCTACGACCCGGGGCTGTGGTTGGCCCTGCTGGGCGGCTTTGTAACCTTCATCGGCCTGGCAATGTTTGCCGCCCGCGCGCCGGCCCGCGCCTGGGCCTGGCTCGCCGGTCGCGATGACGAGACGGCAGCCACCCTGGCGGTCTTGGGCAGTGGACCAGCAACGCGGCACGAGCTGGCGGCCCTGGTCGATCCGGTGGCTGGCCTGGCCGCGCTGCATGCGTCACCAGCAGCCGGCACCACGGAACCAGATCCCGCTGAGGCACCGTCATGATCATGCAATGGATCACCTGGATTGTGCTGGCGCTTTCGTACGCGATCGGTATCGTGGCGCTCATTTCCGAGCTGGGGTCCCTGCGGCTGTCCTATTTCGAGGGCCTGTCGGGTCCTGCCCAGCGCGCCTGGCGCTTGAGCAACCTGGCCGTGCTGGGCCTCACCCTCGCGCTGACGCTCAATTTCTGGGTGGAGGCGCAGCGCACCGGGCGCTTCTGGAACTGGCAGCCCTACGTGTCGTGGGCCCTCATCACCTGGCTGGCGATGTCGGGATACCGGCGCAGCCGCTTTCAGCTGCACTGGCAGCGCTGGCAGATCGGCGTGCTCAGCGTGGCCGGCCTGGCCTTTCTGGGCATCGGCGTGTGGACGCTGGCCACGGCCATCCTGGCCCAGGCGTGAGGTGGAATGATGGCTGATCCGCTGCCCACCCGCGCCCCCGGCGGTGGCCTTGTACTGCCGCGGCCGGCGGCACCCAGCCGGCGCACCGTGCCCTGGGGGCTGCTGCTGGTGGTGGGTGTCGCGACGCTGCCGGTGCTCTGGCTGCTGGCACGGCCTGGCTTTTTTGCATCGATCGATGGCCTGTTTCACCTCTACCGCGTGCAGGCCCTGGGTGATGCCCTGCGCCAGGGCGTGCTCTACCCTCGCTGGTTTCAGGAGTTCGGCTTTGGTTACGGCCAGCCGGTACTCAACTTCTACAGCCCACTCAGTTACTACCTGGCGCTGCCGTTTCTGCCCTTTGGCCCTATCGCGGCCACCAAACTGGTCGTCCTGGCCGGGTTCGTGCTGCCGGCACTGGCCATGGCCGGTTATGCGCGCTGCCTGTGGGGCGATGCCGGGGGTGTCCTGGCGGCATTCGTCTACACCTTTTTCACCTACCACCTGGCCGACGGTCTGCTGCGCGGTGCCCTGGCCGAACACGCGGCCTTTCTGTGGCCACCCCTGATTCTGTGGGCGAGCTGGGCGCTGTTCGTAGGCTGCGCCGGCCAGCGCGCCGACCGCCGGCCGTTGGTGGTCCTTGGCCTGGGACTGGCCTGGGCAGGCCTGATCCTGACCCATCGCCTGACCGCGATGCTCATGGTCGCTGTGTGGGGGGTCTATGTCCTGCTCCTGGCAGCCCAGACACGTCGTGCCGGCCGGCTCTGGAGCGCGGCGGGCGGTTTTGTCCTGGCCGTGGGTCTCACCGCCTTCTACTGGATTCCCGTGATCGCCGAAGCGGGCGCCGTCAAACTGGGTGCCGATCCTCTTGCGACCGGCTACCGCGACCATCTGCGGCCGTTGGCCGAACTGGTGGCCACGCGGTTCGTGCACGTCTACCGCGGCCAGCCAGACGAGCCGCTGCAGCACACGATCGGCCTGCTGGTGGCGCTGCTCTTCCTGGGGACCATCGTGGTGGCCTGCCTGCGAGGATTGTCGGGTGTGCTCGGCCGCAGCGAAACCGCGAGTGTGCCGCGGCCGGCCTTTCCAACGATCCAGTTCATCTTTTTTGCCCTGGTGACGCTGGGGTCGGCAGTTCTGATCACCACACCGAGCCTGCCGCTGTGGCAGCTGGGTGAGGGGTTGCTGTCACGCCTGCAGTACCCCTGGCGTTGGCTGACGATGACCGCGCTGAGCAGTGCGCTGGTGATTGGCGCGCTGCCCGCCTTGCTGGCGAGTGGCCGCCGGCGTTTGGGCGGCCGCGGGATATGGGCCGTTGTTCTGCTCGTGGGGGCCCTGCTGATCTACACCGGTCTGGCCGATCTGCCTTACAGGTCCGACGAGCGCACCGCTGCCAACGTGACGCCGGAGCAAATGTGGGCCGAGGATGCGGCCAACGGCCAGGTTGGTGCCACCTGGACCGCCGAGTTTTTGCCGCTCGGGGTGAGCGAGCAGCGCTGGGCCCTGGGACGCGCCCCCGAGCAGCCGTTGACCAGTGCGCCTCCAGCGGCAGCACCCATAGTTACGTTGGGTGAACGCCAGCCCGATCGTTACCGGCTGACCTGGGAGGGCACCGGTGTACAGCCGGTGCGTTTCCACGCCTTTTATTTCCCCGGCTGGCAGGTGCGCATCGATGGCCAGCGCGTGCCAACCGGTGCCAGCGGTGAACTGGGCCTGGTGACCGCCCAGGTGCCACCCGGCCGCCACCTCGTCGAGATCGCATTCGAGAATACGCTGCCGCGGCAGGTGGGCTCGGTCGTGAGTGCCCTCACCTGGTGGGGCGCCCTGCTCTGGCTGCTGCTGGCACACGAGCATTTCATGCGCAGCCGGCGCTGGCTGACGGCAATCACGCTGCTGGCCCTGGTGCCGCTGCTGCTCTGGTTGAGCAGTTTTGCCCAGGCACGCTGGCAGCCCGCCCCATTGACGGCCAACCTGGAGAACCAGGCCCTTCTCCTGGGGGCCGAGACACCCGGCCGCGTGCAAGCGGGTGCAGCGCTGCCGGTGACGCTGTACTGGCTCAACCTGCACGACACCGCACAGAACTACAAGGCCTTCGTGCACCTGGTCGACGCCGCCGGCACCGTGCGCGCCCAGCAGGATGGAGATCCGGGCGGCGGTTTTTCACCCACCAGCCGCTGGCGCACGAACGAGCTGATCCTGGACCGGCACATGGTCGCGCTGCCGGCCGATCTGCCGCCGGGACCGTACACCATCAAGGCCGGCCTGTACCAGTTCGACCCCCTGCGCAACCTCACCGTTGTCCCGGCGACGCCCGACGATCGCGTCACGATCGGGCCAGTAGAGGTGCAGCCGGCCGCCGCGCGGTAACCTGGCATGCTGTGAATGAGGCTGGCTGTGTTGCGGGCAAAGCCGCGCAGAGGAAACGATCATGCCGCACGTCACAGCAGGTTCGAAGCACTGTCCGATATGACCTGCGGGCAAGATCGGTGTAAAATACGATCATGATGATCACAACCTGGTTTGTGGGCCTCGGCCCGATAGCGCAGGCCTTCCTGGCAACCTGTTTCACCTGGTTCGTCACCGCCCTGGGAGCCTTGCCGGTATTCTTCTTCAAAAAGGTCAACCAACGCCTGCTCGATGGCATGATGGGGTTTGCAGCGGGCGTGATGATCGCCGCCAGCTTCTGGTCGCTGCTGGCCCCCGCCATTGCGCTGGCCGAGGCCAACGGCGGCATCGCCTGGTTTCAGGCGGCGGCTGGTTTCCTGCTGGGTGGCGCCTTCCTGGCGATGTCAGACCGGGTGCTGCCGCACCTGCACCTGGGTTTCCCTGAAAGTGAAGCCGAAGGTGTGCATACGCGCTGGCAGCGCAGTATCCTCCTCGTGCTCGCCATCACGCTGCACAACATCCCCGAAGGCCTTGCGGTGGGTGTGGCGTTCGGCGCGGTGGCAGCTGGTTATCCGGGTGCAACTTTGGGAGCCGCCGTCGCACTGGCTGTTGGCATCGGTTTGCAGAATTTTCCCGAAGGGCTCTCGGTCGCAGTCCCGCTGCGCCGTGAAGGGTTCTCACGCCGGCGGGCCTTCTTTTATGGACAGGCCTCCGGCATCGTGGAGCCGATTGCGGGCGTGCTGGGCGCCGCAGCGGTCATTTTTATCAGCCCCCTGCTGCCCTACGCCCTGGCCTTTGCAGCCGGGGCGATGATCTTCGTCGTGGTGGAAGAGCTGATCCCTGAATCGCAGCTTGGCCATCACGCCGACCTGGCCACCCTGGGCACCATGCTGGGCTTCACCGTCATGATGGTGCTGGACGTGGCGCTCGGTTAACGTCCTGTCCGAATAACTGCCCTCAGGCACCTTATTGAGGCGAATATCAGGTTATTCGGATAGGCTCCAAGGAGGTTCTCGATCATGTCAGAGTCAGGGTATCACCCACACTGGTGGCAGCGCGCGACGCAGCAGGTGGCACGCACCCGTCCTGGTTCCTGGTTCATGGTGCGCACCCTGCACCACATGGACCGCGCCGTGCTCAAGCTGTCGCAGGGTCGTTACACCGCCGCCGGCACCCTCACCGGCCTGCCTATCGTCACCTTGACGACCACCGGAGCCAAGAGCGGCCTGCCGCGCAGCGTACCGTTGATCGGTTTTCCCGATGGAAATCGGGTCGTGTTGATTGCGTCGAACTTCGGCCAGGCTCACCATGCCGCGTGGTACTACAACCTGAAGGCGCATCCCCAGGCCACGCTGACGATCGGCGACCAGACGACACCGTACGTTGCCCGTGAAGCCGAAGGTGAGGAGCGCGACCGGTACTACCGCCAGGCCATCGCCCTCTATCCCGGTTATGCCGATTATCGCAAACGGGCCGGTGCGCGGCAGATTCCCGTCATGGTACTGACACCGGTGACTGGCACCTCAGATTGACCCACAGGCAGGCTTTTTTGGGCCGATTCAACCACCGCCATGTTCTGATCTTCATCCTGGCCGCCCACCTGCTGCTGGCCGGCTGGTACAGCCTGGCCATTCCCCTGGGCGAGGCGCCCGACGAGGCCGACCATTATGCGTACGTCGTTTACGTCGGTACGCAGAGTGCCCTTCCGCAAGGGCCTGCCATCACGCAGGGCAAACACCCACCCCTGTATTACCTGGCCGGCGCGGTCCTGACATCCTGGACCGGCCTCGATTTTTCGTTCCTGCGCGCCAACCCTGACGTGCAGTTCGGCCCGGACGCCGTCTATAAAAACCACTTCGTCCACACCAGCCTGGAGACCTTCCCCTGGCGCGGCGGTGCCCTGGCGATGCACCTGCTGCGCTTTCTGTCGGTCATTCTGAGCACGGTCACGGTGTGGGCGGTGTATGCGCTGGCGTGCGCAGTGAAACCGGACGATCCATACCTTGCCCTGGCCGCCGCCGGCCTGGCCGCCTTTTTGCCGGGTTTTCTGTTCAGCAGCGCCAGCGTGAGCAACGACGTATTGGCAGCCATGTTCGGCACCCTGGCGCTGTGGCTGGCCCTGCGCGGCTGGCGGAGTGGCGTGACGTGGCGCACTGGACTGGCCCTGGGCGCCTGCCTGGGGCTGGGCGCGATCAGCAAAGTCGGTGTGCTGGCTGTGTGGCCAGTGGCGGCCCTGGCCTTGCTGCTGCCGGCACCGGGCAGTGATCGCCATTCGCCCTGGGCCTGGCGTGCACGCCTGGGCGGCCTGCTGCTCGTTTTTGTGCCGGCCCTGCTCATCCTGGCGCCCTGGATGGTGCGCAACCAGCAGCTGTACGGTGATCCCTTGGGCTGGGCCCTGGTGCGCGCCACGGTCGACGTGCGCAGTGGCCCTGTCAACTTTGCGGTGCTCGATTGGCTGGCGCGCGGGCTGTTCATCTCGTTCTGGGGCAACTTCGGCCCGGCCGGGCCGATCGTGTATCCCGATTGGCTGGTTCTGCTGTGCAGCATTGCCACCCTGGCCGCGGCGGTCGGTTTGATGTGGGGTGTCCTCCGGCTTCTCCGGCAGCAGCCGCGGTCCGCCAACGTGGTCGCCTGGGGATTGCTGCTGCTGGCAGTCGCCTTCTCATTGGTCACGCTGATCCAGTACACCGGCATCGCGCTCGGCACCGATCAGGCGCGGCTGCTGTGGCCGGTCATCGGCCCGCTGGCAATTTTGGTGACGGCCGGGTGGCAGGAGATGGGGCGCCGGCTGCCGCGGCCGCTGCCGCTGGCACCGCTGTGTGTCACCGGCCTGCTGATTCTCGCCCTGCTCGTGCCGCCGTTGTTTTTGAACCCGGTCTACGGGCGGCCGGCGTCTGAGCCCGGCCCCGTGGCCGACGCGGCAGCCGGTGTCCGTTTCGGCGATGACCTGGTGCTGTTGGAGGCAGCCGTCGATCCAGCGCGGCAGACGCCAGGCCAGGCGGTGAACGTGACCCTGACCTGGCTGGCGCAGCGGGACATCCCTGCGGATCTGCGCGTGACCACCGCCCTGCGCCACCCCGACGACGGCGTATTGTTGGCCGACCACAGCAATTCGCCCGCCAGTGGCCGCTGGCCGACTGATCGTTGGCGGGCGGGCGACGTCTATCGCGAGGTGGTGACTGTTCGTCTGCCGGCCGACGGTGTGCGTCCCAGCCACTACGATGCCTGGGTGCAGGTGCGGCCATTTGGCGGCGATGAATCGTCGTGGCTGCCGGTCGTGGGTGAGGCGCAGGAGGGTCACGCGGCGCGGCTGCCGCGTGGTGTGATTGTGGCGCAGCCCGGTGCGGGCACGGGCATGGGTGCGCCAACGCCGGGCATGCAGCCCGTAGACGTGCGCTTCGCCAACGGCCTCGCACTGCGCGCCGCCGACCTGCCCACCGACCTGCAGCCCGGCCAGCCCCTCACGATGACCCTGGCCTGGACCGCGGTGCAGACACCGACGCACAATGCCTCGCTGTTTGTGCACCTCGTGGGTCCTGGTGGTACAATCATTGCCCGGGACGACCGGCAGCCCGCCGGCGGCAGTTATCCCACGTCGATCTGGCGTCCGGGGGATGACAGCAGTGAGACCGTAGTTTTGATCGTGCCGCCGGATTTACCAACGGGTACCTACCGCCTGTGGACGGGTCTGTACCCGGCAGCTGGCGGTCCGAATGTCCCGTGGTTGAATACCGACGGCACGCCGGCGGGCGAACGGCTCCAGCTGGCGGAATACGAAGTCGAGCAGATCGAATGACACGTCAAACCCTGGTCATTGTGCCAACCTACAACGAAGCCGAAAATATCGCCGATCTCGTCGAAACGATTCTGCACGCCACCACCGACGTGCATGTCCTGATTGTCGACGACAACAGCCCCGATGGCACCGGTGAGATTGCGCACCAGTTGGGCACGGTGTATCCGAACCTGGTCTATGCCGTACATCGCGCAGGAAAACTGGGGTTGGGTACGGCGTACTGTGCAGGCTTCCGTTTTGGTCTCGAACGCGGTTATACGCACTTCGTGACGATGGACGCCGATTTTTCGCATCCACCGCAGCGTCTGATGGCCCTCATCGAAGCCACCCAGGCGTACGATGTGGCCATCGGGTCGCGCTACGTTGCGGGTGGCGAAGTGGTCGGCTCACCTCTGAGCCGGCGTCTGTTGAGCCGCGGGGCCAATACGGTGGCCAGCACGATTCTGCGGCTGCCCGCACACGACTGCACCGCCGGGCTGCGCTGTTACCGGCGCACCGTACTGGAAACGATCGATTTCGAGAGCATCCTGTCGGATGGGTATTCCTTTCTCATCGAGATGCTCTACCACTGCCGGCGTGCCGGGTTTCGCGTGTGCGAAATCCCCATCACCTTTCGGGATCGCGCCAAAGGTAAGTCGAAGATCTCAGAAAAAGAGATTTACAACGCCGCGTTCACGCTGCTGCGCCTGCGCACTCCGTTCGTACCCTGGCGGCGCCTCGTCCATCGCGCGGCGGACGCCGAAGAGCCCGTCCGAACAACCTGATATTCGCCATCAGGCGCCGTGATTAGATCGGAAACCCCGTTGATTGACGGATCGCCCGCGCCATGGTATCATGACCGCGTTCGACCGGACATCCGTGATTGGAGAGGCATGCATGCGCTGGACATGGCAGAATTGGCGCCGCCCACACCTGGCGGTGCTTTTCATTTTCGCCATTCTCACCCTCATACTCACTTATCCCCTGGTGACGCACCTCTCCACCCACGTGCCGGGCAGCCCAACCTGGGCATTCGATGAATTCACCTACCTCTGGAACCAGTGGTGGTTCAAGTATTCGGTCCTCGATTTGCAGGCCAATCCCTTCCATTCGGACCTGATCTACTACCCACTGGGGATCGACCTGGTTCTCTACACCTACCATCTGTTTCACGCCGTAGTGGGCCTGCCGCTGCAGCTGGCTTTCGGCGTGCCCCTGGCCAGCAATCTCATGCTCTGGTTTTCGACTATCACCGGCGGCTATGGAGCGTTTTTGTTGGTGCGCTACCTGCTGCGTGATCAACGGTACGCCACACCCTGGCTGGCCTACCTGCCCGCCCTCGGTGCGGGCCTGCTCTACGCCTTTTCGGCCAACCGCGCAATCTATCAGGCCCTGGGACACTACAGCATTGCCAACGTGCAGTGGCTGCCGTTTGCGCTGCTCTATTTCTTCAAGGCCATGGGTGAGACGGGCCGTCGCGGGCGGCAATCGGCGGCCCTGGCGGGGCTGTTTGCGGCGTTCTTCTTTTTGACCGAAATGACCTTCGGACTCTTTTTGGCCCTGGCGCTGCTGATCCTGCTGCCGTTCCAGTGGGCGAACCAGCGCGCCGCCGGCGGGGCTCCTCTGCCCACCTGGCGTGACACCCTGGTCAAACTCGGTCTTGCCGGCCTGGTGGCCCTGGCCGTGAGCAGCTATCTCCTGGTGCCGGTGGTGCGCGAGCTGGTGCAGGGCGGGTACGAGCTGGAGGGATGGGGCGACGCACTCAAGCTGTCGAGCGACCTGGTCGGCCTGGTGACGCCGGTCACCCTGCACCCGCTGTGGGGTGAGGATTGGGTGCAGACCCTGCGCAGCGTACAGACGGGCGAGAGTCAGTTTCTCGACGTCAATACGAATTTCCTGGGGTGGTTGACCCTGGCGTTGGCAGCGTTGGGCGCCGTCGTCGCCTGGAAGCGGGCACGCGGCTGGGTGTGGCTGGTGGTTGTGTCTACGATCCTTGTGTTGGGACCGCTGCTGCAGATCAACGGTGAGTACCGTTTCGACCTGGACGGCCTGCTGCCCGAGGGGGTGACCTTTCCCCTGCCGTATGTCCTGACGCACTTTTTGCCTGTGCTGAATGCCAATCGCTCGGTCAACCGGTTTGGGCTGGTGATCATGCTGGCCCTGGCGGTGCTGGTGGGATACGCCCTGGACTGGCTGCTGCGGCGACCGCTGTTCAACCGCCGGCCGCGCCTGGCCGTGGGCGTGAGTCTGCTCTTGATGGGCTTTCTCTTATTCGAACACCTGGCCTGGCCGATGCCACTCAGCGATGCCCGGACACCGGCATTCTACACCCAGATCGCCCAGGAGCCCGGCCAGTTTGCCGTGATGCACCTGCCGCTGGGCTGGCGTAACAGCTTTCGCGTCTTCGGCGCCGAGGACACCCGCCTGCAGTGGTACCAGCAGACCCACCAACGTCCCATGCTCGGCGGTAACATCAGCCGCAACCCGCCGATCAAGCTGGCCTATTTCGAACGGCTGCCCCTCTTCAAGGCCCTCACCGGCCTGGAAATGTACCAACCGCCCAGCCCGGAGGTCGATGCCGCCGCGCGTGCCCAGGCCGCCGGGCTGATGACGTTGTTCAACGTCAAGTACCTGGTGGTGACGCCGCCTGTGTCCGGCCGCTATCCGTACACCGACACCTGGCAGGCCACGCGCGACTACGCCCTCGACGTGCTGCCGCTCGACCCGCAGCCGGTTGTGGAAACGGACGGTTTTCAGGTCTATCGCGTCCAGGCACCGCCGCCCACACTGCCTTTCGTGCTCGACTTTGGTTCGCAGGACACCCAGACCTATCGCGGTGACCACTGGAGTGCCGACGAGGCCGATCTGGCCGGCGCCAGCGCAGCCTGGATCACGGGGTTGGAAACCGACCTCTTCTTTCCGCTGCAACCTACAGCCGGGCAGAACTATCGGGCAACGCTGCGTCTGGCACCCTACAGTTATCCCGGATCGCCCGCGCAGACCGTACAGGTCAGCCTGAACGATGTGGCACTGGGTGAGGTGACGCTGGCGCCGGGCTGGAACGATTACACGTTCGACCTGCCGGCCACGGCGGTTCAGGAGGGACCCAATACCCTGCACCTGGCATTGGCCTGGGCGCAGCAGCCGCGCCGCGCCCAGCCCGAAACGGCGCTGATTGGCCAGACGGGGGTCACCGCCCCGGTCGTCATCGACATTCACGCCTTCGACGAGGCGTTCATGACGCTCAGCGATGACGAGGGGCGCACGGTCGATGCCTCGGCGGGACGGCGGGGGATCAACGTGGCGGTGGTGGATGAACGCACCGGTGAGCTGTTGGATCGACGTGGGTTCGATACAGCGGCCAACACCTACGAGGCCGATGCGCTGGCGGCGTACCTGGCAGAGGTGCCGGCCGGACGTATCGTGCTGCTTGCAAGTAAAAGCGATGGCACGACGTTTCTGACCCCCGCGGCCCGAACTGCCCTGGCTGGTCTCGGCATCCAGGCCGAACTGTCTGCCGGCGAACGGCTGGCCGCCGTCGGGGTGCAAGGGGCGGCGCCAGGCACGGCGGCCCAGGCCACCGGGACGACCGATGCCTATCTCCACGTCGGAGGGGATGGGCGTTCCCTGGCTGCGGCCCTGGATCGTTTGGAGATTACGGCGACTGCCAGTCCTTGAGTGAGCCACGACAGCGATGATACGCACCATTCAGCGTGACACAACTTATTGGATAGCCGCTGCGATTGTGGTTGCCGGCTGGCTGTTGTACGGCGCCACCATGGCGCCGGGCCTGCTGTTTGGTGACGCAGCGGAGTTCCAGTTCGCTTTGCCCATCGCGGGTGTCGTCCACCCACCGGGCTACCCGCTGTATGGAATGTTGGGCTGGCTGTGGAACCGGCTGGCGGTCTGGTGGCCCGAACCGGCGACGCGCATCAACGGCTTTTCTGTGTGGTGGGCTGGCCTGGCGCTGGGGCTGTTCTTCCTGGTGAGCCAGCTGCTGCTGGCGCGGGTCCTGGCGCGGCTGCCGGTGGGGATGCGTCGCCTGGCCGGATTGCTGGCGACGCTCGTGGTGGCCGTCTCGCCGACGTTTTGGAGCCAGGCGACGATCGCCGAAGTGTATTCGCTCAATGCCTGCCTGGTCCTTGCACTTCTGTATGCACTGCTGCGTTGGTCCGACGAGCAGCGCAGCAGTGCGGCCAACGGTGAGCCGTCGGAAGTCCCGAGCGGGGCCAGTCGTGCCGCTGCGCAGCGCTGGCTGATCGTGGCTGCCCTCGTGTTTGGCCTGGGGTTGACCCATCACACGTCGATGATCCTGATGGCACCGGCAGCCGCACTGTTCGTTCTGCGGGTGCACCCGGCGATCGTGCGCCGGCCGCGCCAGGTGCTGGTTCCGATGGCGGTGGGTCTGCTGCCGCTGGTGCTGTATGCGTTCGTGCCCTGGCGCGCGGCGCAGAGCCCGTATCTCACTCTGGCGCTGGCGCCCGACAAGGCTGTGCCGTTGTACCAGGCCGATTTGAGCGGGTTCCTGCGTTGGGTCACCGGTGCACGCTTTGCCAGTGCCGTGCGGCCACCCGCCGAAGCCGCGCTGCAGCTGCCGCAAGCCCTGGAGTGGACAGTGGCACAGTTTGGGGCGATCGGTTTTTTCCTGATTGTGACA
This sequence comes from uncultured Anaerolineae bacterium, assembly GCA_964443225.1. GTDB lineage: Bacteria > Chloroflexota > Anaerolineae > SSC4 > Amarolineaceae > SSC4. The sequence goes on from CAYUCC010000093.1 coordinate 12,999, forward strand.
GGGCTCGTCTTTTTGATCCTGCGCCAGCGATATGGTGTGCTCACGCTGACGGGTGCCACCTTCGTCGCCTACCTCGCCTTCAATTTGTTCTACGGCATCGGTGATATTGCCGTGCTGTACATCCCGGTCTACCTGGTGTTGGGCTTGTGGCTGGCCGCTGGGGTGGGAGCTTTCGCCAGTGGCATTGCCAACACACGCCTCGTAGGGAATCCAGGCGTGCGTCTGCGGCTGGCCTGGATTGTATTGGCTGTACTGCTGGTCTGGCCGGTGCTGCAAGGTGTGACCGTCTATGCGAGCCATGACCGCAGCGCCGACCACACGGCACGTACCTGGTGGGACAGCATTCTGAACGAGGTTGCGGCAGAGGATGCGGTTTTGGTGAGCAACGACCGCGATGACATGACTCCTCTGTACTACGTCCAGCACGTCTTGAATCAGCATCGCGAGCTGACCGGCGTTTACCCACAGATCGTCGAGGATGCGGCCTATGGCGATGTGGGACGGACGATCGATTCGGTCCTGGCCGCGGCGGCCCGCCGCCCGATCTACCTGATCAAAGCAATGCCGGGGCTCGAGGTCAAATACAACCTGGTCCAGCTGGGCGCACTGAGCCAGGTGATCGGGCCGGCCGTTACGCGTCCGCCTGAACGACCAACCAACCTCCTGCTGGGCTCGGCCCTGCGCCTGGTGGGTTACGATGTCGACCCAAACGATACGCTCATCGGCAGCGAGCCGCTAAACATCGCACTCTACTGGCAGCCCCAGCAGCGGCTGGACGCCGACTACACAGGCTTCGTGCAGTTGTTGGACGCTCAAGGCAACAAAGTCGCGCAGGCCAACGATCATCTGGCGGGGGGCGCCTACTATCCCACGAGCCTCTGGCGTCCCGGTGAGTTTGTGCGTGACGTTTTTTCGATGACCGTTCCGGCCGACCTGCCGGCGGGGCCTTACACGCTGCTGGCCGGCATGTACCGCCTCGATGACCAGACGGGTGATGTACAGCCGTTGGCGCCGCCGATCGAGGTAGGCAAAGTGGGTCGTCTGCCCAACACCGCCACCGCCCTGGGCGTTCCAGCGCGACCGGTCAACGCCGAACTGAACGATCGGGTTCTGCTCGTCGGCTACACGTTGGGCCCGCTGCAGGACTCGCTGCCAGTGGCCATCTATTGGAAGACCCAGCGCTGGTTGGATCGTGATTATACCGTGTTCGTTCATCTCCTCGACGAGCGCGGCCAGATCGTGGCACAGTCAGACAGCCAGCCCGCCGCAGGCCTGGCACCGACCTCGATCTGGGGGCCGGGTACCCTCGTCTACGATGCGCACCGTCTGCGTCTGCCAGCCAATCTCCAGCCCGGTCGTTACCGGCTGCTGGTCGGCATGTATGACGCCGAAACCGGCCAGCGCCTGCCCGTCACCGACGCGCCATCCCCTGGTCCGAATGATGCGATTTTGCTGGAGGAGGTGGGGATAGGGAATGGGGAGTAGCGACATGGTTTCGTTATGTCCCTACACCCAGTGTTTTCATTATTGCGCAGTGCGTCAGGGAATGGTATAATGAATTCCAAATCGTCCCTGTCAGCATGTAGAAACCGGTGGGTACTTCAGCGTAGAAGGGAATCGGGTGAATGGACTTTAGCTTCAGTGCCGAGCACGAGATGGTCCGCAAGATGGTTCGCGATTTTGCCGACAAGGAGATTCGGCCCTACGTCAAGGACAATGATCGGGCGCAGCAGTTCGATCGCTCGCTGCTGTCCAAGATGGCAGCGCAGGGAATCCTGGGGATTTCGGTACCGGTGCGGTATGGCGGCGCCGGGATGGACTACATCAGCCTGGGTATCGTTTCTGAGGAGCTCGAATACGCCGACACCGCCGCCCGGGTGATCATTTCGGTGCACAACGGTCTCAACTCCATGGGTGTGTTCCAGTGGGGCACCGAAGAACAGAAGCAGCGTTTTCTCAAACCGCAGGCGCGGGGGGAGAAAATCGCTGCTTTTTGTTTGACCGAACCAGGTGCGGGTACCGACGTGGCCGCCCTGCGGTCGACGGCGCGTCGCGATGGTGACAGCTACGTGGTGTCCGGTGAAAAGATTTGGATTTCGCTGGGGGATGTGGCCGATCACTTCCTGTGGTTTGCCAAAACCGACCCGCAGGCGACACCACCCCATCGCGGCATCACTGCCTTCATGGTTACGCGTGATCTGGCCGGGGTAACGACCGGCACCATCCACGGCAAACTCGGGGTGCGCGCCGGCAATACGGGCTGGGTGAACTGCGACGCGGTGCGGGTCCCCATCGAGAACCGGATCGGCGAAGAGGGTGAGGGTTTTAAGATCGCCATGAGCTGCCTCGACAACGGCCGTTATACAGTGGCCGCGGGCGCACTCGGCCTCACGCGGGCCTGTCTGGATGCCAGCCTGAGTTATGCGCAGCAGCGACACACCTTTGGGGTCGAAATTGGCCAGCACCAACTGGTCAAACGGATGATCTCGTTGATGGTGCAGCGCGTCGAGGCTGGCGGGCTCCTGGTCTACCGTGCCGGCTGGATGAAGAACGTGGGCAAACGCAACACACGCGAAACGACCCTGGCCAAGTGGTTCTGCACCGATGCCAGCTTCGAATCGGCGTCGGATGCCATTCAGATCCATGGTGCGTACGGCTATTCCGACGAGTACGACGTGGAACGTTTCCTGCGTAACAGCAAGGGTGCCGTGCTCTACGAGGGTACGCGTGAACTGCAGCAGCTTATCCAGGCCGACTATCTCCTGGGTTACCGCCACGATCAGCGGCTGCGCTGCGAGCTGCCTGCGTATGATGCGCAGGCGTGGCAAGAAGAATAGGCCCCTACCGCGCCGCCAAAGGCACACCGGTGGGCCGACATTCAGGTATGTTTGATCAGATCGGATCATTTTAGGAGGAACATGTGAAAATCGTAGTATGTGTCAAACAGACACCCGACACGGCAGAGCTGCCCAAGGTGAACGTCAACCAGGTGAAAGCCGGCGAGCCGGCGGCCACGATGATCGTGAATCCCTGGGACGAATTTGCCATCGAAGAGGGCTTGCTCCTCAGCGAAAAACACAAGGCTGACGTCACGGCGATCAGTGTCGGGCCAGCGCAGGCCGTCGAGGCACTGCGTACCTCGGTCGCAATGGGTGTGGGCAACGCCATTCTGTTATCGGACCCGGGTTTGGTCGAGGGTGATGCCCTGGTCACCGCCCGTGCCCTGGCCGGTGCCATCAAAAAAGAGGGCGGCGCCGACCTGGTCATTACCGGCAAACAATCGGTCGATGGCAACAGCGGCCAGGTATCGGTAGCCCTGGCCCGTCTGCTGGGCGCCAACTTCCTGAGCGGCGTCGTGAAGGTCGTCGACGTCAGCGGTGGCAAAATCACGGTCGAGCGCAGCCTCGAAGAGGGCAAAGAAACCGTTTCGGCCAACCTGCCGACGGTGCTCTCGGTGGCACGTGAAATCAACGAACCGCGCTACCCCAGCTTCATGGGGATTCGCAAAGCAGCCAAGGCGGCGATCCCCACCTGGTCGGCGGGCGACGTCGGTTTGGGTGCCGATCAGGTGGGCAAGGCCGGTTCGGTCAGTGACTGGATCGATTTGCGCAAGCCACCGGCGCGGGCCGCCCAGGTGGAAATCATCAAGGGCGATACACCAGAGCAGCAGGCAGCGATTCTGATGGATCGACTCCTGGCCGAAAAAGTCATCTGAGGTGGGAGGAACAAGCCATGTCAGTTTTTGTTTGGATCGAACAATTCAACGGTAAACCAACCGGTACGTCGTGGGAAGTATTGGGCAAAGCGCGCGGCCTGGCGGATGAGCTGGGTGTCACCGTGGGCGCGATGCTCTTCGGCAGTGGGGTTGAGAGTGAAGCCCAGACCGCTATCAGCTACGGCGCAGATACCGTTTTTGTCTGTGATGACCCGGTGTTCAAGACCTTCCGCCTCAACGCCTACGCGACCGCGGCGGAGAAGATCATCAAAGAGCAGAAGCCGGCGATCGTCCTCTTCCCGGCCAGCATGCGCGGGCGCGACCTGAGCGGCGCCGTAGCCGCCGACATGGGCACCGGCCTGGCCGCCGACGTGCTCGATCTTTCGCTCAAAAACGGCCGCCTTGTGAGTGTACGCCCCGTGTTTTCGGGCAATATCCTGGCCGATGTGGTCAGCAAGACGGACCCGCAGCTGGCCAGCGTACGCGGTCGCGCCTTCCCAATGCCCGACCCGGTCGCCGGTCGCAGCGGTCAGGTCGTCAAGGTGGACGCCGGCGTGAGTGAGGGTGCCGTTGGCGCCACGGTCACCACCTTCGAAGAGGTCGGCGGGGGCGAAGTCAATCTCACCGACGCCAAGATCATCGTCTCCGGCGGGCGCGGCGTGAAAGGGCCCGAAGGGTTTGCCCCCATCAAGGCCCTGGCCGACGCCCTGGGTGCTGCCATGGGCGCCAGCCGTGCGGCGGTCGACGCGGGCTGGATTCAGTACAAGTACCAGGTCGGCCAGACCGGCAAAACCGTGCGGCCCGACCTGTACATTGCCTGCGGTATCTCGGGTGCCATCCAGCACCTGGCCGGCATGGGCTCGTCCAAGGTGATCGTTGCTATCAACAAGGACGCCGAAGCACCGATCTTCCAGGTGGCGAACTACGGCATCATCGGTGATCTCTTCACCATCGTGCCGGCGCTCACCGCCGAGGCAAAGAAGCGTCTGGGCTAATCTGGTGCGCAAGCAGGTGCGAACGCTGCCAGCGCCGGGCGATAGACCCGCGCCGATGGCGATCGCACCTGGCTGCCGCATTCCAGAGAAGTCTAACGCCGTGCTAACGGACCGCTAGCGTTTTTCTAACACATACGAACTACAATAAGACACGTAGCCAGGAATATCTTCCGGCTGCGTGTCTCTTTTTGTATGTAATTGCATCACACGACCTGTGTCCAAGATAGAGGAGAATCAAAATGGCTAAAATTGTTGGCATCGACCTGGGAACGACAAACTCAGTGATTGCAGTGATCGAAGGGGGTGACCCGATGGTCATCGCCAACGCCGAGGGCAACCGCACGACACCCTCGGTCGTCGCTTTTTCCAAAAACGGCGAACGTTTGGTCGGGCAAACCGCCAAACGTCAGGCAGTCGTGAATCCCGAAAACACCGTCTTTTCGATCAAACGTTTTATGGGCCGGCGCGTCGACGAGACGCAGAGCGAACAGACGATGGTGCCGTACGAAGTGAGCGCGGGGCCGGCGGGCGATGCGCGGGTGAAGATTCCACTCAACGGCAAGATCTACACGCCCCAGGAAATCTCGGCCATGATCCTGCAGAAGCTCAAGACCGATGCCGAGGCCTATCTGGGTGAGCCGGTCAACGAGGCCGTGATCACCGTCCCGGCGTACTTCAACGA
>CAYUCC010000094.1:0-17675 GCA_964443225.1 uncultured Anaerolineae bacterium
AGCCTGGCGTTCAAACGCCAGGCTAATAGCTCAAGCCCGCTCAAGCGGGCTGAGCTGATTGCGCTGGTTCCTGAGCCTGGCGTTCAAACGCCAGGCTAATAGCTCAAGCCCGCTCAAGCGGGCTGAGCGGATTGCGCTGGTTCCTGAGCCTGGCGTTCAAACGCCAGGCTAATAGCTCAAGCCCGCTCAAGCGGGCTGAGCGGATTGCGCTGGTTCCTGAGCCTGGCGTTCAAACGCCAGGCTAATAGCTCAAGCCCGCTCAAGCGGGCTGGGCTGATTGCGCTGGTTCCTGAGCCTGGCGTTCAAACGCCAGGCTAATAGCTCAAGCCCGCTCAAGCGGGCTGGGCTGATTGGGCTGGTTCCTGAGCCGGCTTTAGCCGCCTTAAGCTATGAGCCTGGACCTTGAGGTCCAGGCGGCGCTCAAGCGGGCAGGGTAGATTGCAGACAAATGACAGATCCAGTTGACAACCATCTCGAAATCGATTACCTGGCCAAGGATTATGCCAGCTTCCGCCGGCTGATGCTGCAGCAGTTGGGCATCCTGGTGCCGGATTGGACGGAGCTGCACCCGGCGGACCTGGGCAACGCGTTGGTGGAGGTGCTGGCTTACGCCGCCGACTACCTGAGCTATTTCCAGGACGCTGTAGCTACCGAGGCCTACCTGGGCACGGCCCGCCTGCGCCGCTCGATCCAGCGCCATACGCGTCTGCTCGACTACCGGCTGCACGAGGGGTGCAACGCCCGCGTTTGGGTGCACGTGACGACCGACGGCGACCGCGTGCTGCTGCGGCGCGGGACGCAGCTCCTGACCCAGTTTGCGCAAGACCGCCTGCCGCCCGTCGTTCGCCCGTTGTCCGCCGAATACGTCGATGTCCTGGCCCAGGGACCCGTGGTGTTCGAAACCATGCATGACATCCTGCTGTGCGCCGAGCACAACGAAATCCTGTTCCACAGTGACCCGGCCGAGTTGCCAGCCGGCGCCACCGCGGCTCATCTGCGCGATGCGTTCGAGCAGGATGACCCCTCCCGCCGTATGTTGCACCATCTGCAGGCCGGCGACGTGCTCGTCTTCGAGGAAATCGCCGATCCACGGTCTGGGCGCCGCGCCGGTGCGAACCCGAAACACCGGCATGCCGTGCGCCTGACGCAGGTCAAGCCCGGATTTGCCCACGGCGCCGCCGGCGCACCCGTGCCGATCGTGGCCGTGGCATGGGCGCTGGCCGATGCCCTGCCGTTTCGATTGGTCACCTCGCTGGCGCAGGGCGGTGAGAAGCCGCGCCCCGTCAGCGTGGCGCGCGGCAACATCGTGCTGGCCGACCACGGGCTGACGATCGCACACGAAGAGCTGCCACTCCTCACCCAGGGCGCGCGCTATCGGCCGGCCCTGCGCCGGCGTGGCCTGACGCACGCCGTGCCCTTCGATCCCGCCCAGGCTCAGGCGCTGCCCGCCGCCCACGCCGTGCAGCAGGTGCCGGCGCAGGCCCTGCCAGCCATTCAGCTCAGCGAACTCGGCCCTGACCGCCTGACGCTGAACCCAGCGCGCAGCCGGACCCTGTCACCCGTGGTGCTGGCCGGCGAAAACCAGGGTTATGCCGTCAAGGCGTGGCAGTATTCACCTGAATTGTTGAGCAGCGGCCGTTTTTCGCGCGACTTCACGATCGAAATGGAAAACGATGGCACAGCCTACCTGCGCTTCGGCCACCGCGGCGTGGGCTGGGAACCGGTGGTGGCCGGCGCACGTTTTCAGACGACTTACCGCGTCGGCAACGGCCAGGCCGGCAACGTGGGGGCGGAGGCGATCGCCCATATCGTCACACCGGTCGGCAGTATCACCGGCGTACGCAACCTCCTGCCCGCCAGCGGCGGCCGGCCGCCCAAACGCCTGGAAGAGGCCCGTCACAACGCACCCGGCGCCATCCACGTCCCCGAACGCTGCGTGACCGAAGCCGACTACGCAGCCGTTGCACAGCGCCACCCCGACGTGGCCCAGGCCATCGCCACGCGGCACTGGGCCGGCAGCCGGCCGGTCGTCGCCATCCACGTCCAACGGCGTGAGAACCGCCCGGTCGATACCGCGTTTGTGCGTGCGCTGCAGGCCCACATCGAGCCGCACCGCCTGGCGGGCCAGGCGGTCGAGACACGCCCGCCGCACTACGTCCCGCTCGACGTTGCGCTGCGCGTGACCTTGCAGCCCGGCAGCTCACCGAACCTCACGCACCAGGCCCTGGCCGCGGCGCTCGGCAGCCAGCGCCGGCCCGATGGCACGTGTGGCTTCTTCTGCGCCGATAATTTCGGCTTCGGCCAGCCGGTCTACCGCAGCCGGCTGATCGCGGCGGTGATGGCGGTCAGCGGCGTGGCGCGCGTCGAAATAGAGCAGTTTGGCCGGCTCGATGGCGATCCACAGGTCGATCCCATAACGATCGGGCCCCTGGAGATTGCTCGCCTGCAGACAGGGCCAACCACTACCGGCGGAGACAGCCAGGGCACCCTGCAGATCGTGATCGAGGCCAACCCATGACCATCCCGGCACCGCACGAAGCTGCCACGCCACGCCTGACGCGCTACAACCCACCGGGACAGCCCGCACTCAGCTACTGCGGCTCGCGCTTCCGCGAGTCCCTGGCGCGCATGCTGGACCAACTGACCGTACAAACGACCGGCGACGGTACCGCTGACACAGCACCGCTGGCCAATCTCAACACCGACGGTTACGGCGACTGGACGATCGCCCTGGTGCAGGCCTGGGCCGCCACACTCGAGGTCCTGGCCTTCTACCAGGAACGGATCGTCAACGAGGGTTACCTGCGCACCGCCACCGAGCGGCGTTCGGTGCTCGAGCTGGCCCGCAGCCTTGGCTACGAGCTGCGCCCAGGCACCGCCGCCGGTACCCACCTCGTCCTGACGGTGCTAGCCGACAAGAACCAACCGCATCGCCAGGTGGCGGTGCCCGCCGGCGTGGCCGTGCAGAGTGTGCCACCGCCGGGCCAGCTGCCGCAGACCTTCGAGATCGATCACCCCTTCGTCGCCCACGCGGACTGGAACGCGCTGAAACTGGCGCCGGGCACACAGCCGCGGCGCCTGCGCCTGCGTGCCTCGACGGTGAGCGCACGTCTTGCCGGCACACAGAGCGGCCTGCAGCCCGGCGATTATGTGCTCATCCTGGAAGGCCCACCCAGGCCAGGATCGAACCAGCCCTTCCGCCTCGTCCAGATCACCGACGTGCAGATCGACGCGGCGCAGGGCTGCACCCAGCTGACCTGGACCCCCGTGGCCCCGTCCGATCCCGGCGCGGCGGCGATGCAGGATTTTTGCTCCGCAAAAATCGATGATGCCCGCCTCTTGGCCCTGCGCGCAGAGAGTGGCCTGCTCGCTTACACACAGGGTGGCGTCTACCTGGCCACGAGCGGCCCGAATGCGTGGGCGCCGGCGGGGGTTGGCCTGCCGCACGCCGCGGTTTATGCCCTGGCTGCGCCGGACACCCACCGCCTGGTCGCAGGCACCGCGCACGGTCTCTACCAGACCGTCGACCAGGGTGCTACCTGGCAGCCGGTCACCGCTGGCCTGGTGCGCCGGCCGGTCATGGCCTTCGCCGCTGGCGGCGGTGGCGCCCTCTACGCCGGCGCAACCGAGGGCACGGTGTATGTCTCGCGCGGCGATGGCCCGTGGACCGTGCTGGCGGGTGAAACCGTGCTCCCACCGTTGAAAGGATTCAGCCGCCTGTGGACGCCGCCCGACGCCGAGATGCTGCCCAAGGTGCCGGTCCGCGCCCTGGCGGCCTATGCACGTGGACGGGCCGGCCGGCTGGCCGCCGGCAGCGAGGCGGGGGTGTTTCGTTCTGCTGACGGCGGACGCAGATGGGCGCCAGCCAACGATAGCCTGCCCTCACCGGACCCCAAATCGGGCCAGGCCGCCGTGGCGGTGCATGCCCTGGCGGTCAAGAACCCCAGCGGGCGCGCACAGCTCTTTGCCGGCACCGACGCGGGTGTCTTTCATATTACCGAGGGCTGGTCACGCTGGCTGATCGCCGCCGTCCTGGCGGTCTTGTCGCTGCTCCTGGCATCACGGATTACCGAACCACACCTGCTCCGGCAACTTACCCTGGCCGCGCGGAGTGCGATCGAATGGGTTTTCGACCGCCTGAATACCGGCCTGGACGACCTGGCCGGCCGGCTGCAGGACATGCCGGCGCTGCTGGAACGCCTCCCGCCACCGTTTCAGGTCCCGCAGATCCCTGATCCCAGGGACCTGCTCGTTCCCATCCTGGAGAAAATCCCGGTGGCTGGCGCATGGCTGGTGGCGCAATATGACCTGGTGACCGACACGCTTGTCATCTTCGCCGTGTTGGCCGGGCTGCTGCTGGCGGTGCGCTGGCTGCGCCGTAAACTGGCGCAGCGACCGGCAGCCAGCCTGGGACGTGCTGTCTTTGCCCTGGTTGAAGGGCCGCGCGGGCATCTGTTTGCCGCCACGGCCAGCGGCGTGTTCCGCTCGAATGATGGGGCTATCAAGGATAGCCCGCGTGGTCTGGCCAAGGGACGCCTGGCGGCGCTGCTGCACACCCTGGCGCGCTGGCTGTTGGGGGACGGTGCGCGGCGCTGGCAGCCGGCGGGCAGCCTCGCCGGCAGCGGCGTGCGATCACTGGCGGTCACCGCCGCCGGGCTGCTGGCCGGCACGGCGAACGGCCAGGTCTTCACTTCGGCTGACGAGGGTGCCACCTGGGCCGCGGTGGGTGTCGATCTGCCGCTGCGGCCGGTGCGCGCGCTCAACACGCTCGGCCCTGCCATTGCCGCCGCCGGCGACCCGCCGCCAGACCCGGTCGAGCACCGCTGGACACCCGCCCAGCTGGCGGCGCGCCAGGTCGACCTCGACCGCCAGGTGTCCGGTATCACCGTGCCTGGCTGGATCGTTGCTTTGCCCGCGACCGCAGCACCGCCGGCGCTCTACGAAACGGCAACGGTCACCACCACCGCCACCCTGGACGTTGCCCGTCCGGCGCTGGTGACACGGCTGACGGTCGATCGGGCAGATGGCCTGGCGGCGCTTGACCGCCGCACGACACAGGTGCTGCTGAGCAGCGAGGCGCTGCCGTTGTTCGACGACCAGCCGCTGACCGGGGATCAGCTGATCCTGAACACGGTCGTTCCCGGTATCGAGCCGGGTCACGTGCTGGTCGTCAGCGGCAAGCTCAAACGCCTGCGCGTGGTGGGTGATGCACCACCCGACCTGTGGCTGGTTGCCGGCAACGGCCGGCGCCGCGAGCCGCTGCAGCCCGGCGAGAGCCTGCAGGCCGTAACGGTCGCGGCCGCGGCGGCGGACGGCACACGCCGCTGGCTCCTGCGCAACCGCGACGGCTTCACCGGCCACGTCGACCTGCCTGACGAAGTCGTGCAGCTCGACCCGGCCCGCCCCGATGATGCTGTGCACAGTGAAGTGGTCGTGCTGCGCGCCGCCATCGACAGTCCCACGCAGACCCGGCTGTCCCTGGAAGCGCCCCTTCTGTACGCGTACGACCCGGCCACGGTGACGATCCACGGTAATGTCGTGCACGCAACCCATGGCCAGAAGGTGGCCGCCGAGCGCCTGGCGGGTGATGAGGGTGAAACCGTGCGCCGGGCGTTCACGCTGCGCCAACCACCGCTCACCTACGTGGCGGGCCCCACCGGCATCGAGACGACACTGGCCGTCCAGGTCAACGGCGTCACCTGGCACGAGGCGCCGACCCTGCACGGGCACGACGGTGACGATCGTATCTTCGTCGTGCGGCACGATGCCGCAGGGCGCACGAAGGTGGTGTTTGGGGATGGACTGCACGGGGCGGCCCTGCCCGCGGGCGAGGCGACGGCAAACTACCGGCGGGGCAGCGGTGCGGCGGGCAACGTTGCCGCAAACAGCCTGAAGCTGATGCAAACCGCCGTGCCCGGCATCCAGGCCGTCGTCAATCCGCTGGCGGCGCAGGGGGGCAACGATGCCGAATCAAGTGATGCGGCGCGTGCCCAGGCCCCGTTGATGGTCCGTGCCATGGACCGCATCGTATCGCTGGTCGATGTGGAGGATTTCGTCCGCCGCTTTCCGGGTGTGGGCAAGGCGGCCGCACAGGTGCTGCCGGCCGCCGGCAGCACCCTGCTGTACGTGACGATCGCCGGCACGACGGGCAACACCGTGAGCCGTGACGCCGACTTTGTGCGTGCGCTGGGGAGCGCCATCGACGCCGCGCGCGCCACCCGTACGCCGGCGGTTGTGATCGACGGCTACGAACCGGTGCATTTCGACGTTCGGGCCGTGCTGCTGCTCGAACCCGATCACGCCGGATGGCGCGCGACGATCCTGGCCCAGGCCAGATCGGCCCTGACCAACGCTTTCGTCTTTGCCCGGCGGGCGTTTACGCAGCCGGTGGCATCCTCGGAAGTGGTCACGCTGCTGCAAACGATCGTGGGTGTCGAAGCGGTCGACCTGCAGGCGCTGCACGTGCAGGGCGATCCGCCGGCGCTGCACAACCTGCTGCCGGCCCAACCGGCGCGTTGGGAAGGCGACCAGCTGCGGCCGGCACAGATGCTGCTCGTCAACGAGTTTGGAATCGATCTGGAGGCACGCGTATGAACGACAGCATCCGCGAGCGGCTCTATCACCTCTTGCCGACCCTCTACCGGCGGCGTGACCTGGCGCAGGGTGAGCCGCTGCGTGCCCTGCTGGCGGTGCTCGAGGGTGAGTACCGGGATCTCGAGGCCGATCTGCAGGCCCAGTACGACAACTGGTTCATCGAGACCTGCGATGCCTGGGCGATTCCCTACCTGGCCGACCTGGTGGGCGTGCGCGACCTGGCGCAGCCCAAGTTCATCTTCTCCACGCAGCGCCGCCAGATCGCCAACACCATCGGCTACCGCCGGCGCAAGGGCACACTGGCCACCCTGGAACACGTCCTGCGCGACACCTCGAGCTGGTTCGTCAGTGCGGTCGAGTTTGGGCAGCGGCTGGCGATGACCCAGCACGTCAACCATGTGCGCCCGGACCAGGGGCGCACGGTGGACGTGCGCCAGGCGGCCGCGTTTACCTCCTCCTACGATCCCTGGGCGGGCTGGGCGCACACCTTCGACGTGCACAACCCGGCCGCCGATCGGCTCGACGATCCGCCGCGCGCGGGCCAGCGTCGTGGACGCTACCAGATGGATCAGGTCGGTTTGTACATCTGGCGCCTGCACAGTTACCCCGTGCGCAGCGGCTGGGCGCGGCCGGTCGCCGTGCGTTCGCACGCCGGCTCGACCCAACCCGGCGAGACGGTGCTGCACGGCACCGGCGGCGACGGGCGCTATCGTTTTCATCCCCTGGGACGTGACATGCAGCTGTTCGTCAGGCCGGGGACGGCGATGGACATCACCAGCCGTATGACGGCGGCCCACATGCCCGCCGAGCTGACCCGCCAGGCGCTGGCCGCGGACCTCAACCAGTATCGCGCACGCTTCCAGCTGCGCACACCCGGCGAGCGACCGCCCAACAGTGACTTGTACGGGACAGCGCGCAGCGTGTGTGTACTGGTGGACGGGCAGCCCATTCCACCCAACGACGTGCTCGCCGTCGATCTGACGCGGTGGCGCAGCGCGGCGGCACGTGAGCTGTACCGCGCCCACCAGCAGGCCGAGCCGGTGGCTTTGATCGATCCGGTGCTTGGGCGCCTGGTGGTGCTCAACGCCGGCGATGCCACGCAGACAGGGCAAATCACGGTCCACTACAGCTACGGATTCAGCGACGACATCGGCGGCGGCCCCTATCACCGCCGCTTCCCGGGCAGTGAGGGCGGTGTGCCGTGGCAGGTCGATGTGGCCGAAGGCACCGAAGTGTCCACCCTGCAGGAGGCGCTGCGGCAGTGGTTGGTTTACTGCCAGCGCGAACCGCGACCGCAGGGGATGATCCGTTTCCTGGACAACGGCGCCTACGGCGGCAGCCTGGAAGTGCCCCTGCCACCCGGGGCGTCGCTGGCCATCGTCGCCGACAACGGCGTCCGGCCGGCCATCGAGGCCATCGGGCGGCTGGTGGTCAAACTGACAGACCCCTTCGTATCGCGGTCCGCGACCGCCGAACACGGTGATGCCTACCACGAACGCCAGCTGGTGCTGAACGGCCTGCTCATCGAAGGCGGCGTGCGCATCGAAGACGCCGGGTCGGCGGGCCAAACGCACGGTCCGATGCGCCTCAGCCTGGGGCACTGCACGCTGATGGCCACCGGACTGGAGACGGCGATGGCCGCCAAACAGGCTGCCGCCGTCGAGGTGCAGATCGACAGCTGCATCGTTGGCCCGCTGGTCCTCAGCGAAGACCTGGGTCGCCTGTCGATCACGCACAGTATCATCGACGCCGCCGGCCGGTATGCCCTGGCAGGTCCGGGGGTCACCGTGGGGCCGGCGGCGCACCTGGCCCATACGACGGTGTTTGGACGCGTATGGGTGCGAGACGTAGAGGCCGATGGGGTCGTTTTCGTCGATCCGCTGCGGGCTGCGCAGCCGGCGACCGCCCGGGCTGTGCAGCGCAGTTACGTGCCGCCCGGTTCGACAGGGCTGGACAGCGCAGCGTATGCCGCCATCAGCCAGGAGGTCGAGCCGCCGCAGTTCATCTCGACGCGTTTTGGCGACCCGGCGTATGCGCAGCTGAGTGTGCACTGTGCCCCGGCGATTCGTGCCGGCGCTGCGGATGGTTCCGAGATTGGGGCGTTTCATTCGCGGCATGCCGTGCAGGCCGAGGCCAATCTGCGGGCAGCCCTCGCCGAATACCTTCCCCTGGGCCTGCGTCCGGCCCTATTCCTGGAAACATAGAGAGGTTTACTGTGAAAGGCGACTTTTCACGATCGACATTCGACGCCAGCAAACACTACACAAGTGTGCGGATGCAGCAGGGGCGGGTACAGATCGACGCCGATTGGAACGAACAGGCCGACATCGTCGCGCATCATCAGCGGGCCCTGGTACAAAGCCTGGTCGGTGCCGCAGGCGGACCGGGCAGCGGCGATGGATACGCCATCACCCTGTTGGACGACAGCCCGCACGATGACTTGCCCGACCTGCTGATCGGTGCCGGCCGCTATTACGTCGATGGCATTTTGTGCGAAAACGAGCACCCCGTGCGCTTCACCCAGCAGCCAGGCTGGCCAGCCGCGGCGCTGCCGGCAGATGGCGCTGGTTCGTACATCGTCTACCTCGACGTCTGGCCGCGTGACGTCAGCGCCGCCGAAGACCCTGGTATTCGCGAAATTGCCCTGGGTGGACCTGACACGGCCACGCGCAGCCAGACGATCTGGCAGGTGAAGCTGTTGGCGGTGGAAGGTCAGGATGCAGATGCGGATGGGTCCAGCCAGTGGCAGCAGTTCGCCGCCGAGCAGGACCCTTCCCGCCGCGGCCGTATGCAGGCACGCTGCCGGACGGCCGGCACACTGCTGGAAAATCAACTGTACCGGGTCGAAATCCACAGCGCCTCTGAAGACACTGTCTCGTTCATGTGGTCGCGCGAGAACGGCGCTGTGACCTTCCCGATCTCTAAAATCGATCTGGTCGACGGTCGGGCAGTGCTGACCGTCAGCGGTGTCGATCTCGATCCGGGCCGGCTGCAGCGGGGTGATTGGGTGGAGCTGGCCAGTGACGATGCCGTGTTGAACCAGGCGTTGCCGCTGCTCGTGCCGGTCTTCGAGGTGGATCGGGCCCGCGGGCACGTCATCCTGGAAGACGACACAGCGCTGCGTGACGAGGCCGTGCGCAGCCGTCTGCTGGCGGTGCATCCCCTGCTGCGCCGCTGGGATCAGAAGCCAGGTCAGGGCAGCGCGGGTGTCGTGACTGTCAAGCGCAAGACGTGGGTCGACCTCGAGCGCGGGATCCAGGTCTGCTTTGCGCCGGATGGCCGGCTCGTGACGGGCGATTTTTGGCTGATTCCGGCGCGTAGTGCGGGCGCTGGCATGGGCGGCAGCATCGAGTGGCCCGCCGGCACCGATGGCCACGCGGCGCTGGCCCCGCATGGCGGGTATCACCACGTCAGTCCGCTGGCGCTGCTCGGCCAGGTGGGTGACGGCTGGCAGGTGACGGCCGACCTGCGGCCGCGGTTCGCGGCGCTGCCCGCACTCACGTCTACGGCGCAGACCACGCGTGAGGACCTGGATGCCCTGGGTGACTCCCATGTACGGACCAAACTGGCCACCGAGGAAGCTTTGCAGCGCCTGGACCGTGCGGCCGACCAGCTGCAGCAGGACCTGCTCGTTTTGGGAGCCGCCATGGCTGTCGAGCGTGGCCGGCTGTACGAGGACGTCACCTCGCCCGATCCGTTGGAGGTGGGGGACGTGGTCGCCGTGGGCAACGAGCAGCCGTGGCACGTCGAACGGGCCAGTGTCGAGAACCAGGCGCGGGTATTGGGTGTCGTGGTTGCCACGGTCGACCTGCCCGGTCACCAGGACCGGGCGCGCGTCACGATCTACGGTCGGGCGCGCTGCAAGGTGGTAGGTCCGGTACGCGCCGGTGACCTGCTCGTCCCATCATCGGTACCCGGCTGCGCCCGCCGGCGGCGTGGTTTCTGGCCGCGGTTGGGCCACATTTTGGGCAAGGCATTGGCCGATTACGAGCCACCGGAGGCCGGGGCTGCCGGTTTGGTGGACGTGTTGGTGATGTTGGGATAGGAAAGGTGCACATCGCCGTCTACGCCACAGCGCGACCCACCCAACCGAGGTCAGATGGTGCTGATGGCTTTCCGTAATGTCTCAACTAACGGCGGCAGATCCTGTTCCACAGTTTCCCACAGGATATCAAGGTTGATATCGAAGTAAGCGTGAACCAGGCGATGGCGCATCCCAATGATGTCCTCCCAGGGCACATCTGGCAATTGCTCCTGCGTTGCCGCAGTCACCTGGTAGGCCGCTTCGCCGATGATCTCGATTTCCTTCACCAGCGCCATGACCAGCATGCGGTCGTCGTCCAGATCCGCACGCGTGTGGCCCTGCGCGAACTCAGCGGCCTCGTGGGCGGCATCCAGCATGTGACGAAGTCGGGTCGTATCATCCTTGAACATATTGGGGCTCCGCCTCCCGTAACACCCTTTGGCGGAAGTAGCGACTCAGATCTTCTGGCGTCCGCAGATCAACCTTGCGGCCGCCGAGCAGCGCCGATAGCTCACGCTCCATGCGCGCGATTCCGAACAAACCGGGCACGTGGCCTGGCTCGAACTCGACCAGGACATCAATGTCACTGTCGTCGCCAAAGTCTGCACGCAGGGCAGAGCCATACACCGACAACCGCCGGATGTGGTGTCGACGTGCGTACTCAGCGATTCTGTCTTGAGGAAAGTCGATCTTGTCGGTCATAATTTGGGTACTGTGGGTGCAGCCGGGTGCACCTCGGTAAAGCGATTGTACCCTACTTTGGGCCAAACCGCAATTGGCTAGATTATAACCCAATTGCCCCGGTGAAGCGGCGCGGCGTCGGCGTTGCGCCAAAGCTGTAGCGGCTCTCGCCCCACGCCTGCCCTGAGCTTGCCGAAGGGGTTTGTAGCGCAGCTCGGCAATGCGTGTCCCTGTCTCGCTCGCCGTGATGCTCGTCGAACCCAGGCTTGTCCTGAGCTTGCCGAAGGGTGATCGCCCGCCTGGTAGTACTTCGTGATCGTCGTGCTGCTGCCGCTCGTCGTCTTTTCGTAGTAGCCGCCGACGTAGACCGTGACGCTGCCGCCAAAGTCGGCCTTGACCCGCTTGCTGTCCCAGTCGTAGGTGAAGCTGGCCGTGACCCCACCCCCGTTGATCGACGCGAGCCGGTTTTCGGTGTCCCTTCGTTGGCGCTGTGGTCGCTACGGCGACTGTTCGTAGCAGGCTGCGTGTTGGTTGAGGGTGTCGTCACAGCGGGAGCCGTGACCTGCGTTGTGCAGCGTTTGGCTCATCATTGGTTGCTATGCCGGCCTTGACGCGTGAATGTGGCGCTTGATTATAGTCATAGGTCTCGCGGTAGAGACAGTCACTGCCCCGTTGCGGCCGCACCTCGGGTCCATTCTGCTCGTAGTCTCCTTTTCTCTACGGCGAGACGTACGAGACACATCATAGCCATGTCAGGTTACTGTTATCCATTACGAGGTGTTTTGCAGCCACTCAGCGTGCTGTCTTTCGCGCTCTTCATTTCTCTTTTGGCAGAATCGCTCAAGATCCTCTTGACTGTGCTCGAATTCAGTCTCACTGAACAGCCGTATTACTTGCGGCCAAAGAGGGTGATACTCTGTTGCCACAAGCGTCAATTTCTTATCAAGTGATAATCCCGTAAGGCGAAATTCATCTTCGACTTTGGAACCATCTTGTGAGCCCTGCTGCAAGTAATCCAAAACTTCTTCGATAGAATACCACTTCAGCCCAGGGATGTTGGTCACAGCACCTGGTGAGAGTGGAACCATCGCCAAGTCAATCCTGAACCCGCCACGATCGAAATCGATCCTGAAACGACAATCATTCGACTGGAGGATAAATCTGCAGTACAGACTAGAATCTCCTTCGTTGAAAACCAAAGAAAAATGGTATTCATCATACAACCATGCGAAGTGATGTCGCAACAGTTCGAAACGTTCTTGACATCCTACTGTTATCATCGAAGTTCTCCTTGTACGAGACACCTGGTTATGGCTTCTTGGTCCACCCAGTAGCGTTTTCAATGTAACCAAATTACCGTGCAAACTCACGAATCCACCTGATTTCTTCAACTGTCCAGCTTCCCTTACGACTGAGAGCCTGCTGAATTGTCTCACCGGCCAATTCGATCCGACTGATTCCTTTTTCCATCTGTCGGCGAATGACCTGACGATTGACCTCTCCTGCTATTCCACTTTGTTCTAGCCTGGCCCAAAGAGTTTTGCCAGCGTCAAAGTACCTGCCTCCCCTCACCTGCACCTCCTGAACATAACCCACTTGGCCGGTTCGTTGGAACTCTTCAGGACTTACGTACTTTCCAATGACAAATCTATCGCCCGAGCCCTGGATAGACGCCTCAACCGCCGCATCGAACTCGGTTTTGCCCTGTCCTACCAGTCTACTGAATCTGTCCCATGGATCATTCGGCCCCAGCCCACCAGGACCTGCCGTATTCCCGGCCTGACCGGCGCTCTGCGCCGCCTGACTGAGCTGATCTGCGGCGGCGATGATTGGATTGCCGTGCACAGACCACGTCTGCCCCAGCGTTTGCAGTTCCGGTCCGTACGCCACCGTTCGGCTGAGACTTCGACGACTTCGGCGAGCTCAGTCGAGCCGAGCTCAGTCGAGTCGCTCACGTCGAAGCCGTCAGGCTTGGCATCTGCTGGCTGACACGCTGCGCCAGCCCTTCGGCTTTGCTCAGGACTGGCCCGGTGATCGCCATCAGGTAATTACGAAGGGCCAGCGGAAGAAAAACGCGCTAAGGCAGGCTGGGGGCGGTTGGGAGATGGACGACACAAGCCGCCGTCAGCTCGTGCACCAGCCTTGAATCACAGATGTGCGCTGTGGGCTCGTTGGGGCTCGGTCCACAGCGCACATGCCTCAGATGGCACATCGACATCCTATTGACGCATTCGATACAGTGAATCCAGCCATTGATCCGTCTGCTGTTTCCTATGTGCGATCAGTTCTAGCTGTTGCCTCTCGAACACTTCAGGTTCGAACAAATGGAGTATCTCTTCGATATATGGCCGTAATTGGATAGCGATACTTTCCAGTTGATCCGCAACGCTGATACTGTTGACTGGGTCACTCTCAAGAAACGGATACTTCCATTTGCCGCTTTCCCCAGTCAGGAAGGAGATAACGTCACCTACATCGAACCAAAGGTAAGGAGCGTGTATGTGCCAATCCAAAGGTGCCTGAAGCGAACCGACCTCAATGAAGATATGTTCGCGCTCCAACAAGATTCGCAAGCGGCACTTATCAGATGCAAGGACTACGACAGCATTGCCATAATCTTGCGGATAGTTCGCCGCGTGAACGACCGAGAAGCCGAAGCCGTCCGTCAAGTAGCGAAACGGTTTGTTAATCAATTCAGTAAGGTTGTATTGCGTCATACTCAAACTCCTATTTGACCTTCACCAACAGGTCGCCGGCTACCTCATACCCGAGTAAAATAAGATATTCCAGCTCTTTTCTGAAATACGTTCCTGGCTTCGCTTCATCTACCAGGCTTGCCAACTTGAACGTGTCGCCACGGGCGATGGCATCATCCAGAAACTGCTTGTTCACAGCCCATCTCTGCGCATCGGTGAGCTTATCCCACGTGCCCTTGAAAACATTGAGGTAGTTGGCGCGAAGATCGTTCGCCGTGTTGACGTAGGCCGGGTAGCGACCCAATACTGTTACGCCATTCCTGGCACCCTCGCGGGCAGGTCCTTCAACCGAGGCTCTAGCGATCGCCTTGATAGGGTCCGTTTCTCCGGTCTGTTGAATCAGCCTGCGGAAGAGAGGATCATTCGGATCCAGTCCACCCGGACCCGCCGTGTTCCCGCCCTGACTCGCAGTCTGCGCCGCCTGGCTGAGCTGATCCGTGGCCGCGAGGATCGGATTGCCGTGCACAGACCACGTCTGCCCCAGCGTTTGCAGTTCCGGCCCGTACGCCACCGTTCGGCTGAGCTCACGTCGAAGCCGTCAGGCTCTGCACCTGCTGGCCGACACGCTGTGCCAGCCCTTCGGCTTTGCTCAGGACTGGCCCGCTGATTGCCATCAGAACGGCAATCCCACCGCCGCCCCCACCGCCCCAGGTATCGATCGCAATGTGGCCGGAGCTGTCCACATAGGACGTACCTATACCGATTCAGTGTCTGCGGACCGGCACTGAGCGGAGCCGAAGTGTTGCCTGGCTGCGGCACGATGGTGTCCGCCCGCGCGAGGCGGCTCAGCTCGCTGTCGTACCACCTTGCGCCTGTCAAATGTCGCACGTCATTGTACCAGCGATGTGGTGGCGATGGTGCGGCCAAACTGTACCGGTGAAGGTGTAGGTCGTGGGCAGGGGCGTTATTCTGCCCGGACCGAACGGTGCCCCATGGGTGGTAAAGCTGCACCACCGGCGGCGCATGGCTATTTGCCGTGAAGCACGATCTGCGCTTGTGCGAAGGTAGCTCGGAGCGCCGTCGCAGAGAGCGATGTAGCGGAGGCAGGACCGGGATGCGGCTCTGCCCCCCTCATTAGGCCCAACTACAGCGTTCCCAATGCGATAAACTCATGGCCGCAAATGGGGACGAACCGTCGGCATTCTCTACTCTATGACTTCTCGATCGATTGCAGCTCTAGCCGCGAGCGGACGTGCTTTAGGATCATGGAAAGGACATCTTCCAGTGACGCATCTATTGGAATAATGGTATCGTATTCCAATCGTTTCGCTCGGGTCTTGCCGATCTCGGTTCCATTCAATCAGTGAGCACAGACTTCACGAAGCCTGAGGTGCCACACCGTAGACTGCATCTCGCTTTCGGGAATCATTCAATGCGTTAAACAGAAACAGGCCAAAGTCGAAGTGATCATCCTGGATAAACGGATCCAAGTACATTCTCCACTGGTCTGTCTCGTCAGCCAAATATGCCTTATATTCCAAGCGAAGAATCGGCACTTCATTACGCTCAATTGTCAGGACATTCTTGGTGCCAACCCTGAGCTCAACATGCGTATCGTTGGTCAGTTCAACACGCAAATCGTCAACCAAAAGATACAGCACGTTGTTCTCCCGAAACAGGATCACTAAGTGGCCATCCAGCCGGGACACGATTCCTTGAATGGGGCGAACCGCCACAGTGGGGCTTTGGCGCTTCGAAAACCAGACCATCTGTCCGGAAGTCGGCTCAAATTCGATGAGATCGTCAAACCGATCGAAAGACTCCAGTAATACCATAGCACCCTCATTGACCCAGTAACTGGGGGATAATGTCCTGACCGCCTGGGCGGCTGGCACTTGCAATGATGGATTCCCAGATTTGCTCCATGGTCTTGCCTTGCCTAAGACCTCGCTCGATGAGCCAATCAATAGTTGGACCAAGTCTGTCACCGTATCGCTCGAGATTGCGTGCGTAGATCTGTTCTAGCGCATCCGGTGGTGTCGTCGCTTTGAATTGCTCGCCCAGAGCGCGTCGCTCAGCATGTAGTGTGCGTGCAATCTCTTCTAGCGGTCTGCCACCTGAACGCATCTGCGCAGCGCGGTCCGAAAGCGCGCGAACCGCACTCTCATACTCCTGTCGGAGCAAGGCACCTGATTGAGCTGAATTGAGATCTGGCAGTTCTCTGAATCGGGGGTCCCTCGGATCCAGCCCGCCAGGATCGACCGTATTCCCAGCCTGACTCGCGCTCTGCGCCGCCTGGCTGAGCTGATCGGCGGCCGCGAGGATCGAATTGCCGTGCACCGACCACGTCTGCCCCAGCGTCTGCAGTTCCGGCCCGTACGCCACGGTCAGGCTCTGCACCTGCTGGCCGACACGCTGCGCCAACCCGCTGATCGCCATCACGACGGCAATCCCACCTCCGCCCCCACCGCCACCGCCCCAGGAATCGATTGCAATGTGGCCGGAACTGTCCACATAGCGCAGCGGGTTGTTCAGGACGTAGCTGTACCGGTTCAGCGCCTGCGGATCGCCTGGCTGCGGCACGATCGTATCCGCCTGGATGAACCTGCCCAGCGCCGGATCGCAGTACCTGGCATTGTAATAATATACCCCGCCCGCTACGCTGTCCAACACCTGCCCGGTGAAGCGGCGCGGCGTCGGCGTTGCGCCAAAGCTGTAGCGGCTCTCGTCTCACGCCTACCCTGAGCTTGCCGAAGGATGGTCGGTCCACTGCCCTCGCTCAGGCGTTGGCCACCCGTTGCAGCGGGCAGGAGACCCCGTGGCAAGGTGTGGGCGGAACCCCGCCAAGATCTTGCCCAGTCGCCTCAAGGGTTTCCGGTCACGGAGTCAATTGAACAGGCTTATCTGGTTGGTGTGGTCTCAAACACCTCGGGGCGGGTGTGAATGTCCGCCAGGATCACGGCGAGGACATCCTCCAGTGCTGTTTCCAGTGGGAAGAGACGGACCTTGGCCGGATCGTTCTGCCAACGACCTTGTTTGTCGCGATATGACATATCCACCACGATCTGATCTACCATCCAGTTGACAGTGTACAGTGCACCGACACGCGCCAACTCCTTCCAACTTCGGGCCTTTGTGGCCTTTAGGAGGGGATCAGAACGCTTTCGCCATACCTCGGTTGTCACCTCAGGTAAGTTCGTGATGTCCGACGCCAGGATGGCTTCAGACGCAGTAGTCAAACTTTCTATGGTGATATCTGCCACATGAATCGGTTCGACAAGTGCATAGATTCCAGAAGGAAACCGACCGTGACCTGGAAGATATGCCTTGCCTCGCCAAACACAGATGGTCAACTTTCGTGGTAGCACGTTGAGTCTCCGCTGTAGGCTATGGAATTACCGTGGTGTTAATGATGACACCGATTGTGGATGCCCAGTTTTGTAGTTGCCGCAGTGCCGCAAGTTGCGCCTCGGTGGCGTTCTGTGGTATTGCCAACAAGAGCTCACGCGAAATAATCTGATGGGCATCAATTTGTGTGCCTGCCCAAGTAGTGCCACGCCATGCTGCCAGTTCATTCGCGTATCCCCTCACCGTACTCGTCAGCGTACCGATATTCTGATAACTTCTGGCGCCCAGGTCAATGCTCTTTATGCTCGTGGCGACACCGTTCTCAAAACGGT
>CAYUCC010000095.1:0-17336 GCA_964443225.1 uncultured Anaerolineae bacterium
GGGAACGGATTGAACGGATTGGGAACAGATTACTGTCAACGGATTGGGAACGGATCGAACGGATTGCTGTCAACGGATTCGGGGAACGGATTGAACTGAAGGAGTAGAGAGTAGGGTGCTATGGAGGAGTGCTGCACCCCTAGCTATTGAGGAATGCCGTACCCCTAGGTATGAGGAGTGCCGCACCCCCAGGTGCGGCACGAGGCTGTGATGTCGAACCTGGTTGGTACCTGGGGTGGCGATACCTCGACGAGGGGTGGCTCGATCGTTTTCGACTAGACCAGCTTGAGGTTGGGTAATGCATCCAGCTCCCAACCGCTGGTGAAGCCGGCTTGCAGGCGATAGTGGCCGGCGCAGGCGATCATGGCGGCGTTGTCGGTGCAGAGCCAGATCGGCGGAATTGAAAAGGGGATGGGCAGGCGGGCCGCGAGTTGGCGGCGGAGTTCGGCGTTGGCGGCCACACCGCCACAGACGCAGACGTGCTGGACTTCGTAGGTTTCCATGGCGACCAGGATTTTGCTGATCAGGGCGTCGGCGACGGCGTCCTGAAAGCTGGCCGCCAGGTCGGCCAGGGGCAGCGGCTGGCCCTCCGCTTCGAGGGTGCGCGTCAGACGGAGGGTGGCGGTTTTGAGGCCGCTGAAGCTGAAATCGAAACGATGTTCGGGATCGTGACGCAGGGCGCGGGGCAGGTGATACTGCGCGGCGTTGCCGCCCACGGCGGTGTTTTGCAGGACCGGGCCCCCGGGATAACCCAAACCCCACAGGCGCGCGATTTTGTCGAATACCTCACCCGCTGCATCGTCCAAGGTGGCCCCCAGGCGCGTGTAGCGGCCGTGGTCGTGCATGAGAATCAGCTCGGTGTGGCCACCACTCACGATCAGCACGAGCACCGGAAAGGTCGTGGGCGGCGTGTTGGCGCCCACCTCGAGCCAGTTGGAATAGATGTGCCCTTCCAGATGATTGATCCCGATCAGCGGCAGGTTGTGCGTCCACGCCAGCCCTTTGGCCGCGTTGACACCCACCAGCAACGAGCCGGCAAGCCCCGGACCATAGGTGACGGCAATGCCATCCAGGTCCTGCCAGGTCACATGTGCCTCTGCCATGGCCTGCTCGATGACCGGCATGATCGTCAGGACGTGCTGGCGCGAGGCCAGTTCGGGGAAGACACCCCCGTACTGGCGATGCAGATCGATTTGTGACGCCACCACGTTGGCGCGAAGCTGCCGGCCGTCGGCAACCACCGCTGCCGCAGTCTCGTCACACGATGTTTCGATTCCCAGGATCAACGTTTTCATGTCATCATTCCACCAGGCGCATTGTACCCGCCCCGCCGGATATGCGCCAAAAGACGATACCCGTTTCGATACCGGCCGCCATCGTGCTGCAATCGATGGCTGCACGAGATGATAGCGGGGAAAGGCTAGGCATGTCGCAGATTCTGATTATGGGTGCAGGCGCCATCGGTGGCCTGGTGGGCGGCCGACTGGCGCAGCACGGCCATACGGTGACGCTGTTGGGGCGCCCCAGCCTGGCCGCGGCGGTCCAACACCAGGGACTGATTCTCAAAGAACCACAAGGCACGGTTGCCCTGACCGGCATCGCGGTCGTCACGTCACTGGCCGAAGCGATGGATCGCCGCGGCCGGTTCGACCTGGCAGTGCTTACCGTCAAATCGTACGATACGGCTGCCCTGGCGGCTGAACTGGCGGTGTCTGCGCCCGCGGACCTGCCTGTGTTGGCACTGCAGAATGGGGTTGGTAACGAGGAGACACTGGTTGCAGCCCTCGGTGCCCATCGGGTACTTTCGGGTGCGATCACAACCGTTGTCTCTGTTCCCGCAGCCGGCGTGATCGAGATCACCAGACCCGGTGAGGTCGCTGTGGCACCCGTGTCCGGTGAGACACCGCGCTTCAGCCCGGCCGCGGTCGTTGACATGCTGGCCAGGTCTGGTTTCCGCGCACGGGTCACACCCGACCACCGTGCGCTCAAATGGACGAAACTCCTGATGAACGAGCTGTGCAATGCCAGCTGTGCGATTCTTGGCTGGACGCCAGGTCAGGTTTTTGACGACGCACGCCTGGCGGGTCTCGAAATTGGTGCCTGGCGCGAGACACTGGCGGTGATGCGCACCCAGGGCATCGGTACGATCCGGCTGGGTGGTTATCCGTTCCCGCAGCTGGTACCATTGATTCGCTGGCTGCCTGTGGGTCTTTTGCGACGCGCCATGGCGCGGTTCGTGGTGGCGGGCCGGGGAAGCAAAATGCCTTCGTTATACCTTGACCTGGTGGCGGGTAAAGGACGAACCGAAGTGCCGTACCTCAACGGAGCCGTCGTCCGGGCCGCCGAGCGGGCTGGACACCGCGTGCCGGTCAACCGTACGCTGTGGCAGGTGCTGCAGGCCATCTCGGCGGGCCAGGAACCGTGGTCCAACTGGCAAAATCAGCCCGACCTGCTGCTCGCGGCAGTGGGTGGTCAAACGTAGGGGCGTGTCGTGCGCTCAGCGAGGGGCGAAGATTACGATCAGTGCCAGGGCGATGCCGGCTATGACCAGGAATTCGATCACCACCTGGCGGCGCAGGGTACCGGCGAGGTCCTGCTGCGCCAGACCGACGACCAGGTAAAACGATACGAGCAGTACGAGTCCGCCGGTGAGTCCGGGCAGCCGCCAGTAATTGAGAGCCCAGGTGATCTCGCCCAGGATCAAGCCGCACAGCAGACCGTACTGCACCACCTGACGCAGGCGGACGTGACCGCCGCTGCGCAGAATTTCCACGGCCAGAAGGGTGGCAATCAGCACGGTGACTGTGCCGGAAAACAGGCTGCGTGTGCGCGTCTGGTACACCAGGAGAAACAGCAGGAGGGCAATCGCATAGGTGGCCAGGTTCAGCAGCAAACGCGCCACGCGGTAGGCGGGGTCATCTTCGTCGATCGTATGATAGATGGCGATACTCACCACGGCCAGCACCACACCCGTGATAGCCAAACCGCCAAGCCAGGTCACCCGGGTGGGCAGGACGGGCAGCAGCATGGCCGCGGTAAGCACCACGGCACTCGGCAGGGCCCAAAGAATCCACGTATGGCGCAGCTCACCGCGCAGATAACGTGGGTGAGCCCGAATGATGGCCGCCATGCCGCTGGTCGCCAGGATCACCAACGGGATGCCTAGCAGCGTCGATGTGTTGACGTCGAGCGTCAGTGGTGAGCCAAAGATGGTCCACGTCAGGGTACGCGCCGGCAGCTGTAGGAAAATGCCAACGGCCAGCGTCGCCAGGATGACCCAAAGAAAAACACTGATGCGATCACGATAATCAGGCAAATGCAACTTGGAATGATCCCTCTCGAACTACTGGAACACTCAATCGATCAAAGCAAACCTGTTCGATCTGGACGATGCGTTACTGGACAACAAACCTGAACGCAGACCCTAACCGTTTGGCCGGTTGAGGCTGTCCTCGGTGCGGAACCCGTGTGGATAGCGCCGCTGCAGTTTGGCGATGTTGTTGAGCGCCACTTCCTCCAGGTTGACGTCTAGCTCGCGCGCCAGAACGGCCAGGTACCACAATACGTCGCCGAGCTCCTTGACCAGGGCGGTGTGATCCAGGTCGTGGTCGTGGAAGAGGTGCTTTTTCACCATTTCGGCGGTCTCGCCCGATTCACCCGCCAGGCCCAAGGCCCAATGCGCCAGGCGTTCTTTGCGCGGCCGTTCGGGCGTCGTGTTGGCGGTGCGCAGCGCAGCCTGTTGGTATTCGTTGAAAGTCAAGCGTTCTCTCCTGGCACCCTGCCTGGGTGTTCGTCGTCTGCTTCATCGTTGGCCGTTGGCTCCTCGGCTGCCCCCGCGATGTGCTGGAGGCGATCGATGTAACGGAAGATCGTGGCGCGCCGGGCATTGTGCCACGGTGGGCTGAGCGGCATCTTCTCGCGGCCCTGGATCAACCGGTACAAAGCTTCCTGGAGGCGGCCCCGTTCGTTGTCTGAAGGATCCGCAGGTTCGTCGGTCGCCGCCGGCGGCCCATCGGGTGCGGGCACCAGACTGAGGTCGATACCCAGCCGTCGCAGCTCCACATCCGCGTCCAACTCGACACGTTGTTTGTCGACGATAGGCACCTTCAGATTGAAGAGACGAATGCGCTCGTTCAAGACCGCCAGGTGCGCGGCAAACCGCGTACGGGCATCGGCCCAGGCCATGGTGGCACTTCGCTGCTCCTGCTGGCAGCGTACAGGTGGCAGCAGCTCGGCTCCCAGCATCCGTTCACGGTATCGCTGCCAGGCCTGCTGGACGCGTGTGGTGGCTTCGTCGTAGGCCTGACGGATCTCTTTGTCCTCTTCGATCCAGGCAGGGGCAAAACCCTGGTCCTTGAGGAGGTGGTGCACCAGGTCCAGATCGGGCGCGTAAGGATTTGGCTCCAGGTTCAGCGGCTTGCCGGCATTGGCCAGATTGTCGAACTCGCCCCGCTCCTGTGCTTCGCGAATTGCTTTTTCGATGGCCGATTCCCAATCTCGCACGTGTATCCCTCCTGGCCGTTCATTATAGACGATGGACCAGGATTCCTCAAGTGCCACCTGTGGGCTGTGATGGTACCGGGCAGGGCTGCAAGGGTCCCACCGCTGCGCAGGTGACTGACGCGTTTTGGCAGTTTACGATACACGAATCGTGCCGAGGGTGATCGTTTCGGACGCTTCGCTGCCCTGTGTATAGAGCGCCAGGTGCAGGGGATATTCACCGCGCGGCAGATCGGGTGGAATGGGCAGATCGACCTGATCGCGCACGATCTCGCCGGTCTCCCATTGGCTGGCCGGATGGCCCGAACCCCCGATGAGGCGCCGCGCCTCGATGACGCGCCCGCCTGGCAGGTCGCCCAGGCTCAACAGGGCCCACCTGTCGGACTGTGACGACGACTGGCTCTGCCAGAACAGGTCAACGTGCAGCAGGTCACCCGGATGCAGGGGTGTTTCGGGTGCATGGCCATAGCCGCGGGGGTACCGGTTGAAGCCCAAGAGATCGATCGGCCCGAAATTGTGATGCCGATCGAACAGGATGTTGAAGGCGTCGCGCGAGGGCAGGGTAACCGGCCGCACCACCTGAACCGTACCCAGGTCGACGGCGTCACCCTGAGGGTTCGTTACGCGGCGGCCGTCACTGCGGTTGTACAGGCCGGTGATCAGGCGATAGGTGCCGGGCGGTGTGCCCGGCGGCACGAGCAGGCCGTGGCGATCGATGATCGTCTCCCCAGCCTGCCAGGTGTCGGTGGGCCGGCTTTCGCCGACCGGCTCGGCGTCCCGCTGCGCAACCACCTGGCTGTCGGCGTCGAGCAGCTGCAAAAACACCTTGTAGCGTGTGTCGTCTGGCTCGGCGGCCAACCACTGCAGGCTGAGCTGCACCACGTCGCCGGCGGGCACGGGGCCGTTGGGCATCGAAACGCCCTGCAAACGTGCGACGTCGCCGACGGGCACGTCGAGTGCCCGCAGGCCGGCGGACACGTCCTCTGGCAAGGCGTACATCACCAAACGCACGTTGCCGAACCAGCTGTCCTGCACTTTGAACGCGTTCTGGTCGAGCCACGTCTCGACCACACGCTGCGGGTCGCTCTCGTGGGTGGCCCAGAATATACCATAAACACGGTGGTGGTTGGTGAGCTGCTCGTCGAGGGTTTGTATCGTTTTGACAGCATCGGGGGGGCGTTCGCCTGGCAGCGCCAGCACCGGCAGACTGCCCTGGTAGTAATAATCGAAGACGTCGCGTTGGCCGGCGGCATTCAACAGCACAACGTCATCCGGCGATGCCAGCGCATCGATCGTACGTGCAATCTGGCGATAGTCGTCGCGTGCCAGGGTGGGATCGTTGTAATAGGCGGACAGGGAGATGGCGCTGCCGATCGTCACGCCAACGAGACCCACCGTGAGCCAGGCCAGGGCTGCAATCCCGGCCGCACGACCGGGGGCGAGCCCGCGGCCGGCACCGGCCTCACCGCGCTGTTCGCGCACCAGGGCCAATGGCAGCAGCAGACCACGCGCCAGGACCAGGGCAAAGGCGGGCGCCGCGATCACCAGGAATTTCAGGTAGGCCTCTTTGAAGAGATTCAAGAGGAGCATGACGGCGATGGGTGCGGCCAGCCAACCCGCGGCGATCGCCCAGGCCGGCCAGCGTGCCTGGTGTGGCGCCATCTTGCTGCGCAAACCGAGGGCGAGCGGCAGGAACCCGAGCATCAGCAGGGCCACCACCGGCACGAACCAGATATCGGGTACGGCGCGGGCTGTGGGGCCAAACGCGAGCAGCTTGAGGGCCGTCACCAGGGCCGTCAAACCCTGCTGGGTGGCCTCTGGTGCGGGCCAGGCACGGATACGTTCCAGTCCGATACCCAGCCAGGCCCAATACCCTACGAGAACCACGAGCTGCAAAAACAGCCAGCGTGTGACGCGCAGGCGGCGGTAGGGCGTGCGCCAGGTGACCGCCAGCCACGTGACATAAATCAGATTGCACAGAGCCAGCATGATCGGGAACAGGTAGTGGGTATACAACCCCCCGATGCCCGCAATCACGTAGATGAAGCCGGCGGTGGTGCCGAGCAAGGGTAGCTCGCGGGGCAGCGTCCTCATGTCGGCCATTTCGTCCTGCACGAAACGCACGAAACCGGCCATCAGCAGGGCCGCCCAGAACGCAAGCAGGGCATACATACGCGCTTCCTGCGAGTAGTACACGTGCAGCGGTGAAATCGCCAGCAGAAAAGCAGCCACCAACCCGGCGACGCGTCCAAAAAGACGGCGGCCCAGGATGAATACCAGCCAGACCGTCGCCACGCCCAATACCACCGACAGGCTGCGCACGGCAATTTCAGACGTGCCAAAAACACGTATCCAGACGCTGAGCAGCCAGTAGTAGAGCGGCGGGTGAATGTCGAGCGCTGCAGCCTGGGCGATTTCGCCGAAGCTGCGGCTCGCCAGGGCCACGCTGTTGCCTTCGTCGGCCCACAGGCTCTGCCGTGCCAGGTCGTTGATGCGGAGGAATGCAGCAAGACCCAGGATGAGGTAAGGCATCCAGGGCGCCAGGACGCGGTCGAGTTTGCGCAGCGCTGGCACCCGTGCCGGCGTGGCGGGCGGTGCTGGCACGGGCGGTGTCGATTTGGACGGAGCCGGTTTTTTCTTCGTTGCCATACGTGGGTCTATTCTACCAGGATACCGTCGATTGCCAATTCTCCGTACAGCTCGATATCGTGCACGCCGGGACCCAGGTTAGTGGCCACAACGAAGCGCTGCGGATCGGCTGTGGGCTGCAGATCGATGTTCTGACCGTCGACCTGACCCTGTACAGCCGCCGATGCGCCGGGGGGGATGACCAGCGTCACGCGCGGGGTGGCACCCACCCGGAAACGCAGCGCGCTCGCGGATGTCGTACTCAGCCGGTAGTGTCCGAGCACTGCCGCGGCATCTGCCACCGTATTCCAACCGCCCGTGTAGTCCAACGCCCAGTGATCTTCCTGATGAAAGCCGCGGCCCAGCTGTGGGGGCTGCGCCGTGTAGGCTTTGATGGCATCGTAGACCGGCAGCGGCTCGAAACCGGGGGTCAGCAGGCGGAAGTAGGCTTCTGGCTTACGCTCCTGTTCCCACTGGTCGCTCGCCCGTTTGAGGTACCAGGTATTGGCGACGCCCAGCCAGGGCCATTCCTCCTGCAAACGGGCATACGCCTGCACCAGGTACGACGCCTGTCCCTCGGGTGTTACCTGCCCGAAGCGTTTGTCGGGGATGTCGTCGGGCACGGCGTTCCAGTTCATTTCGCTGATCCATATCGGCTTGTGGGCATCGCCGTTGCGCACCATCAGATCGCGCACGAAGCGCGGTCGCGAGAAGTTCATCACGCGGGGGTGCATGCGCTGGTCGGTCGGACCTGACCAGAGGCCGTAGCCCTGCATGGCCAGGATATCGAAATACGGTGCCGCACCGGCATCGTACAGGCGCTGCAGGTACACCAGGTCGTTCAATCCGTACGGTGGCGTCGGTGTCAGCTCGATCGTCGAGGCCAGGGCACCCAGGATGATCACCGCCTCGGGGTCGGCGGCGCGCGCC
The DNA here is from genome assembly GCA_964443225.1 of uncultured Anaerolineae bacterium. Classification (GTDB taxonomy): domain Bacteria; phylum Chloroflexota; class Anaerolineae; order SSC4; family Amarolineaceae; genus SSC4. The sequence continues at coordinate 8,059 of CAYUCC010000095.1, forward strand.
CGTGTGGCGGCCACTTTGAGCAGCTCGGCGTAGGCTTCGGGATCGACCGCCTGCTCGCCCCATTCGGGGTAGATGTTGGGTTCGTTCCAGATCTGATAGTACTTCACGCGGCCGCGGTAGCGCGTGACCACCGCCTCGACGAAATCACCAAAATCATCGAAATCGTCGGGTGGCGCGTAGGTGCCGGCGTCGTTGCCCGCTGCACGCGACCAGGCGGGCGGGTTGCTCAGGCGGACGATCAGCTCCCTGTCGTACTTCTCGGCCAGGTCGACGATGTGATCGTACTTGGCCCACGCAGACTGGTTGAACTTGTGGTCCCAGAAATCGCCCTTGGCGCTGATTTCGATGTCTTCCCAGGGGAACTCCTGGCGCAGCCAGTGAAAGCCGGCAGCGGCCGCCATCTGGACCGCCAGCTCACGTTTGGTGGGCTCGACCTCCTGTTCCAGGAAGACGTTCACCCCATACGGGTTGACGCCGCCATGCTGAATGGGTACCAGGTCGGCGGTGTCGACGGCGGGACGCGCCAAGCCGGCCGCCAGGTCGGTGAGGGCCTTGACCTGCGGAAACAGCTTGGATTCGCCGGTCCACTGGTAGAGTCGGTCGGTGATCGCGGTGTGACCAGCAATCACCACAACGGCCATCAGCACAACGGCTGCACCGGCAACCACAATCCAAATGACGGGGCGACGAGTCGTGTGGGACCCGTTCGCCCCGTCGTCGTGTTTGGAATCAGTCACCGACGAACGTGATGCCCGTGCACTGGATACCGCCGTTGATGGTGTACGTGAATTTCTCCGAAAGCGGCGTCAGGTTACCGAAGCCGGTTCCTTCATTCTGGCCACCATCGGGAAAGCCTGACGGGCATTCGACGACAAAGATCTCGACGGGGGTACCGGCGGGTGGGGCACCGCCACCAAAGGGCGAAAAGCCCCAGACACCGTCACCAACACCGCCACAGCCCGAGCATTTGGTCTGGCGTGGTCCGTAGAAGGCGATGTGGACGCACACACCGTTGCGCGGCGTATTGTTGCGGTAGCGCACAAATCCGTTGAAGTAGGTCGTACCTTCGTTGGGCGAGCACGTTTCTGATCCGCGCACCAGGCTGAATGGAAACGTGGGTCGCGGTGGCGTCGTTGGTTGCGGCGGCGGCGGCGGGCTGGTCGGTGTTGCACGCGGCGCTGGCGGTCGTGTTGGCTGGGCCGGTGGGGCAGGAATATTGCCCGCCACGGCCACGGCGCCGACGTCCCCCTCGGTCGCTACCAGCTCGCCGGTAATCCAACCTTGCTGGCCGCCGACGCAGCAGATTTGCCACCAGCTGGCGTCGGCGTTTTTGCCCACGATATCGTAGCGCTGACCGCTGCTGACGCGACCGATAGTGGGATACGCTGTACTGGGGCCGCTGCGCACGTTGGCCGTCTGTGAACGCACCACCACCACCGGTTTGGCGCTCGGTGTGTTGGTGGGTGTGGCGGTGGGTGTCCCCTCGGGGGTGGGGGTTGCGGTCGGCTCCGGTGTGGGCGTTTGGGTCGGCGCCAGGACCGGTGTGGCGGTTGCGTCCGGCGTCGGTGTAAAGGTTGGCATGGGGGTTCGGGTTGCCACGGCCACCGGTGTCGGGGCCTGGCCGCAGGCGGCCAGGGCAAAGGTGACCACCAGGAGGGCCGGCACGATCTTTTTCACGATTCCTTCCATGTGTCTATGACCTCGTGTCTATAGCCTCGAGACGAAAGTCTCGCCAGGTTTCGGCGCATTACGGTGGTGCGCACAAGTACACACAAAATGCGCCTCACGGCGCATGGGGAACATTGTACCATCGATGGGTGAAATCCCCAAGTACGCCAGGCGAGCGGCACAGCATGGAGGTGAGGACGTTGGGGAAGGGGGGGTGGTTCCAGCGGCGCCGGATGTCCGCGCATCACCCGTACGCCAGCACCTGCCGGTCATCTCCCAGCTGGCCATACCCGGCGCCAAGGCGATAGCCGTGGGCCAGGTGGGTCACGGTGTCGTAGATGACGAAGGTGCAGGGGATGTCGGAGCGCTGAATGGGGTTGTAGCCCATCACCGCCCCAGGGTTGATCGTCAGGGTCTGGCCGATGGTCTCGATCTTGAACTCGTGGTTGTGCCCATAACAGACGACGTCGACCGTCTGGCCGTGCGCAATGGCAAGGGCGATGTCGTCGTAGTGATTGACCGCCAGCGTACGCCCGTCGAAGGTGTCGGCATAGAAGGCGCCGTGGATCTGTACCTTGGGAAAACGGGCTGCGTTACGTGTGATGCGGAACAAATCGGCGTCGTTGTTACCGAAGACGACGTGGATGGGGCGGCCGGCAAAGCCTTCACCGAGCTGTGTCACGATGAAAGGCGAGCACAAATCGCCACAGCAGATGAGCATATCGGTAGTTTGAATCTGCTCCAGCACGGCGGCCAGGGACCAGACGTTGTCGTGGATGTCGGAAAGCACAGCAATTTGCATGTCGGTTTTCCTTTTTCAGCTGCGGCGTGCGCGGCCTTTGTGCGTCGCATCATACGCGGTGGGTCGCGCCTTGCCGGCGCGGTAGGCGGGGGCGCTCATGGCGACTTCCTCGCTGCGGCGTGGATCGAACACCCGCGTATGCAGCCGCTCTTCGAGGGGCAGGTTGTCCTTCGCCACGGTGATCACCGTGGGCAGTTTGGCGACGTAACGGTAGTTGAGCAGTTGGAACAGCTTCTCGTTGGCCCAACTGGTGCTGCTCTCCGCTCCCAGGTCGTCGAGGATCAGGAGGCTGGCCTTTTTCACCTGTTCGAAACGTTTGTCCAACGACTGGGTGCTCGCCGGGTTGAATGCGGCCCGCAGAAAGTCGAGCAAATCGGGCACGAAGACGAACAACGGGTGGTCCGTTTGCGCGGCCCTGCGCTCCATCGCAATCGCGGCGGCCAGGTGGGTTTTGCCGCAGTGGTAGGGACCGGTGAAGACGAGCCAGCCCGTGGGGCTGTCGGCAAAACGCTGTGCTGCCGTCAGGGCGCGGCGCAGGCTCTCACGCTGCTCGGCGGGCAGTTCATGTGCCCGCGGATCGAAACTGGCGAAGGTTTGGTCTTCGTGCATGGCCAGGCTGCTCAGGCCAGGGTCGGTGGCGTCCTTGCCGGCGCGGAAATCGGGCGCATTGATTTCGATCACCGTGCTGATTTCGGGATCGATCAGGCGCGAACGGACCCGTTCATCGATCTCGTCCAGGCGATAGTTCGTCGTAATTACGGTGGGCAGGCGTGTGTTGTAGCGGTAGTTGATGATCTGGTACAGCTTTTCCTGCGCCCACGGGGTTGTGCTGTGAGCGCCCAGGTCATCCAGGATCAACAGCGGCGCGGACCGCACCTGCTCGAAACGCTCGTCGAAAGTGGTTTCGGACTGCGGGCTGAAGGCGCTGCGCAGCGTATCGAGCAGATCGGGCACGACGACGAAAAGCACCGGCTCGTTGTGGGCCAGGCGCTCGTTGGCGATGGCCGCCGCCAGGTGGGTTTTGCCCGTACCCACCCCGCCGGTCAATACCAGCCAATTTTCGGGGTGCTGCGCATAACGGCGGGCATGTTCGTAAGCGGCGCGCAGGCTGCGCCGCCGGTCATCCGACAGCCCGATACCGTCGGGCAGAAATCGCTCGAACACCAGGCGCTGCAGATGGCTGACATTGCTCAGGATCCGCAGCTGGGCGGCATGATCCTCGGCCTGCGCACGCAGTGTGCAGCGGCACGCCTGCGACCGGCCAAAATCGGGATGTCCCACCGGCACATCGTACACGACATACCCTCTGCCCCCACAAATGGGGCAGGTGGGTGGGTCAGTTTTGGCTTGCGCATCCGGAATGTGGGTTGCCTGCGCATTTGGGTGGTCACGCATCAGGCGTGCCAGCACTTCGGCCAGAGTCGTCACAGGTCACCTCGATCGGTTCTCACCAGGCGTAGGGGTCGACGCGTTTGCTCTTGCTGCGGCGGGACCGTGGTTTGGGCGATGGCTCGGCGCCTGCGTCACGTCCCTCGGTGGCCCAGCGCTCCAGGATGGCGCGGATGTAGCGCCAGGCCCGTTTGTTTTGTTCGACCGCGATCCGGAACGCATCCTCGATCCACTCGGCGGGATAACGCAGCTCGGCTTCGCGCAGCTCATCGGCGATGATCGGCTGCAGCAGGCCGATGTTCTGCTCGTACAGGACAAAAATGTTGGGTCGCGCGGTACGCAGCCCGGTGCCGTCGGCCAGGGGATCGTCGAACTCCGGTACGACGCCGCGTTCGATGCGCCGGATTGCCTCGCGTCCGGGCTCATCGTTGAGAAAATACCAGGTGATCGTCTGCCCATAACGTTCGACCACGATGGGCAGCAGGGTGCCGCGGGCCACGGCGCGCTCCAGACCATCGTCGAGCGCCCGATTGGACAGGCCCGCGCGCAGCCGCTCATCGGCGACGATCTCACCTTTCTGCACAAAACGCAGCGTGCCCGGCTTATTGTCGAGCAGCCAGATCACGTGCAGCGTGACCTTGAGCTCGGCCAGGTCGTCGATCAGCGGCAGTAGATCGCTGAAGAAGAACGTGGGCACCACCACGGCCGGCAGATCACCCGCCGGGAAACCAGGAAAACCTTTCATGACGGCACTCATTCCGGCTCCAGGTGCTCGCGCACCACTTCCAGGTCGGTGAAGAGAGTCAGCTCTTTGCGGAAGTAGAGCGATACCGTGCCCGTGGGGCCGTTGCGGTGTTTGGCTACCATAATGTCAGCGATGTTCTTGCGTTCGGTATTGGCGTCGTACATTTCTTCGCGATGGACAAACATCACGATGTCGGCGTCCTGTTCGATTGAATTGTGGACGATGATGTTATCGGCGACGAAGTTGTGCAAACCGGCGACGGTGAGATCAAAAACCTCTTCCTCGCCATCGGGCTCCACCGATATGACCTGGCCCCACTGGATAGCAGCGCCTGTGTCTGCAGGCAATGCAACGCGATCACTTACGTTCAGCCTGTCCAATCGCTCCCAACCACTGGGCGTCATAAATTTGTGATTGGCCGTTGCCCGAATCGTGCGACCACAGTGGGTGACCATGCGAAACACCGGCTTGCTGCCCGTGCCAAAAGCTCTCGTGACCACCGCGGGCTCAAGGTTCTTAGTCTCGGTATTCATACCCAGGACGTGGAATCCGGCGGTGCCGATCAGGTCACGGATTGGGACGTACTGCCGGCTGTCGGGTAGGTACACCAGCGAATCACCGGCCAGACAACCAGACTCACGCAAATCGCTCAGCACTGGCCGATGGTCCGCCCGCTGCTCGACGGCGCGCGACAGCTGGGACAGCGCCAAAACCGGCACCTTCATCTCGCGCGCCAGCTCCTTGAGGGCACGTGAGATGTAGGAGATTTCCTGGACGCGGTTCTCGTTGCGGTTGCCGGTGCCGCGCATCAGCTGCAAATAGTCGACGACCACCAGGTCGAGGCCGTGTTCGGCGTGGAGGCGGCGCGCCTTTGTGCGCATCTCCAGCGCCGAGACAGCGGGGGTGTCGTCGATGAAGAGCGGGGTGTTGGCCAGCACACCCGCCGCCTCCATCAGCACCGGCCATTCGTCGTCGTGAATGTCGCCCAGGCGCAGACGCTGCTGGTCGATCCCGGTTTCCGAGGCGAGCATACGCTGCACCAGCTGGTCGTTGGACATCTCCAGGCTAAAAAAGGCGACACGCTGGTGGTATTTTTTGACGGCGTTGGCGGCCAGGTTGAGCGCGAGGCTGGTTTTGCCCGCCGAAGGGCGTGCCGCCAGGATGACCAGGTCCGATTTTTGCAGCCCACCCAGGATCTTGTCCAAAAGACGGAAACCGGTGGGCACGCCGAGCACCTCACCGCGGTGACGCGCCAGGTAATCGATACGGTCGACCACGTCGCCCATGATGTGCTGGATCGGCACCAGGTCGCGGCGCACACGCCGTTCGGAGACGCCAAAAACGACCTGCTCGGCCTGGTCGACGACCTCGTCCACGTCGCGTGATTCATCGTAGGCCAGTTGGGCGATCTGCCCGGCGGCGGTGATGAGCCGGCGCAGCGTCGATTTGCGCTCGATGATGTGGGCGTAGTGTTCGATATGAATCGCCGTGGGGACGGCGTTGATCAGGTCGGTGACGTAGGCATCGCCGCCCACTTCGTGCAGCTGGCTGCGGCTGGCCAGCTCTTCGCAGACCGTGACGAAATCGGCGGGGGCGCGGCGCTCGTGCAGATCGAGAATGACCTGGTAGATCCAGCCGTTCTTTTCACTGTAAAAATCTTCGGCGCGCAGGAACGACGCGACCTTGATGATGGCGTCGGGATCGATGAGCAGCGAGCCGAGCGCGGCCTCTTCGGCCTCCAGGCTGGCGGGAATGGTCTTGTCGAGTGTGCTCATAGCATAAATATCACGTTTTTCTGCCAGGGTTTCTGGACAGCAGACGGCGAGGCATGGTGCCTCGCCGTCGGTTTCAACTCGATGAATGCCAGCAGGGCGTGCTCAGGCGTCGGCAAACCCTTCCAGGTCCAGGCCCTCGACAAAATCGCGGAAGATCTCGAGCCCTTCTTCCTCTTCGCCTTCCCGCACGCGAGCCTGCGGCGACTGCTCGGTGGCGCCTTCCTGAACATCCTGTTCCGGCAGGATACCGGCACGGTCCATGACACTGTCTTCGACATAAATTGGCACACGTGCACGGACCGCCAGGGCAATCGCATCACTGGGCCGCGCATCGACCTCGAGCAGTTCGCCCGTGGCGTCGACCATGATGAGCGCGTAGAAGGTTTCATTCTGCAAGTCGCTGATGACAACCCGCTGGACCTGGGCACCCAGGGTGGTGATGAAACGCATGAGCAGATCGTGGGTCATCGGGCGCGCGACTTCGACGCCCTGCAGCTGAATCGTGATGGCATCTGCCTCGAACGGTCCAATCCAGATAGGGAGATAGCGTTCGCCGTCGGTCTCTTTAAGGACGACGACGCGGTGCTGTGACATCAGGCTGACGCGCACGCTATCAATAGTTACCTCGATCATGCCGGGCCTCCCGTGGGATTGTCAGATGGAATCGGGCGATTGGTTCCAGGATGAAGACGCGGGGATTATACCACAGGGCGATACAGCCCACAAACGAAGCGGTACCTTGTGGGACCTTGGCGGGCGGCCGGTTTGGAACCGTGGGAAAGTGGATTATTGGGCAAAGTGTGGGCCGATGGTATAATCGGCGTGCTGTTCCGATTTTTAGCTCGCTACGCCGGCACTGGGTTGGGCATGAACCGAGGAAAACTACATACATACCTGCAGACGCAGCTGGATACCGCCCCAGCCGATGCGGTCTTCCCGATCATCGTACGCTTCGATGCCAGCCGTGGGCTGCGGCCGGTGCTCCAGCCGGGACAGGGTATCGTGGATTGGCGGCACGAGTACCGCCTGATGCCAGCGGTTGCCGTATCGGCGACACCCGGCCAAATCTTCTCCTTACTCGACGATCCCGCCATCGATCGTATCTGGTATGACCTGCCCGTGCACGTGTGTCTCGATTATTCCGCCCCCCTCGTGCAGGCACCGCGCCTGTGGAACTTCGACACGACGGGGCGCGGCGTACGCGTCGCCGTCCTGGACACCGGCATCGATCTGGCGCACCCCGATTTGATGGGACGGATTGTCGAGACGGCGGTGCTTGCGGGCGACGATGTGGTGACCGACCGTCACGGCCACGGCACGCACGTGGCAGGCATCATCGCCGGCAGCGGCAGTTTCAGCCAGGGGCGCTACACCGGCATGGCGCCGGCGGCACACCTGCTGATCGGCAAGGTGTTGGGGGACACTGGGACCGGCTGGTCCAGCGACGTGATGGCGGGCATCGATTGGGCGGTCTGGCACCGTGCGCAGGTCATCAACCTGTCGTTGAGCAGCGAACACTACGGCGATGGCAGCGATGCCCTGTCGTTGTTCTGTGACGCGGCGGTGCAGCAGGGTGTGGTGGTCTGTGCGGCGGCGGGCAACAGCGGTCCAACCGCACTGTCCATCGGTGCGCCGGGATGTGCCCGCCAGGTGATCACGGTGGGCGCCAGTACCGACGCCGATGGTCTGGCCGAATTTTCGGCACGCGGACCCACCGCCGATGGCCGCATCAAACCCGACCTGGTATTTCCGGGAACCCTGATCACGGCGACGCGCGCACGCGGGACCCACATGGGGGCGACCCACGGCGACTACTACACCGAGGCGTCGGGCACGAGCATGGCCACCGCCCACTGTTCGGGTGCCGCGGCGCTGCTGCTGGCAGCGAACCCCGACCTGCTGGCGGTCGAAGTCAAAGCGCACCTGCTGAGTGGCGCCAAGGAGCTGGGCCGCAACCCGAACCTGCAGGGGGCGGGGCGCGGCGACGTGTACGCCGCCTACCGTACGTCACACGCCGAGCCACAAAATCCGGTGCCAGCCGAGTTCGGCAGCGCCGCGGCGATGGCCGATGTGCCGGTGATGGCGGCGGCGGGTACCGTTCGTGACGAGACGAGCGTCGTCACCCGCGGCGTGGTATGGGCTGGGGTGGCGATGGGTGTTCTGGCCTTGTGCGTGTGCCTGGTTTTTGGTGCCTTGTTTGGCCTCGACGCCGTCACGCGTGCGCTGGAGAACGCTGGTACCACAGCAACACCCACCCCCGACCTGACGCTGGTTCTGCGCCAGGACTTCGAGGTGCCGGATGCGGCGTGGCCGCAGGAAGAAAACGCCACCGAGCAGAAGGGTTACGTCGAAGGGCGCTACTACCTGGTGGCGCGTGAGCCAAACAGCATGGCGCGGCAGGCGCTGCCCGGCAGTTACGGTAATTTTGTGCTCGAAATGAGCGCTGGTCAGGTCGATGGGCCGGCGGGTGGAGCGTACGGGCTGATCCTGCGTCAGCGTGACAGCAGCAACTTCTACTATTTCGGCCTCAGCTCCGACGGCCTTTTCAGCTTCACGCGCGTGGCGGGTGGGCAGGTGCAGGAGATCATTCCCTGGACGCCGTCGGACGCCATTCTCAAACTCGGATATCTCAACAACGTGCGGGTCGAAGCGCGCGACCAGGTGTTTCACTTCACCGTCAACGGTGAGACCCTGGCCACGGTAGAAGATGCCACGTTGGCCGATGGGCAGGTGCTGCTCTTTGCGGCGTCGTTCGACGAAGGGGGCGTGCGGGCGGATTTTGATGAGGTGGGAGTATGGAGTGTGGAGTAGGGGGGTAGGGGTTGGGGGTTGGGTTCTGGGGATGGTCTCGACCTCGCCGATGATGAGTTCACCCGTCTCGGGGAACGGCGCCCGGTGG
>CAYUCC010000096.1:0-14469 GCA_964443225.1 uncultured Anaerolineae bacterium
GGGTTCAGGGGTTGGGGGATGGGGTTCGGGGGTTGGGGGATGGGGTTCAGGGGTTGGGGGATGGGGTTCGGGGGTTGGGGGATGGGGTTCAGGGGTTGGGGGATGGGGTTCGGGGGTTGGGGGATGGGGTTCAGGGGTTAGGTATGAGAGACGGGCAAGTGCTTGAATCACCGGATTCGATAGAGGGTGGTGAGCGCGATGGGGATGTACTGTGACTTCGTCGATCGCCCAGCAGCGGCTGGTGAACCAGCGAATCGGCCACAGCGAACCGGTTGGGTCTCACGACGTGGTCGGATGGATGGGGGCCGTGCAGGCGCAGGATTTCCTCGGTGCCCTGTGGGCGGTGGGACTGCGGGTACCCAATGCCACGGAGGCCGACGTCGAGCAAGCCCTGATGGATCGCCGCATTGTGCGTACGTGGCCGCTGCGTGGGACGCTGCACTTTGTGGCGGCGGACGACGTGCGGTGGATGCTGGCGCTGGCGGCGTCGCGGGCAATCGTCCTGGCTGCCGGGCGTTATCGCCAGCTCGGTTTGGACGAAGCTGCCTTCGACCGCAGTTGTGATCTCCTCAGCGTGGCCCTGCAGGGCGGGCGGGCGCTGACGCGGGCGGAACTGTACCAGCAATTGGAAATGGGTGGCATCCCAACAGCCGGCCAGCGGGGAATTCACATCATAGGGCGCCTGGCGCAGGAAGGGCTGATCTGTTTTGGGGCGCGGGATGGCAAACAGCCGACCTTTGTACTGCTGGAGGAATGGGTGCCAGCGGCGAAGCCACTGGCGCACGAAGAGGCGTTGGCGGAGCTGACTCGACGTTACTTCACCAGCCACGGACCGGCGACGCTGCAGGACTTCGTATGGTGGTCGGGCCTGACCAAATCCGATACGCGCGCAGGGTTGGCAATGATGCAGGGTTACCTCGTGGAGGAGGTCATCGATGGCCAGGCCTGCTGGCGGGCCATGTCCACTCCGGTCGTGACTTCACCCTCACCCACCGTCCACCTGTTGCCGGCCTTCGACGAATACCTGGTCGGCTACCAGGACCGCCGCGCCGTACTCGACCCGCAGCAGGTGAAGCGCATCAACGCTGGCGGCGGCATGCTCAATCCCGTCATCGTCATCGATGGTGTGGTCGAAGGCACCTGGAAACGTACCCTCAAAAAAGACACCGTCACCGTCACCCCCACCTGGTTCATGCCCCCCACTGATCCCCAACGTTACGCCTTCCAAGACGCCGCCCACCGCTACGCCGCTTTCCTTAACCTGCGGGCTTCAATAAACCACTAAGGGCTCGTAAAAGAATAACTTCCCGGGCTTTTTTGATCGAATTTGGCGCACAGTTGCCATCTTTCCAAAAAGATGGCAACTGTACAACCGCCACCGCCTTCGGACCGGCGAATTCAGCTCCCTGACCCCTGATCCCTAACCTCCAACCCCTGATCCCTATCCCCCAACCCCTACTCCTCGTTGGAGGCCACATTCGGCGCCGGCGGTGGTCGTTTGGATTTGCGTGACTTACGGGATTTGCGCGGCGTGGTGGGTTCTGGTGGCGCGGATGGTGCTGCGGCGGGTTGCTCGGCGGGCGCGGCGGCAGCGGGTACGGTCGGGGTTTGCGCGGCGGGTTCGGCGACGGGCAGCGGTGCTGGCGGTGGTTCGGGTTCCGGGGCCGCCAGACCCAGGCGCTGTTTGCGTTCGTCGAGGCTGGTTTCGCCGTGGTCGACGGGCACTTCGGGCGTGGGGGGCGTGAGCGCGGTACGGCGGGCCTCGATTTCTTCGATGGCCTGGATTGCGGCGGCCGCCACGGTGCCGCGGCCGGTGTCGCTCGTGTCCTGGGTGAGTGGGCGCAGAGCGGCGATCACTTCGGCGTGGCCGATCATGCCCAGCCCCTGCGCGGCGATCTGGCGTACCTGGCCGTCGCGATCGGTCAGGGCCATGGTCAGGGCTTCGATGGCAACCGCATCGGGCCCCAGTTTGCCAAGCGACCAGGCGGCGGCGCGGCGCACCAGGAGATATTCGTCCTTACGGCGCAGGCGTGCGGCCAGGGGTGCGGCGGCGGCGGGGGAGCCTACCCGTCCCAGGGCCTGTGCGGCGACCTGGCGCACACCGGGGATGAGATCGTCCATGGCGACCACCAGGGCCTGCACGGCCACGCTGTCTTCGGGTGTCGCCAGGCGGCCCACCGCGGCAGCGGCGCTGACGCGCACGCCGGGATCGTCGTGCTGCAGGAGTTCGACCAGGCGCGGTAGCGAGGACCGTTCGCCCAGCTCGGCCAGTGATTCGGCGGCCATCGACACACCGAGCGGGTCTTCGCTGGCCAGGGTTTGTTGGAGGATGCTGATGGCGGCCTGGCCGCCAATGTCTTGAATCGTCAAGGCTGCCTCCCAGCGCACGAACGGCTCGGCGTCGGCCAGGGCCGTGCGCAGTGTGTGCACGTCATCGTGTGGAAGCCACAGACCGCGCAACGCCGCGGCGGCCTGCCAGCGGCGGCGGGGGTTGGGGTTGTGGAGATCGCTGCGTTGTTCGGCCAGCCAGGTTTCGGCGCCTGGTTGGCGGCGGAACTGCTGCGTGTGCCACCAGCGGCGTGCAATGCGCTGCCATTCCGCAAAACGCAGGCGCCAGCGCTGCCAGGTGTTGATGGCCGGCTCGTTGATTGTGATCGTCATGTCGCTCAGGTTACAGGTATGGCTCAATGGGAAGGGATGTTCCCAGTGCGCATTTTACGGCACAAGCGTAGGGATGTCAAACAGTCCAATTTTAGGTTTTGGATTTTAGATTTTGGATTAGTTGATAGTGAAGCTGGAGTGGGACCCCATCAAGTTCGGAAGTTGACAAGCAGTCACCTGCTGGCTAGAATGATCGCATCCAACATTGACTATTGCGAGGATAAACCATGTTCCCACCACAAGTTTTCGAGCAGCGCCGCCAGCTGTCTGACATGATCGCGGCGCTGCCGCCGGAGGTGTTGAAGGACAACGCGGCGGCGCTGTTGAACCTGCTTAACGAGTTCCAGCGGTCACTGGCCCTGGAGCTGCGCGTGATCGGATCGGTGGAAGATCTGAACGTCGATGATGCCGCGGCGGTGACCGCCTTCTATCGCGATTTCAAACGTTATGTCAATGATCGCACCTTCGATTTGGAGCGCACGCGCTGCAGCCAGATCCAGCGTATCTACGACGTGCAAATCAAGTCCAGGCGTCAGGGCACGGTCGATGCCGACGATCCATATGCGCGGTATGAGCTGGGCGTCACGGTGCTCAAGGGCCGGCTCACGCGCGATCACAACGACTATCCCGTCGTCCTGGTATACGAGCAGCGCCTGGCCGAGAATGTGCGCAAAGCCCGTCCCTTTGATGATTCCACACTTCGGGCAGAGCGCAACGAGATCATCTCTTACCTCAATGATCTTGCCATGACTGACCTGGGCATTTCGTTCAATGACCTGTGTGCAGCGGCGGTTGCGATGACACCGACACTGACACCAGCGGAGGCACAGCAAGTGGAGGCTCTGGGTCAGTTTCTACAGCAGTTCCGCGGCTACGACAACGACTTCACCGAACAAATCGAAGCCGTCACCAACCAAGCGCTCACCGCGATGGTGAACATCAACCAGGCGGTGACAGCCGGCGACCTGACGACGGCACGCCAGGAACACGCGGCCTTCGTTGCCACCTACGAACCAGAGCTGCGCCGGGCGCGGGAGACGATCCGTGCCATGAGCGACACCGGAAACCAGTTGATCGACCTGCTGGCCAGTTGAACGCCTCCCCCACCGGAGCAATGCTGTATGCCCACGATTAGCCTGGCGCGCCTGCAGGAATTCCGCGCCGCGACCTACCACGTGCAGCCGGGCCAGCGCCTGGCAACCCAGGAAGAGGCGGTTGCCTTCGTCAATGCGCGCGGCTTCGTCCATTTCTGGCCGGTCAAAGGGGTCACCCTGCCCAGCCTGTGGGTGGCGGTGGCCGGCGACCGGCCGGTGCCCAACGAGCACGACGATCCCGGCCACGTCACCTGGCGTTGGAAGGACGAGCTGCTCGGTGCGCGGCGCTGGTACTACGCCAAGGTGCTGCGCAAGCGCGCCACCTTCATCGCGCTCGACGTTGTGCCCTATTTTTACGCCCTCTCCGAAAACTACGGCGAGCCCGAGCACGACTACCTCTTGCAGTACCAGGAAGGGCGGCTGACCTGGGAAGCCAAAACGATCTACGAGACGCTGCTGGCGGAAGGGCCGCTCGATGCGATTCGCCTGCGCCAGTTGGCCCGCCAGACCGACAAAGCGGGAGACGCGCGCTTCAACCGCGCCCTGGAGGTACTGCAGGTCGATTTTAAGGTGCTGCCGGTCGGTGTGGCACCGGTGGGGGCGTGGAAGTACGCCTTCATCTACGACCTGGTGCACCGCTTCTATCCTGACCTGCCCGAACAGGCACGGCACATCCGCCAGGCGGAAGCGCGGCGTCACCTGGTCGAGCTGTACTTTCATTCAGTCGGCGCATCGCCGGCGCGTGAAGTGGCTTCCCTCTTTGGCTGGTCGCGCGAGGAAACCGACAAAGCACTGGCTGCCCTTATCCACCACGGTGTGATTGTGCCAGGCGTCGATGTCGAGGGATGGACCGGGGAGTATTTGGTGTTGACGGCACTCATGGGGCAGAAGCGAATTGAGGGGGAGTTGCGGACAATATAACCCGGGCTCGTGCCGTATCGTCGATCTATTTGCTTCACAGTCTTGCTTATGGTATACTATATTCATAATCGAGTTGGCGGCGTCGAGGTACCAGGCGCATGGATGAATCTGAACTTCTCACATTGCTCGGGCAATTGGATGCCCGGCTCACCTCTGCCTATGACATCGTGATTGTGGGTGGCGCTGCTATGATCCTCCACTTTGGGGCCAGCCGTGCCACCCGCGACGTGGATGCGATTGTGCTGAAGGGCAACCCTCGCCAACTGCGCAACGCGGTGGCGACTGTCGCAGCGGAGGTGGGCCTGCCAGAAGATTGGCTGAACGATGGTGCGAAGGGCTTCGTAGGTGTGTTACCACCTGAGTTTCGCATTCGCTTGCAGCCTCTTGGGTATACTTTCGAGCATTTGCAGTTGTATGCGCTCGGATTGCCAGACCAGGTTGTGCTTAAGATCATCGCCCTGCGTGCACAAGACCTTGAGGATTTGGCGCTGTTGCTTCCACAACTGGGTGGCGCTGACCGGAGTGACGTCGTCGCAACCATGCACCATCTGAGCCGCACGCGACCTGACTGGGCGCAGCGCATGCAGTACTTTCTGGAGGAGCAGGGGTGGAATCTCGACTAGACTACGTCTTTCAGGAATGGGGCCAGCTGGGGGGGGCTGTGCTGGTGGCCGGTCAGCGGCAGGTAGATAAGGCACGAGCAGCCGAGGAAGTTCTGGCCGAGACCACTGCCCTTTGCCGTGACTCGGCGCGGCTGACGTGGATCGTGGTCGACTGGCTGCGCACCCACATCGATGCGATCGACGCGCAGACGCTTCTGGACCGGACGCAAGCCGCGGGCGATATGCCGGTACTAGGTGTGCTCTGTGACCTGGCTCACCAGGCCACGCCCAATCCCAAGTTCCAGCACATCATGGCCCACTGTACGCCGCATGTGCGCCTCGAACCTTTCTTCACCAGTGTTGCCCGCAGCCCCCTGGCGACCCGGCTGGCCCGCGAAAACGCGCTCGACGTCTTTCTGCGTTGGAACTACTGGTGTGAGGAGGTTCGTTACCTCAGCCCGCTCACAGCAGCAGCGCGTCAGCCTGCGCGCTGGGGTGGGCACCGTTTGCCCGGCCCCGGCAAGCGTCTTGGCCGACCCAGCAAAGACCGGCCGGGACGCCGGCGGCTGCTGGCGCTCTGGTGTACTGAAGAAGAATGGGATGCCTTGCTGCAGGGGCTGCCGGAAGACACGCGTGAGCGCTATCGGGCAATAAAAGCCCAACGGAGTGAGTCGCAATTAGTTCCATAGAAGATACTATTTCAAATAATACTATTTTGTATGGGAGTAATTAGATGGTACAATCATGCTCATGCTTGGCAAGAAGATGTTTGACAGGGGATATCTATGGTCTTCGTCGATCGCGAACGTGAATTGGCTGCGTTGGAAGGGTTTTGGAACTCGCACCGTGCAGAGTGTATCCCCGTCACGGGCCGGCGTCGCGTCGGCAAGACGTACCTGCTGGAGCATTTTGCCCAAAACAAGCGTGCCGTCTACTACCGCTGCTTCTTGACGGACACCGCCGAACAGCTTCCCGCATTGGGCCAGGCACTGGCTGACTTGTCGGGCGATCCGGTGCTGATGGCGCAACCGCCCAGCTCCTGGCCGGCCGTGTTTGCACTGATCGAGCAGTTGACGCAGGTGTCGCGCCTGTTGCTCGTGCTCGATGAAATCCCCTATTGGGCCGCGCGCGATGCCAGTTTGCCGTCGGTGCTGCAGAATTGGTGGGATGCGCGTGGGCACACACTCGATCTCATGTTAGTTCTGTGTGGTTCAGCGGTGCAAATGATGGAAGGCCTACTCACTGGGCCATCACCGCTGGCAGGCTGCATCACCGGTCGTTTGCCGGTGCGGCCGCTTGACTTCCGCGCTGCTGCGGATTTGGTTGGTTATGTCGATCCGGTCGTTGCCCTCACCTCGTACGGCATCCTGGGCGGTGTGCCGCTGTATCTAACCTTCTTCCGTCCAGAGCGTTCCTTGCGCGACAACATTGTCAATGCGATCGTATCGCCCTCGTCGCGTCTGTATGTCGAGCCACAGGCGGTCTTCGCGGCGCATCACCAGGTGTACGATGCACGCAGCGCGCTTGCCGTCCTCCGCGCCATTGCCCACGGCCGGCACCGCTGGTCAGAAATTGCCGATGCCGTTGGGATCAACGCATCGGCCCTTGGGCGTGTGATGGATCCGCTAATGGGTGACCTTGGTCTTGTCGAACGAATCCTGCCCGTTACCGAAACGCATCCTACGCGCACCTACTACACCCAGTATCACCTGGCCGATAATTTCTTCCGATTCTGGTTCCGGTTCATCGAGTCCAACCAGGGCCATATCGAGTTCGGTGATACCGAGCGCATTGCAGACCTCATCATGACCCGACTGCCCGACTACATGGGGCTGCCGTTCGAGGCCATGTGCCGTGATTGGGTGCGGATGGCGAGTGTGGCGGGGGCATTACCTGAACGGGTCGGCCGGGTTGGTACCTGGTGGAACCCAGATCACCAGTTGGACATCGTGGGGCTGGATGAAGAGGGTCGCACTGCTGTCTTGGGTGAGGCCAAATGGCACCTGCAGGCGGTAACCTACCAGGAACTGGAACGATACCTGGAACATGTGCGTGCGTTGGGCAACCGCGTGCGTCCAGACACGCTGCATTTGCTCTTTTCTCGGTCAGGTTTCACAGATGACGTACAGCGCTGGGCCACAACCCACCACGTCCGTCTGCTGACGCCGGCCAGCATGTTGGACCGCTTCGGCGCATCGTAAGCGGTCGGGTCTGACCGAAGGGGCCAAACTCGCGCAAACACATCTGAAGTGCTGGCGGCCTGCTGTGTTGCGCTCGCAGCTTGGCCAGGGGAGACTGGAACTCAGGTGTGTCAGATCCCTGGTTTTTGACAACATCAACGCTTCGTGTTTTAATTGTGGTTGCTTCTGGGCAAACGCTGTAGTTGCCCCATATTATCACCCAGTCTCTGCAACAAAATCTGTTCCTTCCTGTATCCTGGTCCGTGCGCGCGCCGTGCGTCGCTGTTTGACGAATGGTGTGACTGTCACCAACCAGTATGCGACAGAGAACGCACGCGGTGACGCACGCCAGAGTCACTCCGTGCAGCCAGGTGCGCCAGAACGTCGTAGCCCTGCGAACATGTCGAGAAAGGAAGCACCACCGATGTCGAACCCGCCCAACGCTGGCGACCTGGCCATTGTCATCCCCGGCCAAGGCGCCAACAACCTGCGCAACAAACCGAATGGTACGGTCACGGGCAAGATCCCGGAACACGCCGTGCTGGCCGTCCTGTCCCGTCCAGTTGGTTGGACAGGCGCTTACCCTCACGACGATGGCACTCACGTCTGGTGGTACGTGCGCGGCCGGACCGACCAGAAACTGGCTGCCGACCGCTTCGAGGTGATCGAGGGCTGGACGGCAGCGAACGAGAAAGATCAAGCCTTTCTGCAGAGGTGGGAGAGCACCGTAGCCTGCCGAGACACCATGGGCACGGCGCTGTACACTCATCTCCAGGCCGGGCAGCAAGCCTACGTGCTGCCGTCGGATGGCCTCAACATCCGCAAGGAGGCTGACCCGAAGGCAACGCGCGTCGGCGGCCTGCCCCAAGGTACGGTAGTCACGCTGACCGGCCGGCCGCAGTGCAGCAACAAGACGGTCTGGTGGCAGGTGCAGCGCATCGGCGCCGCAGGCCCGGCCGGCTGGGCCAGCGAGGGCAATCTGGTCGAGTGGTTCCTGGCACCGCTGACGTTGGAATAAGGCGACATACAAGGCTCGCGGCATGGGCACGAACCGTTCTCTGCACGCTGGACCTGCTGCTTCTGCCAGCGGGGTGGTGCACGTTTCGACTGAAGGACTCCATGGACAGCACAAACATCCTCGATGTACGCCTCTTGGGCGCCTTTCTCCTCACCTGGGACGGCCATTCGGCCGCAAGCCTGGGTCAGGCCCGCATCCAACATCTGCTGGCCTACCTGCTGCTGCACCGCCAGACGCCCATCGCTCGCCGGCAGCTGGCCTTTGCACTGTGGCCTGACAGCAACGAGCAGCAGGCGCTGAGCAACCTGCGCACGGCGCTCTACCGCCTGCAGCACGCGCTGCCGGGCTGCGAGCAGTGCCTGGTCCTGGAGCGGCACACCATCGCCTGGGTGAACGGCACCGGTATCCAGTTGGACGTGGCCACCTTCGAAGAGGCGCTGGACCTGGCCGCCACGGCGCACTCGCCGGCCGCCAACGCGGCTGCCCTGCAAACTGCCGTGAACGCCTACACCGGCGACCTGCTGCCCGACTGCTATGATGAGTGGATCATCCCGCCGCGCGAGCGTCTGCGCCAGGCCTTCGTGCAGGCCCTGGAGCAGCTGATCGAGCTTCTGCCACAGCAGGGCCAGCTCAGCGCGGCCATCAACAACACGCAGCGCCTGCTGCGCGTCGAACCGCTGCACGAGGCCGGCCATCGCAAGCTGATGCAGCTGCATATGGCCAACGGTGACCAGGCACGCGCGCTGAGCGCTTACCACCACTGTGCGGCGCGGTTGCGCCAGGAGCTGGGGGTCGATCCCAGCCCGGCCACACTGGCCCTCCACCAGAGTCTCCTCCAACCCGAACTGGCGAACATTCGCGCCGGCGAGGTTCTACCCGCACCTCTCGAACCGCGCCTGGTCGGCCGCCAGAAAGAGTGGACACACCTGCTGGATATCTGGCACCAGGCGGCAGCGGGCAATCCTTGTGTGACCTTGCTGTCCGGGGAAGCAGGTATGGGGACGACGCGCCTGGCTGAGGAGCTGGCTGCCTGGGTGCGGCGGGAGGGAGGGGACGTGGCCGTTGCCCGCTGCCACGCGGCCAGCCATGGCCTGCCCTACGCGGTCGTCGCCGATTGGCTGCGCAGCCCGGCCATCCAGCCCCGGCTGGCTGCGCTGAATCCCCAGCGTCTGGCCGAAATTGCCCGCCTTGTCCCCGAGGCGTCGGGCCAGCCACTCGCCCCGCCTACACCCGGTCCGCTGTGGCAGCGCCAGCGCTTCTTCGAGGCCCTGGCAGCGCCGCTGCTCGCACCGGGCCGGCCGCTGCTGCTCTGGATCGACGACCTGCACCGCTGCGACCAGGAGACCCTGGACTGGCTGTGTTATCTATTGGGCAGGGTTGGTGCGGCGCGGCTGCTGGTGCTGGGCACCGTCCACACCCCGGAAGTGCAGGCGAGCCAGCCGCTGGTCGCGCTGCGTATGGACTTGCAGCGCCGCGGGCAGTGGCATGAGCTGGTGCTCGGACCTTTGAGCGGCAACGAGACCGCAGCGTTGGCCGCCAGCCTGGCCGGGCGCAGCCTGACGCCCTGCGAGCGCTACCACCTCTACGAGGACAGCGAGGGCAACCCGTTGTTCCTGGTGGAGACCGTGCGCGGCGACCTGCTGGTTCCCGTCGACGCCCTGCCTGACATCGCTGATGGGCACGATCCGCCTTGCTCGCTGTGCCCACAGCGCATCAGCCCGCCGCCCCGCGTGCAGGCAGTCGTTGCGCAGCGCCTGGCGCAGCTCACGCCAGGTGCGCGCAGCCTGGCCCAGGCCGCGGCCGTGATCGGCCGCCAGTTCACCCTGGAGATCGTACGGCACGCCAGCGGGTTGGACCCGTGGGCGCTGGCCGAGGCAGTGGACGAGCTGTGGCGCCTGGGCATCCTGCGCCAGCAGGGCAGCGACGGCTACGCCTTCAGCCACGACAAGCTGCGGGCCGCGGCCTATGCCGGGCTGAGCCCGTACCGGCGCCAACTCCTGCAGCGGCGGGTAGTCGAGGCGCTGCACGAAACGCAAGCCGGTTAGCCTGACCAGTTTCCCCATGTCAGCCATACGGCGTTGGTTTTTGAGGGATGCGGTGGTTGCCCAGGATCGAGGCCAAGTCCCGCCGGTGATTAGAGAGATGGATGAAGTCCCAGGGCAACCCAGTAGCGACGCATCTGTACCAACACGGGCCGGTTTATGCGCAGTAACAAAATCGTGCCTCGACCCTCTGGTGTCAAGCCGATTAGGGTAGTACCGTCCTCGCTCCAAGTGAAGTGGTCATTCCACCGTTGCACAACCGGATGAAAGAGTGGTGTGTTTGCACCGGTTACTGGATCAAATGCCACTTGCCGGGCAGCTTTATGGCGATTATAGACAGGGCAACTGAGACATAGGTTCTCTATGCTCGTCTCACCTCCAGCTGCCTGCGGAATGATGTGGTCAATTTCAAATGCCACCCCCAAGAGATCTTCTGGGCTGCGGCAATAGGCACAGTAGCCCCTTGCCTGGGTCAGCACCTGCTCGCGCAAACTGGCTGGAATGTGCAGGCTCACTCAGAATGGCTCCCCAGCCTCTTTGGCCAGGCTAAGCGTATATCGGGCGCGGGCTCTGAGTAAACCAACCTGATCGGCCTGGGCCAGCAGGTCGTCCAAGGCAATCTCTTCCCGGGCCGACAGACTACCCTGGCGAATCTTCTCCAACATACTCTCCAGCTCTTCTTGCGGACCCGAGGCCAGGACGGATCCAGCCAGGACTGTCAATTCCGCCTGGCTCATACCGCGCAAGGGATACAAGGTGATTCCATCCGGCGCCTCGTCTTTACCTCGAGACAGAAGATTTAAGTCCCGCAGTAGAGTCGCTGCCAATTTGGCCTGTGCATCCGGTGGCAGCCGATGTGCTGCGTTCAATACCTCTCTGTAAGAAACCGTTGACATGGAGTACCTCCTGCTACATTACGTGCATTTTATCTGGAACGGCACGGTATGTCAATCCACCCAGATAGTTGGTGCCAGAGGAAGGAACAAATCTGGCGCAACCTCCCTTTTGTCAGCGATCAAGACGCCAAAGCCGATCCTGCTCGGGTCCTGACCTGTGAAATCTTTCCTGAAACGATTTTGAAGCGGGCGATGGGTTATGCTGGCGCGCAAGCCGGTGGAGAGGCGCACGCCATGACATCCCACACCCTGGAGACGCATTCACAGTTGTTCACCGTCCGCCTGTGGCGCGAGGAGCTAGGCGCAGGCGAGACGGAGTGGCGCGGGCAGGTGACGCACGTCTTGAGCGGTGAGGCGCACTACTTCCGGTGTTGGGACCAGCTCGGCCGGCACCTGGAGGTCATGGCGGGGCGGGACGCGCCGGAGGCGCCGGAGCCAGGCCGGACCGTTGAGAAGACCGTATGCGCAGAGTGAGACTGGTAGATTGTGGCCGGCATGTCTGTAATCTGATGTATGACCAACCCTCACATCGTTTCGAAAGGAGACATTCGATGACACTAAACAAAGCCTTCAAAGGGCAACGGGGCACCGGTGTGAAAAGACTGGTGCTTGTGATGACGCTGCTGGCCTTGCTGGCACTGCCGTCCGTATCATTGGCTGGGCAGCCGGTGCACTCTGTGCGCGGTCATGGGATCTACAACCTGATCCCGCCGTCGGGAATCGATCAGATCACGATCAACGCTGCAGCAGACACCGATGGCAACGTCACCGGCAACATGTCGGTCTGGCTTGCCCAGTACCTGGCGCCGCCAGGTCAGCCGCCGCCGACCTATGCCGGCTGGATTTGGCTGATTCGCGTCGATAGCTTGCAGGTTGCCGGTAACGTGGCCACTGTCATGGGAACCATTGTGAGCGACAACCGCTTCCCGGAGTACGAAGGCTGCGAAGTTGGCTTCGTCGTCACCGACAACGGCAGCGGACACTCGAATCCGGATGTTCTGGAGCTTCTGGATAGCAACCCTCCGGGATGTGTCTTCGGCGGCTCCCACCCGATCATTGGCGGGAACTTCACAGTTCGATAGGTTCTGATAACAAGGCAACTGAGGGTTGGTCATAAATCAGACCGTTGGACCACGTAGTGAGTACAAACGATGAAAACCGATCGATGGAAACGCTTTGCCTGGTCGAGCCGCGTGATGGTTGTCCTGGCACTGCTGCTGGCTGGCCGGTTGCCGGGACCGATCAACGCCGGAAGGGCGTCCGAGAGCGGCCCGCCGCTGAGCGGTGCTGCGGCCGCACGCCCCTGGTACGGCCCGGCATCGGGCGCCTGGGATGCCGGGTTTCAGTTTCCCGGCGTGGATGGGGATGTGTCGGCCCTGGTGCAGGATACAAACGGCAACATCTATCTCGGCGGTCACTTCACGCACGTGGGCAGCCAGCCCATCAGTAACGTAGCCAAATGGAACAGCGCCACAGCAACCTGGACCGCCGTCGGCAGCATCGGCGGCGTGCGCGACCTGGCGCTGGCGGCGGACGGCCATCTCTACGCCGTGGGCGACATGGTGGGCTTTGCGGCGATGTGGAACGGCAGCACCTGGACGACCCTGGGCGCCGGGTTGTGGGGTACAACTTATGCAGTCGCGATTGACCCAACCAGCGGTGATGTCTACGTGGGCGGTTGTTTCCTGACCGACGGCACCGGCACTATCACTCTGAACAACCTCGCCCGCTGGAACGGCTCGACCTGGTCGGCTCTCGACAACAGCACCAATGGCTGCGTTTATGCCCTGGCGATCGATCCGGTCACCAGCACGCTCTACGTGGGCGGTGACTTTGCCGCGCCGGCCAGTTACGTCGCCAAGTGGACTGGTTTCAGTTGGGGACCGGTCGGCGCCGGTTTCAACGGTTCGGTGCGCAGTCTGCTGTGGCAGGGCAACACGCTCTATGCCGGCGGCACCTTTACCACCAATGGTTGGAACACGGTCACACTCAACTACGTGGCCCGCTGGAATGGCACCGCCTGGGGCGCGATGGGCGCCGGCTTCAACGCCTGGGTCTACAGCCTGGCCGCCGACGACGGCGGCAACGTCTATGCGGGCGGTATCTTCACCAAAGACAGCACCAACAGCGTCACCCTGAATCGGATTGCCCACTGGACTGGCTCGACCTGGGCGCCCATGGGGAGCGGGATGGGCGGCGGCATTCGTGACCTGCTCGTGCAGAACGGTGACCTCTACGCGGCTGGTTTCTCTGGCCGCGGCATATTCCAGCGCTGGCGCAGCGCCAGTTGGACCGACCTGACGCCCGGTGCGGGCAACGGCGTCGAGGCGGCGGTGCAAACCATGCTGCTGGATGGCAGCGGTAACCTCTATGCCGGCGGTCGCTTCGCCAACGCCGGTTTGCAGACCGTGCGCTACATCGCCAAATGGAACGGGTCGGCCTGGTCGCCCCTGGGCAGCGGGCTAAACGAAGCCGTATACGCGCTGGCGCGTGACGCCGCGGGCAACCTCTACGCCGGCTTTGGGTCTGCCTCGCAAGGCTACGTCGCCAAATGGAACGGCGCCGCGTGGTCATACCTGGGCAGCAGCCTGAACGGGCAGATCAACGCGCTGGCGGTGGATGGCAGCAACAACATTTACGTGGCCGGCGCGTTTGGCAGCCCCGGCGGCGGCGGTCCCCTGGGGATTGCCCGTTGGAACGGCTCGGCCTGGGTGTCGGTGGGCGGTGGTCTCTACGGCTCGGGCGGCGTCAAGGCGCTGGCCGTGGACAGCAGCGGTCATCTCTACGCCGGCGGCGGTTTCCTGACCGATGGCACCTTCAGCACGCCCCTGTCCAACATCGCCCGCTGGAACGGTATTGCCTGGTCATCCGTGGGCGCGGGACTCGACGCGCCGGTCAACGCCCTGCAGATCGGCAGCAACGGCGTGCTCTACGCCGGCGGCCAGTTTACCGTTCAGGCCGGCGGGGGGACAGGTCTCAATCATCTCGCAGCCTGGAACGGCTCGACCTGGGCGCCCCTGGGCAGCGGCACGAACGATGCTGTGACGGCCCTGGC
>CAYUCC010000096.1:14569-17160 GCA_964443225.1 uncultured Anaerolineae bacterium
ACGCCGACGCACACGCCAACCCCGGGCGCCACAGTCACGAACACGCCGAGCCCAACCGCCAGCCCTACGACCACACTCTCGCCAACGCCAACGCCAACGCCGACGGCGGCCCAATGGTTGGTTTTCGTTCCCATCATCCGGCGTTGAGGGAGGTGAAGATGTAGGTGAAGCCCACGACGAACCCCGAGAACCTCGCAAAGTCATCAAAGCGGTTGGTTGGACTGCGGCCGGTACCGTGGACGGATCGAAAGTCGATGTGACGGCTGTAGATATGACTGACCTAAGAGCCTACCCGAATAACTGCCCTCAGGCGCCTTATCGAGGCGAATATCAGGTTATTCGGATAGGCTCTCAGTAAGTGAGTTCCGCACCGCAGACAGGATATTCCATCTCAAGGAGGAAGAACATGGCTACGAAAACCCGTTGGATGACTGCCGGCGTGCTGGTGGTCCTGTTGGTCTTGACCGGTATGCTGCCCGCTGCGGCACACCGCGGCCTGCCGCCGGCAGCGCCGCTCGGTCCCCAGCCCGCCACCCCGTCGGCCTGGGGTTTCGGGGCACCGGTGCCCACGGCTGGCTGGCTGATGGGGGGTGCATCGATCGACAGTTGTATGTTCTACGCCATCGGCGGCAACATTGCCGGCGGCCATACCGTGACCAATGTCGATTTGTATAGTCCCCTCAACGACACCTGGACGCCGCGTGCGCCCCTGCCGGCTGCTGTGTACGGCATACAGGCGACCGCATATGCGACACGGATTTACGTCGTGGGAGGCTATCCCGACACGGTCAATCCCAGCTACGCCATCACGGCGACGCAGATTTATGATTCCCTCACCAACACCTGGTCGAACGGTGCGCCGATCCCGGTAGGGCCGGACGGCATCGGTACGGCGGCCCAGGCCGCCTTCAACGGCAAGATCTACGTCATCGGCGGTGACGACGGCGACGCCAACTCCAATTCGACCAATTACGAATACGACATCGCCACCAACGCCTGGACGCTGCGTGCACCGATGCCAACAGCGCGCGAAAACAATGTCGCGGTCACGCTCAACGGCAAAATCTACGTCGCCGGCGGCGCCCTGGGGTCCGATCCGAACTACACGGCCATGGACACCTTCGAGGTGTACGATCCCGTGGCCAACACCTGGGCCACGCTGGCGCCCATGCAGGATGCGCGGGTCTCGCCAGGCATTGCCACCGATGGCACCTATGTCTACGTGTTCGGTGGCACGACTGCTTTGGCCGGCAGCTTCTCCAGCCTGGCAACCGCCGAGCGTTATGACCCGGCGACGAACACCTGGAGCTATGTCGACCCAATGTTGCAGTCGGCGGGTGGTATGGCCGCCGCCTATGCGGCGGGTCGTCTCTATTCGGCGGGTGGGCTGACGGCCACCAGCGGCACCTTCACGCGCATCCAGATCAACCAGTACCTGGCGGTGGGCGCCAACGGCTGCACACCGACCGCCGTCGGTCTGGCTGATTTTGCCGGGGCAGACGCACCCGCCCCGAACGGACCGCTCTGGCTGCTGGTCCTGCCGGTGCTGGGGATCGCTTGGTTCGTGGTGCGCCGCCGCGTGTGGGGGCGGTAAGGTGATCGGGCCGGTCACGCCGTAGGACGGCGTGACCGGCCCGGGATAGACCATCGAGTGCATCAATCCCCTGGTGATCGTGATTGACGAGGAACCTTGATGTCCCGCACCATCTACGCCCTGTTTGTCGGCATCGACCGGTATGCCGGCAAGGTAAGCCCGCTCAACAGCGGTGGACGTGGCAAGCACGATCTTGCGGCCGGCAGAGGCAGTGATGTAACCCGCCAGTCGACAGATCACGAGTTGGAACCAGCCAACTCACACCACAAGGACACGAAGGCACTAATTTTTGAGGAGATCACGATGAACATCAATATCAGTCGCGAAGCAGTGATTGACAACCCCCTGAAGAACAACCTGAGGCCGCTCCCCCACCTGGATAGCGAGCCTTTCGTCCAAATTGCCCACAAGACGACGGTGCTCGTACTGGATGGTCCTATCACGTTCAGGCACAAGACGTTGGACATACCCTATTGGGTCGTGCGGGTCTTGGAGGGCGACTACAGGGATCGCGTCGGCTGGATGGCCGAGATCAATCAGTCAGGGAAGGACATTCTCCAGGGAATTTAGCACCGGCACAGGTTGGGCCGTGTGGATCAGCAAAAAGGACGACATCCGCCTATGACCGACTTCACCCACTCTCTCGCCCTCCTCATCGGCATCGACGCCTACGCCAGCGGCATCCCGCGGCTGACCACCGCAGTCAACGACGCCACGCGGCTGGCCGGGCTGCTGCGTGATGCGCACGGCTACGAGACCGTCCTGCTCACCGAGCCGGCCGACGGTCAGCCAGTGACGCGGGCGCGGCTGGCCGCTCTCTTCACCGAGGAGCTGCCGGCCCGCCTGGGCGAGGACGACCGCCTGTTGGTTTACTTCGCTGGTCACGGCGTGGCGCTGGACGGCGACGACGGCCCGCGCGGCTATCTCGTCCCCCAGGACGCCCGCCCCGGCGACTCCGCCAGCATGCTGGCCATGACCGATCTGCACGCCTGGCTGA
>CAYUCC010000097.1:0-17096 GCA_964443225.1 uncultured Anaerolineae bacterium
GCCGCGTGCCGGTGTAGCCGGGGAAGGGACCGGGAAACTCGGCGATGCCGCCCATACCTACGCGGTGGTGGTTGCGGCCGGTGAGCAGCGCCGCTCGTGTCGGCGAGCAGACGGCGGTGACATGGAACGCGTTATAGGTCAACCCCGCGTCTGCAACCCGTGTCAGGTTCGGCGTGCGGATCTCGCCGCCGAAGGTATTCGGGCCGCCAAAGCCGGCGTCGTCGATCAGGACGATCAGGACGTTGGGCGCGTTCTCGGGGGCCTGCGGGCCGGGGATAAAGCTCCAGTCGGCCACGGCCTCATCCATGGTGCGGGCGATGGCTCCACCGAACTTGCGGTCGGGGACCGGCAGCACGGTGCGATCGGGGTTGAACTTGCCCGCGGCCTCGGCCAGGGCGTTCTTGAGTCCTGCGTCATCGATAGCCGCTACCGATTTGGCGGGTGAGTCGGCCAGGGCCTGCTCGGCGGTCAGCCGGTCCTGCTCGCGCACGATGGCCAGGATGGCCGCGCGGCCGGGCTTGAGCTTCTCGCCCAGGCCTTCTTCGACACCGCTCTCGACCTTGTGCCGGGCAAAGCGGCCAAGCAAGGCGCCCGCTGCCGCACCTACCACCACCGGTGCAAGCAGCACCGGCGCAACGAGGCCCACCAACAGACCGACGCCGCCGCCCCAGGCCGCGCCCTTGCGCCCCAGGTTGTCACCGGTCTCGGTGACGGTAATCTTGCCCTCGAGGTCTTTCTGGACCAGGATCATGCCGTCGGTTTTGACTTTTTTGTCCCTGACGAGCTGCACCAGGGCGTCGAAATTCTGCGTTGCGAGCGTGGTTGCCGGGTAGCCGGCAATGATGACAATGTTGTTTTCTTTTGCCATGTCGATCTCCTTGAGCAATGGTATCCGGCACAGGCTGGGGGCTTACCTGGTTATTCGTGCGCCCCGTCGAGCTGCTGTATCTATTCGGTCGCCGGCCCGCCGTCACTGAACAGCATCTGCTGTGCGCCGCCAGCAGTTTGTAACATCAGGCCGCCAGCGCCATCCGGTCCACCGGCGGCGACGTCACCGAGCAGGTTCAGGTACTGCTGGTCCATCGATCCCACGTCACAAGCCGCCATGACGTCAGGTCGCACGGTGATCGTGAAACCGTTTACCTGCGAATAGGTTCCGGAGAACGTGTTGCAGTCGGCCTGACCCTTTGTGGTGCCGTCGGTATAGAAGACAATGGTGTACTTGTTTGCATCGGGCACCCGGGTTGAAGTGCCTGCTGCCACATCGTTCAGCGTTTGCCACTGCCAGACGATATCCGTGATAGCATTCGACGGTGCAGGCGTCTGCGCCGCGCCGCCGTTCACAAAGGCCAGCCGCTGCTCGCCGCCCGCCGTCTCCAAGGCCAAACCACCGGCGCCATCCGGCCCGCCGGCCACGACATCGCCCAACAACTCGAAGTACTGCTGGTCCAGCGATTCGCCGCCGCAGGCCGCCATCACATCAGGTTTCGCGGTGATGAAGAAGCCGCCGGACTGGGAGTAGGTCCCCGTGAAGGTGTTGCAGTCGGCCTGGCCGCTCAACGTACCATCGTCGCTGAAGATGATGGTGTAGACTTGCGGGTTGGCGACCTGGGTGGTTTCGCCGGTGGACCGGTTGGAGAGGCTGGTCCACTGCCAGGTGATGTTCGTGATCGTATTGGACGGTGCCGCGGTCGGAGAAACCTGCGTGGGCGCCGGCACACAGGCGGCACTCACGACGAGCATGAGGCTCAGGCCAACCAGCAGCCACAGCGTACGAGAATGGTTTTTCATGTTGATACTCCTTGTTTATGCTCCTTCGAGTCGATTCGAAAACCGATCATCCGGTAATATTGGATGCGCCGTCGATTGACGTCGCAGCAGTGTGAGCATACCACGTGCGCCAATTCGTGGGTAGGGTAGAGAGTATGCAAAAAGGATGTATTGGCGCTAAGCAGCGTCGTCTTGCCCGGTTCAGCCGGGGTCGCAACCAGGTTCAGATGCCACTTCACCGAAACGCGTGGCATATTTACTGCAGGCATGATCTCGAGCCGGAGACGCACTATCCGTGCGGCAAAAAAGACAGCCGCCAGACTTGTTGCCTGGCAGCCGTCTTTTCGAATGGTTCGAAACGGTGGCCGTTACTTCTGGCCAAACGCCCGGCGCACGTTGGGCAGCATGACGTAGATCAGGATCAGGCCGTTGACGATGAAGCTCAGGCTGATGTCCGACCATTCGGCCTTACCCAGGAGGTAGGTGAAGTCCAGGATCAGGTTGAAGACGGTGATGACGGCCAGGAACAACCAGGCCTGCGGATTCACGCTCCACAGCATTTGGACGACCCAAATCCAGACCCACAGCATCAGGCCCCACATCATGGCGTTCCACAGGTTGAAGCCGCGGACCGAGTAGGGGCCGATGACGTAGGGCAGGATGCCCAACGACTGCAGCAGGTGATAGCCGGCCAGGACAGCCGCAATACCCGCCAGAATGGCCAGAACGGTGACACCGAACGGCCGCTTCACAGGTGCACTAGCAGACATCGTTCTCTCCTTGGTGTAACAATGATATGATGACGGCAACGGCAATCCCGTTGCCAGGACAACCCATGTCGGAAATTATAGCACACGATCGAAAATGCTCTAAGTTGGCGTTGGTCTCTACTTCAATCAGGCCAATGTAACACCGCGCACCGATCCGCCGTCGTCTGGCCCGGCGCTGCCGCGATTGTCGAAGTGCACGGTGCGCTGTGGGAACGGCATGGTGATGCCTTCGGCGTCAAAACGCAGCTTGACCCGCTCTGGCAGGTCCCACTGCAGTGTCCAATAATCGTCCGACTTGACCCACGGCCGTACGGCAATGCTGACGCCGTTGTCGTCGAGCGACTGTACGAAGATGACGAGCGCCGGGTCGGCCAGCACGCGTGCGTCGGCGACCACGATGTCGTGCAGCACCGCCTTGACCTGGCCCAAGTCGTCAGCATAGCTGACATTGAACACGAAATCGACGCGCAGCTGTCCCAGCCGCGAGTAGTTGACCAGA
The DNA here is from genome assembly GCA_964443225.1 of uncultured Anaerolineae bacterium. Taxonomy (GTDB): domain Bacteria; phylum Chloroflexota; class Anaerolineae; order SSC4; family Amarolineaceae; genus SSC4. Next base: position 3,040 of record CAYUCC010000097.1, read on the forward strand.
TTGTTGTTCTGAATCTGAGCGTTGGGTATGGTGATTTCTTTGTTGTCGCCAGTGACAAGCACAGTGCTGAAGAATTGAATCTCCTTGACGGTCCCCAACACCCCGTTGGCGTCGATCAGCTCACCCAGGCGGAATGGCTGAAACAGCATAAAAACGATCGTCGCCGCCAGGTTGCTGATCGACTGCTGCAGTGCAATACCGAGAATGATGACGATGACCAAAGATGCACCGAGCAGGACTTCGATCGGGAAACCGATCAACGCCAGTGCGACAATCACCGCTACCAGCAAGATGCCGTAATAGGCGGCCAGCAGGAGCAGACGTGCCATCGATGGCGCAATCGTGGTTTTGGCCAACGCGGCGCCCAAAGTCCCGCGCGATCGGCGCGCCAGCCAGCGGCCCACAAAAAAAACGGCCAGGGCGCCGCCCCATCTGAGTGCGATCTGCAGCAAATCGAGTGGTTCCAGTGACATCAGATACTCCAGTGACCGGCAGCCCGGTGTACCCCCGCAGCCGGCTGATCAGGCCTCATAGACCTCGAACACGTGGCAGGCCCACGCGGGCACGTCGAGGTAAAGACCGTGCGCGGCCAGGTCGTTACCGTCCCTCTCATACACCGCCGTGCCCAGCTGATCGTGCAGCCGCCACCCGCGTCCTTCGAGATCGGTCCACGGCAGCATGACATAACACTGGCTCTCGTGATCCGCATAGTTGACGGCGATCAGGCGCTTTGCACCGTCCTTTCCGGTCCACGCAAACGCCACGAAACAGTCCGCAGTCCAGTTGCCATCCCAGGCCGGGATACCTGTGAGCAGCTGCCACTGGCCATCGCGTACGACCGGCTGGCGCAGCACGGCCAGCAGCCGGCTGTAAAACTGCTCCAGACCCTGATCAACCGGCTCGTCCGGCCCGCGCACCAGGTGGGGGGAGATACGTTTTTTGCACCCCTGCAACTGCCCCTGGTGGAAGAAACGCAGCCCCGGCGACAAAAAAGTGATGACCGCCGCGGCCTCAAGCACTGCGGGTGAAAACGTGGCCGCGGCGCGCGGCTCGTCGTGGTTTTCCAGGAAGCGGGCCAGTTTGTCCTGGTAATCGAGCCCGGCGTGGAAATGCTCACGCACCGGCCCGGCGTCACCGTCACGCAGGCGGTCATACAGCCGTTTGTCGTAGGCGTAATCGAACCCCTGCTGCTGCAGCGCCCATTCCATATCCCAGTAGACCTCGGCCATGAAACAGAAGCCAGGAACCTGCCCGCGCACACGTGCGAGCGCCTGGGGCCAGAAGGGACGCATCTGGATATTCCAGGTCCGTTCGAAGATTTCGGGCAAAACCAGCATGGCCATGTCGCAGCGTACCCCGTCACACTGGGCGGCAATTTTCAGCAGCTCGGCGGTCATGGCCTCCTGCAGGGCGGGGTTGCCATAGTTGAGCTGCAGGGTATCCGGCCAGCCGTCGAAGTACGGATCGCGGCCATGGGCCAGGATCAGGTCGCCCTGTTGACGTTCTGCCCGCGTGAAGTTCTGCGGCGCCCGGGCCAGGTCCAGCTCAGTCCCCGCGATGAAATATTCGGGATGTTCCTGCACCCAGGGGTGATCGAGGCCCATGTGGTTGGGTACAAAATCGAGCAGCAGGCGCATGCCCCGCTGCTGGAGACGCGTGCGCAGCCGGGCCAGGGCCGTTTCACCGCCCAGTTGTTCGTGCACGGTGTAACCGGTGATGGCGAACCCGGAGCCGGCGATGTCCGCTTCACGCAGGTCGGGCAGGGTCTCGTGGAATTCTTTGCGCCACTCGGCGTGGGTGCGCGAAACGTGCTGTCCGGCCAGACCGGTCTGCCAGACACTCAGAAACCAGACCCAGTCGAAACCGAGGTCGGCCAGGCGGTCCAATTCGATATCAGGAATGTCATCCAGGGTCGCGGCGCGGCCCAACTTCTGCGCCAGTTCGGTCAGCCAGACGCGGGTGTTGACCTGGTAGAGCGCAGGATAACGCGGGTCGATCATGTTTTCTCCTCGGCGGTCTTAGGGCCTGTAAAAGAATAACTTCCTGCAAACTGGCCGTAATTCGCCGCAGATCACGGGAAGTAATTCTTTTACAGGCCCTTAGTCCGGTGTTACGCGGCTGCGCCAGCCATTGCAAGCTCATCAGCCGGCTTGGCGCCTTCGGCGCGTTCTGGCAGCGATTGCACGTACCACAGCGCCAGCAGGGCGAAGAGGGCAATGGCCGCAAAGGCAACTTTGAGTGCCATGATCTGGGCGTTGGCGTATTCTTCGGTGACGGCAGCCACCTCCTCAGGACTTAGCCCCGCCTGCTCGGCCGCCAGGGTCACCTGCTCGACGCTGACGAAGTTGGCGTTCTGCTCTGCCTGGGCGGTCAACTGCGGTGCGACGGCAGCCAGCGCGGGGTCGGCCAGCACCGCTTTCTGAAAGTTTCCAACCAGCGACACAATCAGGATCGAGCCAATCAGTGCCACGCCCAGCGAAGCACCGAGATTCATTGCTGTCCCCTGCAGGCCGCCAGCTTCACTGCCCCGCTCGGCTGAAACGGACGACATGATGACATTGCCCAACTGCGACACCATCAGGCCATTGCCGGCACCCACCAACGCCAGCGCCAGCGCAAAGCCGGCGGAGCGCAGGTCCGGGCCAGTGAAGGCAACGAGCAGGATCAAACCACTGAGCATGGCCAACAAGCCGGCGAGTACGATACGCCGGGGTGAGTAACGTCCGGCCAGTCGCGCCCCGCCAAGCGCAAACAGGAGCAGCGCAAGCGAGAGCGGCAGGAGGATGATCCCGGTCTGCAAGGCGTCGTAGCCGAGGACCGTCTGTAGATAGAGCGGGAGCACGAAGAAGGTGCCCATGATAATAAACTGCTGGCACAGATAGGTCACCAGACCGGCCCGCATCGGTGGGATTTCCAGCAGACGGATATCGAGCAGCGGCTCTTTGTCCGCGGCGATCATGGCGCGCTCGTGGCGGGCGAAGAACCCGAGCAGAACGAGGCCTGAGGTGATCAGCCAGAACACGGGCGACAACCCCAGCGGTGTGAATGGCGCCGACGAACTGGGTGCGATCCAGCCCCATTGGCTGGAACGGAGGATGCCGAAGACGGCCAGCCCCAGGCCGGCGGCAGACAGGAACGCACCGGTGAGGTCGAGTTTGCTCCGGTGTCCGGCTGTTTTGGGGATCAGGCGCAAAAACAACATGAGCGCCAGCACGACCACTGTCTCACCGGCAAAAACGAGGCGCCATGTGTAGTTGGTGGTCACCCAGCCGCCAATCAGCGGGCCGAGCGCGGCCGAGGCGCCGCTGACGCCGCCCAGGATACCGTACGCCAGGGCGCGTTGGCGGCCGGAATACGTGGCGGCGGTGAGCGCGGCGATCGCCGGAATGACCAGGATCGCACCAAAACCCTCGATGAACGACCAACCGACGAGCAGGACCCCGAGGGTGGGGGAAAGCGCCGTGGTCAACGAGCCCGCGCCGTAGATGAGCAGGCCGATCGTAAAGGCGCGCTTGGCACCCCAGCGGTCACCCAGTTTGCCGCCGAGCAGCATGAAGGCAGCCATCACCAGCGTGTACATGGTGATGGCTGTCTGCAAGCCGACGACGGTTGTATTCAGGTCTTCGGCGACCTGCGTGATCGACACGTTCATGACGGTTGTGTCGAGCACCATGATGAACTGCGCCGCCGCCAACATGGCGATGACGCCCCAACTGGCATTTTTGTCCTGCGGGCTGCTTGTCATACGTTGTGACACCTCATTCGGCATCAGTTGCCATCTTTGCCACCGCCACCGGAGCGGCGAATTCCAGCCATAATGCCGGAGTTAATCTTTTACGCTGCCTTACGCCAGGCGTCCTCGAACTGCACGATACGGCGGCGGATATACTCGACGTCGGGATCGGCCACTGCACGCCCCAACTTGACCGCGGCCATGGCATCTGCCGCCGAGAACCCCATACCAATCAGCACGCACGACGCCATGGCTACGCTGCGGTGGACGCCGGCCTTACAGTGACAGAGCACCTTACCCCCACGCTGGATAACCGGCAGCGCTGCCTCTACCCCGCGGCGCAGGGTGTTCAGGGGCATGGGAGTCAGCGGGGTGTCGATCGTCGGCAGCCAAAGCACCGTGAGCGGCAGTCGTCGGATCGATCGCTGGGGTGGGATCCAGTGCATCGAGAGGACGAGCTCGATGCCGAGTCGGACAATTTCGTCTCCGTGTCTGGCTTCCGGCCAGACAGAAATAAAGAGGTACTCGGTGATCGCCGAGATGTCGGGGCTGAGCGGTGAGGTGTCCGGCGACGTGGTCACGGCTGGTTTATTTCCTATCCAGCGCCAGCACGGCAAGACCACCCGGTTCCACCGTGACGGAGACCGGGGTCTCGCCGTACAGCTCGCCGTCCGTCCAGATGGTTTTGGCCGGAATGGCCTCCACCTGGATCGACTTGCCCCGCCAGCATTTCAATTGGGAAAACGGTGCATCCAGATTCAACATGCGCGTTTCTGCGGCCATGATGCTGATCGCATCGCGCCCGAGCACGAAGACATCGAGATAGCCGTCATCGATGCTGAATTGATGGGCAATGCGCACCCCCTTGCCCATCATGCCGGAGTTGACGATGTAGAGCTTGATGCCATTTTCTTCGATCACATGGCCATCGATCGTCACCCGAAAACGCGCCGGCTGCGCCTGGCGCATTTGTTTCGGCACCTGAACCGCATACGCAAGCAGACCGAGCCGATCCTTTAACTGACGGGTCGTCTGCTGCTCAGGTTCGACGCCGGCATACATGCGTTGGATGAAGTATTGCTCGCCGATGCGGGCGACGTCGATGTGGCGCAACCGCCCGCCGGTGCAGAGCAGCTCGACGGCCGCGCGCAGATCTTTGGGGACGCCAAGCTCGCGCGCAAAGCCATTGCCGGTGCCGCCAGGCAGCACCGCCATTGGGGTAGCCGTACCGATGACAGCATTGGCCAGCTCATGCTGCGTCCCGTCGCCACCATAGCCCACCACCAGGTCAACGCCACGGGCAATGGCCGCTCTGGCCTGTTCTGTGGCATCGCCATATTTGTGGGTGATGCTGACATCCCACTCCACGCCGTATTGATGGAAGACGTCGTTGAGCGTGCTTAGGATGGGTTGATCTTTGCCTGAGGCCGGATTGATAACGACGTGAACGCGACGAAAAGTGGGAACTTGTTCCATCTTCAAAGAGCCTCCTGCTGACATGTCGCCAGGCTGCGCGTGTTCTGGAATCATGTGACAGATCGAGCTGCCCGGCGAAAATCCAGTCTGTCCCGATAGTCTCCAGCACCATAGCTACAAATCCATCGCATCATGGGGTGTGTAGTCAGCCCTGCCACATTGGGGAAAGCCGCACAAACCATGCCAGAAGCGCACAGAAGCGGCACGGGGCAATTGTAGCGAAAATCGCGTAAGGCTGCAACTTCTCGAGTGTTTGGGCTCAGAAGAACAGCCAGATCACCACCCCTACCAGGACGGCATACAACAGGGGATAGGCCCAGTCCAGGACGTTGTCGATACGCTGGACGCGTTCGGCCTTACCTTCAGTCTCCAGCCGCTTCATGTATACGTTGTAGAGCAGCACCAGGGCGTTCACCGCAAACGTCACGGTCATGATCGCGTCGAGGAAGGTGAGGTAGCCGAGGCGCGGGTAATTATCGGCCAGGCTCCAACTGAACGCGATGAACAGCAGAATGTTGGCCGCCGCCGCTTCGATCCGCCGCGTGTAATCGCGCAGGAAGAAGGTGAACCATGAGATCAGGATGATCAGGATGATTGGCAGGAAAACCTGGAGCACGTAATAATTGAGATAGCGCGGTGAGCTGAAGCTGAAGGTCAGGCGTGCAACCGGGCTGTCAGCCGCACTGGGCGTTACGGTGCTGGCGGTCGTCGTCAGGTCCGTGATGATAAACTCGTCTTCACCATGTGCGGGGTCAATTCCGCTGTAGCCGGGCAGCTCGGTCATCGTATACATCGAGGTTGGATACAACAGGTCCAGAAAGATCGGGAAGGTCTGGGTGTCGAAGGGGTACTGCTGGAAGTCGAAATCGGCCTGGAAGGTCGTGTTGAAGCTTTCTGCGTAGCGTGCCCGTCCATCGGGCCAGATCGCCGCCGCCCGGCTCTGGATCCAACGGTTTCCCAGTTGGTTGAAGAAGGTGATGGCCGGCCACTGGCTTCCCACATCGGCGAGGAAACGATCGAACTCCTTTTCGGTGTAGAGCTTGACCGAACAGTTGCACGAATCCGGGCTGAAGGCGAGGTCTGGGTCCGTCCAGTCCATGCGCAGGCTTCCAACCACGCCAAAGTTCTCGTCGGCCGAGTTCACCGCACTGATCCGCAGGATCTTGAGGCCGGTTTGGACCTCGATAGGGGCCTCAAGAACCTTGTCACCTTGCGGCGGTGCCTGCCCGGTCAGAACTTCCGGTGCGTTCAACCCCACCAGTACGCGAAAGTCGCCCTCGGTTACGGTTCCGTCCGGCAGCGAACCGGCCTGCACGTCAAGCGTATAACCCACGGCACTCTCTGTTAGGGTGACCTGCAGTGTCGCCTGGGGTTCCTGGCCACGCAGATCGCTGGATTGGACGGGTTTGCCACCGAAGTCGCGCAGGATGATCCGCGGGATCAGGTTCCCTGAGGTGGCTTCCGCATAAGCCGTGAAGCTCTGGCCGGCGTCCATGCCCACCAGCTTCAGGCTCACCACGGGCGCCGCGGCTGTCAGGGTCCCGGAGGCTTCTTCGACGGACGCCGAGGCGCCCCACGGGAAAACGACCGGTTCGGCAATGGGTGCCCCAACCGGCAGGGTCGCGTCGTCCCGCATGTCCGGCGCGTTGAGTCCGATCAGCAGCGTATAGTCACCGGAGGTCGCCCGGCCGAGGACTGAAAGCGAGCTGCCCGCAAGCAGCAGGTAATCGCCTGCGCTGGGAACGACGTACGCCAGGGCGGCCGCATACCCATCACCACTGTCGTCATCCCAGGCCAGAAAATACTGGTTCCTCACCCGGTCGATGGCCTCGGCCACACCCTCCTGCGCAGACAGGGCGCGCTGGATGTCCTCGCCGTAGCGGGGTCCGAATATCTCCAGGGGCACGGTGGTGTCCTTGATCCCGATGGACGGGTCCAGATTGCCCGACGTCGCCTGCATGGAGACCGTGAGCCTGTCGCCGGTCTGGAGGCCCTGCAAAAGGTAAGCGTGGGTCTGGCCGGCGCGCAATCGTTCTGTGATCCGCTGGATGCGTACCGGCTGGTCCTGTGCGGCCGTGGGGCTGGCCTGGCCGAATACCAAACCGGCGATGAGCAGCAGTGAAAATACAATGCCGGCGATCACCGCGACCCGCGGTTTGTCCGATGGCGTGCGATGGAAGGCGTGTTCGTGTTCCATCCGTGTCCTCCTACCATTTCTTTTCCCGCGCAATCACGCACCCTCACCCCATCCTGCATAGAGAGGACAAAGTGAGGGTGCGCGCGGTGGTTTCAGTCTGCCGGTGGTTGCGGTTCTTCCGGCTGGGCTGGTGCGGCTGAAGCGGGCGGTTTCGTTTCCGCTGGCTGGGCGGGAGCGGCTGGCGCAGGCGGCTGCGGTGCCACCGACTGGACCGGTGCGGCTGGTGCAACCGGTGGTGGACCCGCCAGTTCCTTCTCCGCATACGAGCCGGGATAGCCCGCCGGGATACGGTCGCGATTGGAGTAGCCGCTGGCGCCAAGGGAGGCGACGTCCATCAGGGCCGCCAGGAGCAGCCACAGCCAGTCCAGCCCCTGGATAGTAGTGCCAACACCTTGTGCGAGGTAGACGTACATGAGTGTCGTGAACGGCAGGAACATGAAGCCGAGGCACGGCAAAATGAACGAACTGAAGGTGGCGTCCATCAGTGCTGGTCGGGCGATCCAGGCCATCAACAACATGATACGCGAGAAACTGCTGACAAAAACGGTCAAACATCCTGCATTGTTGTTTCTCATCTTGCTACCCTGTCCTTTCGTGTGGAAACATGTGGATGCCGAAACTTCGCCAGAAGGTCCGCTGGCGGCGGGACGCGAATGGGGAGATCGACGATCGTATGCACGTCTTCACCGGTCAATCTGCAATTGTGGGGTGTGCGGTCCATTGTACACCAGAGCGCACGGTTTACCAACATGCCTTGGGATCGGGGACGAAGCGCCTGACTCACCGCAGTCACGCCAGCAAAGCCCAGCGCCGGCGGGCCGGCATGATGCGCCCCCAGATGCTGCCGGGAACGCTCTGCACAGGCCCTGGCGTCGATAGGCGTGACACGCGTGGTGCCGGATATCGGGTTCACGATGGCGCGCGATACGCCACGACCGCGGCCCGCACCGATGGATAGATGTGCTCTGGTCCGAGCCGTTTCGTCAGGCCCGTTGCGGTCAGGAGATCACGCAGCGGTCCATTGGCGCGCGCGATCCACAAGTCGACGCCTAAACGTTCCAGGTCCGTATCCAGGTTTTCCAGCGCCTCTGCCGCTGTCGAGTCGAAGTCGCTGATCGCTTCGGCGTCGAGAATGACACATTTTAAGCCCGAACCAGCGTTGGCGATAAGTGCTTCCAAACGTTCGGTGAAAAACGCCGCGTTGGCAAACACCAGCGGCGCATCGAAACGATAGACGATCAAACCCGGCTCGGTCAGCACCGTCTCTTTATCGGCAACACCGCGATACACCGTGCCGCCGGCGGCATCGACATCATCCAACAGCGCATCGTGCGGCCGCGAAAGGCGATAGAGTATGGTAACCAGTGACAGCATCACGGCGAAGAGGATGCCCGCCAATACACCAATCGTGAGCACGCCGAACGCCGTCACCACCGCCAGCCAGAACTCGGCGGGACGCACCTGACGCAAAAAGCGAAACGCCGCGAGGTCGATCAAGCCGAGTGATGCGACGATGATGACAGCGCCCAGGGCGACAGTGGGCAGCGGTGCGAGCAGCGGTGTGAAGAAGAGCAGGAAGACGATGGTGAGCGCGGCGGCGATCAGCCCGACCCACTGTGTTTTGCCGCCCATCTGATCGGAGACGGTCGTGCGCGAGGCGCTGAGCGCCACCGGGAACCCCGTCAAAAAACCGGCGCCAATATTGGCCATGCCGATCGCAACAAATTCCTGGTTGGCATCGATCTTCTGGCCGTGTTTCGTCGCAAAGACGCGCGAGGTGAGAATTTCGTCGGCATAAATCAGGATCGTGAGCGCCAGGGCCGCGGGCAGCAGCGCAAAGATATCTTGAACTGTGACCGCGGGGATTGTCAACTGTGGCAGTCCGGCGGGCACTGCACCGACGATCGCGACACCCTTAGCCTGGAGATCGAAGACGGCCGAGACCACGATGGCGCCCACGACGACGATGAGCGGGCCGGGCAGTTTTCGATTGATACGGCGCATGATGAGCAGCGCCGCCATGCAGACGACGCCAATCGCGACGGTGAGCAGGTGCGCTTCATCCAGGCGACCGATAAGTTCCACCACCTGCTGGAAAAACTTGTCGCTCTGCAGCTTGATGCCAAACATCTTGCCCAACTGGCTGCCGATGACGATCAGTGTCGCGCCCAGGATGTAGCCGACCAGAACCGGCTTGGACAGGAAGTCGGTGATGAACCCCAGCCGGGCAACACGGGCGAGCAGCGACACGAGGCCGACGAGGAGCGCCAGCAGCGCCGCCAGCACCGCATAACGGGCGGCGTCGCCGCCGGCCAGCGGTGCGACGGCGGTTGCCGTCATGATCGCCGCCGTCGCCTCCGGTCCCATGACGACCTGTTTGGAGGTGCCAAACAGTGCATACATCACCATGGCACCGAGCGCGACGTACAGCCCCGCAACAGGCGTAACCCCGGCCAGATCGCCGTAAGCCATTGCCGACGGTACGAGCACCGCAAACACCGTGACGGCCACGACGAGCTCAGTGCGCAGCAGCGCGGGGCTGAAATCCCTGATCAGGGCCAGACCGGGAATAAACCGGGCGATTCCGGTGGCGGTGGGTGGTGGCGATTGCATAGGTCTCCTTTAATCAGTGCCGTGCAAGCGCATCAGCAAGGTTTCACAGCTGCGCTGGACAAGCTGCCGGTCCTGCTCGATCAACGCGCCAGCCTGGCTTTCCGCCTGGATGAGACTGACGTGATGACGGAGCAGATGGTGCGCCTCAGGCGATGGCGTCGCCTGGCCAACTGCATCGATTACCTCCAACATGTGCAGCAGAACAGTGGCGTTGTCGCAGCTGGCATGGCGGAGCATGTCGAAAGCCGCGCTGAGCAGCACATCGAAGGTCACCGGCTCGAACACCAGGCGCAGCTGGCCATCCCGGTCATAGCTGTTGAGGCTCTCCCCACCCTGTTGGGCGAACTGCGTGAGGCCATTCGCCAGGTGATCGAGGCACGTCATGGCCGTGAAGGGATCGTTGATCGCCGGCGACATGGCGCGTACGGCCATCTCGACGAGCCGGTTGACCGCACATTCGACATCCTGGGTGGGTGTGCGCTGGTTACCAAGCCGGAAGGTGTGGCGAATCTGCTTGTCGATCTGCTCGTCGACCCGCGCAGCCGGCCACACCAGTGCAACCACGGTGCCCTGCCAGACAAAGTCACCTGGTTTGCGCAGCAGGCGGACCACCAGGTCCTTTTCTCGGGCCAGGGTCAGCATGATGTCCGGGTCGATGGTCTGGATGTAGCCGGTGCCTTTGACCCCCACCGGGTACCCCTCTTTCTCCACCAGAGCGGTCTGCGCACGCCGACCGGCTTGACTTTCTTCGTCACCTCGGCTGATTTCGTCCGGCGTCTCCACGCGCATCACGTTCATCAGCTCGGCGCCCGCCGCCGCCGCGATGTTGGGGGCCTGCAGCATGATACTAATGTGCTGGACCAGCAAGATCAACGAGGCAAAGGTTGCCAGCATCAAGTACAGTCCAACCGTGGCTGTCAACTGCGGCGCTTCGAGCCCTGCGTCGCCCGATGGTATGGAAAGTGACGCTGCGATACAGTAGACAAACGTTCCTACGAACATAGCCAGAACAAGCTGGGTCGTGCGATCGCCCAGGAAGAGTCGCAGCAAACGCGAGCCATACTGGGCTGCCACGGTCGAAAGCGGCAGCGTGAGCAGCGTGAAGACTACCCCAGCGGTTGCCAGGACGGTGCCGGCGATGTTCAACAGGGTAGTACGCAGTTCACTTGCACTGCCAGCCAGGACGAAACGGCTGGCCCGCAGTGTTTCATTGGGGATCTGAGTATCCCACCAATACATAGCCCACGCCAGCAGCACCGCTGCCACCGCCGTGATAGCCGGAGCAAACCAGAAGCTCACGCGCAGGCGGTCCCAATTATGGCGGGCGGTGACTCTGCGCATCGCACGGGTTCTCATGTCACCCCTCTTTCGCCGCTTGTCTCCTGGGATTTCGTGCTGGTAACGAAAGACATTCCCCCGCATTTATGCGAGATTATGATTGGTCCACAGCGCGGCGGGCCGCTCGCAAGGCCAGCAGCGCGGTCACCAGGGCGCTGACAACCACAGCGACAGCGACTACGGCCGCGGTTTCTCTTTGCACCAGGACCAACGTAAAGAGCACGGCGAACAGGGGCGCCTTCAAAACCGCGACCAGCGCGCCCGCCATCGTCGCCGCGACGGTGACCGCCACCGGGATGCTGGGGAACACCAGGTTCACTGCCAGGCCCAAGGCAACGCTGGCGAACATGATGGGGAAGATATAGCCGCCTTTCCAACCGGTGGCCAGCAGCAGGGAGGTGGCCAGCAGCTTGGCCAGCCCCAACACAACCAACATAAGCACGCCGATCTCGGCGGCATGGACAATCAGGTCAGCCGTCTCTGCCTCGCCCGAAAAGAGCGTCTGCGGCAGCAGCGCGCCGATGATCCCCATGCCCAGGCCGCCAACCAAGCCACGCAGCACCACATGCGCCTTCATAGGTTGGAAGAGCAGTTGCAGGCGTCGAAGCGAAAACATGAACAGCAGGCCAACCACCGCACCGATCAGGCCCAGCGGCGCGGCGTAAACTGTATCCCTCAGCCGGGGAGTATAGTTCGGGAACTGGTACAACGTCTCAAAGAATTGCCCGCTCAGTGAGACGAATACCACGGTCGCCACGGCCGATGCCAACAGGCTGGGAAACAGCACCCAGAAATAGGTCTGCTTGCCACTGGTACCGCCCTGCGCCGATTCCAGGCCCAGCACCGCTCCGCCGACTGGCTGCGTGATAAAGGCAGCGAGCATGCCGCTGACACCGGAATAACCCAACGTGCGAGTTTCCTGCTCGCCGAGCTTGAGCCGGTCGGACATCAGTGTGCCCATGCCACCGCAGGCGTCCGCCAACGGCGCTTCGGGGCCGAGGCTGCCACCGGAGATGAGCGATACGAAGGCCGTGATCACGATGCCGGGTGCGTTGCGATAGTCGAAGCGTCCGGTCTTGCCAAATTCGAGCATCAGTTCGGCGAAGATGGCGTTGTGATCGCCAAAGCCTTTGACCAGCAGCCCGACGAGCAGGCCTCCCAGGGTACAGACCAGGACCGTGAAGAGGCGGGGATCGATGCCCAACGCCTGGGCGGCGCGCTCCCATATCAGAGCCGTGCCCTGATGGACAAGTGCGACAAAGGCAAACGTGATCACTGCACTGAACAAGCCCAGAACGACGACCAGTGCCAGGAGCCTGACATAGGGTGCGAGTCTGGCTTGTGGATCGATCATTGCTGCCTCCTGACGCGATGAGCGCGCCGCCTGAAACGCTGCGTCGACCGGATGCACCGTAAGGCGAGTCTGTGCCCAACGTGAGATGCACCCGCTCCGAACTTTCTACTTAACCATGACCCGGCTTGTGCGCCATCCGGCGCTCATTTTCTCCAGCATCTGATCATCCGGTTACTGCCGCGCCATGGCGATCTTCATATCAGCTTGCGTATCCGGGATCAGCTCGCCGGACAGATCCAATGCGACCCGCTTGATGGTTCCGGTGAAGGCGAACGCATCGCTGTACTCCTCCTTTGCCACGGGATCTCCGCCATCGTAGCCGCAGGTCAGGCCCTCCGTCCCGTAGAGGTTCAAGACCGAGTAAGGCATGTCGATGCTGGCGACCAGCATGCGGTTGATGTAGAGCTGGCCGCGTGCCGGCACGCCCTTCCCCTGGGCCACGTCGGGCTTGCCGGTCGGCTCGAACTCGTAGCGCAGCTCGACCGCGCCCTCCGGAATCGTCTCATTGGACGTCAGCCAGAACTTGTCGCGGCCGAGCCAGTTGTACAGGAAGCGGAGTTTTTGATCCTTGACGAAGAAGGTGTAGCCACCGGTGCAGCCGCCCTGGGCCAGCAGCACGCCCTCTGCCCCGCCCTGCGGGATCACGACCTCGGCCGTGATGCTCCAGGGCCGGTTGTAGGTCCTGGGGCACGCCGAGAATGGAACCGGGGATCCGCCGGCGTAAAAGACGAACTTGTTCCTCGGCCTGGCGATGGTCGGGCGCTCCACGTTCATGCGTTCGAGCGCACTGCCGTCGATCGGCAGCACCTGGTACTTGCCCGCTTCGGCCCACCAGCGGCCGATCATTTCGATCAACTTCTCGCGGTGCTCGGCGGCCAGGTTATGGCATTCGGCGTAATCCTCATCGATGTGGTACAGCTCCCAGTCGTGGGTTTCGATATCCACGAGCACCTGGTTGGAGATGGGTGTGCCGAACCGGCGGCCCTTTTTGGCGGCCTCGGTAAAGCTCGTGCCCGGCCAGGGGCAGACCGCCCGCCAGCCGTCGTGATAGAGCGCGCGGTGCCCGAACATCTCGAAGTACTGGGTGTGGTGGTTGCTGGACGCTGCTGCGTCGTCGAAGGTGTGGGCGAAGCTCACCCCGTCGATGGGCGCCTGCGCCACCCCGCGGATGCTCTCCGGCGCCTCCACCCCCAGGGCTTCCAAAACCGTCGGGACGAGATCGATGGCGTGGGCGTACTGCGGCCGCACCGCGCCACGGGCCTGGATACCCTGGAGCCACGACACGATGCAAGGGTCGGTGGTGCCGCCCCGGTAGGTCTCGCGCTTCCAGCGGCGGAAGGGCGTAT
>CAYUCC010000098.1:0-119 GCA_964443225.1 uncultured Anaerolineae bacterium
AAGCGGACTGGGGAGATGCGCGCGGATGGATGGCAGCACGCCTATCCGCACAGTCTGGTGCTCAAGCCTGGTGCTCAAGCACCAGGCTCATAGCTCAAGTCCGCTGAAGCGGACTGGGG
>CAYUCC010000098.1:219-16836 GCA_964443225.1 uncultured Anaerolineae bacterium
AGATGCGCGCGGATGGATGGCAGCACGCCTATCCGCACAGTCGGCTTTCAGCCGACTTGAGCTTTTAGCCTGGTGCTTGAGCACCAGGCTGGATGAAAGGATTGGATCGAACCGTTATGCGAGTTTTAGTCACAGGCGGCCTGGGCGCTGTGGGCAGCCCGTTGGTGCGTGAACTGCGCCAGCGGGGTCACGAGGTCTGGTTGTGTGACCTGCCCCACCACCACGATGCCAACTACCTGCGGGCCGACGTCGGCGAATACCGCCAGATGGCGCGGCTGTTTGCAGCCCACCAGTTCGATTATGTCTATCACCTGGCGGCCGAGTTTGGCCGCAACAACGGCGAAGATTATTACGAAAAGGTGTGGCAAACCAATGCCATTGGCACCAAAAATATCCTGCGGTTTCAAGAAGACCTCGGTTTTCGTCTGGTCTTCTTCAGCAGTTCAGAAGTCTACGGTGACTACGACGGTGTCATGTCGGAAGACGTGCTCGACCGTTTCCCCTTGCGCCAGCTCAATGACTATGCGATCAGCAAGTGGGTCAACGAGCAGCAGATCATGAATTCGGCCGATCGCTTCGGCACCGAAACGGTACGCGTGCGCCTGTTCAACACCTATGGACCGGGCGAGACGTATTCGCCTTACCGCAGCGTGATCTGCCTGTTCATCTATCGCGCCCTGCACGACCTGCCGTACACCGTCTACCTGAACCATCACCGCAGCTCGACCTTCATCGACGATACGGTGCGTACGCTGGCCACGATCGCCGAACGGTTCCGGCCCGGTGCGATCTACAACATCGCGGGCGACGAGTATCACGACATCAAGGGCCTGTCCGACATGATCCTGCGCTTCACCGGCAAGGACGACCGCCTGGTCACCTACCTGGATTACGAAGCACACAACACGCGCGATAAGCGGGCCGACACCCGCCGCGCTGTGACCGAGCTGGGTCACCACGCAACCGTCTCGCTCGAAGAAGGGATCCAGCGCACCATCGCCTGGCAGAGGTCGGTCTATGGACGCTGATACCCAGATTGTCGTCGTGGGTACCGGCTACGTGGGTTTGCCCGCCGCCCTGATGCTGGCGCGCGCCGGCTGGCGGGTCGTTGGGGTCGATATCAACGAAAACATCGTACGCGCCATCAACGAAGGGGTACTGCACATCAAAGAGGCGGACCTGCAGGCACTGCTGCACGAGCCTACCGTGCGTCAAAACCTGCGCGCCCAGCAGTCACCCTGTCCGGCCGACGTCTTCATCATCGCCGTGCCAACACCCGTCCACCCGCGCAAAAAGATCGCCGATCTATCGTTTGTCGTCGACGCCGTCGAATCGCTGCTGCCACACCTGCGCGCCGGCAACCTGGTGATTATCGAATCGACGATCCCCCCGCTCACGTGCCGCGAAGTGGTCACACCGCTGCTGGAAAAAACCGGTCTGCGCGTTGGACAGGACATCTTCCTCGCCCACTGTCCCGAACGCATTCTGCCCGGAGACGTATTCTACGAGATCGTGCACAATGACCGGGTCATCGGTGCCGCCGATGCCACCAGTCGCGAACGGGCACGCGCCGTCTATGCTTCGTTCGTCGAGGGCAACCTGTACCTGACCGATGACGTGGCCGCCGAACTGTGCAAACTGCTGGAAAACACCTACCGCGACGTCAACATCGCCCTGGCCAACGAATGCGCCGCCGTCGCCGAAGGCCTGGGGGTCGATCCCCTGGAGGTGATTGCCCTCGCCAACAAACACCCGCGCGTCCACATCCTGCGCCCGGGGATCGGTGTGGGCGGCCACTGCATTCCGCTCGATCCCTGGTTCATCAAGGAGGTCGATCCGGCCAATTCACGTCTGATCTTCACAGCACGCCTGGTCAATGACGAACAGCCGCACAAGATCGCGGCGCGCATCCGGCGCACCGTCGCCCACGTGCCAGACCCGCGCCTGGTCGCCATCGGTATGACCTACAAACCAGATACGGAGGACACCCGCGAGAGCCCGGCCATCGAGGTGGTGGAGCTGCTGCGCGCCGACGGCTACACGGTGGCCCACTTCGACCCATTGGTGCCCGGGCACACCTACACGAGCCTGGTCGATATCGCCGCCGGCGCCGACTGCCTGATTTTCCTGGTCGAACACAAGGTCGTCAAACAGGCCATTCATGCCCAGGCACAGGCCATCGAGGCGGCCATGCGCACGCCGCTGATCCTACGCTTCTACCAGGACGATTGACGAGACGACACTCTATGTTACGTGTGCTTTCCATCGTCGGTACACGACCCGAAGCGGTCAAAATGGCCCCAGTGATTCAGGCACTGGCGACACACCCGGGGATCACCTCGCTGGTGTGCGCGACGGCCCAACACCGCGCCATGCTCGATCAGGTCTTGGCGATCTTCGACATCCAACCCGACCTGGACCTCGATTTGATGCAGCCCAATCAATCGCTGCCCGAACTAACCGCCGCGGCCCTGCCGGGTGTATCCGCAGCGTTGACAGCGCTGCAGCCCGACGTGGTTTTGGCGCAAGGAGACACCACCACCGTGCTTGTGGCCGCGCTGGCCAGCTTCTACGCTCGAATCCCCATGGGGCACGTCGAAGCCGGTCTGCGCACATACGACCGTTACAGTCCTTTCCCCGAAGAAATGAACCGGCGCCTGGTGGGCAGCCTGGCCACCCTGCACTTCGCACCCACTCAACGCGCGGTCGATGCGCTGTTGGCCGAAGGCGTGTCTGCTGATGACATCTGCCTCACTGGCAACACGGTCGTGGATGCGCTCTGCGCCATGGTTGAGCAGCCCTACACACCACCGGCCGCGCTGCGTGCGCTGCACGCCGATGCGCCCGGCAAACGGATCATCCTGGTCACCGCCCATCGACGCGAAAACTTCGGCGCACCCTTCGTGTCGCTCTGTGATGGTCTGCTGCGCCTCGTGCAGCGCAACCCGGACGTCGAGCTGGTCTATCCCGTTCACCTCAATCCCAACGTGCGCGAACCGGTCTTCCGCCTGCTGGCCGGTCACCCGCGCATCCACCTGTTGGAGCCGGTGGCCTACCAGGAGCTGGTCTATCTCCTGAAGCACTGCACGCTCGTTCTGACCGATTCTGGTGGCATCCAGGAGGAAGCCCCCGTGCTCGGTAAGCCGGTGCTGGTGATGCGCCGCGAAACCGAACGGCCCGAGGGGATTGCCGCGGGCACGGCGCGGCTGGTGGGCACCGACGGTGACACCATCGTGCGCGAAACCGAACGGCTCCTGCACGATCCAGCGGCCTACCAGGCGATGGCGCAGGCCGTCAGTCCTTACGGCGACGGCCACGCGGCGGCCCGCATCGTGGGGTCGGTCTGGCAGCGTTTTGGCACGGCAGAAACCGCGCAGGAAGTCGTCCCATGACTGCTGATACCCAACATCTGCCCACGACGCCACGGGTCCCGCCGCGCCCGGGGTATGACGCCATCAAACGGACGATCGACCTCCTGGTTAGCCTGTTGGCGCTGGTCATTTTGTCACCCGTTTTCCTGGCCATTGCCCTGGCGATCAAACTGACGTCACCAGGCCCCGTATTCTACCGCTGGCGAGTCGTTGGCCAGGGGGGCATTCCATTCACGGGGTACAAATTTCGTACGATGGTCGTCAACGCCGATGCGCTCAAAGCACAGCTGATGGCGGCCAATGAAATGTCGGGGCCGGTCTTCAAGATCAAACACGACCCGCGCATTACCCCCGTTGGCCGTTTCCTGCGCAAATTCAGCCTGGACGAGCTGCCGCAGCTGTGGAGTGTGCTGATTGGGGACATGAGCCTGGTCGGTCCCCGTCCGCCGCTGCGCACCGAGTACGTGGCGTTCCAACCCTGGCAGCGTGCCAAATTAAGCGTCAAACCGGGAATCACCTGTCTGTGGCAGATCAGCGGGCGCAACCGCGTCAGTGATTTCGATGATTGGGTCCGTCTCGACCTCGAGTACATCCAACGCCGTTCCCTCACCTTCGACCTGTGGATTCTGCTGCGTACCGTTCCGGCTGTGCTGTCGAGTCGCGGAGCCTACTGAGCGTACCCAGCCCGTAACTTTTCACAGTTACGGGCCGATCGGAGTGGTTTTTTCGGTACCAGTGACCCGTTAGGACTACCCGTAACGGTTCGCTGGTCTGGTGCAACCGGAGTAGTTTCTACGGTACCAGTGAACCGTTACGGGCTATCCCACAATGTGCCAACTCATGACGATTGTGCTAAAATGAATCAGGCGTCCGTGGACGGGAGAGAACGCACTCTCTCGTTCTTTTTGCCTGTCACACCATGAATAAGAACACATCCATCGATCCATCTCAGTCGACCGCCCACCTGGTGCCGGTGCAGGGTGGTTGGTTGGTATCATGACTGCTGAAAACGGGGCGATATTTCCTGCACCAGCACTGGGCACGCACGAACAGCGCTACTACGAAGCGGTGTACGGCCAGGAGGTAGAGACCAGCACCCTGCCGGGCGAGGGTTGGAGTGTGCGTGAGCGCTACGCCTTTGACCTGCTGCAGGTTGGGACTGGTGTGCGTATTCTGGAGCTGGGCTGCGGCACAGGTCAGCATGCCGTAGAGCTGGCGCAGCGGGGCGGCCAGGTCATTGCCATCGACCTGGCACTGAACGGTCTGCAGCGCGGCCGGAAGCGTGCAGGGGCGCAGCAGGTGGCAGATTCCGTCGCCGTGGCCGTGATGGATGGTCACGCCCTGGGCTGTGCGGATGGCAGCATGGATCGTGTGTTCGGCGCCCAGGTGCTGCACCACGTCGATTGTGCGGTCGTTGGGGCAGAGGTGGGACGGGTACTCAAAGCGGGTGGGCGTGCGGTGTTCATCGAAAACAGCGATCGTAACCCGCTCCTGATGTTGGCACGGCGCTGGCTGGTGGGTCGCCTGGGGGTACGTCGTTTCGGCTCACACGAGGAGGCGCCGCTGCAGGACGCTGAGATCGCCGCATTCTGCCGGGCGTCGGGCACCCAGGTGCAGATTCACCTGCCGCAGCTCTGTCTGACCGTATTGATCGCCCGTCATTGGCTGCGTTTTGCCTGGGCGATGCGTCTGTTTTTGGCCGTCGACCGCTGGCTCGACCGGTATGTGCCACCGCTGCGCCGGTGGAGTTTTTTGCAGGTGTTAGAATTCTACAAAGACGATGGGACAGTCGTAGGATCATGAAGGTATTGGTTACGGGGGGCGCCGGGTTTATCGGCTCCCACACGGTGGATTTGCTGCTGGCCGAAGGCCATGCCGTACGTATTCTGGACAGCCTGGCCCCACCGGTGCATGTCGATCAGCAGGTGCCAGAGTACGTGCCGTCTTCGGCCGAACTCATCATTGGCGACGTTCGCAATCGCACGACCCTTGAACAGGCGCTGCAGGGTATCGACGCCGTCATTCATCTCGCTGCCTATCAGGATTATCTCCCCGATTTTGCCAAGTTTTTTCACATCAACACGGTTGGCACGGCGCTGTTGTACGAGTTGATCGTGGAGAAACGGCTGCCCATTCAGAAAGTGGTCGTGGCGTCATCGCAGGCGGTGTACGGCGAAGGCAAGTACCAGTGCGCCACCCACGGTGTGCAGTATCCCGGCCCCCGCGCCGAAGCACAGCTGCGGGCCGGTCAATGGGATCCAACGTGTGTCGAGTGCGGTGGCCCCCTGGAGGTGATGCGCACCGACGAAACGGTGGTCAATCCGCACAACCAGTACGCCATGTCAAAGTACACCCAGGAAATGATTGCCCTGAACCTGGGACGGCGCTACCAGATCCCGTCGGTTGGACTGCGGTTTTCCATCACCCAGGGGCCGCGCCAATCCTACCGCAATGCCTATTCGGGCATTTTGCGCATCTTTACGATGGCGCTCCTGCACGGCGATCGACCCGTCGCCTACGAAGATGGACACCAACTGCGCGATTACGTCTACGTCGGGGATGTAGCTCGTGCCATCAACCTGGTTATGCACGACGCGCGGGCCGATTATCGGGCGTTCAATGTAGGCGGTGCCACGGCGGTGAGTGTGCTCGATTATGCGGAACTGGTCGCCCGGACGACTGGTTCGCCACTGACACCGTGCGTGCCGGGTGAGTATCGATTTGGTGACACACGCCATATCGTTTCTGATATTGGCCAGCTTCGTCAGCTGGGTTGGGAACCGGCGGTGTCGCTGCCCGAAATTGTAGCGCAGTACGTGGCCTGGGCCCAGTCCCAGCCATCGTTTGCCAATTATTATGCCGAAGCCATGCGTGTCATGAAACGGCTCGGCACAGTGCGATCAATCACGTGATTACTACGGCTAATCGGCAAAACTCCCGCCCAACGACGCTCGCAGAGCCTGACAACCCATCGGGACAGCGCGCACAACAGCTCATGCTGCTGTGCAGCCGCCGTCGACTCGACCCGCAGGAAGTGGCCCAGGCGCGCACGTTGGTCGACTGTGGCGTTTCATGGACGCAATTGTGGGACCAGGCCTGGCACAACGGCCTGGCACCCCTCGTCTTTCACAACCTGCGGGCGCTCGACCTGGCACATCGTATCCCACCATCGGTATGGCGCCAGTTCGAGGAGGATTATTACAACACCCTGAGTGGGAACCTTCTCCTGGAAGCGGAGATGGTACGTGTGACCAGCCAGCTCAGACAACGCGGGGTCGACCTGCTACTGCTCAAGGGCATGGTCCTCGGTGAACTGCTCTATCCCGACCCGGCCCTGCGACCTTCGTCCGATATCGACGTCATGGTGCAGGTCGCACAGCTGAGTCAGGCGCGCAAGGTGTTGGGCGACCTGGGTTACGCCGTGCAGCCGGGCCGTCAACTCGACTTTCAATTGGCGCGCAGCTACGATATTCCGTACGTGCGTGCGACCGCCAATGGGCAGCCAGTGCTGCTGGAACTGCACTGGAACCTGGCCGAACCAGGCCTATTCAACCTGGACGTGAGCACCCTATGGGCGCGTGCTCAGCAGTTGGAAGTCAATCAGCACGTCCTGCCGACCCTGTCGCTCGAGGATCTGTTGATCCACCTCACCATTCACATTCGCAAACACCGCTACGTTGGCTTACGTTGGCTGGTCGACGTCAGCGAGCTGCTGCGTGGTTATGGCCATCAGCTTGATTGGAACTACCTGGTACGGACGGCCCACCACGCGGGTGCTGGGACCTTGTTTTATGTAACGCTGCATCTGACTCAAGAGTTGATGGGAGTCACCGTACCGGCTGCGGTCATGCAGGCTTTGCGGCCGGGACCGCTGCGGCGCCGGCTGCTGCGACCCTTCCTTGACGCCCAGCTGCCGGTACGCGCGATACGTGAGGGGAGTGCCGAGTGGAGCTGGCTGGGCCTGGGCCAGCTGCTTATGCTCGATCACGTCCGGTCCATTGGTCTGGACCTGTGGCGGCGGGTCGCACCGCCCACCGATATCTTCACCGAACAGCCAACGTCGCCTGGTTGGTTGGCAGACGTACAGTTTCATTTGCGTCGATGGGTAACCATTGGCGTGCGTGTGGTGCGCACGGCATGGCGCCGTGGCGCTTGATCGACCGGCACTGGTCCCATCCACCTCGATCGTACGAGACAGATCAAACGTATGCTTATTGCGCGTGCTCCAGTTCGCATCAGCCTGGCCGGCGGTGGCACTGACCTTCCAGCCTACTACTCGCGGTATGGTGGTCTCGTCATCAACACCACCATCAATCGCTATTTCTACGTCATCCTCAACGTCAATGACGACGACTCCTTGCAGATCACGTCGTCCGACTACCAGACTTTCTATCGCCACGTACCCAATCAGGAGTTGTTGAGCGAGGGCACCCTCTCACTGCCGCGAGCCATCCTGCACCACTATGGTGTGCACAGCGGTTTGTCGATGTTTTTGGCTTCGGAAATCCCACCCGGCACGGGCCTGGGATCGTCCAGCGCCGTGGCTGTGGCGCTTGTCAAGGCGGTCAGCACCGCCTGCGGCTGGACGCTCAGCAAGCCCGAGGTGGCAGGTGAGGCCTGTTACATCGAGCTGGAGAAGTTGGGTATGCCCATCGGCAAACAGGACCAGTACGCATCGGCGTTCGGTGGGCTCAACTTGTTCGAGTTTGGCACCAACGGGGTTACCGTGGAGCCTCTGTCACTGGCCACCGAAACGTGGCAGTCGCTGCAGCGCAATCTGCTGTTGTTTTTCACCGGCAGTGCGCGCCATTCCACCGAGATCTTGAGCAAACAGAGCCGTTCGAGTGCCCGCGAGGATCCGCAGGTCATCGCGGCGCTGCACAAGGTGAAGGCCATGGCCGCCCAGGTCAAGGCGTGCCTCGTCGAAGGTGACCTGGATGGGTTTGGGGAGCTTCTGGACCAGAACTGGCAGGAGAAAAAACGGTTTGCGCCAGGGATCTCGAACGCGCGCATCGACGAGAGTTACAGCCTTGCACGGCAGCACGGGGCTCTGGGGGGCAAAATCACCGGCGCGGGTGGCGGCGGATTCCTGATGCTGTACTGTCGCGAACCGTACCAGGACGATGTTACCACGGCCTTGAGTCGCCTGGGGCTGCAGCGCATGGACTTTCGTTTCGACCAGGCCGGGGCGCAGGTGCTCATGAACAGCGGTCTACGCCTCAATTCTCACGCCACGCATCTGGGTCACCGCCAGCGGCATCATCGGGAGTAGCGTATGTCGCGACGAGAGCAGATCTTTCTGATTGCCACCCTGATCATACTGGATGCCGTGATGCTGGCAGCCGCCTTCATGACCGCATTCTACGTGCGTGTGCAGAGCGGATGGCTGCCACCGCGTTCGTTCAGCCCGGTCGAGGAGTACATGCGTGCCAGCCTGACCGTCATCCCGCTGTGGCTGCTGATATTTGGCTTGAACCGCCTCTACGATCTACGGCTGCTGCAGGAAGGATTTCGTACGTACTACCAGGTGATCACCGGGTGCACGTACGGCCTGCTCGCCCTGGTGTTGACCTTCGTTGCCACCAGCCAGGGCAGCCCCGTGCCGGCACGGGGCTGGTTGGTATTGGCATGGCTGTTCACGATCCTGTACGTTGCCCTGGTGCGTTTCGTCATCCGCCGCTTTCTGGTCATTTTCCGTGGCCGCGGCCGGTTTGTGACACGGGTCCTCATCGTGGGTGCCAATGCCCACGGCCAGGCTCTGGCCAACCAGTTTCGCACGACACCGGGTGCCAGTGTGGACGTCGTCGGCTACGTCGACGATTTTCTGCCCCTCGGTGCGCGCGTCGGTGATCTCAGGGTTCTTGGCGCACCAGCGGCCCTGCACGAGATCGCCCAACGGTATGATGTCAAAGAGGTGATCCTCATTTCGACCGCAGTGGCCTGGGAAACCTTCCAGAACCTCATGCAGCAGTCCACAGCACCCAACGGTTACGAAATCGTGCTCTCTCCCGGCTACTATGAAATCCTGACCACCGGCGTCGAGGTGAGTTACCGCGACTTCGTGCCGCTGCTGCGTGTCAACAAAACGCGCATCATCGGCGCCGATGCACTGCTCAAGACCGGGCTGGATTATGGGCTGGGCACGTTGGCGGCCATCGTCCTGGCACCCATCGTGGCGGTGCTGGCAGTTCTCGTACGGCTCAATTCCAACGGACCGATCCTGGAACGTTACCTGGTGTGGGGCGTGCGCGGCAGCTCGTTCCACACAACCAAGTTCCGCACACACCTGAATCGCCAACCGGGACGTGAAGCCAACCTCTCGGCCGAAGAGCGCCGTACGGCAGCCTTGGAGCATCCGCTCAGCCGGTGGATGCTACGCCTGGGGCTTGACAAGTTGCCCCAACTGATTAACATATTCACCGGAGACATGAGCCTGGTGGGACCGCGGACGATCTCGCGTAACCAGGATGTCCTGTTGGAACCAGCCCTCGCAAACTTACTGACGGTCAAACCCGGTATCACCGGGCCGTGGGCGGTCGGAGGGCAGCGCACATTCGACGAAGAGATGCGTCTCACCACGTACTATATTCGTAACTGGACGATCTGGATGGACATTCAGATTCTATTCCAGACCGTGGTACGCATCCTGCGCGGTGAACGATCCAAGGCTCAGCTGCCGTTTTTCGAAGAAGACCCTGCAGAATAAGCTGCACCAAGGGCTTGTAAAAGAATAACTTCCTGCAAAATGGCGGGAATTCGCCGCAAATCACGGGAAGTTATTCTTTTACAAGCCCCCACATCCCTGGACGAGGAGAAAAGCACGATCATGACAGCAGCACACACCTATGCCGCCCGCTACCTGCGGGAGGTGCATGCACTGGTAGGTACCCTGGACGATGCGGCCGTTCCGCAGGTGGTCGAGCTACTGCTCGGGGCCAGGCAGCACGGGCGACACATTTTTGTCTGTGGCAACGGTGGGAGCGCAGCCACTGCCTCCCATTTCGTCAACGATTTGAACAAGGGGACCAACGTCACCGGGCAGCGCCGCTTCCGCGCAATTGGCCTGGTCGA
The DNA here is from genome assembly GCA_964443225.1 of uncultured Anaerolineae bacterium. Classification (GTDB taxonomy): domain Bacteria; phylum Chloroflexota; class Anaerolineae; order SSC4; family Amarolineaceae; genus SSC4. The sequence continues at coordinate 10,662 of CAYUCC010000098.1, forward strand.
TAACACCCCCCTGCTGATGGCCTGGAGCAACGACACGGCATACGAAAACGCCCTGGCCGAACAGCTGCTCAACTTCGTCGAGCCCGGTGACGTATTGATCGCGATCAGCGGCAGTGGCAACTCACGCAACGTCCTGCGCGCCGTCCGGGCCGCCCATCAGCACGGGGCCATCACGGTGGGCATCACCGGTTTCGATGGGGGCAAACTGCGCAATCTGGTGGACTACAGCCTGCACGTCGAAAGCCGCAGTATGGAGCAGGTAGAGGATGCGCACATGATTTTGTGCCACACGCTGACCGTTACCCTGCGCCAGATGATTACCGATCATGCGGAGGCCGCAGCCAACCCGAACGACACCGATGCCGCCTCGCTGCCCGCATACTACATCCTGGAACCAACGACCGACTACGAGATCCGTGCGTGAGCAAACACAACGGTCGCCGGCCGGCCGTGTTCCTCGACCGTGACGGGGTCATCAACGAAAACCGCGCCGATTACGTCAAGTCCTGGGACGAGCTGAAGCTCCTGCCGGGTGCGCTGGACGCGCTGCGTGCGTTGGCGGCATCACCGTTTGCGGTGGTCGTCGTCTCCAACCAGGCGGCGGTCAATCGTGGTCTGTTGAGTCGTCATATATTGGAAGACATGCATCAGCGGCTGCGGACGCTGGTGAGCGCGGCGGGCGGCCAGTTGGATGCCATCTACTACTGTCCCCATCGCCCCGACGAAACCTGTGCCTGCCGCAAACCACAGCCCGGCATGCTGTTGGAAGCCGCCGACAGTCTTCACCTGGCCCTGGAGCGCTCCTACCTGGTGGGTGACGCCATCACCGATCTCGAAGCCGCGGTCGCCGTGGGCGTACAGCCGCTCCTGGTACTCACCGGCCGCGGATCCGAACACGCCGTGCTGCTCGATCAGCAGAGCCACGTCGCCTGCCCGGTGGTCGACGATCTGCGTGCGGCGGTGGCATGGATATCAGAACGCGAGCGGCTGAACCTGGGGCTTGTCAAAGAATAACTTCCGGCATTATGACTGAATGGGCCGCTCCGAAGGCGGTGGCGGTGGCACAGTTGCCATCTTTTTGGAAAGATGGCAACTGTGCCACCGCCAAATTCGATCAAAAAAGCACGGGAAGTTTTTCTTTTACGAGCCCTTACTGGTCAATGAATAGAGGCGGGCAGGCGCCCGCCTCTATTCATGCAATACACCTGCCAGACGAGGATGGGACCCAACGGTTTCACCGGCAGCCTGGCGATTCGTTCTCGTATCGGCTCAGTGGTTGCCGTTAATGCCGCTGGCGAAACGCCTTCAACCCCGGATAGACCGCCGAAGACCCCAATTCCTCCTCGATCCGCAGCAGCTGGTTGTACTTCGCCACACGGTCCGAGCGCGCCGGGGCACCGGTCTTGATCTGCCCCATGTTGAGGCCTACGGCCAGGTCAGCAATCGTGCTGTCTTCCGTCTCACCGGAACGGTGCGATGCCACGGCGGTCCAACCCGCACGTACGCTCATCTCGACCGAGGCGATGGCCTCACTGAGCGAACCAATCTGGTTTACCTTGCACAGCAGCGAATTACAGGCTTTTTCGTTGATCGCACGTTCGATACGCTGTACGTTCGTGACCAGCAGGTCATCGCCCACCAGCTGCACCTTGTCGCCGACCTTGGACATCAGCAATTTCCAGCCGTCCCAATCGTCCTCGGCGCAGCCGTCTTCGAGCGAAATGATTGGGTATTTGTTGACCCAATCGACGAAAAATTCGACCATTTCGTCGCTGCTGAACGGGCGTCCTTCCTTGGGCAGGTCGTACACTTTGCGTTCGGCGTCGTACAGCTCGCTGACGGCCGGATCGAGGGCGATCCAGATATCTTCGCCGGGGCGGTAGCCCGCCTTTTCGATCGCCTGCAGAATCACCTCGATGGCTTCGGCGTTGGAACCCAGTGACGGCGCAAAACCGCCTTCATCGCCGACGTTGGTGGCAAACCCCTTATCGTGGAGGACCTTCTTGAGTGCCTGGTATGTTTCGGCACCCCAACGCAGCGCCTCGCGGAACGTCGGTGCCCCCACCGGCATGACCATGAACTCCTGCAGGTCGGTCGAATTCACAGCGTGTTTGCCGCCGTTGAGGATGTTCATCATCGGCACGGGCAGCGTGCGCGCGCTCACGCCGCCCAGGTAACGGTACAGCGGCAGGCCGGCGGCGGCGGCGGCGGCTTTGGCAACCGCCAGTGACACGCCCAACACCGCATTGGCACCCAGGCTGCTCTTCGTTGGCGTACCGTCCAGGTTGATGAGGAATTGATCGATCCCTTCCTGGTCGAACGCATCCCAGCCCAGCAGGTTCTCAGCCATGACGTTGTTGACGTTCTCCACCGCTTTGAGCACACCCTTGCCACCATAGCGCTTTTTGTCGTCATCGCGCAGTTCCCATGCTTCGTGAACCCCGGTGGACGCGCCCGACGGCACTGCGGCGCGCCCGACGAAACCATCAGAAACAATCACTTCGACTTCGACCGTTGGGTTACCGCGCGAATCCAGAATTTCGCGTGCCGTGATATCTTCAATTAGTGTCATGTGACAATCACTCCTTATGACGTAAGTATCGACCGAACTTGACAAACATCAAACAAATCATACCCGAAACCGGTCAAATTTGCAAGGGTTTGATCCCTCGGCGCCGGTCGCCAACTACCCGCGACACGCCCCGGACACGAGCCGAAACGCTGGCAGGTTACCTCAATCCCGGGACACCACCAGACGCCACACTCGCGTATCCTGACCACCGAGCCGGTACTTGTACGTCTCATTGCCCTGCAGAAAATCGAAGACCCGTACATCACGACGAATCGCTTCCTGCATGCAGTACGCCTGCAGCACGATGCCAGTGCTCAGCTCGCGGTAATTGACCGGATCGTAGCCGGAATTGTAGAGCAGCCAGCGGTCCTGCCACACCATGCTGAACAGGGCCGATGCGGGGTTGCCGTCCACAGACAGCAGTGCGAGCACGAGCCAGCCGTTGGCGTGCAACACCGCAGCCAGGTCGCGAAAGTACGCTTTCATCGGCTCGGTCATGAAATCGTCTTTGTCGACGCTGCTCAACTGATGCAGATTGATGAACGATTCGACGTCCCGAGTCACTTCAGCGGGGGACGCGCTGATCCACCAATGCACCGTGGATTCCTGCTCGATCTTACGCAGCTTGCGGCGCACTTCGTGGCGTTGGTGTTTGTCAAGCAGTGACAAATACCCTTCCCAATCCGCAGGCAGCATCACGACCGGACACACGTCTTCGATGGCTGCGCTCGTCTGCCACTGTTGACCCGCCAGGTCAGCAAAACGTCCCAGCGTCGGCGAACCCTCCGGCACGTTGACCAATTCCAAACGATCCCACGCAGGTGCAGCCGCGCTGTGCAGCCACGCCACCAAGCCCTGGAAGACAACCTCCGCATAACCCGGAACGATCACCAGGTCGAGGTAATCACTCACTTCGATGCCGCCCACCAGCAGCAGACGGCGGGCACCGTCAGGTGCTGTGTCCAGGTACAAGGGGACCAAGCCAACCAGGCTGTCCGTCGTGGTCTCACGCCAGGTCAGCAGGGTCACCTCCCCGCTGCCCCAGTGCCGCCACCAGGTCGTCTGCCACTCCCAGGTCATGAAGAGGGTGTTTGCCCAACTTCGATGGACCAAGTCGTTCCACTCACTACGCAGCTGCTCGAATCCAGCTGTACCAAGCAACGGTTCAAATTTCACAAGGGGATCGCTGTGGGTGCGCATAGGCTCCGTCTGTTTATGGTTTCTTTCTAAGACCCCGCACGGCCAAAAAAGTCACCACACCGATGGTACCAAATGCAAGCACCAGGAATACGGGGTTGGTCAGCCAACCCCAAATTCGATCCCACAACGTGACCGACTCGGCCTCCGGCGATTCAGTCTCCGGCAGCGGTTCCGGCAGTGGGGTCGCGACCCCAGGCACCGGCGTGTCGGTAGGTGGCGCCGGGACAGGCGTTGGGGTTGGCACACACCCGTCGATCGTGACGTCGTCCACGAACATCACACGACGATTGCCGTCACCGTTGTTGTAGACATTGAAATAGAGCACGACGTTGAAGCCACGATAGGGCATCAGGTCGACGATGCCCTCCTTCCACCCATCGCTCACCTCCTGGTTGCGCGGCCACAACCGGTAGATCACCTGGTGACCGTGCGGATCCAGTGACGGGGTCATCAGAAGCAGTTCCTGGTAATCGTTTTTGTCCCCTGCATCACCCCTGGCCCACCACCACCAGTGCAAATCCGCTTTCGTGGCGTTGATGGGGATCAGCAGCTCCTGGCGGATCGATGAATATGATCGGGCATCGGCGCTGTCGGTACCCATGCGCACCGAATAGGTCCCGGTCCGCTTCGGATCCGTCACACGTGCCGGCATCAGCGGCTGGCGGAAGATGACCCAGCCCGGATCGATCAGCATCAACGGTTCTTCGAAGCTGGAGTTTTGTACCCAATTGTTGCAGCCGGGGGGGACGGGCGTTCCGGTCGGCGTGGGGGGTGGCAAGGGTGTATTGGTCACCACAATGACGGTCGGTGTCGGCGTATTGGTGACCACCACCGGCGTGGGGGTCGCGGTCACAACGATGATGGCCGGTGTCGGCGTGGGGGTGGCTGTCCAAATGATGATATTGGGCGTGGGAGTCGGTGTGGCCGTGACCACCACGGGGGTGGACGTCGCCGTTACGACAATGGGTGTCGGTGTGGGCGTCGCCGTTACCACGACGACGGTACTCGTACTGGCGAGTTGGATACCAAAATTGACGATCACCGGGCCACCCGACACGGTAATGCCGACGCTGCTGGCCGTTGTGGCGCTGTAGCCGGGCGGTGGTGTGATGCTCACCGTATAGGCACCTCCGGACACCGCACCAAAATCGAACGTCCCATTGCCATCGGTCACGCGCGTGCTGCCGGGGGTCAAAGTGACCGATAGTCCGGGAAAACCAAATTCGTTACGGTCCGGGAAGCCGTTGCCGTTGTCGTCGACGAATACCTGGCCGGCAACCTGGCCGCCGGAACCGGGTGTCGGCGTATCCGAAACACACACCACGAGGGACACATCGTCGACGAACATGCCGGCAGCGCCGCCAACGCCGTCATTACGCACGTTGAAGAACAACCTGAGGTCGCGCCCGCGGTAGTTGGAAATATCGCGCGTCTGTTGATTCCACGCCAGGTTGTTCTCCTGCACCCGCCACAAAGACGACAGGGTGCTGCCGTTGTTGGCATCCTGCAGGAGAAGCTCCTGGTAATCGTCGCCACCGCTGGCCGACAGCTGTGTCCACGACCACCAGGTCAACGTTGCACTCACCGTGCTGGCCGGCAGCACAAAATCCTGCGTGATCGAGGAGAAGCTGAACTGGTTGGCACCGCCCAGGATGCCGAGCTGCATACTGCGGGTGGGGCTATGGGCCTGGGCCGTGGAATAGGCTGGCGTCGGCGGTCCGGGGGTGATTTGCCAGCCGCCGCTGCCCTCCATGTTGCCGTTGAGGATGATTTCGCTGCACACGGCGGCCTGAACCGGCGGTAACGGTGCTGCCAGGGTCGATCCCAAGGCTATCACCAGACACGCAGCGGCGATCCAACGAAACCAGCCGCCCGCAGTACGTCGCGGTCTGCGATGGTTTCGTGTCGGTTGAGGTAAAAACCCATGTGGTGTATTCACGGCAGGTGGCTCGGTGATTGCTCCTGTGTACATCCTTCTCTCCTGGACGCTGGCCCGAGCACCAGGATTCACGATGTCTCCCCAAGTGCCGGGGCGGTGAAGCTGTTCGGAGTCTTTATCGCTGCGAGCAGGGCAACGTTTCCGAATACCTTCCCTGCTCCGGCACTAACATAGTTTATTATACCACAATTCTCCATTCGTCCAATCAGCGATCAGTGAGTATCGACCGCCCAGCGCGGATCAGCACCCGCGATGGGTTCCCTGGTTGGCCGGGATGCTGTCACGCTGTGAGCCTGCTCTTCTCATTTTCTGCGGATTGTGGCATAATAGGAGCCTATCCGAAATAACTGCCCTCAGGCGCTTTTTTGAGGCGAATATCAGGATAAGTGTCTCTTATCCGTACCTGTCGAACAAGGAGTCCTGTGACCATCGACCAGCCGTCACACGCCAGCGCTGAAGCCATC
>CAYUCC010000099.1:0-16624 GCA_964443225.1 uncultured Anaerolineae bacterium
GATGGCTTCAGCGCTGGCGTGTGACGGCTGGTCGATGGTCACAGGACTCCTTGTTGGACAGGCACAGAATAGAAACACTTAGGCTCCTATTATGCCACAATCCGCAGAAAATGAGAAGAGCAGGCTCACAGCGTGACAGCATCCCGGCCAACCAGGGAACCCATCGCGGGTGCTGATCCGCGCTGGGCGGTCGATACTCACTGATCGCTGATTGGACGAATGGAGAATTGTGGTATAATAAACTATGTTAGTGCCGGAGCAGGGAAGGTATTCGGAAACGTTGCCCTGCTCGCAGCGATAAAGACTCCGAACAGCTTCACCGCCCCGGCACTTGGGGAGACATCGTGAATCCTGGTGCTCGGGCCAGCGTCCAGGAGAGAAGGATGTACACAGGAGCAATCACCGAGCCACCTGCCGTGAATACACCACATGGGTTTTTACCTCAACCGACACGAAACCATCGCAGACCGCGACGTACTGCGGGCGGCTGGTTTCGTTGGATCGCCGCTGCGTGTCTGGTGATAGCCTTGGGATCGACCCTGGCAGCACCGTTACCGCCGGTTCAGGCCGCCGTGTGCAGCGAAATCATCCTCAACGGCAACATGGAGGGCAGCGGCGGCTGGCAAATCACCCCCGGACCGCCGACGCCAGCCTATTCCACGGCCCAGGCCCATAGCCCCACCCGCAGTATGCAGCTCGGCATCCTGGGCGGTGCCAACCAGTTCAGCTTCTCCTCGATCACGCAGGATTTTGTGCTGCCGGCCAGCACGGTGAGTGCAACGTTGACCTGGTGGTCGTGGACACAGCTGTCGGCCAGCGGTGGCGACGATTACCAGGAGCTTCTCCTGCAGGATGCCAACAACGGCAGCACCCTGTCGTCTTTGTGGCGGGTGCAGGAGAACAACCTGGCGTGGAATCAACAGACGCGCGATATTTCCAACTACCGCGGGCGCGACCTCAGGTTGTTCTTCAACGTGCGTAATGACGGCGTTGGCGGCGCTGCCGGCATGTTCGTCGACGATGTGTCCCTCGTGGTGTGTGTTTCGGATACGCCGACACCCGGTTCCGGCGGCCAGGTTGCCGGCCAGGTATTCGTCGACGACAACGGCAACGGCTTCCCGGACCGTAACGAATTTGGTTTTCCCGGACTATCGGTCACTTTGACCCCCGGCAGCACGCGCGTGACCGATGGCAATGGGACGTTCGATTTTGGTGCGGTGTCCGGAGGTGCCTATACGGTGAGCATCACACCACCGCCCGGCTACAGCGCCACAACGGCCAGCAGCGTCGGCATTACCGTGTCGGGTGGCCCGGTGATCGTCAATTTTGGTATCCAACTCGCCAGTACGAGTACCGTCGTCGTGGTAACGGCGACGCCCACACCGACACCCATTGTCGTAACGGCGACGTCCACCCCCGTGGTGGTCACGGCCACACCGACTCCCACGCCCAATATCATCATTTGGACAGCCACCCCCACGCCGACACCGGCCATCATCGTTGTGACCGCGACCCCCACGCCGGTGGTGGTCACCAATACGCCGACACCGACCGTCATTGTGGTGACCAATACACCCTTGCCACCCCCCACGCCGACCGGAACGCCCGTCCCCCCCGGCTGCAACAATTGGGTACAAAACTCCAGCTTCGAAGAACCGTTGATGCTGATCGATCCGGGCTGGGTCATCTTCCGCCAGCCGCTGATGCCGGCACGTGTGACGGATCCGAAGCGGACCGGGACCTATTCGGTGCGCATGGGTACCGACAGCGCCGATGCCCGATCATATTCATCGATCCGCCAGGAGCTGCTGATCCCCATCAACGCCACGAAAGCGGATTTGCACTGGTGGTGGTGGGCCAGGGGTGATGCAGGGGACAAAAACGATTACCAGGAACTGCTTCTGATGACCCCGTCACTGGATCCGCACGGTCACCAGGTGATCTACCGGTTGTGGCCGCGCAACCAGGAGGTGAGCGATGGGTGGAAGGAGGGCATCGTCGACCTGATGCCCTATCGTGGCTTCAACGTCGTGCTCTATTTCAATGTCTACAACAACGGTGACGGCAATCGTCGTGTGATGTTCGTGGACGACGTCACGATCGACGGGTGTGTGCCAACCCCAACGCCTGTCCCGGCGCCACCTACCGACACGCCGGTGCCTGGGGTCGCGACCCCACTGCCGGAACCGCTGCCGGAGACTGAATCGCCGGAGGCCGAGTCGGTCACGTTGTGGGATCGAATTTGGGGTTGGCTGACCAACCCCGTATTCCTGGTGCTTGCATTTGGTACCATCGGTGTGGTGACTTTTTTGGCCGTGCGGGGTCTTAGAAAGAAACCATAAACAGACGGAGCCTATGCGCACCCACAGCGATCCCCTTGTGAAATTTGAACCGTTGCTTGGTACAGCTGGATTCGAGCAGCTGCGTAGTGAGTGGAACGACTTGGTCCATCGAAGTTGGGCAAACACCCTCTTCATGACCTGGGAGTGGCAGACGACCTGGTGGCGGCACTGGGGCAGCGGGGAGGTGACCCTGCTGACCTGGCGTGAGACCACGACGGACAGCCTGGTTGGCTTGGTCCCCTTGTACCTGGACACAGCACCTGACGGTGCCCGCCGTCTGCTGCTGGTGGGCGGCATCGAAGTGAGTGATTACCTCGACCTGGTGATCGTTCCGGGTTATGCGGAGGTTGTCTTCCAGGGCTTGGTGGCGTGGCTGCACAGCGCGGCTGCACCTGCGTGGGATCGTTTGGAATTGGTCAACGTGCCGGAGGGTTCGCCGACGCTGGGACGTTTTGCTGACCTGGCGGGTCAACAGTGGCAGACGAGCGCAGCCATCGAAGACGTGTGTCCGGTCGTGATGCTGCCTGCGGATTGGGAAGGGTATTTGTCACTGCTTGACAAACACCAACGCCACGAAGTGCGCCGCAAGCTGCGTAAGATCGAGCAGGAATCCACGGTGCATTGGTGGATCAGCGCGTCCCCCGCTGAAGTGACTCGGGACGTCGAATCGTTCATCAATCTGCATCAGTTGAGCAGCGTCGACAAAGACGATTTCATGACCGAGCCGATGAAAGCGTACTTTCGCGACCTGGCTGCGGTGTTGCACGCCAACGGCTGGCTCGTGCTCGCACTGCTGTCTGTGGACGGCAACCCCGCATCGGCCCTGTTCAGCATGGTGTGGCAGGACCGCTGGCTGCTCTACAATTCCGGCTACGATCCGGTCAATTACCGCGAGCTGAGCACTGGCATCGTGCTGCAGGCGTACTGCATGCAGGAAGCGATTCGTCGTGATGTACGGGTCTTCGATTTTCTGCAGGGCAATGAGACGTACAAGTACCGGCTCGGTGGTCAGGATACGCGAGTGTGGCGTCTGGTGGTGTCCCGGGATTGAGGTAACCTGCCAGCGTTTCGGCTCGTGTCCGGGGCGTGTCGCGGGTAGTTGGCGACCGGCGCCGAGGGATCAAACCCTTGCAAATTTGACCGGTTTCGGGTATGATTTGTTTGATGTTTGTCAAGTTCGGTCGATACTTACGTCATAAGGAGTGATTGTCACATGACACTAATTGAAGATATCACGGCACGCGAAATTCTGGATTCGCGCGGTAACCCAACGGTCGAAGTCGAAGTGATTGTTTCTGATGGTTTCGTCGGGCGCGCCGCAGTGCCGTCGGGCGCGTCCACCGGGGTTCACGAAGCATGGGAACTGCGCGATGACGACAAAAAGCGCTATGGTGGCAAGGGTGTGCTCAAAGCGGTGGAGAACGTCAACAACGTCATGGCTGAGAACCTGCTGGGCTGGGATGCGTTCGACCAGGAAGGGATCGATCAATTCCTCATCAACCTGGACGGTACGCCAACGAAGAGCAGCCTGGGTGCCAATGCGGTGTTGGGCGTGTCACTGGCGGTTGCCAAAGCCGCCGCCGCCGCCGCCGGCCTGCCGCTGTACCGTTACCTGGGCGGCGTGAGCGCGCGCACGCTGCCCGTGCCGATGATGAACATCCTCAACGGCGGCAAACACGCTGTGAATTCGACCGACCTGCAGGAGTTCATGGTCATGCCGGTGGGGGCACCGACGTTCCGCGAGGCGCTGCGTTGGGGTGCCGAAACATACCAGGCACTCAAGAAGGTCCTCCACGATAAGGGGTTTGCCACCAACGTCGGCGATGAAGGCGGTTTTGCGCCGTCACTGGGTTCCAACGCCGAAGCCATCGAGGTGATTCTGCAGGCGATCGAAAAGGCGGGCTACCGCCCCGGCGAAGATATCTGGATCGCCCTCGATCCGGCCGTCAGCGAGCTGTACGACGCCGAACGCAAAGTGTACGACCTGCCCAAGGAAGGACGCCCGTTCAGCAGCGACGAAATGGTCGAATTTTTCGTCGATTGGGTCAACAAATACCCAATCATTTCGCTCGAAGACGGCTGCGCCGAGGACGATTGGGACGGCTGGAAATTGCTGATGTCCAAGGTCGGCGACAAGGTGCAGCTGGTGGGCGATGACCTGCTGGTCACGAACGTACAGCGTATCGAACGTGCGATCAACGAAAAAGCCTGTAATTCGCTGCTGTGCAAGGTAAACCAGATTGGTTCGCTCAGTGAGGCCATCGCCTCGGTCGAGATGAGCGTACGTGCGGGTTGGACCGCCGTGGCATCGCACCGTTCCGGTGAGACGGAAGACAGCACGATTGCTGACCTGGCCGTAGGCCTCAACATGGGGCAGATCAAGACCGGTGCCCCGGCGCGCTCGGACCGTGTGGCGAAGTACAACCAGCTGCTGCGGATCGAGGAGGAATTGGGGTCTTCGGCGGTCTATCCGGGGTTGAAGGCGTTTCGCCAGCGGCATTAACGGCAACCACTGAGCCGATACGAGAACGAATCGCCAGGCTGCCGGTGAAACCGTTGGGTCCCATCCTCGTCTGGCAGGTGTATTGCATGAATAGAGGCGGGCGCCTGCCCGCCTCTATTCATTGACCAGTAAGGGCTCGTAAAAGAAAAACTTCCCGTGCTTTTTTGATCGAATTTGGCGGTGGCACAGTTGCCATCTTTCCAAAAAGATGGCAACTGTGCCACCGCCACCGCCTTCGGAGCGGCCCATTCAGTCATAATGCCGGAAGTTATTCTTTGACAAGCCCCAGGTTCAGCCGCTCGCGTTCTGATATCCATGCCACCGCCGCACGCAGATCGTCGACCACCGGGCAGGCGACGTGGCTCTGCTGATCGAGCAGCACGGCGTGTTCGGATCCGCGGCCGGTGAGTACCAGGAGCGGCTGTACGCCCACGGCGACCGCGGCTTCGAGATCGGTGATGGCGTCACCCACCAGGTAGGAGCGCTCCAGGGCCAGGTGAAGACTGTCGGCGGCTTCCAACAGCATGCCGGGCTGTGGTTTGCGGCAGGCACAGGTTTCGTCGGGGCGATGGGGACAGTAGTAGATGGCATCCAACTGGCCGCCCGCCGCGCTCACCAGCGTCCGCAGCCGCTGATGCATGTCTTCCAATATATGACGACTCAACAGACCACGATTGACCGCCGCCTGGTTGGAGACGACGACCACCGCAAACGGTGATGCCGCCAACGCACGCAGCGCGTCCAGCGCACCCGGCAGGAGCTTCAGCTCGTCCCAGGACTTGACGTAATCGGCGCGGTTTTCGTTGATGACCCCGTCACGGTCGAGGAACACGGCCGGCCGGCGACCGTTGTGTTTGCTCACGCACGGATCTCGTAGTCGGTCGTTGGTTCCAGGATGTAGTATGCGGGCAGCGAGGCGGCATCGGTGTCGTTCGGGTTGGCTGCGGCCTCCGCATGATCGGTAATCATCTGGCGCAGGGTAACGGTCAGCGTGTGGCACAAAATCATGTGCGCATCCTCTACCTGCTCCATACTGCGGCTTTCGACGTGCAGGCTGTAGTCCACCAGATTGCGCAGTTTGCCCCCATCGAAACCGGTGATGCCCACCGTGATGGCCCCGTGCTGATGGGCGGCCCGGACGGCGCGCAGGACGTTGCGTGAGTTGCCACTGCCGCTGATCGCGATCAATACGTCACCGGGCTCGACGAAGTTGAGCAGCTGTTCGGCCAGGGCGTTTTCGTATGCCGTGTCGTTGCTCCAGGCCATCAGCAGGGGGGTGTTATCGACCAGGCCAATTGCGCGGAAGCGGCGCTGCCCGGTGACGTTGGTCCCCTTGTTCAAATCGTTGACGAAATGGGAGGCAGTGGCTGCGCTCCCACCGTTGCCACAGACAAAAATGTGTCGCCCGTGCTGCCTGGCCCCGAGCAGTAGCTCGACCACCTGCGGAACGGCCGCATCGTCCAGGGTACCTACCAGTGCATGCACCTCCCGCAGGTAGCGGGCGGCATAGGTGTGTGCTGCTGTCATGATCGTGCTTTTCTCCTCGTCCAGGGATGTGGGGGCTTGTAAAAGAATAACTTCCCGTGATTTGCGGCGAATTCCCGCCATTTTGCAGGAAGTTATTCTTTTACAAGCCCTTGGTGCAGCTTATTCTGCAGGGTCTTCTTCGAAAAACGGCAGCTGAGCCTTGGATCGTTCACCGCGCAGGATGCGTACCACGGTCTGGAATAGAATCTGAATGTCCATCCAGATCGTCCAGTTACGAATATAGTACGTGGTGAGACGCATCTCTTCGTCGAATGTGCGCTGCCCTCCGACCGCCCACGGCCCGGTGATACCGGGTTTGACCGTCAGTAAGTTTGCGAGGGCTGGTTCCAACAGGACATCCTGGTTACGCGAGATCGTCCGCGGTCCCACCAGGCTCATGTCTCCGGTGAATATGTTAATCAGTTGGGGCAACTTGTCAAGCCCCAGGCGTAGCATCCACCGGCTGAGCGGATGCTCCAAGGCTGCCGTACGGCGCTCTTCGGCCGAGAGGTTGGCTTCACGTCCCGGTTGGCGATTCAGGTGTGTGCGGAACTTGGTTGTGTGGAACGAGCTGCCGCGCACGCCCCACACCAGGTAACGTTCCAGGATCGGTCCGTTGGAATTGAGCCGTACGAGAACTGCCAGCACCGCCACGATGGGTGCCAGGACGATGGCCGCCAACGTGCCCAGCCCATAATCCAGCCCGGTCTTGAGCAGTGCATCGGCGCCGATGATGCGCGTTTTGTTGACACGCAGCAGCGGCACGAAGTCGCGGTAACTCACCTCGACGCCGGTGGTCAGGATTTCATAGTAGCCGGGAGAGAGCACGATTTCGTAACCGTTGGGTGCTGTGGACTGCTGCATGAGGTTCTGGAAGGTTTCCCAGGCCACTGCGGTCGAAATGAGGATCACCTCTTTGACATCATACCGTTGGGCGATCTCGTGCAGGGCCGCTGGTGCGCCAAGAACCCTGAGATCACCGACGCGCGCACCGAGGGGCAGAAAATCGTCGACGTAGCCGACGACGTCCACACTGGCACCCGGTGTCGTGCGAAACTGGTTGGCCAGAGCCTGGCCGTGGGCATTGGCACCCACGATGAGGACCCGTGTCACAAACCGGCCGCGGCCACGGAAAATGACCAGAAAGCGGCGGATGACGAAACGCACCAGGGCAACGTACAGGATCGTGAACAGCCATGCCAATACCAACCAGCCCCGTGCCGGCACGGGGCTGCCCTGGCTGGTGGCAACGAAGGTCAACACCAGGGCGAGCAGGCCGTACGTGCACCCGGTGATCACCTGGTAGTACGTACGAAATCCTTCCTGCAGCAGCCGTAGATCGTAGAGGCGGTTCAAGCCAAATATCAGCAGCCACAGCGGGATGACGGTCAGGCTGGCACGCATGTACTCCTCGACCGGGCTGAACGAACGCGGTGGCAGCCATCCGCTCTGCACACGCACGTAGAATGCGGTCATGAAGGCGGCTGCCAGCATCACGGCATCCAGTATGATCAGGGTGGCAATCAGAAAGATCTGCTCTCGTCGCGACATACGCTACTCCCGATGATGCCGCTGGCGGTGACCCAGATGCGTGGCGTGAGAATTGAGGCGTAGACCGCTGTTCATGAGCACCTGCGCCCCGGCCTGGTCGAAACGAAAGTCCATGCGCTGCAGCCCCAGGCGACTCAAGGCCGTGGTAACATCGTCCTGGTACGGTTCGCGACAGTACAGCATCAGGAATCCGCCGCCACCCGCGCCGGTGATTTTGCCCCCCAGAGCCCCGTGCTGCCGTGCAAGGCTGTAACTCTCGTCGATGCGCGCGTTCGAGATCCCTGGCGCAAACCGTTTTTTCTCCTGCCAGTTCTGGTCCAGAAGCTCCCCAAACCCATCCAGGTCACCTTCGACGAGGCACGCCTTGACCTGGGCGGCCATGGCCTTCACCTTGTGCAGCGCCGCGATGACCTGCGGATCCTCGCGGGCACTCGAACGGCTCTGTTTGCTCAAGATCTCGGTGGAATGGCGCGCACTGCCGGTGAAAAACAACAGCAGATTGCGCTGCAGCGACTGCCACGTTTCGGTGGCCAGTGACAGAGGCTCCACGGTAACCCCGTTGGTGCCAAACTCGAACAAGTTGAGCCCACCGAACGCCGATGCGTACTGGTCCTGTTTGCCGATGGGCATACCCAACTTCTCCAGCTCGATGTAACAGGCCTCACCTGCCACCTCGGGCTTGCTGAGCGTCCAGCCGCAGGCGGTGCTGACCGCCTTGACAAGCGCCACAGCCACGGCGCTGGACGATCCCAGGCCCGTGCCGGGTGGGATTTCCGAAGCCAAAAACATCGACAAACCGCTGTGCACACCATAGTGGTGCAGGATGGCTCGCGGCAGTGAGAGGGTGCCCTCGCTCAACAACTCCTGATTGGGTACGTGGCGATAGAAAGTCTGGTAGTCGGACGACGTGATCTGCAAGGAGTCGTCGTCATTGACGTTGAGGATGACGTAGAAATAGCGATTGATGGTGGTGTTGATGACGAGACCACCATACCGCGAGTAGTAGGCTGGAAGGTCAGTGCCACCGCCGGCCAGGCTGATGCGAACTGGAGCACGCGCAATAAGCATACGTTTGATCTGTCTCGTACGATCGAGGTGGATGGGACCAGTGCCGGTCGATCAAGCGCCACGGCGCCATGCCGTGCGCACCACACGCACGCCAATGGTTACCCATCGACGCAAATGAAACTGTACGTCTGCCAACCAACCAGGCGACGTTGGCTGTTCGGTGAAGATATCGGTGGGCGGTGCGACCCGCCGCCACAGGTCCAGACCAATGGACCGGACGTGATCGAGCATAAGCAGCTGGCCCAGGCCCAGCCAGCTCCACTCGGCACTCCCCTCACGTATCGCGCGTACCGGCAGCTGGGCGTCAAGGAAGGGTCGCAGCAGCCGGCGCCGCAGCGGTCCCGGCCGCAAAGCCTGCATGACCGCAGCCGGTACGGTGACTCCCATCAACTCTTGAGTCAGATGCAGCGTTACATAAAACAAGGTCCCAGCACCCGCGTGGTGGGCCGTCCGTACCAGGTAGTTCCAATCAAGCTGATGGCCATAACCACGCAGCAGCTCGCTGACGTCGACCAGCCAACGTAAGCCAACGTAGCGGTGTTTGCGAATGTGAATGGTGAGGTGGATCAACAGATCCTCGAGCGACAGGGTCGGCAGGACGTGCTGATTGACTTCCAACTGCTGAGCACGCGCCCATAGGGTGCTCACGTCCAGGTTGAATAGGCCTGGTTCGGCCAGGTTCCAGTGCAGTTCCAGCAGCACTGGCTGCCCATTGGCGGTCGCACGCACGTACGGAATATCGTAGCTGCGCGCCAATTGAAAGTCGAGTTGACGGCCCGGCTGCACGGCGTAACCCAGGTCGCCCAACACCTTGCGCGCCTGACTCAGCTGTGCGACCTGCACCATGACGTCGATATCGGACGAAGGTCGCAGGGCCGGGTCGGGATAGAGCAGTTCACCGAGGACCATGCCCTTGAGCAGTAGCAGGTCGACCCCGCGTTGTCTGAGCTGGCTGGTCACACGTACCATCTCCGCTTCCAGGAGAAGGTTCCCACTCAGGGTGTTGTAATAATCCTCCTCGAACTGGCGCCATACCGATGGTGGGATACGATGTGCCAGGTCGAGCGCCCGCAGGTTGTGAAAGACGAGGGGTGCCAGGCCGTTGTGCCAGGCCTGGTCCCACAATTGCGTCCATGAAACGCCACAGTCGACCAACGTGCGCGCCTGGGCCACTTCCTGCGGGTCGAGTCGACGGCGGCTGCACAGCAGCATGAGCTGTTGTGCGCGCTGTCCCGATGGGTTGTCAGGCTCTGCGAGCGTCGTTGGGCGGGAGTTTTGCCGATTAGCCGTAGTAATCACGTGATTGATCGCACTGTGCCGAGCCGTTTCATGACACGCATGGCTTCGGCATAATAATTGGCAAACGATGGCTGGGACTGGGCCCAGGCCACGTACTGCGCTACAATTTCGGGCAGCGACACCGCCGGTTCCCAACCCAGCTGACGAAGCTGGCCAATATCAGAAACGATATGGCGTGTGTCACCAAATCGATACTCACCCGGCACGCACGGTGTCAGTGGCGAACCAGTCGTCCGGGCGACCAGTTCCGCATAATCGAGCACACTCACCGCCGTGGCACCGCCTACATTGAACGCCCGATAATCGGCCCGCGCGTCGTGCATAACCAGGTTGATGGCACGAGCTACATCCCCGACGTAGACGTAATCGCGCAGTTGGTGTCCATCTTCGTAGGCGACGGGTCGATCGCCGTGCAGGAGCGCCATCGTAAAGATGCGCAAAATGCCCGAATAGGCATTGCGGTAGGATTGGCGCGGCCCCTGGGTGATGGAAAACCGCAGTCCAACCGACGGGATCTGGTAGCGCCGTCCCAGGTTCAGGGCAATCATTTCCTGGGTGTACTTTGACATGGCGTACTGGTTGTGCGGATTGACCACCGTTTCGTCGGTGCGCATCACCTCCAGGGGGCCACCGCACTCGACACACGTTGGATCCCATTGACCGGCCCGCAGCTGTGCTTCGGCGCGGGGGCCGGGATACTGCACACCGTGGGTGGCGCACTGGTACTTGCCTTCGCCGTACACCGCCTGCGATGACGCCACGACCACTTTCTGAATGGGCAGCCGTTTCTCCACGATCAACTCGTACAACAGCGCCGTGCCAACCGTGTTGATGTGAAAAAACTTGGCAAAATCGGGGAGATAATCCTGATAGGCAGCGAGATGAATGACGGCGTCGATACCCTGCAGCGCCTGTTCAAGGGTCGTGCGATTGCGAACGTCGCCAATGATGAGTTCGGCCGAAGACGGCACGTACTCTGGCACCTGCTGATCGACATGCACCGGTGGGGCCAGGCTGTCCAGAATACGTACGGCATGGCCTTCGGCCAGCAGCAAATCCACCGTGTGGGAGCCGATAAACCCGGCGCCCCCCGTAACCAATACCTTCATGATCCTACGACTGTCCCATCGTCTTTGTAGAATTCTAACACCTGCAAAAAACTCCACCGGCGCAGCGGTGGCACATACCGGTCGAGCCAGCGGTCGACGGCCAAAAACAGACGCATCGCCCAGGCAAAACGCAGCCAATGACGGGCGATCAATACGGTCAGACAGAGCTGCGGCAGGTGAATCTGCACCTGGGTGCCCGACGCCCGGCAGAATGCGGCGATCTCAGCGTCCTGCAGCGGCGCCTCCTCGTGTGAGCCGAAACGACGTACCCCCAGGCGACCCACCAGCCAGCGCCGTGCCAACATCAGGAGCGGGTTACGATCGCTGTTTTCGATGAACACCGCACGCCCACCCGCTTTGAGTACCCGTCCCACCTCTGCCCCAACGACCGCACAATCGACGTGGTGCAGCACCTGGGCGCCGAACACACGATCCATGCTGCCATCCGCACAGCCCAGGGCGTGACCATCCATCACGGCCACGGCGACGGAATCTGCCACCTGCTGCGCCCCTGCACGCTTCCGGCCGCGCTGCAGACCGTTCAGTGCCAGGTCGATGGCAATGACCTGGCCGCCCCGCTGCGCCAGCTCTACGGCATGCTGACCTGTGCCGCAGCCCAGCTCCAGAATACGCACACCAGTCCCAACCTGCAGCAGGTCAAAGGCGTAGCGCTCACGCACACTCCAACCCTCGCCCGGCAGGGTGCTGGTCTCTACCTCCTGGCCGTACACCGCTTCGTAGTAGCGCTGTTCGTGCGTGCCCAGTGCTGGTGCAGGAAATATCGCCCCGTTTTCAGCAGTCATGATACCAACCAACCACCCTGCACCGGCACCAGGTGGGCGGTCGACTGAGATGGATCGATGGATGTGTTCTTATTCATGGTGTGACAGGCAAAAAGAACGAGAGAGTGCGTTCTCTCCCGTCCACGGACGCCTGATTCATTTTAGCACAATCGTCATGAGTTGGCACATTGTGGGATAGCCCGTAACGGTTCACTGGTACCGTAGAAACTACTCCGGTTGCACCAGACCAGCGAACCGTTACGGGTAGTCCTAACGGGTCACTGGTACCGAAAAAACCACTCCGATCGGCCCGTAACTGTGAAAAGTTACGGGCTGGGTACGCTCAGTAGGCTCCGCGACTCGACAGCACAGCCGGAACGGTACGCAGCAGAATCCACAGGTCGAAGGTGAGGGAACGGCGTTGGATGTACTCGAGGTCGAGACGGACCCAATCATCGAAATCACTGACGCGGTTGCGCCCGCTGATCTGCCACAGACAGGTGATTCCCGGTTTGACGCTTAATTTGGCACGCTGCCAGGGTTGGAACGCCACGTACTCGGTGCGCAGCGGCGGACGGGGACCGACCAGGCTCATGTCCCCAATCAGCACACTCCACAGCTGCGGCAGCTCGTCCAGGCTGAATTTGCGCAGGAAACGGCCAACGGGGGTAATGCGCGGGTCGTGTTTGATCTTGAAGACCGGCCCCGACATTTCATTGGCCGCCATCAGCTGTGCTTTGAGCGCATCGGCGTTGACGACCATCGTACGAAATTTGTACCCCGTGAATGGAATGCCCCCCTGGCCAACGACTCGCCAGCGGTAGAATACGGGGCCTGGTGACGTCAGTTTGATCGCCAGGGCAATGGCCAGGAAAACGGGTGACAAAATGACCAGCGCCAACAGGCTAACCAGGAGGTCGATCGTCCGTTTGATGGCGTCATACCCCGGGCGCGGCGGGACCCGTGGCGTCGTGGGCAGATGTTGGGTATCAGCAGTCATGGGACGACTTCCTGCGCGGTTTCTGCCGTGCCAAAACGCTGCCAGACCGACCCCACGATGCGGGCCGCCGCGTGGCCGTCGCCGTAAGGACTGACGGCCTGCGCCATCGCCTGGTAGGCCGCTGGATCGTGCAGGAGCCGTTCGGTTTCGCGCACGATGGTGTCACCGTCGGTGCCCACCAGCCGCGCCGTGCCCGCGGCAATCCCCTCGGGCCGTTCGGTTTCGCGGCGCATCACCAGCACCGGCTTACCGAGCACGGGGGCTTCCTCCTGGATGCCACCAGAATCGGTCAGAACGAGCGTGCAGTGCTTCAGGAGATAGACCAGCTCCTGGTAGGCCACCGGCTCCAACAGGTGGATGCGCGGGTGACCGGCCAGCAGGCGGAAGACCGGTTCGCGCACGTTGGGATTGAGGTGAACGGGATAGACCAGCTCGACGTCCGGGTTGCGCTGCACGAGGCGCAGCAGACCATCACAGAGCGACACGAAGGGTGCGCCGAAGTTTTCGCGTCGATGGGCGGTGACCAGGATGATCCGTTTGCCGGGCGCATCGGCGTGCAGCGCACGCAGCGCGGCCGGTGGTGTGTAGGGCTGCTCAACCATGGCGCAGAGCGCATCCACGACCGTGTTGCCAGTGAGGCAGATGTCATCAGCAGACACGCCTTCGGCCAACAGCGCATCGACCGCGCGTTGAGTGGGTGCGAAGTGCAGGGTGGCCAGGCTGCCCACCAGGCGCCGGTTCATTTCTTCGGGGAAAGGACTGTAACGGTCGTATGTGCGCAGACCGGCTTCGACGTGCCCCATGGGGATTCGAGCGTAGAAGCTGGCCAGCGCGGCCACAAGCACGGTGGTGGTGTCTCCTTGCGCCAAAACCACGTCGGGCTGCAGCGCTGTCAACGCTGCGGATACACCCGGCAGGGCCGCGGCGGTTAGTTCGGGCAGCGATTGATTGGGCTGCATCAAATCGAGGTCCAGGTCGGGTTGGATGTCGAAGATCGCCAAGACCTGATCGAGCATGGCGCGGTGTTGGGCCGTCGCGCACACCAGCGAGGTGATCCCCGGGTGTGTCGCCAGTGCCTGAATCACTGGGGCCATTTTGACCGCTTCGGGTCGTGTACCGACGATGGAAAGCACACGTAACATAGAGTGTCGTCTCGTCAATCGTCCTGGTAGAAGCGTAGGATCAGCGGCGTGCGCATGGCCGCCTCGATGGCCTGTGCCTGGGCATGAATGGCCTGTTTGACGACCTTGTGTTCGACCAGGAAAATCAGGCAGTCGGCGCCGGCGGCGATATCGACCAGGCTCGTGTAGGTGTGCCCGGGCACCAATGGGTCGAAGTGGGCCACCGTGTAGCCGTCGGCGCGCAGCAGCTCCACCACCTCGATGGCCGGGCTCTCGCGGGTGTCCTCCGTATCTGGTTTGTAGGTCATACCGATGGCGACCAGGCGCGGGTCTGGCACGTGGGCGACGGTGCGCCGGATGCGCGCCGCGATCTTGTGCGGCTGTTCGTCATTGACCAGGCGTGCTGTGAAGATCAGACGTGAATTGGCCGGATCGACCTCCTTGATGAACCAGGGATCGAGCGGAATGCAGTGGCCGCCCACACCGATCCCCGGGCGCAGGATGTGGACGCGCGGGTGTTTGTTGGCGAGGGCAATCACCTCCAGGGGATCGACCCCCAGGCCTTCGGCGACGGCGGCGCATTCGTTGGCCAGGGCGATGTTGACGTCGCGGTAGGTGTTTTCCAGCAGTTTGCACAGTTCGGCGGCCACGTCATCGGTCAGGTACAGGTTGCCCTCGACGAACGAAGCATAGACGGCGCGTGCCCGTTCGCGACTGGTGGCATCGGCGGCACCGATGACCCGGTCATTGTGCACGATCTCGTAGAATACGTCTCCGGGCAGAATGCGTTCGGGACAGTGGGCGAGGAAGATGTCCTGTCCAACGCGCAGACCGGTTTTTTCCAGCAGCGGTGTGACCACTTCGCGGCACGTGAGCGGGGGGATCGTCGATTCGATAATCACCAGGTTGCCGGCGCGCAGGTGTGGCAGCAGCGATTCGACGGCGTCGACGACAAACGATAGATCGGCGATCTTTTTGCGCGGGTGGACGGGTGTTGGCACGGCGATGATGAAGACGTCGGCCGGACAGGGTGACTGCTGGGCGCGCAGGTTTTGACGCACGGTAGGCTCGTGCAGCAGTGCCTGCAGGTCCGCCTCTTTGATGTGCAGTACCCCTTCGTTGATGGCGCGTACGATGTTTTCGTTGATATCGACCCCAACGACCCGCCAGCCGGCGCGCGCCAGCATCAGGGCGGCGGGCAAACCCACGTAGCCGGTACCCACGACGACAATCTGGGTATCAGCGTCCATAGACCGACCTCTGCCAGGCGATGGTGCGCTGGATCCCTTCTTCGAGCGAGACGGTTGCGTGGTGACCCAGCTCGGTCACAGCGCGGCGGGTGTCGGCCCGCTTATCGCGCGTGTTGTGTGCTTCGTAATCCAGGTAGGTGACCAGGCGGTCGTCCTTGCCGGTGAAGCGCAGGATCATGTCGGACAGGCCCTTGATGTCGTGATACTCGTCGCCCGCGATGTTGTAGATCGCACCGGGCCGGAACCGTTCGGCGATCGTGGCCAGCGTACGCACCGTATCGTCGATGAAGGTCGAGCTGCGGTGATGGTTCAGGTAGACGGTGTACGGCAGGTCGTGCAGGGCGCGATAGATGAACAGGCAGATCACGCTGCGGTAAGGCGAATACGTCTCGCCCGGTCCATAGGTGTTGAACAGGCGCACGCGTACCGTTTCGGTGCCGAAGCGATCGGCCGAATTCATGATCTGCTGCTCGTTGACCCACTTGCTGATCGCATAGTCATTGAGCTGGCGCAAGGGGAAACGGTCGAGCACGTCTTCCGACATGACACCGTCGTAGTCACCGTAGACTTCTGAACTGCTGAAGAAGACCAGACGAAAACCGAGGTCTTCTTGAAACCGCAGGATATTTTTGGTGCCAATGGCATTGGTTTGCCACACCTTTTCGTAATAATCTTCGCCGTTGTTGCGGCCAAACTCGGCCGCCAGGTGATAGACATAATCGAACTGGTGGGCTGCAAACAGCCGCGCCATCTGGCGGTATTCGCCGACGTCGGCCCGCAGGTAGTTGGCATCGTGGTGGTGGGGCAGGTCACACAACCAGACCTCGTGACCCCGCTGGCGCAGTTCACGCACCAACGGGCTGCCCACAGCGCCCAGGCCGCCTGTGACTAAAACTCGCATAACGGTTCGATCCAATCCTTTCATCCAGCCTGGTGCTCAAGCACCAGGCTAAAAGCTCAAGTCGGCTGAAAGCCGACTGTGCGGATAGGCGTGCTGCCATCCATCCGCGCGCATCTCCCCAGTCCGCTTCAGCGGACTTGAGCTATGAGCCTGGTGCTTGAGCACCAGGCT
>CAYUCC010000100.1:0-15919 GCA_964443225.1 uncultured Anaerolineae bacterium
CCCCCGCCCTGTACGCCCACACCACCAACCCCCGCATCGTAGGGGCGGGGTCCCCCCGCCCAGGTTCCCCCGCGTCCCGTACGCCCACACCACCAACCCCCGCCAACACGACGCGATCCGACCATCAACGCCACCGTGGGGCGGGAAGCGGGGAAACCCAGGGCGGGGGGACCCCGCCCCTACATGACCAACCGCCCGGCAAACGCCTGCTTCAATATCGATTGCCGCAACCGTTCGGCGCGATGCAGGCCGGCCGCGACGATGCCCTCCACCTCTTGCGCCACCGACAGCCGCCGCTCTGGCTTACCAGCACCATAGGCTAATTTCTCCAGGACACGACGACCGTTTGCGGGTGACACAATCCACAGATATATGTACGGACTAGTGTCGGTCATGATTGGACGTACCAAACCAACATGTTGACTGACATACGCATCACCTATGTCGTTTCGAACAAGAGCGGTTTTGGTGACGTTTGCGCCAGTGATGGTAATCAGCAAGTCGTGGTTGAGCACCTTCGTTCTTTGTGCCTCTACGGACTCCGGAACGGCTACGTGGGCAATGTCATCGAGTCGCAATTCGTCAGTATTGATGTTCTGAGCTCGAATGAACAATGGACCAGATTCCGCGTAGAGACTCGCCCATCCGCGCAATCCGTTTGTCAAATGACTTATCAACTGCTCCACCGCGTCGCCCACACCCACCCCTCCGGCAGCGCCGCGAACCCCTCCGCATCCACCCCCTGCGGCTCCACATACCGCTTGCCGGGATTGGCGCGCGCCCAATGGGCGCGGCGCTCGGCCAGGATGCAGGCCTGAAGAACTCGCCGTAGTCCAGGTCCTCCGGCGCCACCTCCAGGTTGACGCCGATGTGCTCGGCCATGCGGTCCAGCCACCAGCGCTGCTCGGGGGTGAATGTCCGCCCGGCCTGCTGCTGCACCGCCAGCCATTCGCCGTAGCGCCGCTGCACCTGTTCGGGGTAGGGCGGCGATCTGGTCGCGGTGCGCGTGGATGAACTGCTGGAAGGAGCTGACCGTGGCCAGGGCCTGGGCCGTAGCGTCGTCGCCGAAGCGCGCCTCGCGCAGCGTGTCGATGCTCACCACGTCGATGGTCTGCTCGTCGCGGGCCCGGATGTCGATTCGCGTCTGGCGCAGGTCGGCCGAGGATCCAGGTCCCGTTTGATGCCTGAACCGAGGCCGCGATACGGCAGCAGCCCCTTGGCGATGTACGACACCAGGATCGGGTTAATGACCACTTCCAGGCCGAGCGTCCCATCAGGTTGACGCCTTTGTCTCGTGTGGGCTTGATTCTACTGTAGAAGTTACAGTCGTCAAACCCGGCTTGGGTAATAGCCTTGAAGTGAGTACCGCCCTTGATGATGAAACACCAACCCTACCGGAAGCCGGATTGCAGAATGGGACGCCATCTGCGCCTATCATGCGGGCCAGGTAAAAGGAGGTAAAATCGATGCAATCAGACGCGACGAGCGTAACGCAGTACCTGGCCGAACTGCCCGCCGACCGCCGGGCCGCGATCGAGGCGGTCCGCCAGACCATCCTGGCCAACCTGCCCGCGGGCTACGAAGAAGCGATGAACTGGGGCATGATCACCTATCAGGTGCCGTTCGCACGGTATCCCAACACCTACAACGGGCAGCCGCTGGCGTATGCGGCGCTCGCCTCACAAAAGAACTACATGTCGGTCTATCTGATGGGCATCTACGCCAACGAAGAAACCCGCCAGGCGTTCGAGACGACCTATCGCGCCACGGGCAAACGCTATGACGTGGGCAAGTCGTGTGTGCGGTTCAGAAAACTGGACGACCTGCCCCTGGAATTGATCGGGGAGAGCGTCGCGCAGTTCAGCGTGAACGAGTACGTCGCACTGGCAGAAAAAGCGCACCCCGTACGCAAGGACAAGCGGGCCTGACGGGTCCACTGTCAGCGCAGCCATGCGGCCAGGTCCTGATCGACCTGGAGTAAGTCCAGGAGACGCATGCCGGTAGTTCGCCAGTTTTTGCCACCGGGCTGGGAACTGCCGATGTCCTGGGCGGTCGCGTGACTTGCCTCCGTCCAACCATCAAGCGCAAAGCCCAGGTATATCATGAAACGTGTTCTGCTATCTCTAATGACCCTGGTCATCCTCCTGGTTTTCGCCCTGCCGGCCAGCGCCGACGTCATCACCGAGTGGGACGCGGCCTTTGGTGGCGCGGAAGCCGACATCGCGTACGACGTGCAGCCGACCCGCGATGGGGGATTCATCGCCGTTGGTTTCAGCAGCCAGGGCTACATGCCGGGGTTGTTCGTTGTCAAGACCGATGCGTTGGGAAACGAACAGTGGCAGCGGCGGTTCAGCTTGAACAACTACGCCGAGCAGGCCTACGGGGTCGATGAGACCAACGACGGCGGGTACATCCTCTTTGGCAGTGCCTATCTCCCAGCGTTGCTCGACAACCGGCCCTGGCTGGTCAAACTCGATGCCGCGGGGAATACGCTGTGGTCGAGCGAAAACGGGCTAACACAGCAAGTGACGGTGGACTCAGCGATCGTGCGCGGCTTCGAGCGCGCCGATGGCAGCCTGGTGATCGTGGGAGGCTCCAACACCTTCAGCAACGTGCAGCAGCCGTGGGTGGCAACCGCCGGTGTGACCGGTACCCTGGGGTCATTCGTGGTCTACCCATCGCTGGCCACTGGTTACGCCGAAGGCACGTACATCGAGGACATCGCGCCCACGCCCGATGGCGGCTTCGTGCTGGTGGGCGGGTCGAGCCCACCGCTGCCCGGTTATGCGTTTCTGTGGAAGTTCGATGCCAACGCGGCGCCGGAATGGTCACGGCTGTACGGCGACATCTTCATGCGGGTGGCCTTTGGTGTAGAACCCACGAGCGATGGCGGTTACGTGCTGACCGGCTGCGAAGTGGCCAACTGCACCGATGCCGTGCTGGTCAAAACCGATGCGCAGGGCACGGTGCAGTGGAGCCAGCGCTACGCCCAGCCACTTTACAACCAGGGGCGGGACGTCATCGAGCGGCCGGGCGGTGGTTATTTGCTGCTGCAGACCAGCCTCGACGCCGCCGGCTCGACCAGCTACACCACCGACCTGTTGGAGATCGACGCCGATGGCGCGCTGATCCGGGTCACCCCGGTCACGGGCGGCCAGCGATCCGCCAACCTGACACGCCTGCGGGCGCTGGACGGTGGCTTCATTGCTGCCGGCAGCTGGGATGACAGTACCGGCTTCCCCAACGTGGACCTTTACCTGCTCAAGGGTGCCTGGGATGAGCCCGGCGGTTCGTCAGCCTGCCCCGACTTTAATGCGAACGACTGGGTGGACGTGGGTGACGTGGCTGCTGTGGCCGCACACTGGCAGAACCACAGTGCCGCCGCGGGCTGGAACCCGCTGTACGACCGCAACGGCGACGGCATCGTCAACGTGGTCGACATCACCTGGGTCACCATGCGCTGGGGCGAATCCTGCCAGCCCTGAACAGCGACCGCAGCCCGGTCGTCTCGATCCCAGGGGATCGTAGCTCTGGCTGCGGTCGCGTTGGTCTTGTTACCTGGATTGTGCCAGCATGCACCGTCCGCGTCTTTGAATTCTATGGCTGCTTGTGCTGTACAAGACTGGCACAGTCACTCAACTGCTTCAACACCGGCTCTCATCGCTGCGGCGCAATCGCAGGATGAGGAAAGAAACCGCAGCGAGCAGTGCAGCTGCCAACAGTGCAGCACTCAGTATCTGGCGGGCAGGTTGGGCAGACAGGCCACTGACGGTGGCTGCCGTCGGGCCCTGGTAAGTGGCGCTCACGGGACCATGCAACACCGTGCCCCCCGTCGCACTGACGGCTTCAAGCCAGTAGTAGTAGGTCGTGCCGGCGGTTACGGCGAAGTCTGGCCAGGTGTAGACAAAGCCCTGACTGCTGCCCGGCGCCTGCGAGGGAATCAGGGTGGTGTTGAGTGGTTGCTGCGGCCCTGACGGTGTCGTGGCGCGGTACAGGTTGAAGCCGAGATTGTCGATCTCC
Source organism: uncultured Anaerolineae bacterium (assembly GCA_964443225.1). Taxonomy (GTDB): domain Bacteria; phylum Chloroflexota; class Anaerolineae; order SSC4; family Amarolineaceae; genus SSC4. The sequence goes on from CAYUCC010000100.1 coordinate 4,021, forward strand.
GAGGTGGTCTCCCAGGTCACCAGGACATGGTCAGGCTGCGGTATGGCCTCGAAGCTGGCCAGGTTTGCAGCCAAAGGTGTTCCTGCGCTGAAATGCCACACGGGGCTCATCGTCGTGGTTTTGCCATCGCTAATGGTGGCGTACCATTCGTACATCTCGCCCTGTGTGAGACCGTCCCAGTCCATAGAGGCGGTGGATCCGGAGGTCACATTGAGCGGCATTCCGATCTGTTGGAAGGCGAGATCACCCTGGATGTAACTCAATACGAATTGGCTGTCGGCGTCGGTCTCGAACTGGGCCAGGGTCGGCGAATAGGTCTTGACGCTGATTTGTTCGGCAGCCGGATCGAAGTCGAGACGGCGCAGCCAACCATTGCCGCCGTTGGTGCGGCCCTGAAAGTCAGCCAACAGCGTATTGACCAGCGTGCCGCCGAAGGTATCCTGTCGCCGTCCTTCGCCCGGCACGTGCCCGCCCAACATCAGGAAGAGGTTGGGATTGTCCTTGAGCGCGTTGTAGATGATCTGACCCTGCGCCGAGAAGCTGCCCGGATTGCCGATGCCAATCAGGTGGTGGGTGACGACGATGCCACGACGCAGTGGGTAGTACCGCAGCAGGTTGTCAGCCCAGTCCAGCACCGACTGGTCGGGCGCGGTGTCATATTCGAAGTAGATGGCGATGAAATCCATGCCGCCGGCGCTGAACAGCTCAACCATGTTGTCGTTGTTGGCGCCGTACGGTCCGCCGTAGTAACCACGGGGAATCCCCCCAGGCGCAAAGCGACTGATGCCGAAGTACTGGTTGAAGTTTGCCGTGCTCGTGCCGTTGGGATCGCCGTTGGGAGACTGGTCGTGGTTACCCACGGCGATGCCGTAGGGCATGCCTTCGGGTAGCCCGGTTGTTATCGGGTTTTCCAACAAGTCGATGGCCGCATCGGCGTTGATCCACTGCTGCAGCACGCTGGCATCGTCCACACAGTCACCCACCTGTGCCACGTAGGGAATGTTCAATGCCGTACGATTGTCTACGATCCACTGCGTTTGTGCACTGAACGTGCCGGGATAGGATGCAGCGTAGTACTGCGTATCGGGCAGCATCACTACTGTGAAAGCCGGGTTGGAGGAAGGTTTGGCAGCCCGGCCGTAGAAAGTAACGGTCAGCGGCTCCGCTTCGGGATCGGATACGGCCACCTGCAGGTTGGCAGGGATCGCCACATCGATTGCGCCGTTTGCCGGTGTCGTCAACGTCGTCCCCGGGGGCGTCACCGGTGCGCCCGACATCCAGGTGGCGTTGGCGCCGGTGATGACGCCGTTGCTGAACGCCGAGCGGGCGGCATCGTTGACGTCGGCGCCCATGTTCTCATCGAGGCCCCAACGCGCCACGAGGTTCGGCTGCGGAGTGACGAACTTCGTCTGCATGCTGGCTTGAATTTCGGCCTGGGTACGGGCCACGCTCCAGATGCGCACTTCGTCCAGCGCACCATCGAACCCACCCTGGGCCGTCGTACCGTTGGAGCGCAGGGACGTGCCAATGGCAGCCATCGAATTGGCCGCATCGGCCATTGGCTGGTTGACAGTCAGCGTTGCCTCCAGGTTGCCGTTCAAATAGAGTTTCCAGGTGCTGCCATCGTACGTCGCCGCGGCGTGATACCAGACACCGACACTCAAGGGTGTCACGCCATAGACGGGATGATTGAGACTCGGGCTGGCGCCGGCGCTGCCTTCCTCAAAATCGGCCGCCAGGGTGTCGGTGGCGTCATCGATGCCGAGCAAGTAGTTCAGGTCGATAAGCGGATCTTCGCCCTGGGCTGCGCCGCGTGCCACCAGTGGAACAGCTTGCCCGATGCCGCCCGTGCCGGTGGTGTCGGAGACACCCTGGCCGTCGCGGCGGAACCACGCCTCGATCGTCACCTGTGTGAGGCGCAGCTCGGCGGGATTGCCCAGCTTCACGTAGGTCAGATTGGCGGCTGCGGTACCCGTGGGGTTGCTCAGATCCAGCGCATAGTTCGCCGCCGCGGCCGTGGTGGCGCAGCCAACATTCGACGGTAACGAATCGCCCACCAGGTTGGAGGCCTTCACGCGGTAGCAGTAGGTGGTTGCTGCGCTGAGGCCGGTATCGTTGTAGGTGATGGTATTGGCACCCACGGTAGCCCGCAGGCTGAAATCACCGCAGCCGGCACCGGTGCAGCGTTCGATCTTGAAGCTGGATTCGGTCGTGGCGTTATCGACCCAGCTCAATGCGATTTCGCTGTGCGACTGGGTAGTCGCATTCAGGTCGGTGGGGGCAGCCGGCGGCTCGGTGGGGAACGTGATGTTGAACGGTGCGCCGGGTGTGATCCAGGTGTAGCTCCCTGTGCCACTTACGATCGTGCCGTCGACCGTGGTGCCAGCCGTACCATGTACCACTGTGCCAGCGCCTTCGTTCAGGCCCCAGCGCGCCACCAGGCCAGCCTGTGATGCGGCAAGCTCGGAATTGATCGTGGTGCGGATCTCGGTTTCGGTTCGGGCGTAGTTCCAGATACGCACTTCGTCGAGGGCGCCGTCGAAAAAGCCGTTCGTCGTATTATCCGATTCGAGCATCGTCGCCAGGGCAGTTGGCGAAACGTTGTCCGCGCGCACGGGCTGGCCGACGGCCAGCTCATTCTCCAGCACACCGTTGAGATAGAGACGCCAGGTGCTACCGTCGTACGTGACAGCCGCGTGGTACCAGACACCGGTGGCAATCGCGGTTACGCCATAGACCGGGTGGTTCAGGCCGGGCGAGGTACCGCCGGCGCCCTCTTCGAAGTCGGCGCATAGGGTTCCCGTGGTGTTATCGATGCACAGCACGTAGTTCATGTCAACGTTGCTGTTGTCCGCCTCCGGGGCGCCGTTGCTGATCAGCGGAAGGGCGTTGGCAATGCCGCCGCTGCCTGTCGTGCTGGGTGTACCGGTGCCATCGCGCCGGAACCAGGTCTCCAGGGTGAACTGGGCCAGGTCGGTGGCAGCATCGTCACCAAAGGTCACGCAAGCCGTTGGCGCCAAATCGAGCGCGGCAGCGCCTTCGGCGGGCGTCGTGACACACGCCGTGTTCGAGTAATCTGATGGACCGGCGGAATTGACGGCACGCACCCGATAGCAGTAGTCCGTTTGGGGCAGGATACTGGTGTCGGCATACGCCTCGCTGTTGGCATCGAGTGTCACCAGCAGGCCAAAACTGCCGCAGCCGGCACCGGTGCAGCGCTCGACCTCGAAGCTCGCCTCATTCGTGGCGTTGTCCGACCAGGCCAGGTCGACGAGAAAGGCCGCGGTGGCGGTCGCCGTCAAATCAGTCGGCGCGTTGGGTGGTGAGGTTTCAGGAATGGGAAAGCCAGGGACCCACGTGGCTGGGCCAGCCGGTGGTGACAGCGTGCCGGGGAATGTGCCCACCGAGCTGTTGATGGTGGTGCCGCTCGTCTCGTTCATGCCCCAGCGTGCCACCAGACCGGTGCCGTTGGTCAGCTCCAGGTACTTGTTGGCCAGAATTTCAGCCGGCGTCAGGGCACGATTCCAGAGTCGCGCCTCGTCGATCACCCCCGAAAAATAGCCGGCAGCCAGCTGACCGGTCGATCCCAGGCCCGCCGCCAGCCCGGCATGCTGAAAACTGGTGCTTTCCGGCGTGGCATTGGGACAGGCGACGGCGAGCGCATTCAGCGTTTCGGAGCTGCCATCCACGTAAAGGGTCCAGCAGGTGCCGGAATAGGTCGCTGCGATGTGGTGCCACTCTCCGACCGGGAGCGCCGTCGTGCCCCAGGCCGGATGATTGACGCCACCGGCGGTGTCTTCGAAGTCTGCGCCGACAAAACCGTCGGCGGTGATACCGAGGAAGTAGTTTATGTTGATGTTGGCGGGGCTTTCACCTTCGCCCAAGCCCCGGGTCAGCACGGGATAGATCAAGGGACGGTCCCCATTACCATCGAAGCCATTGGTGCCGGTGGACATCGTGACACCACCCGCGGCGCGCTTGACCCAGGATTCCAGAGTGAATGTTGTCATACCCAGCCGGTTGAGATTGCTGGCGGATGTCCCGGCGCCGTCGTTGAGCCCCCAGCGTGCCAGGAGTCCTGGGGTGGGGGTGAGGATTTCGGCGTTCATGCTGGCCTGGATTTCGGCCTGCGTGCGGGCTACGTTCCAGATGCGTACCTCATCCAGCCGCCCTTGGAAGTAGCCGTCCGCCGTGCCGGTGGAGTTCAGTGCGGTCGCCAGACCGGCGTGCTGAATGCTGTCCCAGCGCGGCAGCCGGTTACCCATCACCACCAGTTCAGCGTCAAGTTGGCCATTCAGATACAGCCGCCATGTCGTGCCGTCATAGGTGGCTGCGGCGTGGTTCCACGTGTTGTTTGCCGCGGGTGTGACGCCGGAGACGGGGTGGTTGGCTCCGGCTATGCCGCCGGCTGGACAGCCGGCCTGGGCCGGTGCGCACTCCTCGAAGTCAGCCATCAGGGCGCCTGTCGTAGGGTGCAGGCCCAAAAAATAATTCATATCGCGATTATCAGTGTCGGCTTCACCACGCCCCTTGGTTACCAGGGGAATGACGTTGGACAAGCCGCCGGTACCGGTACTGGTGGCCACCCCCAGACCGGTCCGATAGAACCAGGTTTCGATGGTGAAATACTGGACACCCAGCTCCGGTGCCGCGCCAAAGGTAACGTACTGGTTGGTGCCATTGAAAGCCAGGGAGGAAGAACCCAGGATTGAGTTGAGTGCCGTCTGCCAGGTAGGTGTGGTGACCAGGGTGCCGCGCACGGCAGCCGTGTTTCCAAAGGTGACGTACTGGTTCGAGCCGTTGAACTGCAGCGCCGTGCCGGCCGGTCCGGCGGCCGCCGAGTTAAATGGCACTGTCAGTCCCGAAAATACTATCGACAACAGGACGAACAGATGAAACAGCGTGGATCGTTTGCGGGTTGGCATGTTGGCTTCTCCTTTGTGGCCTCGACCAGCGCCAGCGATTGGCGCTGACTGCGAAAACGTTCGACGGGCTCGCGTGAAGCAGTGAAGACGCAAAATGGATGCGGCTTCGGGATGTTCGGGTTCCCTGCCAATCAGAACCATCAAAAAAGACCAAAACCGTCTTGCCGAACACCGGCGAAGGTGGGTGAAATTACGAATCTGAGTCCATCAGGAATACCATTGGCGGAGAACCCGATTACAGCTGTACGTCTTGTTTCCAGTAATATAAGTGTATTATGTCATATTCCGTTATGACACAAATCATGTCCGGCCATTGGATTCCCAAATACAAAAAGGTGATGTACCACCCGGGTGGTGCATCACCTTTTTCTCAACGAATCCAGTCACCTGACGAACCGGCCTGCTCAGCACCTGTTGCGGTCCAGTCCGGATTTTGCAGCCCGATCCTTACGAGCTGATCACCTTCAGCTTGGCCTCGATGAAGCGCTCGTGCGTCAGCACCAGGGTGTTGGACAAGCCGCGGATCGTCTCGATCTCGTCGTTGTTGACGGTGCCATCGGCGGCGGCGATCGCGAAGAGGGAATCGACCAGCTGGCCGCGCTCGTCGTAGTCGCTGACGGCAGCGAAGCCATTGGCCAGGCGGAAGCCATCCAGGTCGGCGGGCAGCTGCGAGACGGCCACATCCACGAGAAACGCCGCCTGTTCGTCGTTTAGGTGCCAGGTTTGCTGCAGGGTTGCCAGCATCGCGGTCTGTTCCTGCTCGGCCAGCTGTGGGTTGGTGCGGGCCACAAGCGCCATCATGCCGCCGGCCAGGCTCAGCTTACGGATATCGGCGTCGGACAGCTTGGGCACGACCCCGGCCTGCTCCAGGCGCCGCCGGATGACGTAGTAGACGCGGTTCTGGATGTAGTCGTCGAGGTAGGCTTCGCGATTGGGTGCTGTCGCTGAAGTGACGGCCGGTGCCGGGGCACTGCGTCCCTTGAACAGCCGCGACAGCCGGCCCAGGCTGGCCGAGCTGCCGGATTCGATCGTCGTTTTTACTTCGTCGACAACGCGACGTTCCTCGTCGGTGACGCGGCCGTCGGCCGTGACCAGCGTATCCAGCGCGTCGAAGACCAGTTGTTTGCCGAGGGGTGTCGTGATTTCGGCGCGCAGCTGTTCGATCAGCCGCGTGCGTTCGGCCTCGTCGACCGGCGAGTCGATGTAGATGGCCACCGAGGCCCACTGCTGGGTGCTCAGGTTGGGGATGCGCGAGAGCAGGTCGAACTTCATCGCGTTGATCTCGTCGCTGTTGAGGTCGCCGTCGACCCAGGCCGTGGCCACCAGCACCTTAGCCAGGGTGAGGATGACTGCTTGATCGTGTGGGTTCATGGTTTTGCGTATGTCCAGTGATTCAAGTTTTTTGTGTCAGATGCGCCGTGCAGGCGAGCCGTGATTGTATCATGGAACCACAAAAGTTGGCAACTTCAAAAGTTGGCGACTGTCCCACATCGCCAACTTTTCTCAACTCGCGGTAGAGGATCGTGGTCTCCAGCGGCGGGGCGATACCCAGTTCCGCGGCCAGCACCTGGCTGTACTGTTCGTATTGGCGGATCACGGCGACCGGATCGCCGGTTGCGGCGTACAGGCGCATCAGCAGGCGGTGGCTGGGCTCGTGCAGCGGATCCAGCGTCAGGCAGCGCCGGGCGTGGGGTAGGGCCTGGTCGTAGCGATGGCAGGTGAGCAGCGTGCTGCCCAACCACTTTCACTTTTTGAACTAATACGTACCAAGGAGAAGCAGAAAAGTTGGCAACCTTTGAAACGACGGCTTGAAGCCGCTATCCGCTATGACTTGACTACAGCCCGTAATTGGCGAAAAGTTGACTAAAGTTGTCAATTCACTGCTAATAGGGAGACGACATGAACCCATTACCCGAGATAGCACCGATCAGCGACATGCGGGTTCGGCAAGTAGAAATTGTCCAGAAAGCTCAGCGCGGTCCTGTTGTGCTTGTCGAACGTGGCAGCAGACCTGCACTGGTTGTGCTTTCACCTGCGCTATGGAATACAATTGCCGAACGTCTGGAGCTGCTTGAAGATGCGGTTGCCGTCTACAAGAAGCGATGGGAAGTGGCGACCGGCCAGGATGAGATGACGGAACTGTCACCAGCACTGATCGAGGAATAGCCCTGCTCTGCCCTGCGGGTGCGGCCCAGGTTGGGCTGGCTGTTGAAAAAGTTGGCAACCTTATTCACCTGGCTTTGGTTTTCACCCCGGAGGCGGTATAATTGCCGCATGGAACTGGACAAAGATCTCTACCGTCAGGCCTACGCCGCATACCGGGAATGGAATGCCGCCGAGCGCGCCCGCCGCACCGGCCAGCTTTCTCCAGCAGAGGCATGGCGCCAGTATGCCGACCTGGTCGAGTTCTGCTGGCGCCTGGCGCCGGAGCCGAGCGCCTACCAGCGCCGGGAAAAACTCGCCGCCCTGGATCGTTACTACGATGCGGTGCGCCGGCTGGAAGCGCGGAGGCGGGCGGATCGAACGACGGCTTGAAGCCGCGAGGGTGTAGTAGTCGCCCGGAGCCTATCTCTCTTCGCCCGAATCGAACCGCGGATCGCCCAACGCCCGCCGCTGCAAATCGACCACTAACGCCTCCACCGCCGCTACATCCGGCTCGGCCGGCAGCGCGCTGCCGGCTTCGGCCTGGAGCAGCTCCGCACGCAGATCGGCCACCAGCACCATCAACTCGTCGTAGGTGTAGCGGCCACCGAGCACCTCGCGCAGCCAGGCGGCGTCGGGCCGGCGTACACGCACGACCTGCTCGCACAAGATCTCGATGCCCATGCGATACAACCGCAATAAGTGCGCCGCGTGTTTGGTGTCGTAGCCGTAGACCGCCTCCAGCGCAGCCCGCTCCGGATGCCGGTTGGCGCGCCATTGCTGGTAGTTCTGCCAGTGCTTGAGCGCCGCCCGGTAGGCTCGCTCCATCTGGGTGTCGGGAAAACGAAAACCGCCCGTGGGATGCGGCGCAGCGCCGAACTCCACCGGCGCCGGCTGGTGGTCGGGCGGGTTGTTCAGCCAGCGGTAGTGCGTCTCCATGCGCTTGAGCTGGTCGTCGGCATAACCGGCGTAGGTTTGCGCGACCTTACGCGAGAGAAACAGGCCGCGCGCGTCCCGCAGGGCAAGGCCGTAGTCGTCGACGTAGAGCACATCCTCTTCGTCGGCCCACAGGATGTCCAGCATGTTGGGGTTGTTGGCCAGCGCCAGCCGCGCAAACTTGGCCAGGCCATAGATCACCACCTCGCCCGCCCGGTCCTCGAACTGTTCGAAGCTGCCCAGCCCCAGCAGGTAGCGCGCCGGCGGGATGCAGACGCCGCGCACGTCCAGGTCGCTGTCAGGGCCGGCGGTGCCAAACGCGCGGCTGCCCCAGACGGTCTTGAGGATGGTGTTGTTCTCGATCCAGTCCATCACAACCCCTCCGTCAACCGTACACGTACGACGAAATCGTCCAGCGCGGCCTGGTTGGTGGGTTCTGCCGGCAGCGGGCTGGCATCGTGGGCTGCGGCCAGGTCATCCTGCAGCCGCGCCAGGGCCGCGTCGTGCTCGTCCACCGGCAAGGCCAGGGCCGCGTGCTCGGCGATCTTGGCGGCGATCAACGCCAGCAAATGGCCGTAGCCGTACGCCGGCGCCAGCTCGGCCAGGTTGGCGTTGACCTGGCCCGTGCGCAGGAGATGGATGCCGGTCAGGCTGACACGGTAGGCGTAGAGCAGCGGCTTGAGCGGCGCAGTACCCTGGATGGCTTCCTGGCGCCATTCACGCCACTGACTTCTGGCATAACCGGCGTAGGCACGGTAGACGTGACCGGCAACTGTACCGTGCTGAACCAGGTCACGCAGTTCCTCCGCCCACGCTGTGTCCACTACGACCAGCGGCGAAAAGAGCTGCTCCAGGAAATTCCCATTCTCGACTAATAACAACTTCACGTACTTGACCAGGTCGTGGCTGACCAGGTCGATCTCGACGCCGTCGGCGGTCCAGGTGCGGCTGACAGTGGCCTTGGGCGGGCGCAGCCCCAGCAGTGCGCGGGCCGGCAGCACGTGGCAGCCGCGCAGGTCCACGTCGCTGTCCGGCGAGGGAAAGCCGTAGAGGTGCGCGCCGCTGATGCTGGTGAAAAGCAGCGGGTAAGAAATCGCTTCGGCGACATGGTGGTGGTATTGGCTGGCATCGAACACAGTCTTGAATCTCCTTCGCTCAAAGATGCCAACTCTTGAAGAGTTGGCATCTTTGGAGCTGGCACGGTTTGGTGACCACGTCTCTAGCCAAGAGCAGGGGATGGGTGAGAGTGTCTGTGACGACGTCCTGGTAATGGCCGACTTCGTGCAAACACGTGGATTCCATGCGAATAGTATGCCAAAAATGGCAAGTTATTGCAATAAATAGGCTTAACAGCAGACCTCCAAAGTCGCCGTTCACGAATTGCGCGGCGCTTGACAGCGATTTCAGGAGTCTACGCCTGGTGCATCCTCACGACTTGCTCTGCGGATGTGCCCGATACCACGCCACCGTGGCTTTGATCGCCTCGGCGATGGGCGTGGCCTTCACGCCAAAGGTGCGCTCGAACTGGCTGCTGTCGACGACGAACGGCTTCTCGAACTCGTACATCATCTCCACCGACTCGCGCGCCACGGGGATGAACAGGCCGCCCAGGCGCAGCATCAGCTTGCCCATACCGCTGGCCTTGACGGGCTGGCCGGTCTCGGCAAAGACCAGTTCGGCGAACTGGCGCTGCGTGATCTGCGGCCGGTCGTTGGGCACGTGCCAGGCCCGGCCCAGCGCCTCCGCCCGCTCACCCAGGACCACCAGCGCGCGCCCGAAGTCCTCGATGTAAGTGGCGGCATGGGGAACGTCCAGTTTGCCACCAAAACTGGCGGATTTACCGGCCAGCGCCGGGTAGAAGACGCGCTCGCCGTGCGACGATCCCAGCGCCCAGGGGCCGAAAAAGTCGGAGCCGCGGCCCAGCGCAACCTGAACCTTGCCGGCCTTGTGGGCAGCCAGCGCAGCCTCGCTCATCGCGGCGCGCACCTGGCCCTTGCGCGTGTGCGCGGCGTGGGGCAGGTCCTCGGTCAGCGGCTTGCCGTTGGTATCGCCGTACATGTAGGTGTTCTCGCCGATCACCAGCTTCGTCCCGCTGCCCGCCAGCCCTTCGATGATGGCGGCCTGCAGGGGCGGGAACTTCTGCGGCCACTCCCAGTAGTGCGGCTGCGCACACTGGTAGGCCACGGCCGCGCCCTGGGTCAGCTCGCGCACGACGGCGGGGTTGTACAGGTCGCCGGCGACCAGTTCGACGCCCTGCGGCGCCTCGACCATCTGGCCGCTGCGGCTGACGACGCGCACGCTGTGGCCGCGGCGCACCAGTTCATTGGCGACAGCGCGGCCGAGGGGGCCGGTTCCAAAAACGACGTGAAGGTTAGAAGTTGTCATGGTTGTCTCCTGATAGAAATTGAATCCGATATCGGTTAGGGGCATGCAAAAGAATCACTTCCTGTCTCCTGGTGTGGTAGCCATGCCGAGGTGATGCAAGAACGCCCCAACCTCGTAGCGATAAAAGGCGGCCGTGTCGCCTATCACCGGCCCCAGATGCTCGAACAGCCCCAGCATCACCATGCCGTGGATGCGTGCCCAGCCCATCACGCCGATGTAGACCACAATCGGTGGCACGGATTCCGTGGCCGCATCGCCGATGACAGGCAGCCGAACCTTGAGATCGGGGAGGCAGCGCCAACTGCTCCGGCTGCGGCTGGAGCACACCAGCCACCATCGCCTCCGCCAGGATGCCGAGGAGCACGGCGAAGCCGCGTCGGTGAAGGCGCGTTCGCGGTGCTGGCGGGGCTCGTGGCGCGGTTGGAGGGAATGGTCGGAGGATAAGGTCAGCGGCAACAAAAGCGTCCTCGCTTGCCGTGCGACGCATTGACTCGAGTTAGTGCGTCGCACGACAGCATTTGGCGTTAGTACTTCGGCACTTTGACGATATCGTAGTCCACGTTGGGTCCAGGCGTCGTGTCGAAGCGAGCGTTGACCACGTAGAGCGAATCACCGAAGCTCGCAATAGTGGACGGCACCCGGAAGGCCGGATCGGTGATGGTGCGCTCGATGGCGCCGGACGTGAGATCATTGTTGAGATTGACGACCGCGATGTTGAGCGAGTTTTGCACCACGAAGAGACTTGAGCCAGCAAAAAGGAGACCATCCCCGATCGGAAGCGCAGCACCACCCAGGTCGATCAATTTTGTCACCCCGGTCTGCGGATCGACTCGGAAAAGCTTGCCTGTGACGGTCTGAACGATCACCAACCATTTGCCGTCGAGCGTCGCTTCGATACCATTAGAGTTGAGGACGAACGTCCCGGGAGCCTGGGGAACCTGGACAAAATCGCCGCTCAACGGAATGCGGTTCACCGCCGCTTGATCGGCCAGCGCGCCGCCCGGGCCCAGTGGCACGCGGTACAGGAAAGCATCAAAAGAATCTGTGAAGTATGCGGCCTCGCGCGTCACGATCACGTCGTTGACCAAAGTGTTCATCGGCGAAGCATTCAACATGTCTTGGAACTGATAGGTCCTAAGAAGTGCCCCACTGGAGGCATCGTATACGCGGCCCTGCCCACCCACACCCCCAGCCACGAACAGGGCGTTGCTCCGTTGGTCGAAATACAGACCCATAGCCATCAGACCGGACTGGCCCGGCACCAAGACACTTCCTCTGCCAGTGCCGAAGTCGCCCGCGTAGATCGCGCCGTCTGCCAGCGAGCCGACATAGAACGACGTCCCGCTACCGGAAGCGATGCCCTCCGGTTGCCATCCGTTGGGTAGTGAGATGACCTTAGGGAAAGTGATTTCCGGCGAAGTACTTGATAACATTGTCTTCATTCTCCTTGAATGATTGAGTACACCGTAAATTAAGTTTCCGAGAATTTCTGGTTCTCAGGAACCACCTGC
>CAYUCC010000101.1:0-15204 GCA_964443225.1 uncultured Anaerolineae bacterium
CAATTGATATGACCGACAGCTATCGGATGTATGCTGCGTACCTCTATTTTGCGCGCCCAACGCCAGTTGTGGCCGAGCAGTGGGCGCGCCAGGTATTGCTGGACGTGTATCCTACGGCGGATTTGACCAAGATCCGCCTGGAGCCGCGCCTGGTTGCTGCGTTGCCCGACGCGGCGCAGGTCGCGCGCGAAATGGCCGATGAGGGGTATGCGTCGCCCGAATACCAGTGGAGCACACGCCAGCTGGCCGATTCTGCGGGCAATCCAATCACGCTGGTCGAGGTGTCGCGACGCGTCGTGCCGGTTGGTTTGGAAGATGAGGTAACCGGCATCGTTGCACCGCCGCCTTTTACGTGGCGCGACCTGGTCGCTGGTGCGATGGCTGGTATCGGGGGCGGCCTGGCGATGGGTCTGCTCGCCATGGTGGTGGCCTTTTTTACACCGGGCAGCGATCGCAGCATTTGGGTGCCGCTCAACCAGGTTGCCAGCACCGTGCTGGGCGCCGGTGTTATGGCTCCATCCTTCAACCTTGGCACGGCCGTGGTGGGATTGCTGATTCACCTGACGATTTCGGCGGTCTTGGGTGTGCTGTTTGCCCTGATTTATCACAAGCTGCTGCGTCTGCCGCGCCAGTTTGGAATTCCGGTGCTCGTAGGCGCCGTATTTGGGTTGGGAGTCTGGGTGTTGGCCAGCCTCTTACTGCCGCTGGTTGCCCCGGCGATGGCCTTTGCCGCACGGCCGGGATTCATCGCCGGCCAGTTGGTGTTTGGTATCACCACCGGGATCATCTATGCCCGGCTGCGTCCCAACCTGGCGGGCGTGTTGGTTGCGGTGGCGGCGCTGTTGTTCCTCGGCGCGGGTATCGTGGTCACCTCGTTCAACCTCTTTTTGCCCCAGGCGGCCTCGGCAGAAGCGGCCGCGGTCGATGCGCTCTTCAACATCATGTTGGGCATATCCACGGTCATCTTCCTGATCGTCGAGGCTGGTTTGTTGTACAGCGCCATCCGTTATGCACGCAAAAAAGGTGACAACAGCGACGGTCCCCCCATCCACGGCAACAATACGCTGGAGATCGTCTGGACCGCCGTACCCGCGATCATCGTCATATTCCTGGCCATCGCCAGCTACCAGGTGTTCGTCGAGAATCGAACGCCAAGCCGCGATGAACTGACGGTGGAAGTCACCGGCCAGCAGTTCCAGTGGTCCTACTATTACCCTGATGCCGACGTACGGGTCAGCGATGAACTCGTCGTGCCCCTCGATCGTAAGGTACAGTACCGCTTGACCTCCAAGGACGTCATTCACGCCTTTTGGGTCCCCAACTTCCGTATCAAACGCGACGTCATGCCCGGCCAGATGACCGATACCTACGCGACGGCCACGCTGCCGGGTGAATATGCCATCGTGTGTGCCGAATTGTGTGGGTCAGGACATGCCACGATGCGCGGCACCCTTCGCGTCGTGTCCCCGGAGGAGTTCGATACCTGGATCGCCGACAAGCAGAGCCAGATCGTGGACACCAGCGATCCGATCGCCTACGGCCGAAGTATCTTCCAGCAGTATGCGTGCGGCGGCTGCCACACGCTCGACGATGCGGGTGGGGCAGGACAGGTTGGCCCCAGTTTGAACCAGATCGGCTCCATTGCGGCGACACGTGTGGCGGGCCAAAACGTCGAAGAATACATCCTGAACTCGATCGTCAAGCCGGGTGATTACGTCGTCCCCGAGTGCCCGGCGGGTGCCTGCCCGCCCGGCGTGATGCCGGCAACCTTCGGCGAGCAGATGTCTGAAGAAGAACTCAACGCCCTGGTCACTTACCTGGCAAGTCAGAAGTAACGGAAGAGCAAAAACGAGGATACAGACCCATGGCACATGCTCCGACCATTCCGCAGACCGGACACGGCGCCCATCACGAGGGATTCGTAATGCACGGCGCCTGGAAGTGGTGGCATTACCTGACGTTCAACACCGATCATAAGGTGATCGGTATCCAGTACCTGGTCACGACCTTTTTCTTCTTCTTGTTTGGTGGCGCGCTGGCTCTGATGGTGCGTACCGAACTGATGCCGGGTATCGATTTCCTCAATGGCACGCAGTACAACCGTACGTTCACCATGCATGCCTCGATGATGATCTTTCTGTTCGTGATTCCGGTGTTTGCCGGCTTTGCGAACTACATCATCCCGCTGCAAATCGGCGCCGAAGATATGGCCTTTCCCAAGCTCAACGCAGTGAGCTACTGGATGCTGCTCATCGGCAGCATCATGCTGGTCTCTTCCTACCTGTGGGGGGCGCCGGAGGCGGGCTGGACAGCCTATCCACCCCTGTCACTGCAAGGCGCGGGCGGGCAGACGATGTGGGCGTTGGCGGTGATCGTGCTCGGTTTCTCGTCGATCTTTGGTGCCATCAACTTCCTGGTCACGGTGACCCGCATGCGTGCACCGGGCATGGGATGGTTCCAGCTGCCGCTCTTTACGTGGGCAATGATATCCACCGCCATCATCCAGGTCCTGGCCACCCCCGTATTGGCGACCGGTCTCTTCCTGCTGGCGCTCGAGCGCATGCTGGGTGCCAACTTCTTCAACGTCTCGCAGGGCGGTGACCTGCTGATGTGGCAGCACGTCTTCTGGTTCTACTCTCACCCGGCGGTGTACGTCATGGTCCTGCCGGCGATGGGTATCGTCTCCGACGTGCTGCCGGTCTTCAGTCGTAAGCCGATTTTTGGCTACAAGGCCATTGCCTTCGCCAGTCTGGCAATCTGTTTCCTGGGCTTCACCGTGTGGGCGCATCACATGTTCACCAGCGGCATGAACCCGCTGACGACCATCCCGTTCATGATTACGTCGATGATCATTGCGGTACCCACCGGCATCAAGATCTTCAGCTGGATGGGTACGATGTGGTTTGGCAAACTGCGCTTCAGCTCAGCGATGTTGTTTGCGATTGGCTTCGTATCACTCTTCGTCATCGGTGGTCTCAGTGGTGTGATGCTGGCGTCGATTCCGGTCGACATTCACGTGCACGACAGCTACTTTGTGGTGGCGCACCTGCACTTCGTGCTGTTCGGTGGCAGCGTCTCGGCCATTTATGCGGGCTTCTACTACTGGTTCCCCAAGATCACCGGCCGCCTCATGAATGAGCGGTGGGGTAAGGTTCACTTCTGGCTGAACTACATTGGCTTTTTGCTGACCTTCATGATTATGCACCTCAGTGGTCTGCAGGGGATGCCGCGCCGGGTGGTCGAATATGCGCCCGAATTTGCCACCTACAACGCGATCGCCACGATCGGAGCGTTCCTGTTGGGCATCTCGACCATTCCGTTTTTGATCAACGTGTTCATAAGCCTGCGACGCGGCGAAGTGGCGGGTGACAACCCCTGGGAAGCCAAGACGTTGGAGTGGCAGACGAGCTCACCGCCCTCGATCTATAACTGGGACGAAGACCATCAGCCGCACGTTTCCGGGGGGCCGTACGACTTCGGCTTCGATGGGGCCCATGGCGCCGCACCGGCCATGGCCACGGTGAGTGGGCCCGAAGCTTGATACGTCGTTCGGCGCTGCTTGCCTTGCGCTACCGACGTGCGTATAATAAGAGCGCCTTAGCGCTCGTGGTGACGTCAGATTCTGGATGATGCCGGGCACCCGTGACACAGGCAGTGCGGACTATCTGCACTGCCCGTCGTTACTGTCCTATCAACCCTCATAGCGGGACGCAACAGGTCATGTGTGCTGCTATGAGGTTCTTTTTTTGGAAATGAGCATGCCGATCCAGCTTATGCACGTGGAAACCCGTCCGGCGCGCAATTTTCGCCGGCTGGCGGCGGTGATGGCCTTGGGCGCCTGGCTCCTGATCGTCGTGGCCGCCATCGTACGTATCACCCAGTCAGGCCTGGGTTGCCCCGACTGGCCGCTGTGTTACAGCGGTGTCGTACCCCCGCCAAGGATCGATGCCTGGACCGAGCAGGCGTTTCGCCTTCTTGCTGCGGTCCTGGGAATCGGCGGGATCGCACTGCTGGCTATGGCCTTCTCCTACCGCCGCCAGCTGCACCGCTGGACTCTGCCGCTCCTGGTCCCCGCGGCTGTTGTGTATGCGCTGCAGGTCAGCTTCGGCGGGTTGGCGGTTGCGTGGCAGATTCCTCCGTTTTTGGCCTGGCTGCATACAGGCCTCGCCATGGCCGTGTTTGGTTTGTTGCTCGCCAATGCCGTGCTCGCCCGTCCCACCTGGCGGGCCAGCGGTGCCGCGATGGTGCGGGCGGTCACCGAACGCGAGGAACTGCGCGGCTTTGCCGGCTGGTTGATGCTGGCCACGGTCGCAGCCTTTCTGTTGACGCTCACCGGCGCGTACGTGACGCGCAGCGGCGCCGCCCTGGTCTGCCCCGATTTCCCCACCTGCGCCGGCACCACCGCCGACTTGAGCGGTCTGCAGCGCATTCATATGTTCCATCGGGTGGCGGGCTTTACGACCTTTGGCATCTTCCTGTGGCTGACCTGGCGCTATACCAGCCCGTTGGGACAGATCGTTCGTGGTGTGCGGGTGTGGACCTGGCTCATGACCGCGCTGTTCGCCCTGGAGATTGGCCTGGGGTACCTCAACGTCTGGCTGCAGCTGCCTGGTTGGGTACGCGGCAGTCACCTGGCGGTTGCGGCGGCGATCTGGGGTGGGTTTGCCGCACTGCTGACCCTCTATCAGGCCGGTCGATTCGAGCACGTACCGGTGCTGGTTGCTCCGGCAGTCGAACCGGTGGGGCCGAAACGTCTGCGTACCGTGCTGTTTACCTATTTCTGGCTGACCAAACCGTACATCACGGTCCTTCTCCTCGTCACCACGCTGGGTGCGATGCTGATTGCGGCGGGTGAATGGCCGGGCACGGCGTTGGTGTTCTGGACCCTGCTCGGCGGCGCGCTGTCGGCCTCGTCGGCCAATACGCTCAACGCCTACATCGAACGTGACATCGACAGCGTAATGACCCGAACGCGGCGGCGCCCGCTCCCATCGGCGCGCATCGAGCCGCGCCACGCGTTGATCTATGGGATCGTGCTGGGTGCGCTTTCGATCGTGATTTTGGCGGTCTTTGCCAATATTCTGAGTGCGGTTCTCTCTGCGTTTGCGATTTTTTACTACGTCGTCATTTACACGCTCTGGCTCAAACCCCGTACGCCGCACAACATCGTGATTGGCGGTGCGGCTGGCGCGCTGCCCCCCATGATCGGCTGGACGGCGGTGACTGGCCAGATCGATCTGATGGCCCTCTTCCTGTTTGCGATTGTGTTCTACTGGACACCCCCCCATACCTGGGCATTGACCCTGCTGGTCTACAAGGACTACGCCCAGGCACGCATTCCCATGTGGCCCGTTGCCCGCGGGGAAGCGGATACACGGAGCAAGATCCTGCTCTATACGATGCTGATGCTGGCGATCACAATCATCCCGGTGGGGCTGCGGCTTCTGGGTCCCGTCTACCTGGTAGCCGCCCTGGTGTTGGGCGGCATCTTCCTGCTGCTGGCGTGGCGCCTTTACCGCGGCGCCACCAAGGCCCAGGCGATGTCGTTGTACAAGTATTCGACGTTGTACCTGGCGCTGCTGTTTGCATTCATGGTGGTCGACCAGGTGGTCATGACGTGAAGCCGTGTCCCGGGCAGAACGATTGTTACGATTCAGGTGTACTGTGAACGAACGATTAAGGGCTCGTAAAAGAATAACTTCCTACAAAATGGCCGGAATTCGCCGCAAATCGCGGGAAGTTATTCCTTTTCAGGCTCTAACGAAGGGACGGTCTGTCCGTCGGCTGCCCTGGTTACTCGTATCGATCCTGCTGCTGGTGGCCTGTGGTTCGGGCGCTGCGCCCGTCACGCCACCTGCTGATTTGCCGGTGTTGTGGCCCGCGCCCGCGTTCGAGCTGATCGACCAGGACAGGCAGCCCATCACGGCCTCTGAACTGGCCGGCAAAGTCTGGCTGGCCAACTTCATCTTCACCAGCTGTCCCGACGTCTGCCCAACCGAGCTCATTCCCAAGATGCAGCAGGTGCAGAAAGCCGTGCTGGCCGATCCACAGCTCAAAGACAACGTGCAGCTGATTTCGATCAGCGTCGATCCACCGCGCGATACGCCGGCCGTGCTCCAGGAGTACGCCGGCCGTGTGGGGGCCGATCCGTCGCTGTGGCGTTTCCTGGTGGGTGAGACCGACGCAACGATCGATCTGATGCAGAACGGGTTTAAGGTGGGTGTGGCGCTGCGCGACATACCCCTTGCCACGTCCGAGGCGGGACACGGTCACACGGGCGACGGTTATACCGTCAATCACACCACCCGTTTTGTGCTTGTCGACCGCGCGGGTAACGTGCGCGCCACGCCGCTGTCAGGTGATGCGACTGCCGAACAACTGGTGGCCCAGATCAAACAACTGGTAAACGAGCCATGACGACAAGGTTGCTTGCCGGTAGGACGTTCGTCCTGATTGTGCTGGCCTTGACACTGCTTGCCTGCGGCGGTCAAGGTACAGGGACCGGCGGTGACTTCCAGATAACCGTGCAGACCGACCCGCCGACGCCGCAGGTGGGTGGTGGCGTGCTCGTGGTGACGGTCACCGGTCAGGATGGTGAACCGGTGGACGATGCCACCCTTGCCGTCGAGGGCAACATGACCCATGCTGGCATGGTGCCGGTGATTGCGCGCGTCGAGGGTGGTGAGGACGGCGTGTACCGTGTGCCCTTCACCTGGTCGATGGGCGGCGACTGGGTGATCAGCATCGCTGCGCGCGCGCCCGATGGACGCCAGGCCCAGGCCGATTTTCGCTTTACCGTGGAAGGAGACTGACATGCAACCCATCCCGGCATCGCCTGGTCCGGCGGGCCGCACCCGCCACCGGCTGGACCTGCTGAAACTGCCCGCGTTAGGCCGTTTTCTGCGCTGGCGGCACAGCCGCACCACCATCCAGGCGGTGATGTTGGCCGCGGCTGCGCTCATGCTTTGGGATGGGTTCTGGGGGCCGCAGCTGGCGCCCAAGAACCTGGCGACGGTCGTTGGGTGGGTGCAGTACCGTGGTTTCCTGGTGCTGGCCGTGTTCCTGGTGGGCAATCTGTTCTGTTTTGCCTGCCCGTTCATGCTGCCGCGCCGGTTGGCCAAGTGGCTGCAGGCCCATGTGCTGCACGGCCCGCGTCCCCTGCCGCGTCTGCTGCGCACGAAGTGGTTTGTCGCGGCAGTGCTCTTTGTTTACTTCTTTGTTTACGAGGCGGGGGACCTGTGGGCCAGCCCCTGGCTGACGGCCTGGGTGATCCTGGGTTACTTCCTGGTGGCCTTCGTGGTCGACCTCCTGTTTCCGGGTGCCGCATTCTGCAAGTCCATTTGCCTGGTGGGGCAGTTCAACTTTTTTGGCTCCCTGCTCAGCCCGACCGAAATCAAGGTCCGCAGCGCCGACGTGTGTGTAAGCTGCACGACCAAGGACTGCATACGCGGCCGGGTACTGCCGCTGGCACCAGCCGCTGTCGAGTCGGAGGCAACACAGCGCCCGCGCCTGCCGCGCGGCAGCACACCGATTGCGCTCGTCGATGGCATCCAGACCGGCTGCGAGCTGCACCTCTTCCAGCCGCTCAAGGCTGGCAATGCCGACTGCACCTTCTGCCTGGACTGCGTGCAGGCCTGCCCACACGACAATGTCGGCTGGCTGGCCCGTGTTCCCACCCAAGACCTGTGGCACGACGCCTGGCGATCGGGCATTGGACGCTTCACCCAGCGCTATGATCTGCTGGCGCTGTGGGTGGTGTTGGTGTTTGCTGGTTTCATGAATGCGTTTGGCATGATCCGCCCGGTGTACGGTGTCATCGGCTGGATCACTCAACTGCCTGGCCTGGGCAGCAGCACGTTGGCCACTTTTTTGCTGTTTGTGATCGGCCTGATTGTGCTGCCGGTGGTGCTGCTCAGTTTGACTGGCCTGTGGAGCCGGGCAGCGAGTGCGGTCACGCTGCCGCTGCGGGACGTGGTTGCACGTTACGTACCGGCGCTCGTGCCGGTCGGTTTTGGCATGTGGTTGGCCCATTACAATTTCCACTTTCTCACCGGTGGTTTGACGATCGTGCCGGTGCTGCAGAGCTTTCTGCTGCGCCTGGGCATACCGCTTGGCGAGCCGGCGTGGCACGTGGGGCCAGTCGTGTGGCCAGACCTGCTCTTTCCCATGGAGGTGGTGCTGCTTTACCTGGGGCTGACCGGTTCGCTGATGGTAGCCTGGCAGATCGCCCAGCGTGAGCACCACACCCTGCGCGTGGCATTCAAGGCATTCTTGCCCTGGGCCGTGCTGTGTGTGCTGCTGGTGGCGGCCGGCATCTGGATTCTGGCCCAGCCGATGGAGATGCGCGGCACGCTGAACCTGACGGGCGCAGGATGAGGACAGGAAGCATGACGACGAATTCACGGGCCAGCCGATCGCGGCCAAATCGCTGGTGGTTACTGTGCCTCGTCCTCTTGCTGTTGGCGGGTCACAGGGTGGCGGCGGCCGAGGGTCCGGGGACGGGCGGCAGCCGCATCTTCGTCAGCGACAAGGCGGTTGGACCGTACGTACTGGTGGTCTGGGCCGGCCCGTCGCCTGCGCAGGTGGGACGCTACACCGTGTATGCGCGTGTCAATGATGCAGCCACGGGTCGCCAGCTGCGTGAAGGCATCCGGATCCGCGCACAGTCGACCGAAGAAACGACCGGCAGCACGACCGAGGCTGAAGCAACACACGCCAATGCGGGCAACTCCCTGGACTATGCGGCCCACTTCGAGCTGCCGCGCCAGGGGAACTACACGTTCGTTGTGACCATCGATGGCCCCACCGGCGAGGCGACGGTCGATTTTCGCGACCGGGTCGTGCCGACGATCACGTTTGGCCTGATATCGGCTATTGCCGGGCCGTTCATCGTCGTGATCGGTGCGGTGGTGTGGTTCATGCTGGCGCGGCGGGCGGATGGTGGGAGTAGGGAGTAGGATTAGTAGAGGAATTCGCGGATGTCGTAGTAGGAGATTTTGGGTGCGTGCTGGGGGTCGTGGAAAACGAAGCCGGTGCGCATTTTTTGTATTTGGGCCTGGCGCGCGGGGGAGTCCAGGGGATGAAGACGGGCGGCTGTGGCGTGCTGGGTGTAGGTCGAGCCGGGGTAGTCCAGAAGTTCAGAGAAGTAGATGACGTCATGATGGTCCAGGGGCAGCGTATTGATCAGCTGCACGGTGGCCCGCACATGCTCGGCGGCAAATTCGGTGCCACCCGCGCCGATCAGGATGATGATTCCCGCGGCCACACCGCCGGCTTTCAGGCTGCAGACCAGGTCAGCGGCCTGCTGCGGTGAATTGGGTTTACCCAGGAAATGCAGCAGCGCCGGATCGCCTGTTTCCAACCCCACGTAGGCCCGGCGCAGACCGCGTGCCGCCATGTCTGCGTAATCGGCGGCGGTCTTGCGACGCGTGGAAAACGCGTCGATGAACGAGTAGATGCCCTGGAAAGAGACGGGATGTTCGGCCTGCCAGGCGCGGCGCTGCGGCGGTGTCAGGCCTGCCGGAAGGATAGGAAAGCTCGCCTGGACCGCCTCCAACAGCGGCAGCAGGTTGGCCTGGGGCATCATCAGCGCATTGGCATCCCCCAAAAAAACCGATCGCCGCAGCGTGAGGGAGGCACCCAGAAAGGCGCTCACCTCGGCCATGTGATCCCTGAATTCGGCCAGGCTCTTCATGTGAAAACGCCGGTCGCGATAGAAACCACAAAACGAACACGCATCGTACGAGCACCCTTCGGTGGCCTGCAAGTAGAGGGCCAGGTACTGGTCGGGTGGCAGGATCGTGATGGGCTTGTAGATGCGCTGGTAGATCGTACGCTCGGCTTCCAGGCGGGCATGGCTGTAACCGCCGATGGTGGCCAGGGCCGCCTGCACGGCTTGCCACTCCGAGGTAGGGACAGGGTGTTCGGCTGCACCCTGCACGGCGGCCGCCGCAATGGCGTACGCCCGTTCCTCCACGGCCTGGACCTCGGCCGGCGCGAGCAGACGACGCTGGCGTGCGGCCAGGCCCCACTGTTCACCCACCTGTTTCTCCAGGATGTTGTTCGCCAGACTGCGGCGTAGGGTGCGACCCGCGTCGAAGGCACCCACCAGACGGCCGGCGGCGTCGAAGGTGAACATGGTTTGGGCATCGACCATGATGACCGTGGCTTCCCGGCGGGTATTGATTGTGATGGGCGCGCGGCCCGTAAGGCTTATCTGGATGGGTGCCATTGCTTCTTCCTGCTGCATTTTAGCTCCACCTGGATGCATGATACATGACATTTATCATTGTGCAAACGCCCCTCACGGATTAAAAAGGAATCACTTGCGACTGCGCGGCGTGGCGCGGCCAGCCAGTGCCGGTGCAGGAAGGGTGTTCGGTGTGACTGCCCTGTTCTCAGCGATCGCATCCCTGAACAACCGATCGCACCGGCACCCGGTGATATCGATAAGGCATCATCAGCAAATAGCGCAAGCTTCCGCGCTTGCAAAGTTCGACACGAGGTTCAACATGCGCGAAATTGAAACGATCGATGGGAACGAGGCTGCTGCATACATCGCCCACAATATCAGCGAGGTCATCGCCATCTACCCGATTACGCCCTCCAGTGCCATGGGTGAACTGGCAGACTCCTGGTCAGCAGCGGGTCAGAAGAATATTTGGGGCACGATTCCCCTGGTAGTGGAGATGCAGAGCGAAGGGGGTGCCGCTGGCGCTGTGCATGGCTCTTTGCAGACAGGTTCCCTAACGACCACCTTCACGGCGTCACAGGGCCTGCTGCTTATGATTCCCAACATGTACAAGATCGCCGGTGAGTTGACTTCGACGGTGTTTCACGTGGCGGCGCGCAGCCTGGCCGCCCAGTCCCTGTCGATTTTCGGTGACCACAGCGACGTGATGGCCGCCCGCAGCACCGGCTGGGCTCTCCTGTGCAGTGGATCGGTGCAGGAAGTGATGGACCTGGCCCTGGTCTCGTATGCATCGACCCTCGAAACCCGCGTGCCATTCATTCACTTTTTCGATGGCTTCCGCACCAGTCACGAAGTCACCAAGATCGAAAAACTCGACCTGTCCGATATTCGGGCAATGATCGACTACGACCAGGTACTGGCCCACCGCGCCCGTGCACTGAGCCCCGATAACCCCTTTGTACGCGGGACGGCCCAGAACCCGGACGTCTATTTCCAGGGCCGCGAGACAGTCAACCCGTTCTACCAGGCGACACCCGCCATCGTCCAGAAACACATGGACAAATTTGCCCAGTTGGTGGGCCGCCAGTATCACCTCTTCGACTACGAGGGGGCACCGGACGCCGAGCGGGTCATTGTCATGATGGGATCGGGCGCCGAGATGACGCACGAAGCGGTCGATTACCTCAATGCACACGGCGAAAAGGTGGGTGTGGTCAAGGTACGCCTGTTCCGGCCCTTCAGCGCAGCGCATTTTGTGGCGGCACTGCCGGCGACGGTCAAGACGATTGCCGTACTCGACCGGACAAAGGAACCCGGCGGTGCGGGTGAACCGCTGTACCAGGATGTGATCACGGCTCTGTTCGAGACTGGCCGTATGGTGAGGGTGATTGGTGGCCGGTACGGGCTGGGCAGCAAAGAATTCACCGGTGCCATGGTCCATGCCGTCTTCGACGAAATGCAGAAACCCAACCCCAAGAATCACTTTACGATCGGTATCACCGACGATGTGACCGGTACGAGTCTCGAATACGACCCCTCCGACGACATGGAGCCTGCCGGGGTGGTGCGCTGCCTGTTCTACGGCCTGGGCGCCGATGGCACGGTCGGGGCCAACCACAACAGCATCAAAATCATTGGCACCGAAACCGATAATTATGCCCAGGGCTACTTCGTATACGACTCCAAAAAATCGGGCGCGGTGACGGTGTCCCACCTGCGGTTTGGTAAACGCCCGATTCGTCACAGCTGCCAGATTTCGTCGGCCAACTTCGTCGCCTGCCACCAGTTCAACTTCCTCGAACGTTACGACATGCTGGCCAAGGCGGTCCCCGGGGCCACCTTCCTGCTCAACAGCCCCTTTGGACCGGACGAGGTGTGGGACAACATCCCCCGCTCGGTACAGCAGACGATCATCGATAAGAAGCTGCACTTCTACGTGATCGACGCCTTCAAGGTCGCACGCGACACCGGCATGGGTGCACGGATCAATACCGTGATGCAGACCTGCTTCTTTGCCATTTCAGGTGTGCTGCCCAAGGACGAAGCGATCGATGCCATCAAACGTTCGATTCGCGCAACCTACCAGAAGAAGGGCGAAGCGGTCGTACTGAAGAACTTTGCCGCGGTCGATCATACGCTTTCCCACCTGTACGAGGTCACGGTGCCGGCCACCGTCACCAGCACGATCGAGCGGCCGCCGACTGTGGCGGTCGAGGCACCTGCGTTCGTGCAGGGTTTGACGGCGACGATCATGGCCGGTAAAGGCGATGCAATCCCGGTCTCCATGATGCCCATCGACGGCACTTATCCCAGCGGCACCTCCCAATGGGAAAAGCGCAACATCGCGCTCGAGATTCCGATCTGGGACCCCGACATCTGCATCCAGTGCGGCAAGTGCGCCATCGTGTGCCCGCACGCCTCGATTCGTATGAAGTTCTTCCCCGAAACCGCACTGGTCGATGCGCCCGCGTCGTTCCAGACGCACCCGGCCATTGGCAAGGAGTTTGCCGGTTACCTGTGTTCGGTCCAGGTGGCACCGGAAGACTGTACCGGCTGTGGTGCCTGCGTCTATGTCTGTCCGGCCAAAAACAAGAAGGAGCCCCGTTTCAAAGCGATCAACATGGAGCCCCAGGCGCCGCTGCGCGAGCGCGAGCGCGCCAATTGGGACTACTACCGCACGCTGCCGGACATCGATCGCAGCCTGGTCAAGATCAACTCGGTCAAAGGATCGCAGCTGCTCGAACCACTCTTCGAGTTTTCGGGCGCCTGTGCCGGCTGTGGTGAGACACCGTACATCAAGCTTCTTACCCAGCTCTTCGGCGATCGTACTGTCATTGCCAACGCCACGGGCTGTTCGTCGATCTACAGCGGTAACCTGCCGACCACACCCTACACGTTCAACGCCGAAGGGCGTGGCCCAGCCTGGTCCAACAGTTTGTTCGAAGACAACGCCGAGTTCGGTCTGGGTATGCGGGTCTCGATGGACAAGCAGGCCGAGTTCGCACGCGAGCTCGTGGCTGCGCTGCGCGACGTGATCGGGCCCGACCTGGCGCAGGCTATCCTGGACACCGAGCAGAGCGTGGAGCACGAGATCAATGCGCAGCGGGCGCGCGTCGCCCAGTTGAAAGAGATCCTGGGTCACGCCGAATCACCCCAGGCGCACATGTTGCTGGGTGTTGCCGACAGCCTGGTGAAACGCTCGCTGTGGATCGTGGGCGGTGATGGCTGGGCTTACGACATCGGCTACGGTGGCCTGGATCACGTCCTGGCATCGGGTCGCAACGTGAATGTCCTGGTACTGGACACCGAAGTCTACTCCAACACCGGCGGCCAGAGCTCGAAGGCGACTCCGCGTGCCGCCGTGGCCAAGTTCGCCGCAGCTGGCAAGCGGATGCCCAAGAAGGATCTGGCGATGATGGCCATGACCTACGGTTACGTCTACGTAGCCAAGGTGTCCATGGGCGCGAACGACGCCCAGACGGTGCGAGCCTTCCTGGAGGCGGAAGCCTACGACGGGCCCAGCCTGATTGTGGCCTACAGCCACTGCATCGCCCATGGGTTCGACCTGCGTGTGGGTACCGACCAGCAGAAGGCCGCGGTCGAAAGCGGCTACTGGCCGCTGTTCCGCTACAACCCGGAGGTTATCGCCAAGGGTGAGAACCCCCTGCACCTCGATTCCAAGGCACCCAAGATCTCCTTCGAAGAATATGCATACAAAGAGACCCGCTACAACATGTTGGCCGCCATGAAACCAGCGCTGGCGCGTGAACTGTTGCAGCAGGCCGAGGAAGACGTGAAGCAGCGCTGGCAACTCTACGAGCAAATGGCATCGATCAAGTACAACGGGGCTTGATTGGAGACGAAAGGAGATCGTTCCATGGACCTATCGACGACCTACATGGGCATCAAACTGAAGAACCCCATCGTTCCATCCGCATCACCGCTGTCCAGGCATGTGGATAACGTCAAGCGTATGGAGGATGCGGGGGCGGCCGCCGTCGTGTTATACTCGCTCTTCGAAGAGCAGATCGTGCACGAGAGCCTGGCCCTGGACCACTTCATCTCCCACCACGAACACACCTACGCGGAGGCACTCAGTTATTTCCCGACCATGCACGAGTTCAACCTCGGGCCGAATGAATACCTCGAGCACATCTTCCGCGTCAAACAGGCGGTGGACATCCCCATCATTGCCAGTTTGAATGGTGTCAGCCTGGGTGGCTGGATCGAATATGCCAAGTGGATGGAACAAGCTGGTGCTGATGGCCTTGAGCTCAACCTGTACTTCGTGGTAACCAACCCCGATCTGACATCGGAAACCGTCGAACAGGACTATGTCGACGTGCTGACGGCGGTCAAACAGACCGTCAAGATACCTATTGCCATGAAGTTGAACCCCTTCTTCAGTTCACTGCCCAACGTGGCGCGTCGACTGGACCAGGCGGGTGCCGATGCGCTGGTGATGTTCAACCGCTTCTATCAGCCGGCGCTGGATGTCGAGGCCTTGGAGGTCGTGCCGCACCTGGTGCTGAGCACACCTGAGGAATCGAAGCTGCCCATCCGCTGGGTTGCCATCCTGTACGGCCACCTGGCCGCGTCGATGGCGGTGACCAGCGGCATCCACACGCCGGAGAACGTCATCCAGGCCATCATGGCCGGCGCGGACGTCACCAACGTCTGTTCGATGCTGTTGAAATCCAATGTGGCTAAGATCGACTGGTTGCTGCGCAGCGTGACCTGGTGGATGGAAGAACATGGCTACCACTCGATCGCTGAGATGAAGGGTAGTCTCAGCCAGAAGTCATGCGCCGAACCGGGCGCGTTCGAGCGTGCTAACTACATGAAGGCACTGAACGAGTTTCGTGTGTAGGGGATAGGGGATGGGGGATAGGGATTGGGGGTAGGGGTTAGGGGATGGGGTTAGGGGTTAGGTGCCGATCGACGGCCACGTCCCCCACCCCCCCCCCCCCCCCCCCCCCCCCCCGCCCGCCCCCCCCCCCCCCCCCCCCCCC
>CAYUCC010000102.1:0-14970 GCA_964443225.1 uncultured Anaerolineae bacterium
AGTAGGGAGTAGGGAGTAGGGAGTAGGGAGTAGGGAGTAGGGAGTAGGGAGTAGGATATAATGTAAGGGGAGGGTGGGGTGGGGTGCGTGGCTGTGGTGTTGGTTGCGGGAGGATGCAGGAGGATTTTCAGGTGTGATGCAGCCTCAGTGGCAAGGCGCATAGAACGCGCAGGCAGCCAAGAAGATTCTGTGTGAACTGTGTGCCCTCTGTGGTTAAGATGGTGCCGGTGCCGGGCACTGGTTGACGAAGCGATGGGTTGTGAGTATAATCTCGCCACGATCTGACGCGTGGTGGGAGTTTGTTTTACCTGATGGGATGCACGCTGGTGTGCGGCCTGCACCGCGCGTGTGAAATTCCGCGTGCGGAGCCCATTTGTGGCCCTTCTCGAAATCCGCCACCTGACGATCAGCTATCAAATGAAGCGTACCCAGCAGCCGTATCTGGCCATCCAGGCGGTTGATTTTCAGGTACAGCCCGGCGAATTCGTCGCCATCATTGGTCCCAGCGGGTGTGGCAAAACCACCCTGCTCAACGCGATTGCCGGTATCGTACCCGCGCAGGATGGCGAGATCCGCCTGCAGGGTTCCAGAATCGACGGGCCGGGGCGCGAGCGGGCGATGGTGTTTCAGTCGCCCGCCCTTCTGCCCTGGCGCACGGTGGCGCGTAACGTGGCCTATGGGTTGGAACTGCAAGGTGTGCCGGTGCGCGCAGCCCGCCAGCAGGCCCAGACCTACCTCGACCTGACCGGCCTGCAAGGTTTTGCCGAGAGTTATCCCAACGAGCTGTCCGGCGGCATGCAGCAGCGGGCCAACCTGGCACGCGCCCTGGCGGTGCGGCCGCAGGTGCTGCTGTTCGACGAACCCCTGGCCGCCCTGGACGCCCAGACCCGCGAGGTCATGCAGGTCGAGCTGCAGCGTATCTGGCTGCACGATCGCACGACCTCCGTCTACGTGACCCATCAAATTAGCGAAGCAGTATTTTTGGCCGACAGGGTCGTCGTCCTGAGCCGGTCTCCCGGCACGGTCAAAACGATCGTATCGATCGACCTGCCGCGGCCGCGCACCCTGCACCGGCAGCGCCCACCTGCCTTCGTGCAGCTGGAGGATCAGCTGTGGGAGCTGATGGACACGCCCGCCGGGTTGGCACACCCCGCCGGATCGAACCGTGTCTAACCATGGCACGCCCGCTGCGCCGAACGCCAGTCCGACCACGCGCGTGGCTGGCGGTGAGTCTGACGGTCCCACAGCACCGGATGTCAGGTCGGACGTACACGTGGCCGGCGGTCCCGGCCCGGGATCGCCCTCGTGGTTCCAGCGCCACCAGGACGCCTTCCTCGGGATCCTGGCGATTACGCTGTTTCTTCTCGCCTGGGAACTGCTCCCCCACCTGGGCCTGGTCAAGCCGGCGTTCACTTCGTCCCCCAGCCGTATCGTTGTGGCTGCGCAGTGGTTGTTTGCCAACGGGCTCTGGCACGATATCTGGGTCAGCCTGCAGGAGTTCGTACTCGGTTTCGGCCTGGCGGTCGCGATCGGTATCCCGCTGGGCCTGGCGCTGGGCTGGTTCGCCCACCTGCGCGCGCTGTTCGAGCCGTTCGTTATCGTGCTGGATGCGGTGCCGCGCGTCGCTCTGCTGCCGCTGATCATCATCTGGCTGGGTATCGGCCTCGAGTCCAAGGTGGCGATGGTGTTCCTGGGGGCGGTTTTTCCGATCGTGATCAACGTCATGACCGGCGTGCGCACGACCGACGCGACACTGCTGCAGTGTGCGCGTGTGTTCGGTGCCAGTGACCGGCAGCTCCTGCGCACCGTGGTGGTTCCTGGCGCCGTCCCGTTCATGATCTCGGGGATGCGCCTGGGTACTGGCCGCGGCCTGGTGGGTATCGTGGTGGGCGAGCTGCTCGCATCATCTGCCGGCATCGGGCACATGATGAACATCGCCGGCGCAACCTTTCAAACCGACAAGGTTTTTGTCGGTGTCTTGCTGCTTGCGCTTTTTGGCCTGCTGCTGACCCAGTCTTTGAAGGCGCTGGAGGCGCGGGTGGACCGCTGGCGGCCGCGACCGTGACATAGACAAATCGCGAGGAGGGTTGTCGTGAAACGCAGATACGACGTTGGGTTCATCGTCCTGTTGACCGCTGTGCTGCTGAATGCATGCATCCCGGCGCAAGCGGTGGTGCCCGCATCCGAATCAACCGCACCCCCGCAGCGGACAAAACTCGAGGTCTGTATGAGCCAGAGCCCGGTCAACGTGCTCCTGGCCTATGCCGCGGCGCACGACCTGTTTGCCAGGCACGGCCTGGACGTCACGCTGCACGAGATAGGCAGCGGCACCGACAGCGCCGCTGCCCTGGTGGCGGGCGAATTCGACCTGTGCCAGGTGGCGGGCCCAGCTGTGGTCAACGCGGCCCTGGCCGGCCATGACCTGGTGATCATCGGCGGCATCGTGAACCAGCAGCTCTATTCACTGGTCGTGGCGCCCGACGTGACCCGCGCCGATGACCTGCGCGGCAAAACCGTGGCGGCGAACCGCCCCGGCGGCAGCGCCGATACCGCCATGCGCCAGGCGCTGCAGCAGCTCGGCCTGACGCCCGACGTCGACGTGACGATCGTGGCCATGGGCGGTCAGGGTGAACGCCTGGCGGCCCTGGAGAGCGGGCAAATCGCCGGTACGGTGATGTCGGTGCCCGATACCGCCAAGGCGCGGGAGCTCGGCTACCGCATCCTTCTCGATGCTGCCGACCTGGCCATTCCCTACCAGCACACGACGATTGCCACACGGCGCGCCGTTCTCGCCGCAAAGCGACCCGCGCTGACCGCATTCATGCAGGCCCTGGGTGATGCGACCGCCCAAATGCGGCAGGATCGTGCCGGGACGGTGGCTGCCCTGGCCCAGCTCCTGTTGATGGATCCGCAGCAGGATGGCGCCTACCTGGCCGAAGCCTACGATGGATTGGTGCAGAAGGCCATCGACCTCGTACCCAATCCTAACCTGGCGGGCGTGCAGACCCTGATCGATGAGGGCAAGCGCGAAAATCCCACCGCGGCCGACATCCGTCCAGAGACCATCATCGATGCAAGTATCGTCCGCGGGTTGGAGAGCAGCGGCTATTATGCAGCGCTGCCCGGCGCAGCGGCCCCTTGACATGGTGCACCCACCCGCCGGGCCCCACCTGACCCTGACCGCGCAGGACCTTGCGGGCTCGCTGCCGCAGCGGTTTGCCCGCATCGTTGACCGGTTTGGCCAACGCCCGGCTGTCAGCGACGACATGGCGCCGATCACCTACGCCGGCTTGAACGCGGCTGCCAACCGCGTGGCGCACACCCTGCTGGACCGTTGGGGCACGCAGAACGAGCCGGTGGCCCTGCTCATGGACCACCACACGGCCATCGTCACGGCTATTCTCGGGATCCTGAAAGCCGGCAAGCTCTACTGTGTGCTGAGCCCGTCCAATCCGCAGGAACATAACCGCCAGCTGCTGGCGGTTCTGCGCAGCCGCCTGATCCTGGCCGATACGGCGAACCTGGCCGCGGCCGAAGCGCTGGCCAGCCGGGACTGCCAGGTGCTTGCCTTCGATGCCATGGCCGGCTCGGCGGATCCGGGCGATCCCGGCGTCACCCTGTCACCGGACACCCTGGCCGCCGTGCACTTCACTTCGGGCACGACCGGTACACCCCAGGGCATCGTGCGCACACACTACGATCTCGTGCGCCGCGCCCAGGTCGACGCCGGGTTCCTGGCAGTGCAGCCCGCCGACGTCGTGTCGGGTCTTTATGCCTGCACCTTCGCCGGCTCCATCCCCGATCTTTTCGGCAGTCTGCTGCACGGCGCCGCACTCAGCCTCTTCGATGTTAAACGCCGCGGGCTGGGTCCCATGGCGGCCTGGTTGGCCGATCAACGGGTGAGTTTGCTTCACCTCAACGCCACCCTGCTGCGCCTGTTTCTGGACCAACTGCCGCCCGACGCGCACTTCCCCCACCTGCGCCTCGTCGTTCCCAGCCAACGTCTTTACCGCGCGGACGTCGCCCGGTTGTGGCCGCACCTGCCGCCGCACGCCGTCGTTGGTCACCAGTACGCCCTCACCGAGGCAGGACCGGTGGCACGTTGGGTGCTGGCGCCGGCGACCGCCTGGCACGGTGACATCGTGCCCGCCGGGCATCCGCTGCCGGGCGTGGACGTATCGATTGGCGACGAGTTGGGTAACCCACTGCCCAACGGTACCGCCGGCGAAATCATCGTCCGCAGCCCCTACCTGGCAACGGGTATCTGGCGCAGCGCGGCGCAAACGGCGACGCGGTTCACCACGCCCGCCGATGGCGGACTGCGCCGCTACCACACCGGTGACCTGGGACGGCTCACCGCGGATGGGCACCTGGAGCTGCTCGGCCGGCTCGACTCCGCCGTGAAAGTCCGCGGTCACCGCGTCGTCCTGGCCGAGATCGAGGCAGTGCTCGAATCCCTGGCCGGAGTCCGGCAGGCCGTCGTGTCGACGAGTGCGGACGCCGGCGGTGACCTGCGACTGACCGCCTATGTGGCCGCACCGCACCAGGATGCCGATTTTGCCCTTGCGCTGCAGCAGCGGCTGCGCCAGACGCTGCCCGACTACGCAGTGCCGGGACGGGTGGTGGTGATGGATCAGCTGCCGCGGCTGCCGAACGGCAAGGTGGACCGCCGTGCGCTGCCCCCGCCGGGCACCCAGCGCCCGCCGCTGAGCACGCCCTTCCGGCCGGCCAGTACGCCGCTCGAGGCTTCGGTGGCTTGGATCTGGGCACAGGTACTCGGTGTGGATGACGTGGGGATCGATGATAACTTCCTGGCGCTGGGCGGTCACTCCCTGCAGGCGGCGCAGATCGTCAACCGTGTCGTGCAGACCTGCCAGGTCGATCTGCCGCTGCGGGTACTGTTCGATGCACCGACCGTGGCCGAGATGGCGGCCATCGTCGCGCGGCAGCAGGCGGAGGGGCTGCAGGCAACGGTCACCCCGCTGCCCCATCCATCCGACGGGCCGCTGCCGCTGTCGTTTGCCCAGGAGCGAATGTGGTTTGCCCAGCAGCTGGCGCCCGACGCCAGCACCTACAACGAGCTGCAGGTCTTTCATCTGACCGGCCCACTCGATACCACGGCGCTCCAACACAGCCTGGAGACGATCGTGCAGCACCACGCCGTGCTGCGTACGACCTACCAGCTCCTGGCTGAAGGTCCCGTCGCAGTGGTCAATGCGGGCTCACACGTGCCGCTGGAATGCATCGACCTGCGCGCCCTGGCAGCGGTACAGCGCCTGGATGAAGCCCGCCGTCTGGCCGCTGCCTGCCGCCAGCAGCCGTTCGACCTCCGCCGCGACCTGATGCTGCGCGCCCAACTCGTTCGGCTGGCCGGTGAGGAGCACGTGGTCGTTGTGGTGCTGCACCGCATCGCAACCGACGGGTGGTCGTCGCAGGTGCTGCGGCAGGCGTTGATCGACGGCTATCTTGCCTTCAGCCAGGGAGAATCGACCGATCTCCCAACGCTGCCACTGCGGTACGCCGACTTCGCCGTCTGGCAGCGTCAGCGCCTGCACGGGGAACGCCTGACGCATTTGTCTGCCTACTGGCGTCAGCGCCTGGCGGGCATGGTGCCGCTCGTGCTGCCCACAGACCACCCTCGCGGTCAGCGATCCAGCCAGCGCGCGGGTGTGGAACGTTTTCAGGTGGCAGCCGAGACGGTGCAGGGACTGCGCCGGCTGGCGCAGGAATCGGGCGTAACGCTGTACGTGCTGGTGCTCGCAGCCTTCGCTGTCCTGCTCCACCGCCACACTGGGCAGGACGACCTGGTGATCGGCACGCCGGTGGCCAACCGTACCCTGGCAATACTCGAACCACTGATCGGCCGGTTGGCCAACACGCTGGTGATGCGCTGTGACCTGGCGGGCAATCCCGGTTTTCGCACCCTGCTGGACCGTGTGCGCCAGGTCACGATCGAAGCCTACGACCACCAGGAGCTGCCGTTCGAAAAACTGGTGGAGGAACTCAACCCGGCGCGCGACCTGCGCCACAACCCGCTCGTGCAGGTTATCTTCCAGCTGGCGCAACGCGAATACACCTCCTGGACGATGGGCGCGGTCACGCTGACCCAGCTGCCGGTCGATGCCGCCACGACCGAGTTCGACCTGCGGTTGGCGCTGATCGACAGCGGGGTCGAGATTCTCGGCAGCCTGGATTATGCCAGTGATCTCTTCGATCCGGCTACGATCGCCTGCATGGCCGGGCATTTCCAGGTACTGCTGGCCGGGATCGCGGCATTTCCCGACTATCACCTGGCGGACCTGCCGCTCTTGACGCCGGAGGAGCAGCAGCGCCTGCAGCAGCTGGGACGTGGACCGACGCCGGGTTACCCCGACTGTGCCATCCACCAGCTGTTCGAGGCGCAGGCTGCTGCGGCACCCAACGCCATTGCCCTGGTGGCCGGTGACCAGGCGCTGCCCTACGCCGAACTCAACCGGCGTGCCAACCGCGTTGCGTGGCAGCTGCGTCGCCTGGGCATCGGTCTCGATGACCTGGTTGGGATCTGCCTGCCGCGCAGTATCGACCTGATCGTCGGGATGCTGGGCATTCTCAAGGCAGGTGCCGCCTACCTGCCCCTCGATCCGCGCGATCCACCGGCCAGGCTGGACTTCATGTTGCGCGATGCGGGCGCGGCGCTCGTGTTGGTGCCCGCCCCTGAACTGGGCAGCTTCGCCAACCTGCCGATCCCCGCCCTGGCGCTCGACGCGGTGTGGGATGGCACAGAGCCTGGAGATGCCGACAACCCCGCTGCCGCCGTCACCGCCGACCACCTGGCTTACGTCATGTTTACCTCCGGCTCGACAGGCCAGCCCAAAGGCATCGAAATCTGCCACCGCGCCGTGAGCCGCCTGCTCTTTGGAGTCGATTACGTACCGCTGGGTCGCGACACCGTGATACTGCAGCTGGCTTCGGCCACCTTCGACGCAGCCACCTTCGAGATTTGGGGTGCGCTGCTGCACGGCGGCCGCCTGGTTCTGGCACCCGACGGTCCGCCTGACCTGGTCCAGCTGGAGGCGTTGGTCGTTCGTCACGGCGTTTCGACGCTGTGGCTGACCGCATCTCTGTTCAATGTTGTGGTCGATCACCGGCCGGCGCTGCTTGGTCATGTTCGCCACCTGCTGACCGGCGGTGAGGCTCTCTCGCCGCGGCACGTGCGCCGGGCCCTGGCTCACCTGGCCCCCGATGCACGGCTGGTCAACGGTTACGGCCCGACCGAAAGCACGACCTTTGCGTGCTGTTACCCGGTCCCGCGTGACCTGCACGAGGCCACCACCTCGATTCCCATCGGCCGCCCGATTGCCAACACCGAGGTGGTCGTGCTGGACCGGTCGGGGCAGCGGGTGCCGGTGGGCGTGCCCGGTGAGCTCTACATCGGCGGCGACGGTCTCGCCCGCGGCTACCGCCAGCGTGCCGCGCTCACCGCCGAACGTTTCGTGCCGCATCCCTTCCCCCAGCCGGGTCGCGCGGTACGTCTCTACCGGACCGGCGACCAGGTGCGTTGGCTGGCGGATGGCAACCTTGAATTCCTTGGCCGGACCGACCACCAGGTCAAAGTGCGCGGTTACCGTGTCGAGCTGGGCGAGGTCGAGGCCGCCCTGCGGCGGCATGCCGCGGTAGAGGCCTGTGCCGTGGTGGCGGCGCCGGATCCGGCGGGCAGCACACGGTTGGTCGCGCTCTGGGTCCCCGCCGCCGGACAGACGATCGATGCGCCTGCGCTGGCTGCGTTCCTGGGCACGGTGCTGCCCGCCTACATGGCCCCGGCGCAGTTTGTGATGCTGGACGCGCTGCCGCTTACGGCGGGCGGCAAAACCGACCGGCAGGCACTGCTGCAGCACGTCACCTCGCCGCCGCCGTCCGTGACTGAGCCGCGGACCCCGATGGAGCAGCTCGTAGCGGGCGCGTGGCACGTCGTGCTGCCCGCAGCGCGCATCGGCATCCACGACAACTTTTTTGCCCTGGGAGGTCATTCGCTGAGCGCCGTACAGGTTGTGGCGCGCCTGCGTTCGCAGCTGTCGATCGACGTACCGCTGCGTATTGTTTTCGAGCATCCGACGGTGGCCGGCATGGCGATGCACATCGGACACCTCCTTGACCCGTCCGCACCGGCGCCCGTTGCACGCGAGGAGTTCCTGCTGTGACCGCCACACAGACCCCGGGGCCTGCACCGTCTTCGCCCGATCGGACCGCGGCCGGCCTCGTGGCGTACCTGGCCGATCTGGATGTGCGGCTGACCATCGAAGGGTCGCAGCTGCGCGTCGACGCACCCCGGGGCGTGCTGACCCCAGCGTTGAAGGCGCAGCTGGCCGAACACAAAGCGGACGTGCTGGCTTTGCTGGCGCGACCTACGGGTGGCGAATCGACGCGCCGCGTCTTTCCACTGTCGTATGCCCAGGAACGCCTGTGGTTTCTCGACCGGCTGCAGCCCGGGCAGCCGCTGTACGTGATGTCGTGGGCGTACCAGCTGCGCGGGCCGCTGGACGTGCCGGCGCTAACACGTGCATTCGGCGACCTCGTGGCGCGACACGACGTGCTGCGTACAGTGATCGTCGTGCAGGATGGGGATGTGGTCCAACGGGTACGTCCCGCCGAACCAGTTTCGCTGCCGTGCCTCGACCTGACCGGCAGTCCGCCCGCGGCGCGCAGCGCCGAGGTGCTGCGCCTGGCGCAGGCGGAGCGAGACCAGCCCTTCGACCTGACGGCCGGTCCCATGCTGCGTGGGCAGCTGCTGCATTTGGCACCCGACGATCAGGTGCTGCTCGTTTCGGTCCACCACATCGCATGCGATGGCTGGTCGTTGGGGGTGCTGTGGCGTGAGCTGGCGGTCCTGTACGCTGCCCAGCGGACGGGGGATCGCCTGACGCTTCCCGCGCCGCGGCTGCAGTACGGTGACTACGCCGTGTGGCAGCGCAGGGTGCTGGCCAGCGGTGCCTGGGACGACCAGATGGCCTACTGGCAGCGCCAGCTGCACGGTCTGGCACCGCTGGCCCTGCCGTACGACCGGTCACGATCCACGACGGGCAGCCCGCGCGGTGATGCCATCCCGTTCGCCGTGCCCCCCGCGCTGACCGCCCAGCTGCGGGCACTGGCGCAGGCCGAGGGGGCGACCCTCTACATGCTGCTGTTGGCGGCACTGCAGGCGCTGCTGGCCGATCTCTGCGGCCAGGACGACGTCGCGATTGGCACGCCGGTGGCGGCGCGGGATCGGGTCGAGCTGGAAAGCCTGGTTGGTTTTGTCGCCAATACGCTGGTGCTGCGCAGCAGCCTGGCCGGCGGGCCGACCTTTCGCCAGCTCTTGCAGCAGGTGCGGCGGACCGTGCTGGCGGCACTGGAACATCAGGCCATTCCCTTCGACCAGGTGGTGGCGGCCCTGCGCCCGGCGCGCCAGCCCGGTCAGAACCCGTTCTTTCAAGTTCTGTTCCAACTTGCTGCGTTCGACGACGCGGCGCCGCGTCTGGACGGCATCAGCGTTGAGCGCCTGCGCGTGCCAGGTGGTCATGCCAAGTTCGACCTGGAGCTGCTGCTGCGTGAGACGGGTGATACTTTGTCGGGCCGGCTGGTGTTCGACGCTCAGCTGTTTGACCGCGCGACGATTGAACGTAGGGCCGAGCAGCTGGTTGCTCTGCTGCACGACGTCGCCGACGATCCTGACCGGCGCGTCGGCACCGAGGAGTGCCGCACGCCCACGTGCGGCAGCGGTCCGCATCTGGGGATGCGGACTCCTCTGATGGATCGGGCGGACGCTGCTGTGCTCACCGGCACCGAGGCGGCGTTGGTCAGCCTATGGTGTGAGATTCTGGGTCTGCCGCGGGTGGGCATTCACGACGATTTTTTTGCCCTGGGCGGCCATTCCCTGGGGGCGATCCGGTTGTGTACGGCGGTCGAACAGCGCCTTGGGGTGCTGCTGCCGGTCGCGACCCTGTTTCGAGCGCCGACAATTGCCCAGCTGGCGGTTGAGCTGGCGGTTGGATTGTCTGACGACGATTGGTCGAGTGTGGTGCCGATCCAGGTGGAGGGGGCGCGGCCGCCGTTTTTCTGTGTCCATGGATTTGCCGGTGGCGTGGGTGCGTACGCGGTGTTGGCGCAGGCATTGGGGTCTGATCAGCCGTTCTACGGGCTGCAGGCGGCCGGTGTGGATGGTCGTTTGCCGCCCGATGGAACGATCGAGGCCATGGCGGCGCGTTACGTGGCTGATATGCGTCGCGTGCAGCCGGTGGGGCCTTATCACGTAGGCGGGTACTGCTTTGGCGGCGTCGTGGCCTTCGAGATGGCGCGCCAGCTGACGGCACAGGGCGAAGCGCCGGCGCGGGTGGTGATCATCGAGGGCATGGCGCCGCGTCGTTTTCACCGGCGATTGGCGCCCTACGACCTGCGGCGCTGGCAGACGTTGTGGCGCAGCCTGCCGTTCTGGTTCGATGAGTATCGTGCGTTAGGTGGGGCGCGGCTGCAGCGGCGTGCGCAGGCCAAGATCGGCCGGCGGTGGAAGGAGTTCCGGCAGCGTGCAGGTTACCCGGTGGCACTGGGACCACAGGACTTGATTGATGCCGACCTGAGCACGGTGCCCGAACACCTCAGTACGCTGATGGTGACTCATCTGCAAGCCCTGCGTCGATACGCACCGCAGCCGAGTGCCGTACGCGTGACGCTGTTCCGCGCCCAACTGCAGACGATGAGCAAGGTCCTTTTTGGCGCGCTCGATCCCGAGTATGGCTGGGGTTCGCTCGCCCAGCGCGGCGTCGACGTGCGTCCAATCGCCGCCGGCCACCGTACGATTCATTTGCCGCCGCAGGTTTCAGCGCTGGCGGATGCGCTGAAAGAATGTTTGATGGATGAGACGTAGAACCACTATGACCAACGAACGCATCTTGATCGTCGAAGACGAGCGCGCCGTGGCGCGTGGCCTGGAGTACGCACTGCAGCGCGAGGGCTATACCGTCCTGTGGGCCGAAAATGGGCAGCGCGGGCTGGACCTGGCGCGCGCCGAGACGCCGCACCTGGTTCTGCTCGACATCCGCCTGCCCGACATCAACGGCTTCGACGTCTGCCGGCGACTGCGGGCGAGCGGCCAGCACTGCCCGATTCTGATGCTTACCGCCCGCGACGAAGAGCTCGACAAGGTTCTGGGTCTCGAGCTGGGCGCCGACGATTACATCGTCAAACCCTACAGCCTGCACGAACTGCTGGCCCGCATCCGTGCCCAGCTGCGCCGCGCCTACGGCGAACTGGCCACCCAGGCCAGCGGTGGTCGCCTGCGGTTTGGTGACATCGAGATCGACCTGGACCGCCTGCAGGTCACGCGTCGCAGCCAGCCGGTCGACCTGACTCCCACCGAGTTTCGCCTGCTGCGCCAGCTGGTACACAACCCCGATCGCCCGCAGAGCCGCGAGGTGCTCATCGAAGCGGTTTGGGGCTACGAAAGTGACATCGGCAGCGACCGTACGGTCGACGTCCACGTGCGCCACCTGCGTGAGAAGCTGGAAAACGATCCCGCCAACCCGCGCTGGCTCGTCACGGTGCGCGGACTCGGATACAAATTCAGCCCGTAACACCAAAAACAAGACCAAGGTTGCGTTTTCTTAACAGCGACACAAAGATTGCATAACGTAGACAAGGTACAATTCGGGAGAATGTGCCAGAACCAATTACCTGCCTGTGCGTACAGTCAACCACAGAGAACGCAGAGATCACAAAGAAGAACCATCAAAAGTCTTTGTGTTCTTTGTGCGCTTTGTGGTTCAATGATTGGCCAGGCAGGGCTGGTTTAGCACAGTCATGGGTCCGAAATTGGAAATAGAGCAAACATAGGGGGTTTCATTCGATGAATAATCGTACCATTGCCATTGTGGCCGGTGTGGCCGTGGTGTTGGTGGTGATGCTGGGCATGGCGACGCTGGTGGGTGGTTTTGTGGTCCTGCGTGCCGCCCAGGCCAGCACGATGTCGCCGATGGCGCAGCTGCAAGAAAAGGCCGCCGACCTGAGTGATTCGTTGAGCAGCATCCTGCCCGGCCGCAGCGGATCGGCCGCACAGACGGGCAGTGCGTCCGAGACGGCGCAGGCCGGGGAAACGGATGGGGTACTGGTTTCGTCGGTTGCCGCCGACAGCCCGGCCGCCAAGGCCGGCATCGTGCGCGGTGATATCATTCTTGACGTGGACGGCACCGCCGTCAACAGCGTGGCCGAGTTGAGCGCCGCGTTGAGTGACAAAGCCGCCGATGACCAGGTGACGGTGACGGTGCGCCACGGCGACGATGTGCGTGAACTTGACGTAACGTTGGCCGAACAGAACGGCCGGACCTACCTGGGCATCGTGCCGTGTGGTCCGGGCATGGGGATGATGCCGCAGGATCATATGACGTGGAACCAGGCCGTGCTCGAGGGTGCCGTGATTGCTGAGATCGTGGATGACGGGCCGGCCGCCGCCGCTGGCCTGGAAGTGGGCGAGCGGATCGTCAGCGTCGATGGCAAAGCCGTCGATGCCGAAAACACCCTGCCCGATCTGATCGGGGCGTTCAAGCCGGGTGACGACGTTACCCTGGAAGTTGCCAGCGGCACCGATGCGGAGACGCGTGAAGTCAGCGTCACCCTGGCCGAGCATCCTGACAAAGAAGGCGCCGGCTACCTGGGTGTGCGCGTCGCCCCGGCGATGCAGTTCCGCATGGACGGCACCGACGGTGAGGAGATGCCCTTCCGCTTCCTGCTGCCCGATGGCCAGGAGGGTGAGGACAATCCGCTGCCGTTCACGCTGCCGCCGGGTGGGATGGAGCTGCCGCAGGAGCTGCAGGACCTCTTGGAGAACGGTCTGCCCACTGAAGGTGTCGTCGTCATGCAGGTCGAAGACGACAGTCCGGCCGCAACGGCTGGCATCGCCACGGGTGACGTGATCACCGCCATCGACAGTGAGACGATCGGCGATTTCCCGGCCCTGCGTGAGGCCATTGCGGGCTACGCGCCGGGTGACGAAGTCACGTTGACCGTGACGCGCCAGGGTGAAGAAGAACCGCAGAAAATCGAGGTAACCCTCGGCGAAAACCCGGCCGACGATACCAAGGCCTACCTGGGTATCAGCGCCTTTGGCATGTTCCACCAGTTCCGCGGCGGCGAAGATGGCCAGATGCCGGGACTGCCGTTCGATCTTCAGGACCTGCAGGAGCTGCTGCCGAACCTGCCGTTCGAGCAGCTGCCCGACCTGGAGACGCCGTCCGATACGCAGAAAGACCTGTAAAAAGGACCCATGTTCCGCTCGATTCGTTGGCGCCTGGTTGCGAGCTACGTCGTACTGACGGTGATGACGGTGGGCCTGGTATGGCTCCTGGCCGTCTCGCTCCTGACGCGCACCGTGCAAGAGCAGGCCGTCGCCGACCTGGCTGCCAACGCCAGGTCGGTGGCGCGCGAAGCGAATCAGTACATGCAGTCACCGCTGCGCGCCATCGCCCTGGCCCAGCTGGCACGCACGGCGTCATTCCTGGGCAACGTGCAGGTCAAAATCCTCGATGCCGATGGCCAGGTGCTGGCCGATTCGGGTCCGCGCGACGACGTCGATGAGCTGTTGTGGCTGGTGCCGTCACAGGATGGCACCAGCCCAGACTGGCGTTTGGAACTGCCGCTGTTTATCTTCCCGCAGGACCAGGCGCTGGAATCGCTGCTGCGTGGCGATTCTTCGTTTCTGTTTGGTGACCTGCCCCAGGGGGTGACGATCACGCGCGTCCGGCGCGTCGCCAGCCCCTGGGGTGACCGTTTCGTATTCGAAACAGTGCCGCAGCCCAGTGCGGTGGACGAACAACGGGCGGCCGGCACCACCAGGGCTGCGGGGACAGCGGTACACGTCCCGATTGGCCAGGCTGAAGCACCGCAGGGCTACGTCGAAATGACCGGTGAAGAAGATGCCGGTGCCCTGGCCCTGCAGACCATTCGTCGCACGTTTGGCCTGGCGGCCGCGGCGGCAGCGGTATTGGCCATGGTGGTGGGCCTCGTTGTCAGCCGTGGGCTCACCTCTCCGCTGAAGAGCCTGACGGCTGCCGCCGAGCGCATGCGTGCCGGCGACCTCTCGGCACGCGCGCCGGCCGCCGGCAGCGACGAAATTGGCGCGCTGGCCCGCCAGTTCAACCACATGGCCACGTCTCTCGAGGTGAGTTTTGGCGAGCTGGCGGCCGAGCGTGACGCCCTGCGCCGTTTCATCGCCGATGCCTCGCACGAGCTGCGCACACCGATTACGGCCCTCAAGAACTTCAATGCCCTGCTGTTGAATCAGGCCGCCGACGATCCGGCGGCGCAGGCCGAGTTCCTGGCCGAAAGCCAGGTCCAGATCGAGCGCCTGGAATGGATCACGCAGAACCTGCTCGACCTGTCACGCCTGGATGCCGGCCTGGTGGCCCTCGATTTCGCCGAATACGATGCGGCGGAGCTGCTGGAGATTGCCGCCAGCCCGTTCAAGCATGCCGCGCAGGACAAGGGTATCGACCTACGGGTCGCCCAGCCGCCACACCCGGTTTCCGTGCGCTGTGACCGGGCGCGGTTAGTACTGGCGCTCTCGAACCTGGTGGACAACGCGGTGAAATTCACCCCCGCGGGCGGCCAGGTTCAAGTCGGGGCCGGCGACAGTCCCGCCGGTGGTGTCCAGCTCTGGGTTCAGGACACCGGCCCCGGCATCGACCCTGCCGACCTGCCCCACATCTTCGAGCGCTTCTACCGCGGCCGCAGCCCCGGCACCCCCGGCAGCGGCCTGGGTCTGGCCATTGCGCAAAGCATCGTGCAGGCCCACGGCGGGCAGCTGATGGTGCAAAGCACACCGGGCACCGGCAGCCGGTTTACGATCCACATGTAGGTTTGGCGGTTGGAAACCGCCGCTACGCAGACGAAGTCGGCCTGCGCCGACTGGGGGCTGGCGGTTGGAAACCGCCGCTACGCAGACGAAGTCGGCCTGCGCCGACTGGGGGC
>CAYUCC010000102.1:15070-15197 GCA_964443225.1 uncultured Anaerolineae bacterium
TGGCGGTTGGAAACCGCCGCTACGCAGGCGAAGTCGGCCTGCGCCGACTGGGGGCAGGCCGACCGCTCGAATCCTACTCCGTACTCGACTTTTGCAGCGCATGACGAGCGTTCTTTAACAGCTGAAT
>CAYUCC010000103.1:0-15064 GCA_964443225.1 uncultured Anaerolineae bacterium
AACCGGCGAGAAAATCCGCGTCCTGGCAGCGCCGGGATTTTAGATTTTGGATTTTAGATTTTGGATTTTGGATTTTGGATTTTGGATTTGATTTTGGATTGACCACGGCAACCAATCCGGTAGCACCCCATTAAACCGTGGTGGGGGGCGGAATTTGTAAAAAAGTGGAACCACTGGCACATTCAGTTTGGCGACAAACCGAACTGAGAGGATGCCAATGGATCCACAACATGTATTTTGCCCGAATATGGCGTGTCCGGCAAGAGGCCGGTACGGGCAAGGCAACATCGGCGTACATAGTCGCAAAGAGCGACGGTACATCTGTCACGAGTGTAAGCAGACATTTGCGGCCAACAAGGGTACGGCGTTCTACCGATTGCGCACGTCGTCGAGCCTGGTGACGCTGGTCGTGACGTTGCTGGCGTATGGGTGTCCGGTACAGGCGATCGTCGTGGCGTTCGGCCTGGACGAGCGCACGGTGCAGGACTGGCAACGGCGAGCGGGTCAGCACTGCGAGCGAGTGCACGAGCACCTGGTGCAACAGCCGCGAGACCTGGGTCAGGTCCAAGCCGACGAGATACGCATCAAGATGCAGGGTAGCATCGCCTGGCTGGCGATGGCCATCCAGGTGAGCACCCGCTTGTGGTTGGGCGGCACCTTGAGTGGTCAGCGAAACATGGCCCTGGTGGAGGCGCTGATCCAGAAAGTGCGCGCCTGTGCGCTCTGCCGTCCCTTGCTGTTCTGTACGGACGGCTTTCAAGCCTACGTCCAGGCCATTCGATCGACCTTTCGCGAGCCGATACACATCGGGCGACGCGGTCGTCCGTCCATGCGAGACTGGGATGGCATCTTCATCGCTCAGGTCGTCAAGCAGTATGCTGGCCACCGCGTGTGCGGCATCGAACGCCGTCTCATTCAGGGTGTCCTGTCGCAGGTCAACCAGTTGATCCAGCGCACCCAGGGTCAAGGTGACATCAACACGGCCTACATCGAACGCCTGAATGCCACCTTCCGCGCACGCCTCGTCAACCACGATTTTTGCTCCGCAAAAATCGGAGTGCGCCGCGGGCGGGCCCTCGCTCGCCAGCGTTCGACCTTGTACGAGTGTGCTTACTTGATGGGAACCGTCTACAACTTCTATACCTATCACAAGAGCCTGCGTATTCCTGGCATCATCGGCGGCCACAAATGGATACCCCGTACCCCAGCTTTGGCCGCTGGCATTACCGATCATTGCTGGACGGTGCACGAGTTGCTTGCCTATCACGTGCCGCCGCCCCCCTGGTCCCCGCCGAAACGCCGGGGACCCAAATCAAAGACGATGAAAGCGCTCATCGCTCGTTGGTATTTGTGACCACGGTTAAGTGGGGTGTTACCTTTTTGGATTGACCACGGCAACCAATCCAAAATCCAATCCAAAATCCAAAATCCAAAATCCAAAATCAATTCGGTGCTGCGGGCATGAAGGTGCGGAAGCCGGCCTGATATTGCTCGTGTGCGGCGCTGTAGTCGCCGTTCCAGCCGCCGGCCAGGTGCAGCATGGGGCCCAGCGTGGCGACGCCGAGATGGCGCCAGGGTCCGCGGGACGGTGAGGCGATTGTTGACCAGGTGTTGGTGAAGGGATCGTAACGCTCGTGGAAATCGAGGGCCTGGTTCCAGCCGCCGCCAAAGGCGTACAGCCCACTGCCTTCGGTGGTGAGCCCCAAGCCGCTGCGGGCCGTTTGCATGGGTGCAGCGGCTGTCCATGCCGGCGCCGCCGCGTCGAGGTCGAGTACGAACAACGTATCTGCCGGCCGATTCCCGTCGAAACCACCCGCAACGTAGATGCGGTTATCGAGTAATGCGGCACCCGCAAAGGCACGCGGTGCGGGCAGCGGCGGTCCGCTGCGCCACGTGCTGCTCGCCGGGTCGAACACGAGTACACCGGCGACAACCCCCGTTCCGTCGAAGCCGCCGATCAGGTAGAGATTCTCCCCGGTGCTCACCAGGGCATAACCGGCACGCGGCCCTGGCAGCGGCGGACCTTCACCCCAGGCATCAGCGATGGCATCGTAGCGCACGACACGGTGGGTGATGCGGCCATCGGCCAGGGTTCCGCCGGGCACGTAGATCAGGTTCTTGAGCACGGCACCCTGGATATTGGCCAGCGGTCGCGGCAGGTTACTGCGTGGCTGCCACTCGTTACGTTCGGGAACGTAGGCGTCCACCGAACCCGTCACCCCGTTGGGTGTTTCGCCGCCCATGGCATAGAGCTGGTCACGAAAACCAACCAGCGCCAGACGGCTGCGCGGTCCCGGCAGCGGGGCGCGCGTCTGCCAGCGTTGGGTTTCCTGACGGATCGGCAGGGCCACGGCGGGCACCGCGGCATCACTGACCAGGTCGACCTGGCGCGTCGCTGACGGGCCGGCCAGGGCGTGCAGCCAGGGCAGCAGCAGTGCAAGCAGCGCCAACCCCACCATAACCAACAGGAAAAAACGCTGCCAGCGCG
The DNA here is from genome assembly GCA_964443225.1 of uncultured Anaerolineae bacterium. Lineage (GTDB taxonomy): Bacteria > Chloroflexota > Anaerolineae > SSC4 > Amarolineaceae > SSC4. The sequence goes on from CAYUCC010000103.1 coordinate 2,489, forward strand.
CAATCGGCGGCGGCGCGGCCAGGTCTGGGCGCGGCGCGACCAGCGGTGGTGGTGGCGGGGGGATGGAATCACCCGCAGCGGTCACTACCTCACCAGGGGTTGCCGGTGCGGTTGGCGTGTCGACCGCCACCAATCCAGCGCGGATGGCCACCAGGGTGGCTTCGGTGCGGCTCTGCACCTGGAGCTTCTCGTAGATGTTACGCAGGTGAACTTTGACGGTGTTTGGGCTGATGACCAGCGCCCGCGCGATCTCCTGGTTGGAGGCGCCGGTGGCCAGGAGCCGCAGAATATCGATTTCACGTTCGCTGAGGGATTGTACGTCGTCGGCCGGCATGGATGCTTTGCTGGTTCAGTCCTCGCTGGTGATGCCATAAAAAGAACGTTGGAACGTGTCACGCTCCAACGTTCGGTTTAGGGCCTATAAAAGAATAACTTCCTTCAAAATGGCCGGAATATGCCGCAAATCACGGTAAGTTATTCTTTTACAGGCCCTTAGTACCCCCGGAGGGACTCGAACCCCCAACCTACTGGTTCGAAGCCAGGCGCTCTGTCCGTTGAGCTACGAGGGCGTACAGGCACGATTCTACACGCCCGAAGCAGTCGTGTCAAAATTCTGTTTGCCAGCACGCTGGCCGCGTTCACCCCTGCGAACGCTCGCCAGATTGCACAATACCGCACCCTGCGTTATAATGCACATCACGGCGCCGTGTTCGGCGCCTTTGCCGTCCCCGGTTTGGGTGCGCACACGCCGCAGACGGCCACACAGCACCCGCACTGTTTTTTTGCCTCGCCTGCCCAAAGAGGTATCGTATGACCATGAATGACAACACCAATCCTGCACCGGTTGACCTGTCTGGACTGCTGGCCATGCTGCCCAGGGACCTGGCCCCCCAGGATCGTGAGCTGATCGAGCGCGCCTACCGCATGGCCGACCAGGCGCATCACGGCCAGATGCGCGCGTCTGGTGAAGCGTACATGTTTCACCCCCTCGCCGTGGCCGCGATTCTGGCAGAAATGCATTTGGACGCCCCCACCATTGCCGCGGCATTACTGCACGACGTGGCCGAGGATACCGCCATCACCGTCGAAATCCTGGAGAAGGAGTTTGGACCCGAGGTGGCCAAGCTGGTCGACGGGGTTACCAAACTCGATCAGATCAAACAGCTGACGCGGTCCCACGAAAAGATGGCCGACAGCAAAGCGGAGTCACTGCGTAAGATGTTCCTGGCCATGATCGATGACATCCGCGTCGTGATGATCAAACTGGCTGACCGGCTGCACAACATGCGTACCCTCGGCGCCTTGCCCGAACAAAAGCGCAAACGAATTGCCCGTGAAACACTGGAAATCTACGCCCCGCTCGCCAACCGCCTCGGTATCTGGCAGTTCAAATGGGAGCTGGAGGATCAGAGTTTCCGTAACCTGGAACCGGGCACCTACAAACAGATTGCTCATGCCATCGATCAACGCCGCGTCGAGCGCGAACGCGCCATCATCATCGTAAAGAACACCCTGGAGCGAGAGCTGCGCCAGATCGGCATCCAGCCTGCCATCTCGGGCCGTCCAAAACACATCTACAGCATCTGGCGCAAGATGCAGCGCAAAGGGGTCGACTTCGACCAGATCTACGATGCCCAGGGCGTGCGGATCCTCGTCCAGGACCCCAAGGACTGTTATGCCGCACTCGGTGTCGTGCACAGCCTGTGGCGCCCCATTCCCGGCGAATTCGACGACTATATCGCAACACCCAAAGAGAACCAATACCGTTCCCTGCACACCGCCGTGGTGGGTCCGGGTGGCCGGCCGTTGGAGGTCCAGATTCGTACCCCCGAGATGCAGCGCACGGCAGAATTTGGCATAGCTGCCCACTGGCGCTACAAGGAACAATCCAGGCGCCGCGACGTCGCTTTCGAGAACAAGATCGCCTGGCTGCGCCAGCTCATGGAATGGCGCCAGGACGTCAGCGAACCCGAAGATTTTGTCGACGCGCTCAAAACCGACGTATTCCAGGATCGGGTCTACTCGTTCACACCGCGCGGCGACATCATCGACCTGCCCAAGGGGGCGACACCCATCGACTTTGCGTATGAAGTGCACTCCGAGGTGGGTCACCGCTGCCGCGGTGCACGCGTCAACGGCAAACTGGTTGCCCTGGACCAGCACCTGGTCAGCGGTGACCAGGTCGAGATCCTCACCACCAAACGCGGCGGACCCAGTCGCGACTGGCTCAATCCGCACCTCGGGTACGTGGCAACCCAGCGTGCGCGCGGCAAAATTCGCCAGTGGTTCCGCAAACAAGACCGGCAGGAGAATATTTCCGAAGGGCGCGACATCCTGGACAAAGAACTGCGCCGTCTGAGCATCCAGCCAACCAGTTACGACGCGGTAGCCAAACTGTTCGGGCACGACAAACTGGACGATTTCCTGGCGGCCATTGGTGCGGGTGACATCAACGCCCAACACATCGCCAGCAAGGTGATGGAAATCGATCGTCCACCTGATGACACCGCCGTTATCATGAAGCCAGGCAGTGACCAGGGCCGGCCGCACGACATTCAGGGGATTCACGTCTCAGGGGTCGAGGGCCTGCTGACCCACCAGGCGCAGTGCTGCAAGCCGCTGCCCGGCGAGAACATCATCGGTTACGTGACCCGCGGGCGCGGCGTATCGATCCACCGGCGCGACTGCCCCAACATGCTGGCATTGAAAGACACCGAACGGCTGATTTCCGTCGAATGGGGAGGCAGTGAGCACACCGTGCCGGTGAGTATCAGCGTGAGTGCGTTCGATCGGAGTGGTTTGCTGCGCGACATCGCCAACCTGGTGGCCGACGAAAAAGTCAACATGCGCGAGGCGCAGGCCCGTACCGGTCTCAAAAACAACATGGCAGTGATTACAGCCACGTTAGAAATCAGCACCGCCGTCCAGCTCAGCCGTCTGCTCACACGTATCGAGCGCCTGCCCAACGTCCAGGAAGCGCACCGCCTGGGCAACGGCCGGCAATCCGGTTGAGTGTGGGGAGTTGACCACAAGGGAGGTTAACCACAAAGACGCACAAGACACATAAGATAAAAAATCTCTGTGTTTTGTGCGTCTCTGTGGTCAATAGGTTCTTATTGGCTGGCCGCGACGCGCGGGAGGGGGGTGGGCGGCAGCTTGCCGGTGTTCCACGAGCGCACGACCTGGGCGGAGGTCCGCAGGTTCTGCAGCCATTCCTCGAAGGCCTGGCTGCGTTTGCTCTCCAGGTCGGATTCTTCGAGCGTGCGGGCCGCGTCCTTTTCCAGGACCTTGATGATGTGATACCCGAATTGGGTCTCGATCACATCACTCACCTGGCCCGCTTCGAGGCTGAAGGCCGCCTCTTCGAACTCCGCTACCATACGGCCGCGTCCGAACCATCCCAGGTCACCGCCATCACCGGCCGACGTGTCATCGGACACGGTTTTGGCCACTTCGGCGAAGTCCTTGCCGTCCTGCACTTCTTTCAACGCCGCATCGATTTTGGCGCGTGCCGCGGTTTTGTCCTCGTCGCTGGCATCGGCGGCCACGCTCACCAGGATATGGGCGGCGCGTACCTGTTCCTCGGTCGCTGGCGTGTCCGCCGTGACCGACTGCTGGACCAGGTCACGCAGCATGCGGGCGCCCACGATGGCGCGGAAATCGGCTTCGTCGAGGCCCGACACCTGCTTGATGTTGGTCAGCGTTTCGTTGTAGATACGCTGGTACTCGGCTTCCGTGTACGGCGTCGGTGTCGGCTGCGGGGTGGCGGTCGCACTGATCACCTGGGTTTCGGTGACACCGCTTGTATTGGTGACCACCTGCGTCGAGGTGATGACCGGCGGCGTGGTGATCGGGGTCGGTGTGGCGTCGGGTTCGTAACCGAACTGGCGCTGAACCTCTGTTTGCAGGGCGGCTGGATCGACTGCGATGCCCAGTTTGGCCGCTTCCTGGCTGATGAGGTTCTCGTCGATCAGGTCGTCGAGCACACGCAGACCGAAGGTTTCGGGATTATTCAGGTCCTGCTGCAGCTGCTGAATCTGGCTGCTGAAGAAGCCGCTGGTCCCTTCGGGGTCGAACTGCTGTTCGAGCTGCTGGAACTGGATCAGCTGATTCTCGAGCTGGTTGCGCTCGTACTTGACGCGGGCCTGGTAGGCGCGCGTGCTGATCGCCGTGCCGTTGACGGTGGCGACCGCCGAGTTTGGTTCCAGAATCAGCTGCTGAAGGATGCCGATGCCCAGGATGATGAACACCACGGCCAACACGGCACCGAGGCCAATCAGAATCCACTTGCGCCGTTCGCGGTCGCGCCGCGTCCAGGCCGCCTGTTTTTTGGTGGGTTCGCGCACTTCTTGCTGGCGTTTGGCCATGACGACACCAACCCCCGCTTAGTCGTTGCCGCCGGACATGCTGCCGGTGTAGGGCAGCAGCGCCAGGAAGCGGGCACGTTTGATGGCCACGGCCAGGGCGCGCTGGTGGCGTGCGCAGGTGCTGGTCTTGCGCCGCGGGCGGATCTTGCCGCGTTCGGTGATGTAGCGGCTGAGCATATCCATCTGTTTGTAGTCGATCTCTTTGACCTTATCGACGCAGAAAGCGCACACGCGCCGCCGCGGTCCAAAACGGCGGGGGCCACCCGGCCCACCGCGGCCTTCACCGGCAGGCGGTCGCGGACCGCGCGGGCGGAAGCCGCGCGGCGGCCGGCTGTCACTGTCGGAGCCGCCCTCGCTGCGGTCTACATCGTTATCGTAATCATTGTCTCTGGCCACGTTCTACACTCCTGAAACAACGTGCCGCCCGCAGCCAGGTGCTGCGTGCGCACACGACTAATAGTTCGACTCTTTGTCGTAGTTGCTGGCGTAGTCCACATCGCGCCCGCCGGTGCCATCGAGCATGATCATCTCGTTGGCGACCAATTCGGTGCGGAAGTGCTTCTGGTTGCCCTGGTCTTCCCAACTACGGGTTTGCAGGTGACCCTCGATGTAGACGCGCCGGCCTTTGCGCAAATACTGGTTGCAGATTTCAGCCAGGTTGCCCCAGGCGACGACGTTGAACCACTCGGTGGCCTCACGCCGCTCACCTTCGGCGGTGACCCAGTTTCGGGTGACGGTCACGCTAAACGACGTGACCGGCTTGCCGCTCGGCGTATACCGCATATCCGGGTCGTGTCCGACCTGGCCGATGATCATGACCTTGTTCAGTCCTCTCGGCATGGGTCTGATCTCCTCATCGTGCCATGGTTGGGATCTAGGCTTCCTTCCGAATCAGCAAGTGGCGTAGAACTGCTTCGTTGAGGCGTAGACTGCGTTCGAGCGCGGTGGTTGCCGAAGGTGGCAACTGCAAGCGGCGCAGCACGTAGATGCCTTCGCGGTACTTGCGGATTGGGTATGCAAGCTGCCGACGTCCCCACACTTCGGTCGCGGTAATTTCACCCTGTGCCGTCTTGACCCAGTCGGTGATGCGGTCGTTGAGCGCCGTCATCCCGTCCTCGTCAAGTTCTGGCTGGGCGATGGTCACCAGTTCGTACTCGTTCATGTGGTTCGCCTGCCTCCTTTCTATGGGTTTGTCCGCGGTCCAGGCCGTGGACAGAAAGAACGAGGGCGTGTCCTTCGCATCAGCGAATGCAAGGTTGCCCTCGTGCGAACGGCGAATAGTGTAACATAGGGCGGGTAAAACGGCAAATCGGCGCCAATGATTGGTGACCGCGAATGGGCGCCAATCGGCGCGAATGGGGGGAGGGTGTGTGGGGAGGGTTGTTTTTCGCATCTTCGCGTGCTCAGAGGAGTCCAGAGGAGTCCGCACCCCCAGGTGCGGACCCTGTTGTGTGGAAAGGCTGGGCTGCGCGAATCGGCGGGCGTGGGGAGGACCGTTTCTTGCATCTTCACGTGCACAGCGGCACAGAGGAGTCCGCACCCCCAGGTGCGGACCCTGTTGCAGTGACTTACGGTGGTACGGTGCCGTTCACCAGTTCGCTTGTCTTGTTTCCCGCCGCCGTGTTGAACAGCACGACGCGGTCCGTCGGGTTGAGGAAGCCGGTGGCCAGGAGTTTTTTGTAGGCGGCGACCGTGGCGGCGCCTTCGGGGGCGGGGAAGAGGCCTTCGAGGCGGGCGGTCTCGTGCAGGGTGGTGAGGATCTCCTCGTCGTCGACGGCGATGGCGGTGCCGCCGCTGGCACGGATGGCGTCGAGAATCAGGTAGTCGCCGATGGCGGCCGGTACACGCAGGCCGGCGGCGCAGGTGTGGGCGTCGGTCCAGGGTTCGGCGTGACGGGCACCGGCGTGGAAGGCGCGTACGAGTGGGGCGCAGCCGGCGGCCTGCACGGTGATCATGCGCGGCCGCGCGGGGCCGATCCAGCCCAGTGCCTCGAGCTCGGCGAAAGCCTTCCACATGCCCACCAGCCCCGTCCCACCGCCGGTGGGGTAGATGATAGCAGCGGGCAGCTGCCAGCCGCACTGCTCGGCCAGCTCGAAGCCGAGCGTCTTTTTGCCCTCGACGCGGTAGGGCTCCTTGAGGGTTGACACGTCGAACCAGCCGCGACCGGCGGCGGCCGCACGCAGTTGTCGGCCGGCCTCGTCGATACGCCCGTCCACCAGGGTGACGTGCGCGCCGCTGACGACCGCCTCGCACACCATGACGGCTGGGGTGTCGGCGGGCACGAAGACGTGCACCGCCATCGCGGCGCGGGTGGCATACGCCGCCAGCGCCGCCGCGGCATTACCCGCCGAGGGTGCGGCCACCGTGCGCACACCCAGCTCAGCCGCGCGCGACACGGCCACCGCCATACCGCGGGCTTTGAAGCTGCCGGTGGGGTTGAGGCCCTCTTCTTTGATGAAAAGATGCGGTGCACCGAGGGCGCGTCCCAGGCCGTGCGCCGGCAGCAGGGGCGTATCGCCCTCACCCAGGCTCACAATGTGACCTGGATCGCGCACCGGCAGCAGCTCGTGCCAGCGCCACAGGCCCTGCGGCCGGCCGCGTACCACGGCCGGCGAGAGGGTTCTGCCCGCCGCCATCAGGTCATAACGGGCAAACAACACTTTGCCGCAGGCCGGGCAGGTCGTGTGCTGCGTATCGGCGTCGAACTGCGCGCCGCAGGCGGTGCATTCCAGGTGCGAGAGGCAGCTGAAGCTGCTGGACAAGTTCACGTGGTTCAATCCTCCTCATCCCGGACTGATCCACCCCCACGCCGCGGCAAAACGCTGGACGTCGACCACGTCGACCACGCCATTGTCATCCGCGTCGTACACCCGGCTGTAGTTCCACTGGCCGGCACTGGTCGACCAATGGTTCGCCGCCCGCGTCAGGTCCAGGGCAGTCACCACCTCGTCGCAGTTCAGGTCAGCCCAATAACAGTCGGTGCGGATGTTGGCGATATGCGCAAAGGCAGCCACCGACGCTTTGACCATTCTGTGGAAGTAGGGCTGGTTGTAGTGCGTGGTGCGGTCGTTGGACGAGTGGTAGTAGGCGTTGAAGTCGGCGGGAATGGCGCCGTCAGACCAGTAGTTTTCGATCACCAGGAACGCTGGGATACCCACATTCCAGAACGGGGAGTGATCGCTGGCGGTGGCGCCGTTGCTGTAGACAACCGGCGTCAGGTTGAGCTGGTACGCAGTCACCACGTCGGCAAAGATCTGCGCCAGCGCCATGCTGCCCGCCACCGTACTCTTGGCGTGCAGGTCCATGTCCGGGCCGCCCTGATTGTCCCACGCGATCATGTCCATGTTCAGAACGCCGCGCACGTCCTGGTTCTGCACCAGGTTGGCGTAGGCGGCGCTGCCCAGGAGGCCCTGCTCTTCCCCCGTGAACAGCACGAAACGCAGGGTGGCGTCAAAATTGTAGTGGGTCAGGATCTCGGCCGCGTGCAGCACCGCCACCGAACCACTGCCGTTGTCGTCGGCGCCCGGCGCAGTGCCGCTGCTCGGCATGTCGTCGAGGTGGGCGCAGATGATGTAGATGCCGGCGCCCGGGTTCAGCCCCGGTTTTTCGGCAATCACGTTGGGTGGCCGCGTGGCGTTCCAGGTGTGCGTGGTCACGGTCAGTCCCAGCCGCTGCAGGCGCTCGATCATGTAGTGGGTGGCCTGCGTGATGGGGGTACCGCTGTTGGTATGGCGCGTGGTGATGGTGTACGGCTGGCCGTTGATCGTCGTTGCCGTCTGCCCGCTCACCTCGTTGGCATTGACCATCAGCCGCGACAGATCGACCTGGTCGATGATTTCCTGCACCAGCGCGATGGGCGTGATGGTTGTGGGTGGCAGGGGAACGGCACGCGGCGTCAGGCGTACGACCTGGTTCAAGGTCCAGGCGTGATGGCTGGCGTGAACCGGCGCGTCCGCCGGGCGCCGCCACAAGGCATGGCTGGAATCGCTGAACAGCCGCACGCCGTCGGCGAAGGTCGTCTCGTACCTGTCAGTTGTATCGGCCATAACGTATTGTGCGGTTGCCGCGTCCTGGTCCAGCACCTCACTGCGGAAACCCTGCACTGCCAGCCAGGCCAGGCCGGCTGCCTGGCTGCGCGCCAGGACGTACGGCTGCGGCAGGGACTCGCGGGCAATGGGGGTCAGCGGCGCCGCAGCCAGGCGCGTCGCATCGGCCTCGGTTGTGAGCCAGATGCGGACCAGCACCTCGGGCGGATCGACCGGTGCGGCCTGTCCCAGCGGGGTAAGCGCAACGAACAGTACGAAAACAGCCAGCCATGAAAACAGGCGTCGGTGGTGTGACACAAGTTCCTCCTGGTGGGGGTTGGGTAAACGATCAGGGGCCGATCCGAATCACCAGAGATTCGTATCAAAAAGGCGACGGGGGCGGTTATCCGGATAGGCTTCGAGGCACGCGGGGAGGTGCCACTGTTCATTATAACCGAAGAATGGATATGGGAGTAGCATGGAGTGTGATAAAATCAATCATGCGATCAGCTGAATTCGACGACCTGGCTACCGCCTTGCGCACCGTGGTCGTGGGTGACGTCCACTTCGATAAAATCAGCCGGGTGCTCTACAGCACCGACGCCAGCAATTACCAGATCGAGCCGCTCGGCGTTGTGATCCCGCGCAGCACCGACGACGTGGCCGCCGCGATGGCCCTGTGCGCCGACCGCCGCATTCCGGTGCTGGCGCGCGGTGCCGGCACGTCCCTGGCGGGGCAGGCCGTCGGGCGCGCCGTGATTCTCGACTGTTCGCGCCATCTGGACCAGATCGTCGCGCTCGACGCGGATGCGCGCACCGTGCGCGTCCAGCCGGGTGTCATCATCGGCACCCTCAACGACGCCCTGCGCCCCCACGGCCTCATGCTGGGACCCGACCCCGCCAGCGCCGAACGCGCCACGGTGGGCGGTGCCCTGGCCAACAACGCCACCGGGGCCCACTCGATCCGCTGCGGCATGTTCGCCGACCAGGTGCTGGCGGCGACGTGCGTGCTGGCCGATGGTCGAACCGCCCATTTCGACAGCTTTTCTGACGATGACCCGCGCTGGCGGGCGCACGCCCAGGGCACCTCGCTGGAAGCCGCCATCTACCGCGGTCTCGCCGACCTGCGCACCACCTACGAAACCGACATCCGGCACGATTTCCCGCGCTACTGGCGCCGTGCCAGCGGCTATGGCCTGACCTACCTGCTGGCCGATGGACCCGGCCGCCACCCGGGCAGCGTGCCACGTCCCGTCGGTATTCCACCCCTGCTGGCCGGCTCGGAGGGAACGCTCGCGATCGTGACCGAAGTCACGCTGGCCCTGGTGCCGCGCCCGCGTCACACGGCGTTGGCGGTGCTGCAGTTCAGCGACCTGGTGGCGGCGATGGAGGCGACCCACGAGATTCTCGCCTGCGACCCGGCCGCCGTCGAGGTGATGGACGACCTGTTGGTGACCCTGGCGCGCCGGCAGCCGGCGGTTGCCGGACGCATGGGGTTCATCGATGGCACGCCCGCCGCGCTGCTGGTCGTCGAGTTTGCGGGGGATACACGCGGTGAGGTCGAAGGGGCCCTGGACCACCTGCAGGTTCATCTGCGCGGCGGCGGCCGCACGGTGGCCCTGCGGCGCGTGCTCGATCCCGCCGCCCAGGCCGACGTTTGGCGTGTGCGCAAGGCGGGGTTGGGCATCCTGATGAGTCTGCGCGGCGACGTCAAACCGGTGCCGGGGATCGAAGACGTGGCGGTACCGGTGGGCGCACTGCCCGCCTACGTGACGGAGATGCAGGCCCTGTTGGCAGATCATGGCACCCGCGCCGGTGTGTACGGTCATGCCAGCGCGGGCTGCCTGCACATCCGGCCGCTGCTCGACCTCAAGACAGCGCAGGGTGTCCGGCAGCTGGCCGATCTCACCACGGCCGCGTTGGACCTGGCCGTGCGTTTGGGTGGCGTGCCGAGCAGCGAACACGGGGACGGCCTGGCGCGTTCGAGCCTCAACGCGCGCCTGTTCGGTCCGCGTCTGTACCAGGCTCTGTGCGAGCTCAAGACGATTTTCGATCCGCACAATCTGCTCAATCCCGGCAAAATCGTACATGCCCCACCGCCTACACAGAATCTGCGCTACGGTCCCGATTACCGCACCATCGAGCTGCGCACCCACTTCGATTTCAGTGCCGACGGTGGTTTCGCCGGCGCCGTCGAGATGTGCAACGGTGCCGGGGTATGCCGGAAGCTGGGCAGCGGTACGATGTGCCCGTCGTTCCAGGCCACGCGCGCCGAGATCGATTCGACGCGCGGGCGCGCCAATGCCCTGCGGGCCGTCCTCAGCGGCCAGCTGCCCATCGACGAGCTGACCAGCCCGCACATGGCGGCTGTGATGGACCTGTGCATCGGCTGTAAGGCGTGCAAAACCGAGTGTCCCAGCGGCGTGGACATGGCGCGGCTCAAGACCGAGTTCCTGGCCCAGATGCACGACGTGCACGGCATTCCCCTGCGCAGCCGGCTGTTGGGTCACGTGGCAGCGCTGTATCGTCTGGGCAGTAGGGCGGCCCCGCTGGCGAATGCCGTGCTGCGATCGCCCCTCATGGCCCGGTTACAGCCGCGGCTGGGTATCGACGCCCACCGCCGTCTGCCGCTGTTGGCGCCGACCCCCTTCAGCGCCTGGTTCGCGCGGCGCCGGCGGCCGCTGCGTCCGGGTGTTTTGGGTTCGGTGGTACTCTTTCACGACACCTGGACCGAATACCTCTACCCGGCCCTGGGCCAGGCTGCCGTCAGGGTGCTGGAAGCCGCCGGGTATCACGTCCTGCTCGTGCCCCAGCTGCACTGCTGTGGGCGTCCCCTGCTGTCCAAGGGGCTGGTGGAAGATGCGCGCCGGCACGCCGTGCACAATGTGCGCGCGCTCGCGCCCTACGCTGCACAGGGAATCCCGGTCATCGGCATCGAACCGAGCTGCATTCTGACGCTGCGCGACGAATACCTGGCTCTGCTGCCTGATCGGGCTGCAGCGCAGCGGCTGGCCGATCACAGCTTCACCATCGAAGAATTTCTCCTGCGTCACGTGCAGACAGCGGCGCGCCCGTTGATCCTTCGCCCTACGCATACCACGCTGCTCCTGCACGGGCACTGCCATCAGAAAGCGCTGGTGGGTTTGGAACCGGCGCGTGCCCTGCTGCAGCGGCTCGCGGGCTGCACCGTGCACGAGATCGATGCGGGCTGCTGTGGGATGGCGGGTTCGTTCGGTTACGAAGCCGAAAATGCCAGTCTGAGCGTGCGCATCGCCGCCGACCGGCTGCTGCCCGCGTTACGCGCCCACCCCGACGCCACGATCGTAGCCAGCGGCGTCTCGTGCCGCGAACAGATCGCATTTCTGACCGGGCGGCGGGCGTTGCATGTGGTGGAGGTGTTGGGGGGGAGTGCGGAGTAGGGAGTACGGAGTAGGGAGTACGGAGGTTTTTGGGGGGAGGGCTCGGCCGGGGGGTGCCCGGCTGAGCGGGGCGGGTTATTCGGGTGCGACGTAGGCGGTGAGGTCGAGGAAGCCGGTCATCGCGCAGCGGGTCATGTTGTGTTCGTGGTGGCGCGCGAGGCTGACGGTGGCCTCTTTGCCGGCCATGGCGGCTGACACGGTCATGACGCCGTTTTCGGTGCGATAGGTGGCGTTTTCGTCGACGTGTGAATTGAGTTGGAGCCGGCAGGGACCGCTGGTGGCGGCGGGGTCCTGGTCCAGGAGCTGCAGGTAGATGCGCAGGTCGCCCTTGTAGACGACGATATTGACTTCGCCGGCGATATCGATTGCATAGTCGGACACCTGGCGTACTTCGCCCTGGCCGACGGGGAGCCAGACGAACTGGTGGATTTTGAGACTGGCTTTCTGCCCGGACTGGGCATTTTCGCTGATGTATGGGTAAACGGTTGCCACGGTATGATCTCCAATGGATCGAGTGATGTACTGCATCGTGGCCGCGACGGCGGCGATGCAGCAGCTGCCGGTCATTATAGACGGTGTGGGGTTGGTGTTCAAATTTCGGGCGGTTGATGGTTGCGGCGGGGGGTGGGTGGCGTTTTATTTGCCAAAATCATGGTGGGGTGGTAGACTAACGGCGTCCGGCCCGCTAGCTCAATTGGCAGAGCAAGTGACTCTTAATCACTGGGTTTAGGGTTCAAGTCCCTGGCGGGTCATCTGAAACAACGC
>CAYUCC010000104.1:0-10918 GCA_964443225.1 uncultured Anaerolineae bacterium
ACTCATTACAAGTGAGTTGCTCTGCCGATTGAGCTACGTCGGCCTGGCAGACGGTAATTATAGCAGAGGGTTTAATGCTGTCAAATGTTTGGGGTGGGGAGGAACGGATTGAGAACGGATTACTGTCAACGGATTCGGGGAACGGATTGAACGGGTGATTCGGAACGGATTGCTGTCAGCGGATTCGGGGAACGGATTGAACGGATGATTAGGAACGGATTGGGAACGGATTGCTGTCAGCGGATTCGGACGGCGGATGTGCCATTCGTTCATTCGTTGCCTTCAGGCGTTGACGGCCGCGCCGGGAATGGATTGAGCGGAGGGAAGCGCTGCCACGCGGAAGCCAACGTCGAAGACACGGGCGTTGGCGGCATATTTGTGGCGCTTGGCGCAGCGCAGTATGCGTGCGGCGTCGATGAATGAGCCGCCGCGCAGAACACGCCGCACGGCATCATCCGCCGCCAGGTTTTCGCGACCATCGCGCGGGTCGTACGGGTACGCATACGCGGGCTGCGCCCCGTCGTTCCCCCATAGGCTGATGGTCCACTCCCACACGTTGCCCGCCATGTCCAGCAGGCCGTAAGGGCTGGCGCCGGATGGATAGCGGCCGATGGGCGTTGTGTCTGCCACCTGTGCATCGAAATTGCAGCGGTCCGGCTCCGGCTCGCTGTCGCCCCAGGGATAGAGACGGCCATCGGTCCCGCGTGCGGCCTTTTCCCATTCGGCTTCGGTCGGCAGGCGCACGCCGGCCCAACGGCAGAAGGCCATGGCATCGTGCCAGGAGACACACGTCACCGGGTGATCCTGCCGGTCGTCGATCGTGGTGGCCGGCCCACCCGGCGAATGCCACGACGTCCCCTCGACGTGAATCCACGTAGAGCCGTTCCAGACGAAACTCGACCCCGCCTGCTCCGCTGTCGTGACGTGGCCGGTGGCGGCGACAAACGCCGCAAACTGCGCCACGGTGACCGGGGTGCGCGCCAAACGAAACGCAGGCAAGGTCACTGTGTGCTGCGGCATTTCGTCAGGGGTCGCCAGGCGGTCGCGGCTGCGGTCGCTGCCCATTGCGAAGTCACCCGCCGCGATGTCGACCCAGTCGAACGTCACCCCCGGTTCCGATTCAGTCACCGGCCCCTGGCTGACGCTCTCAGGGACCGAGGTGTCGAACAGCCTTCCATCACGCAGTGCGGTGTAAAGGACCGGGACCCACCACGCCGTCTGCTCCGCAATCACACGGCGAGCCGCAGCTACCGCACCGTCGACACGCCCATGGCGCATGAGTTGTTCGAAGAACCCCGACAAGAACGTGACACGGGTTCGTTCCGGCAGCTCATCCTGGAAAGCCAGCACCGCCGGCACACCGGCCTCCAGCAGGCGCACGGCCATTTCCCAGTGCGCGGCATTCGGCACAGCCAACACGACCAGCGGCCGCACCGGCAGCCGGGCAAACGTGCCGGCGAGCTGGTCGAACGAGACGACGACCGGCCGTCCGCTGGCATCTTCCAGGAGCAGCCCACCCGCCTGGGTCTGCGCTGCGACATCTGCCAGCAGGTATAAGATTGGATACCCGACCTGCAGCAGCCGTGCCAACCGGTCGAGCGTGACCGGCGATTCCATGACCGTGCCCGGTATCCCACCCAGGACCGTCGTGGCCTGTTGGACTTCGCGCGTACGGTCGAGGCTGCGCAGCGCGTAGGATGCGCCCTCACGTGGGGCTGCAATGGCCACCAGTGCGTGCAGCGGCTGCCGGACTGGGAAACCCTCGCTCGTGCGGTGATCCACGACCTCACGCGCAAATACGATGTCGGCCGGGGTCAGCAGCGAACGACCCTCCATGTCCTGGAGCGTCTCCCAGCGGATGGCGTGCAGCGCCGCGGCTTCTGGGTCCAGGCTCAGCCGGATACTCAACGGGGCGGCTGTATAGCCGGCGCGTGTGCGGTTTTCGCGCAGATGGGTCACCGTACGGGCAAACAACGTCTCGGCCAGCAGCTCCCCGTACACCCGGGGATTGTTGGCACTGCGGGACAGGGCACCCAGGTCGAATCCGAGATCACGCGGACCGTCGATGGTCCCCGTACGCCCGTCATAGAGCAGGGTCTCGACCACGTGCAGCGAATAGCGGGCAGTGGGCGCAGTCGCCATGGTCACTTCATAATAGAGTTCGTACCACGGATCGGCATAGGGCAGCCCCTGCGTCGACGATGCCTGGTTCGGTTGGGTCGATTCCGACGGCTCCCCGGTCGCATCGCGCAGGGTCTGCAGCATCACGGGCTGGTACGCGTCCAGGATGGCTTGGGGTTCGTCGACGCGGCTCAGTAGATCCGCCGGGAGTTCGAGGAAATTGCCCCGCAGATCGAGGTGTTTCAGGGTCCCGATCAGGGCAAACACGCTTTCTGGCAGGTGTGTGAGCCGGTTGTCGCGCAGATCGAGATGCAGGAGATAACGCAGCTGCCCGATCTCCGCCGGCAGTTCGCTGAGCTGATTCTCGGCCAGATCCAGGGCCTGCAAGCTGACCAGCTGGCCAATCCCAGGGGGCAGAGACGTGAGCAGATTGCCTGCCGCACCCAACGTTTCCAACTTCGCCAGGTTCCTGATCTCAGCGGGCAGGGTGCGCAGTTCGTTGTGCGCAACGTGCAAGGTCTTGAGGTTGGCCAGGCTGCCGATCGCCGCCGGCAGTTCGGCCAGCTCGCACTTGTCCAGATCGAGCGTCTCGAGCTGCACCAGGTCTTTGATGGTCCAAGGTATTTTGTCCAGCGCGTTGTTGGCCAGGGTGAGCTGGCGCAGGGCCGGCAGGCGGGCGATGAGTTCAGGAAACTCGCTAAAATGGTTGAGATTCAGGTTGAGCGTCTCCAGATCGGTCAGGCCGGCGAGCTCGGCGGGCAGCTCGTCCAGCCCGGTATTCTGCAGGCTCAACACGCGCAGCGCACGCAGGTTCTTGATGGGTCTGCCGGGCAGCTGGCCCAGCGGATTGTTGTCCAGCCGCAGCTCACTCAGATGGCGAAGCTTGTCGATGTAGGCCGGCAGCGACCGAATCTGGTTGTCGCGCAGGTCCAACGTGCGCAGGTTGGGAAAATCGAATACCGCCGGCGGCAGCTCGCTGAGACCCCGTCCCGACAGGTCCAGGGTGTCGACCTGGTAGGCGGGCACGAACCCGACCAGCGCCGCCAGGTTGAGTTCACGCACCAGGGTGAAGCGCCGCCCATCGATCAGCTCGATCGCAGCCGTCACGGCGCTGCCCAGTGCGACCGGCTTCGTGGGCTGGCCGGGGTGCAGCTGAACCACCTCGCGCTGCGCGGTGGGGCCATCGTGCCAGGTCACGGTCAGAACACGCGGCAGGGTTGGCGGCACATCGCGCAGCACCTGGTCGCCCGGCTGCGGCGGTTCGTTGAAAACCAGGCCATCGGTCTGCAGCCGCACGCCGAGGGTGGCACCCTGGCCAGCGGGCAGCTGCACGAGGTTGGCCGGCAGTAACCAGCGCAGCGCGGCGGGGTCCTGGGGCAGCGCGGCGGCAGGGATGGCACGCGTCGCCAGGCGCAGACCGGCGGCGACGTTCAAATCACGCGCGGCCTGCCAGGTCTGCACGACCGGCGGCATGCTGGCCAGCGATTCCACCGACCAGAGGGCGAGCCCGTCGGGGTCGTCTGGCCGATCGCGCAGGGCGGCCAGGACGCGGCTCAGCTTCTTTTCGACCGCCGGCCGGGCGCCCAACGGGTCCCGCGTGACCCGGTAGAGCACCTGCTCTTCCAGGCGGACGGCGGCGGGCGCCCTGGTGCGGATGCGGTAACGCGCCAGGAAACACCAGGCCTCGTCCAGGCGTCCGCTGGCTTTGAGACTCTGGCGCAGGTATTCGGCGACCTCGGGGCGCAGGCCCATCACGCTGCCCGCCTGGTACTCGGCCAAGGGGCTGAACCACAGGTCGAGCTCGGCACCGGCGTCGGCCTGGGGCAGCAGGGCCAGACGCGCGGCGCGCAGCAGATCGAGCTCGATGCGGTTGGCCAGGGAAAGCAGACGGGCCAGCTCGAACGCGTTCGGGTTGACGGCGGCCAACGCAGCGGCCTCCTGCGCACGGTCGTCTTCGCCACCGGGCAGGGGTGGTGCTGGCTGCCGGCGCACCGCGGGCAGCTGATGCCCCCAGTAGTTGATCTCGAGCGCACCGCGCAGCGCGGTGGGCCAGCGGGCGGGCCCGTAGGGCACGACTGCCATCAGCCGGCAGCCGGCGTCGCGCACCTGGGCGGCAAATTCCTGCCATTCACCAACGCTAACCGTAGGCAGCGTATAATGCGGTGGCGCCATGCCCAGTTCACCCAGCACGACAACCGGCGTGCCGGCGGGTGGTGAGGTGTAGGTGTGCGGTGGTTCACGGCTGCCCAGGGGCTGCACACCGCGGCCCGGTGCACCACGGTACTGCAGGGCCTCGAAGTACTCGGTGCCAATTAGATGGTACAGCTCGCGCACGACGCGGCGTTGGTCCTGCCGGTAAGGTGCCATGGTTTCGCCCAGGTCAACCAGGACCTGGACGCCGTGACGCAGTGTGGGCACCGGCTCGCGCGGGATCGTGCGCGGGAGCTGCAGCCGCGCCAGGGTGATGGCCAGCTGCGAAACATCCACGCGCCCCTCGGGCACCGGCACGGAGACGATGCGTGTGAGCGTGGTACGCGTCCACTGCGGCACCAGGAGCGGGGCCGCCGGCGGGGATGTCACAGTCCTCGCCGGCGGGAGCGGCGTCACTTCGACGTACCAGGCCGGTGCGGTGCCGCTGGTTGCTGCCAGTGTGGGGCCGTCGAGGCGAAACGTCAGCGAGCCGGCCGCGGTGGGCCGCGGGGCGGTGGGCGGTGGTGTGGGCGGCTCAGGTACGGTTGGGGGTGGCATCGTCAGTTCGACCGCGGGAGTGGTCGGCGGCTCGACCGCGGCGGGGCGCGTGCTCGTACCACCGGCGGGTGTCACGCCCGCGGGCAGTGGTTGGAATCCGAGCAGATCGGCCACCTGCTCCAGGGTTGCAAAGTTCGCCGGCTGCAGCCAACCGCTCGCCGGCTGCAGCCAACCGCTCGCCTGTACCAGGTCGGCCAGGTTGACAACGGGTCGCATCAGCGTCCTTACACCCGATCCTTCCACACGGTCTTGTCGAGAATGTCATCGAGCAGGCTGTCGGGCATCGGTGCTTTCCCCTGCCGCAGTTCGATGGCGGCGCGTACGGTATCGAGGTATTCGGCGATGCTGATGGGGCCACTGGCCGAGGCCTGCTTGTTGTTTTTGATGGCTTGCAGGACAAGGGCGTACAGCGCTTCTTCGGTGGTGCCGAAGGTGCTGCGGGCAATGTTAATGAGCCGGTCGTCCTTCGGGTCCTTGATGTCCAGGATGACGCAGCGGCGCAGGAACGGCTTGGGCAGCGGGCGCTCCTGGTTGGTGGTGATGATCACCAACGGGCGTTCCTGCCAACGGCGGTCATCCCCCTGGAACTGCACACGCTGTTCGATGTCGGTGACGTCGAATTCGAGCGAACCCAGGGCCACCAGCAGGTTGTTGGGCACGTCGGGATCGGCCTTGTCGATCTCGTCGATGAGCAAAACGGCACCCTGGGCATCGGCTGGAGCGTACTTATCTGCGGCTGGATCGCGGGCCGCTGCGCCAGCAGGCGCTCCCCCCGGCCGCCCGCGCCGCGCCGCCGACTCCGGGTCGAAGATCCACCACAGCTCGCGCGGCTCGATATAGGGGTAGTAGGTCTCGAAGGCGTCGGGGCGGGCGGGCACCTCGGTGACGGGCTGCGGCGTGCGGCCCGGTACCAGGCGATCGGTGGTGGCATCGGCCAGGCGGCGTACGGCGTCGAAGCTCCACATCAGGTCCTGGGCCTGGGTGCGCGACGTGACGACAAATTCGTAGTAGCGCCGGCGTTCGTGTCGGGCGACGTTGAAGGCCAGGGAGGACTTACCACCGCCCGAGGGCCCGCTCACCAGCAGGGGGCGACCGGTGGCGAGGGCGACGTTGACGGCGAGCACGATGTGTTCGTCGTACAGGTAGAGTCTCCCATCACGCTGGTCCCCCGGTTTGATGGCCGCCGTGGCAAGGGGCTGCTCGGTCCCACTTCCCGTAGGAGCCACGCCGGCCGGCCGGTCGCGAAAGTCCTGCAGCAGCGGAACGGGGTTGAAGAGTTTGTGGTAGTCGTATTGGGCTTCCATCGTATCACCTATCCTGTCACCTATCGTTTGGCGGTACCTGGTGCATCACACCGGCCTGAGCTCGCCGCCCAGGGCGCGCCAATCGTCGTAGGCGCGCTTGTCTGCATCACCGGTAATGGCCGGCTGCAGGGGCGGCACCCTTGCGGTGCGCGCAATCTCTGGGTCGACAAAAACAAAAAAGAAGGTCACGTCACCACATTTTTCGCGCAGCTCGTTTAGCAGCGTGGTATCGTTGATTTTGGGGCCGGGGAGCAGGAGAATGGTCGGTATGTGGGCCTGCAGGCCTTCAGCGACACACCGGCGAATCTCCTCCCAGGGGTTGGTCTCGGTAACATCCTCATCGAACCAGCCGTCAGCGACGGTCGTCGCGTCGATACCGAAGATGTTTTCGAGCTGGGTACGCACGCGCGCCAGGGCTTCGTCGCGTGAGGAGGCCCGCGGTGGCACGACCGCCAGCGGCCAGCACAGGGCACCGGCCGCGCGCCAGCACGCGCGACGCAGGTACATCTCGGCGATGAAGCGTGGATCGGTGGCTGGCCGGTTGTTGACCAGGGAACCGTTGACGTAGAACGCACGGCGTGTCACCTGTGGGTGTGTCCCCAGGCGCGGGATCAGACCGGCGGCGCGCAGATCGACCCAGGTTGGCGCCACCAGCTCGCGCAGACCCATTTTGGCTTCGGGGATCAGCTGTACGTTCAGATTGTCGGCCAGACTGCGCAGCAGGCTGGGGCCGCCGCATAACAAAGCACGGCCCCACCAGTCGACCCAGTCGATGCCTTCGACCGCCAGGGTGTCGGCTTCCAGACCCATCTGGGGTGCCAGGTCCTGGGCCGCCTGCTGCAGCCGTACGGGGGTGATCTGCGTGGCCCGCAGACGCTGTTCGAGGGCGGTCAGCAGGTCGGCCAGGCGCCAGTCACGCCGCCGCACACGCGCCAGGGGCTGGAGGGCCGCTGCCAGTTGGGCACGCAGGTCATCGTCGGATGCGTGCTGCAGCGGTGCCGCGGTGCTGATCTCCAGCAGGTCCCAGGGCTCGCCCTGCAAGGCGGCTGCGCACGGCGCATTCAGGCACAGCACCACCACGGCGAAACCAACGTCTGCCTCCAGCCAGCTGCGCCAGCGCAGGAGACGCAGGTCATCGTAGACCCAGCTGGTGGGGTCATCCAGGACCGCCTGGTTCAGGAGCACGACGGCGCCATCGCACGTACCCAGTTCGCCGAGCAGCCGGCGGGACCACGGCGTCAGGGTGGGTGTGCCGGCGGGTTCGGCCCAAACCGTGAACCCCTGTTCGGTGAGGAAATCGACCAGGACCGGCAGCGCGGGTGCGTCGGGTGTGCCGGCGGTGGCGTGGGAGATGAAGATGCGCGGCGGACGCGATGGAACGGGAATCGGCGGTCGCCCGGCGGCGACCCAGTCGGCGTAGGCCTGGCGTGCGGTGTCCAGGGGGAGGTAATTGGGGTACAGCGTCGCGACCTGGTCCAGGAGAAGCGACGTGCGTCCCTCTTCCTCGGCCTGGCGCAGGACATCGGTCCAGGTGTTGAGGGCCACCAGGTCGAAGGCAATGCGGGTGATGTCGAGACCGGCCGAGACAGCCCGCGTACGTGCGCTGGGCTGGTCGCTGTACAGCCTGGCCAGGACCTGGCTCAATCGGCTCAGGAGGCTGCCCGGGATCGGCATGCGGCACCTCGCGTGCGGTCAGGTGTGGGCGGGTGGTGGGTGCGGCCTGTGCCGGCAGCCCACGATTCGTTGATTCGAGGCCCCCATTCGTTGACGGCAGTCCGGCAGCGGGCGATTGGTATCTTGTCTATATGGGCAAGATACGAACGCGCCGCTTTGCCTCGTCGACAACCAGGAGGGCCCCGTGAACCAGGTCCGATTCATGTTGCCGCAGTGCAGCAGTCACGAGGTCGGCGAGGTGGTCGGGTAGGATATCCTGGGCGCGGACCTGCAGAACACTTGGCCCGGTTTTGTGGGTCAAAGCGAGAATCGTCCCAAAATCTAGGTCATGCGTAAACACAACGTAACCGTGCTCCAGCGCCCAGTTCAGGATAGTGTGATCGCTGGCCCGAGCATCGCCCACTGTTGACCAATGGACGGCTGACCAGCCGCTGTGCTCAAGCACCCAAACCCATTCCGGCGACAGGTTCATGTCCACTAGAATCTTGATCGTCACGCGGCCGCCAGGAGTACTTCGCGCTCCTCGACCCGCCAGGCGGCATACGCGAGTGCCTGGTCGATGTCTTCCGGCTCCAGGTAGGGGTAAGCCTGCAGGATATCCTCACGTGATCGCCCAGCCGCCAGGAGTCCCATAATCATGCCTACCGTCACGCGCAGACCCCGAATGCAGGCTTTGCCTCCCATCACCTCTGGGTCAAGCGTGATTCTTGTCAATGCTGTCATGGTTTTTCTCCTACGATAAGGTTTGCCTACACGCCGCAGGTGCGTGATCCATTACGGGTAGCAGGCGTATTGTACCATGCTGCCTTGCAAGCGACAAAGGGATGGAATGGGTTACCGTCAGCGGATTCGGGGAAAGGATTGAACGGATGACTGTCATTTGCGGCCACTCAGGGCTTGTAAAAGAATAACTTCCAGCAAAATGGCTGGAATTCGCCGCAAATCACGGGAAGTTATTCTTTTACAAGCCCTCAGGCCACGATTGCACACAATGCATCCCCGTCGTATAATGCAGGACATAGCCCCTCCGCAAGGTCTGCCCGTGGTCACGTCACCGAGGAGTTTCTTGAGGAGTTACGATGGAAAAGCTGGACCTGCGCAAAGAATTGAAACACCTGTATGCCCCATCCGCCAAAAAGGTGGAAGTCGTCGACGTGCCCGAATTTCAGTTCGCCATGGTCGACGGCCGGATCGAGCCTGGGCAGATGCCGGGCACCTCGACCACGTTTGAGGAGGCTGTCGGCGCATTGTACGGTATCTCCTACACGCTCAAGTTCATGTCCAAGCTGCGTACCGACAACCCCATCGACTACAAGGTGATGGGGCTCGAGGGTTTGTGGTGGATCGAAGAAGGCGAGTTCGACATCACGCAGGGGGGCAACTGGCTCTGGACGGTGATGATCATGCAGCCAGCACACGTCACACCCGTGATGTTTGCAGAGGCCCTGGTTCAGCTGCGTCAAAAACGCCCCAACCCGGCCATCGACCGGCTGCGCCTGGCGACGTTCCACGAGGGGCTGTGCATGCAGATCATGCACCTCGGTCCCTACGCCAACGAACCGCAGACGGTGGCGCGCATGAAGGAATTCGGCCAGGCGAATGGCTACGAACCAGCCGGCAAACACCATGAAATCTACCTGGGTGACCCCCTGCGCAGCGCACCCGAAAAGCTCAAAACGATTCTGCGCCAGCCAATTCGCCGCGCCGGGGCCTGAGATGGGGCTGGACCGTCGCTTCGCCAAACATCACGGGCGGCCGTGTGGCGCCGCCGGGCGGTGTGGTGCATGATCGCACGTCGCCGCGCCGCCAATGCCTGGTGCCAGTACGGGGAACCTTACCGATGAAACTGCCCGGTTTTCAGCGTTCGACTCACCACACTACCGCGCTACTCCGGCATTGGGTGGTCGACCTGCTGCACGTTCAGCCCGGCGACCACGTCCTCGAGATCGGATCAGGCCCCGGCCTGGTGCTGCACGACGTGGCAGCGCGGCTGACCGGCGGACGCATCGTAGGTGTCGACGCGGCCAACGGCATGCTGGACATCGCCCACCACCACAATGCGCGCGCCATTGCAGCGGGCAAAGTTCGACTCGTGCAGAGCCAGAGTGACGCGCTGCCATTTCCCGCCACCACGTTCGACCGCGCACTGAGCGTCAATCTGATCCATTTTCTGCCCGACCCGCAGGCGCTGCTGCGCGAGGTACAACGCGTGCTGCGGCCCGGCGGACAGCTGGCCATCTTCTGGATGCCCGCCGAGACCCTGGCGCGCCAGGGACGGGCCGTCGCCGGGGTGTATCGCGCCTACGAGCCGGTGGAAATGATCGATCTACTGCTGGCCGCCGGATTTCGAAGCCCGTGGATCCGCACGAACTTCTTCCCCTGGGGTGCCGGTCTGTGTGCGCAGGCGTCGGGGTAGGAGGGGTTTTGGATTTTGGATTTTGGATTTTGGATTTTGGATTGGGCTGGTGGGGAGTTGATTAGGCGCGGTCGATTTGGATTGGCAGCCTGACGCGGAAGACGGTGTGGCCGGGGTTCGATTCGACGACGATCTGGCCGCGGTGCTGGTGAACGACGATGTTGTAGGTGATGTGCAGGCCCAACCCGGTCCCCACCCCGATCGGTTTGGTGGTGAAAAACGCATCGAAGATGCGCCCTTTGACCTCGGGCGGGATGCCGGGTCCGCTGTCGCCAATTTCGACGATGATTTCTTTATCCCGCGCCGCCGTCCGAATGTGCAGCTGGCCTTGACCGTTCATGGCATCCACCGCATTGTCGATCAGGTTCGTCCACACCTGGTTGAGCTCGCCCGCATACGCTTCGATGCGCGGCAGGTCCGGCGCATACGCCTTCACCACCGTAACGCCGCCGGCCAGCTTGTGCCGCAGGATCACCAGGGTGTTGTCCAGCCCCTCGTGTACGTCGACCAGTTGAACGGGCGCCTGGTCGAGGTAGGAGTAGGCCTTGACCGCCTTGACGATCTCGGCGATTCGCGTCGCGCCGTGGCTCACCACGTCGAGCAGCGTGTACACCTGGCAGCCGATGCCGAGCCAGGTCAGGAAAACCGGTGCCTG
>CAYUCC010000104.1:11018-14923 GCA_964443225.1 uncultured Anaerolineae bacterium
GCCGAAGGGCTGCGGATGAGCAGCTGCCGAAACGTTTCGCGGCTGATCTGCAGCAGATTGGCCTCCTGGATGGCACGCACGGTGGCAGTGCGTGGCACCCTCTCCAGCAGCGAGATCTCACCGATCACATCGCCCGGCCCGCAGCCGGCAAAAACGACGTCGCGCTCGCCGCTGCGTTTGCTGACTTCGAACGTACCGTTGAGCGCGATGTACATCGAATCACCGGGCTGCCCTTCTTCGACCAAAACCTGCCCGGCGCGCAGGGTCACGACCTCGGCCATATCGTACAACTGGATCAGGTCCTCATCGGTCAGACCTTCGAAGAGCGGCAGCTGGCGTAAGAACTCGATGGTCATGCGGCCTCACAAACTGCCCAGGTATTGATGGATGAACTGCACGGCCATCGAACCCTCGCCGACGGCGGAGGCGATCCGTTTGACCGAGCGCGCCCGCACGTCGCCGGCGGCAAAGACACCGGGGACGTTGGTCTCCAGCCAGTACGGATCACGCGGCAGCGTCCAGCCCGGCGGACGTTTGCCGCCGCGCAGCAGGTCGGGACCGGTGCGGATGAAACCGGCGCTGTCGCGCGTCACCAGGTCACCCAGCCACCCCGTGCGTGGCGCCGTCCCGATGAAGATGAACAACGCGGCCGCCGGAACGGTCTCGGAGGTAGCGCTGTCGGTGTGGGTGATCGTCAGTGCCGCCAGGCGCGGGCCGGTCACCTCACCACCACCCTCGCCGAGCGTCTCGAGTGCGGGCGCATGCGTGCCGTGGGCGGCACTCACGACGGTGCGCGTCAGCACGGTGATGTTGGGCGTCGCTTTGATCTGGTCGATCAGGTAGTGCGACATGCTCTCGGCCAGGCCGTGCCCGCGCACGAGCATCGTTACCTGCCGTGCGAAACCGGCCAGGTAGACGGCAGCCTGGCCGGCAGAGTTGCCGGCGCCAACGACGTAGACCCCCTGGCTTTTGCACGAATACGCCTCGGTGATCGCTGCGCCGTAGTACACGCCAGCACCGGTCAACGCCTCGAGGCCGGGCACATCGAGTTTGCGGTACTGCACACCGGTGGCGATGAGCAGCGCGTGGCAGCTGACCTCCGAACCATCGGCCAGGGTCAGCACCTTGTAGTGCTCGTTGAGACGCAGCGCAGTGACCTCCTGCGGCGTCAGGATCTCGGCCCCCAGTCGGGTGGCCTGTGTAACGGCACGGTGCGCCAGGTCGAGACCACTGAGGCCGACGGGAAAGCCCAGGTAGTTTTCGATCCGCGAGCTCTGGCCGGCCTGGCCCCCCGGCGCCTCAGCTTCGACGATCAGCGTCCGCAGCCCCTCGGAAGCGCCGTAGACACCAGCCGCCAGGCCGGCAGGGCCGGAGCCGGCGATGACCAGGTCGTAAAATGGTGCCTGGGCACGCGTGCGCAGCCCGACCTTTTCAGCCAGCTGTGCCGCCGTGGGGCGCACCAGGTGCGAACCGTCGGCGAAGACCACGACGGGGAGTGTAGCTGGATCGACCTGGGCGGCCGCCAGGAGCTGCTGGGCGAGCGCATCCGTTTCGACATCGAGCCAGCGGTAGGGCACCTGGTTGCGCGCCAGAAAATCCTTGACCGCATGCCCCATGGGAGACCATTGATGGCCGATCACGCGGATGCCATCGAAGGGGGGCTGGAACTGTGCCTGCCAGGCGTCCAACAGGTCGCTGAGCACCGGGTAGAGGCGTTCCTCGGGCGGGTCCCACGGTTTGCTCAGGTAATGGTCCAGGCGGATGTCGTTGATGGCGCGGATGGCGGCCTCCGTGTCGGCGTATGCCGTCAGCAGGACCCGTCGTGCATCGGGATAGATGCGGATCGCCTGTACCAGGAATTCGACACCGGTCATCTGCGGCATGCGCTGATCGACCACCATCAGCGCCACGGGGTCGCTGCGCAGCTGCAGCTGACCCAGGGCATCCAGCGCCGCGGCACCCGAATCGGCACCCACGATGCGGTAGTCTTTCCCGTACCTGCGCCGCAGATCACGCTGCACCGCACTCAACACGACGGGATCATCGTCGACCGCCAGTATCACCGGTTTGGCCATATCCACCTCCTGGTGCCCGCTGCAAGATGAGGCGTATTATAACACAGCAGACCCAGTGGGCAACCGGAGTTGGGTGACCACCAAGCTGCTCGTGAGGCCAGTGGCCTCACGAGCAGCTTGGTGCCTACTAAAAAACTCTTCCGTCGGGGGCGTCGTGCCGCACCTGGGGGTGCGGCACTCCTCCGTCGGGGGGGACGTCACGCGCAGCGAGGAGTGCCGCACCCCTCCGTCTCTCCTCACTTCGTGGTAACCTACTGTGGGTTGACGAGCACCCACACCATACCGTCCGCGGCGGGCCGCAGTACGACGCCGAGCGTCGGCGCCGTTTCTGCAATCTCGGCGGTGCCGGCACCGTCGGCCAGCTGCACCTTGAGCGTCTGCAGGGTGCGTACCGCACCGCGCGCACCGAGGGTCACGCGCTGGCCGGGTTGGGCGGTGGTACCCTCCTGCAGCTTGACCTGCACCGCACCCAGGACCGTGACCGCCACGTAGTCGCCGGGCTGTGCCGCGCCGTCGACGCTGCGCAGGACCTCTTCACCCACCTTGCCCGGCGCCGGCTGCAGCGCCATACGGCTGTGCACCACGCCCACGACATTGGCCTGCTCGGCGGTCGCCAGGCGGACCTGCGCCAGTGGGTTGTGCCCCCCCGGGATGTTCCCGGCCAGACCGGCCGCGCTCACGACCTCGCCCGGGCTGAGGGGTTGATCCCCGCCCACCACCGCCACCAGAGTTTGTGCGCTGGCAAACACGTTGCCCGCTTCGATGTTGTCGGCGGTATACAAGGCCCATTGACCCGTCGCCACGGCCGTATTGGGCCACAGGGTGATATCGTCCGTCCCGGGCGTCGGCACGTACAAGGCATAATTCGGGAAACGGGTGCCTTGTCCAACCTGGATGGCGTCGTCGCCCGCATCGATAATGTGCACCCCATCGCTTTGCGCATTGCCGACTTCCAGACCGTTGCGGCCGGTATCCGGCGTACAGCTGGTGGCCGTGCCGGTCTGGCAGACAAACAGGCCATCGCCGCCGGCTTTGACCACGTGCACGCCGTCGTCCTCAGCATTGGCGATTTCGAAGCCATTGTTGTTGGTGCTGTGCGTACAGCCGACGGCCGAGCCGGTGCGGCAGATGGACAAACCGTCATAGCCGGCATGATCCACGTACATGGCATCGTAATTCGTCGTTGTCACGTATATTGCGCGACCCGCCGTTACCACGTCCAGCGCGTTGTTGGCCGCCGACGCCACGCGCAAGCCGTCTCCCACAGAATGGCTGTTGCTCAACACGAGCGGCGCTGAGAAGTCGCCAGGACCGTAAGAACCCTCGATGCGCAGCGGCACGCTGTTCCCCGTCCAGGTCTGGTCCAGGTGATTGTGGTTGTTGTCGCTGACCCAGGGTCCGGCCTGGTTCCAGTGGCCGGCGGTCGTCTGGATGTCGAAGATATCGACGTCGTTGTCGTGGTCGACGTCGCAGGCGGGGTCATAGACGAGGCCTGGCAGGCAGGGGCCGGCCAGCGGTGCGGCCGCGGCCGTGGGGACGAGCAGGCCAAGAATGAGGGTCAGGACGAGCAGTGTGCGCGCGTTCATGAGTAAGCTCCTCTCGATCATAGGGTTGGATTGTTTTGTTCAAGCGGCACGGGGATTGTAGCGCTACGCACGTGGTAAGTCAATGCGCAGAGTGTGGTAGTGGCGGGTCTTTCTTATGGAAGCGCGCATGGACGCAAATCGGCGCGCATGCATGCGCATGCGGGGGATTTTTATGGTCACGCCATGCGTCGCGGGATACTAAATACGAATCGCGCTATGGATTTACCAGCACCCAGACCAAACC
>CAYUCC010000105.1:0-14907 GCA_964443225.1 uncultured Anaerolineae bacterium
AGTACAAGGATTACGTCCTGTCGCTGCTTTTCATCAAGTACATCAGCGACAAGTACGCTGGCGTGCCCTACGCGCCGATTACGGTCCCCGCCGGTGCCAGCTTCGCCGACATGGTCGCGCTCAAGGGCAAGCCCAACATCGGCGACGACGTCAACAAGAAGATCATTGCGCCGCTGGCCAGGGCCAACCAGCAGCTTTCGCAGGCCGATTTCCCCGATTTCAACGACCCGGTCAGGCTGGGCGACGGCAAGGAGAAGGTCGAGCGTCTCACCAACCTGATCGCCATCTTCGAAAACCCCGCCCTCGACTTCTCCCGGAACCGCGCAGAGGGGGATGACATCCTGGGCGACGCCTACGAATACCTGATGCGCCACTTCGCTACCGAGAGCGGCAAGAGCAAGGGCCAGTTTTACACCCCGGCTGAGGTCAGCCGCATCATGGCCCAGGTGATCGGCATCCGCCAGGCCCGGACCAGCAGCGCCACCACCGTCTACGACCCCACCTGCGGCTCCGGCTCGCTGCTGCTGAAGGTGGCCGACGAGGCGCGCGGCCCGGTGACGCTCTACGGCCAGGAGAAGGACGCCGCCACCAGCGGCCTGGCGCGCATGAACATGATCCTGCACAACAACCCCACTGCGCTGGTGATGCAGGGCAATACGCTGACCGATCCCAAGTTCAGGGACGGCGACGCGCTCAAGACCTTCGACTTCGTGGTGGCCAACCCGCCCTTCAGCGACAAACGCTGGAGCACCGGCCTCGACGCCGAAAACGATCCCTACGCGCGTTTCGGCGCCTTCGGCGTACCGCCCACCCGCCAGGGCGACTACGCCTACTTGCTGCACATTGTGCGCTCGCTGCGCAGCACCGGCAAGGGTGCCTGCATCCTGCCCCACGGCGTGCTATTCCGCGGCAACGCCGAGGCCGACATCCGGCGCAACCTGGTGCGCCGCGGCTACATCAAGGGCATCATCGGCCTGCCCGGCAACCTTTTCTACGGCACTGGCATCCCCGCCTGCATCGTGGTGATCGACAAAGAAGGCGCGCCCGCCCGCCAGGGCATCTTCATGATCGACGCCAGCGCCGGCTTCGCCAAGGATGGCCCCAAGAACCGCCTGCGCGCCCAGGACATCCACCGCATCGTCGACGTCTTCACCCGCCAGGTGGAGGTGCCCAAGTACGCCCGCATGGTCGGCTTCGCCGAGATCGAGCAGAACGATTACAACCTCAACCTGCCGCGCTACATCGACAGCCAGGCGCCCGAGGACCTGCAGGACATCGAAGGCCACCTGCGCGGCGGCATCCCCGGCCGGGACGTCGACAGCCTGGAAAGGTACTGGCAGCTCTGCCCGCAGCTTCGGCCCGCCCTATTCACGGCGAATCGCCCCGGCTACTTCGACCTGAGGGTGGACAAAGGGGAGATCAAGGCCGCCATCTTCCAGCACCCTGAGTTCGTCGCCTTCAGCGAACGCATGAACGCCCTGTTCGCCCAGTGGCGCCAGCGGACCGCGGTCGCGCTCAAGGCCTTGCAGCCCGGCTTCCAACCCAAGGAACTGATCACCCGCCTGTCGGAAGACCTGCTGGCCCACTACACCGGCAAACCGCTGGTCGATCCCTACGCCATCTACCAGCACCTGATGGACTACTGGACCGGCGCCATGCAGGACGATTGCTACATCCTCAGGGCCGACGGCTGGAAGGCCGAGACCTACCGCATTGTCGAAAGGGACAGCCGCGGCCGGG
This sequence comes from uncultured Anaerolineae bacterium, assembly GCA_964443225.1. Classification (GTDB taxonomy): domain Bacteria; phylum Chloroflexota; class Anaerolineae; order SSC4; family Amarolineaceae; genus SSC4. The sequence continues at coordinate 1,741 of CAYUCC010000105.1, forward strand.
AGCGGGACAAGGGCTGGGCGTGCGACCTGGTCCCCAAGGACCTGGTCGTCGCCCGTTACTTTGCGGCCGAACAGGCCGCCATCGACGCCCTGGCGGCCGAGCTGGAGAGCGTCAGCGCCGAGTTGGCCGAGCTGGAAGACGAGGAAGGGGGCGAGGAGGGCCTCTTCGCCGAGCTGGAGAAGATCACCAAGGCCACCATCACCGCCCGGCTGCGCGAGATCAGAGGCCTTTTCGCCGGTGACGATGAGCAGACCATGTCAGAAGTGGTTGCCCTGGAACGCTGGCTGGAGCTGACCACGCGCCAGGCCGACCTCAAGCGCCAACTGCGTGAGGCCGAAGCTGCCCTGGACGCCAAAGCTCTCGCCCGGTACCCGAAGCTCAGCCAGGACGAGGTCAAAACCCTGGTGGTAGACGACAAGTGGCTGGCGGCGCTGGAAGCCGCCATCGCTGGCGAGCAGGACCGCATCAGCCAGTCGCTGACCCGGCGCGTCAAGGAGCTGGCCGAACGCTATGAGACCCCGCTGCCGCAGATGAACGAGCGGGTGAACGAGTTGGAGGCCAGGGTGAATGGGCACCTGGCCAGGATGGGTTTCCTAAGTCGTGACCAGCATGTTGTGAGAGGCTGATATGGCAGAGAGTGTGTTGAGTTCAGCAGATTATTCCTACGAAGAACTGGTCGATCGTATCTCACAGATTTACGTCGTGGGTCGGCAACGCGCTGTTCGAGCGGTCAATACCCTCATCACGAAGACCTACTGGCAGATTGGCCATGACATTGTGGAGTATGAGCAGGGCGGCAAAGTCAAAGCGGAGTACGGCCAGGCGCTGCTGACCAGACTGAGCCATGATCTGACCCGGCTGCACGGTCGGGGATTCAGTCGCAGCAACCTGGTGTACATGCGACTCTTCTATCTACGCTACCCAATAAGTCAGAAACCTTCTGACTTATTGAGTTGGTCTCACTATGTGGAGCTGTTGAAGATTGATGACGAGTTGGAGCGCAACTTCTACGAACAACAGACCCATCTGGAGCATTGGTCAGTTCCTGAACTCAGACGCCAAATACAGAGTGCGCTCTTTCTGCGACTTGCAGCGGGAAAGGACAAAGCGACGATCTTGCGTCTTGCCGCCTACGGCCAGATCCCGGAGCGGCCCGCCGACATCTTGCGTGACCCCTATGTGTTCGAGTTTCTGAAGATCCCAGAGCCCTATCACATTTCCGAGACACAACTCGAAACCTTGCTCTGCGACCAACTCCAATCCTTTCTGCTCGAGTTAGGCAAGGGATTCACCTTCGTCGGCAGGCAATACCGCATCACCGTGAACAATGTTCATTATCGTGCGGATCTGGTGTTCTATCATCGCATCTTGCGCTGCTTCGTCGTGATTGACCTGAAAATCAGCGACGTACAGCACCAGGACATCGGTCAGATGAACCTGTACCTGGGTTATTTCGCCAGTGAAGAGAACGTCGAGGGAGACAACCCGCCCATTGGACTGATTCTGACCCGGCACAAGGACGAGCTGCTGGTCGAATACGCCACCTACGAGATGAATAGTCAACTCTTCGTTCAAAAGTACCAGCTCTATCTACCCGATCGTGAAGAACTACGGCGGCAGTTGGAGATGACGCTCCTGCACGCCGAGCAACAGGCTGAACGAGAGGCCGGCCAGCATGAACACGCAACCGAGGTAGGACCATGAACGGGAAAGTGAAGCCCGGCTACAAGCAGACGGAGGTGGGGGTGATTCCGGAGGATTGGCGTGTGACGCTTCTCGGCCAGTTGGTGACCTCTGTAGAGTATGGCTCATCAGCGAAATCCAGTTTGAAGGGCAAAACCCCTGTTCTACGAATGGGCAACCTTCAGAGTGGACGAATTGACTGGAGCGACTTGGTTTACACAGACGACGAGACAGAGATCCGTAGGTACCAACTTTGTTCGGGAGACGTTCTGTTCAATCGAACCAACACAATCGATCTTGTGGGCAAGACGGCAATCTATGATGGTAAGCGCCCGGCGGTTTTTGCTGGTTACCTAATTCGTATAAATGCCGACAAATCAAGGCTGGACTCTCGTTTCCTGAACTACGTTCTCAACGCCCAATTTTCACGAAAGTACAGTGCTAAGATACTCAGCGTAGCCGTTGGGCAGGCAAATATTAACGGCCAGAAACTGAAGACCTACCCAATCCCCCTTCCCCCCACCCTCGCCGAACAACAAGCCATCGCCGAGGCCCTGAGCGACGCCGACGCGCTCAGCGAGGCCCTGGAGCAGCTCATCACCAAGAAGCGCCAGGTCAAGCAGGGGGCCATGCAGGAGTTGCTGAGTCAGAAGAAGAGCGATGAAGTTCGGTTGCTAGAGGAGATATCGACACTCAAAGGACGGATAGGTTGGCAAGGACTGAAGCAATCAGAGTTTACTACGAATGCCGACGAGCCATTCCTGATCACGGGAATGAATTTCAAGGATGGGGCAATCAGATGGAACGAGGTATATCACATCTCTGAGGAACGCTACGAAATTGCGAAGGACATACAACTCAGGACGGGGGACGTGCTGATGACCAAAGATGGCACGATCGGGAAAGTCCTTTACATCGACGAAGTACCTCCGCCCGGAAAGGCGTCTTTGAACAGTCATCTACTCTTGTTTAGGCCAATTCGGGATAGCTATCATCCGAAATACCTGTATTACCAATTGATCTCGAAAAGATTCAAGGATTTCATCGAGCTGAGCAAATCAGGAACTACCTTCTTCGGGCTTTCTCAGGCGGCTGTTGGCAAGTATCCAGTATTGCTTCCGCCCATCCAAGAGCAGGTAGAAATCGCCGCCATCCTCAGCGACATGGACGCCGAGCTCGCGGCGCTGGAGGCCAGGCTGGCCAAGGCGCGGCTGGTCAAGCAGGGCATGATGCAGGAACTGCTGACAGGAAGGATACGGTTGGTATGAAGGAGCACCAACACGTCGAGTGGAAGGAAGCCTGGCGCGACGAACACATGCGCTGGATCTGCGGGTTCGCCAACGCCGAGGGCGGGCTGCTGGTCATCGGCCGCAACGACCGCGGTCAAGCCGTGGGGGTCAACGATGCCCGCAAGCTCTTGCAGGATATTCCCAACAAAGTGCGCGACATCATGGGCATCATGGTCGACGTCAACCTGGTGGAAGCGGACGGCAAGGAGACACTGGAGATCCTGGTCGAGCCGTACCCCTACCCGGTCAGCTACAAGGGCGAATACCACTATCGCAGCGGCGGCACCAAGCAGGAACTCAAGGGCGCGGCCCTGGATCGCTTTTTGCTGCGCAAACAGGGACGGCACTGGGACAGCGTGCCTGTGCCCTACGTGGCCCTGGCCGATCTGGACAGCCGTTCGCTGGCCAATTTCCGCCGTCGCGCCGGGCGCAGCGAACGCCTCTCGGCCGAGACCTTGCAAGAAGTGGACGCCGACCTGATCGACAAACTGCACTTGATGGACGGTTCCTACCTCAAGCGGGCGGCTGTGCTCCTGTTTCATCCTGATCCCGAGCGCTTCGTCACCGGCGCCTATGTCAAGATCGGCTACTTTCGCAGCAACGCCGACCTGCTGTTCCAGGACGAGATCCACGGTAGCCTGTTCAGCCAGGTCGACGAGAGCATGGATCGGCTGCTGAACAAATATCTGAAGGCGCTGATCTCCTACGAAGGCATCCAGCGGGTCGAGACCTATCCCGTGCCGGAGGAAGCACTGCGCGAGGCGGTGCTCAATGCCGTGATGCACAAGGACTATGCCAGCGCTGTTCCCATCCAGATCAGCGTTTATGAGGACAAGATCCTGTTCTGGAACAACGGTGAGCTGTCGCCAGGCTGGACAGTGGAGACGTTGTTGCGTAAGCACGCATCTCAGCCTTTCAACCCCGATGTGGCCAATGCCTTCTTTCGCGCCGGCATGATCGAAGCCTGGGGACGCGGCATCGAGCACATGATTGACGCCTGCCGGGCGGCAGGCGTCCCCGAACCGCTGCTGCGCTATGATGCCGGCGGGCTGTGGGTTGAGTTTCCGATTGCGGCGGACTACCGAATTGGTCGGATCGGGGTAGAAACTACCCAGAAAACTACCCTGAACACTGCCCAAAAAATCAAAGCCATTCTGCAAGAAAACCCGACAGCCAGCCGCCGAGAGATCGCTGAAAAACTGCATGACATCACCGAAGATGGCGTGAAATACCACCTGGCACGGCTGAAATCCGCCGGCCAGATACGACGCATCGGCCCGGCCCGAGGCGGGCATTGGGAGGTCGTGGAATGAACGGCATCGGCCGTCCCGAACGCGCCACGCAGAAGCGGGTCGTCAAGCTGTTCCGCGACGAGCTGGGCTATCGCTACCTGGGCGACTGGTCCGACCGCGCCGGCAACAGCAACATCGAGGAAGGGCTGTTGACAACCTGGCTGCGCCGCCGCGGCTACACGGATGTCCAAATCGGCGTCGCCCTCTACAAGCTGCACCTGGAGGCCGGCAACCACAGCCGCAGCCTCTACGACAACAATAAAGCCGTCTACAGCCTGCTGCGCTACGGCGTGCCGGTCAAGGTCGAGGCCGGCCGGCCCACCGAGACCGTCCACCTGATCGACTGGAACGATCCCGGGCAAAACGACTTCGTGGTGGTCGAGGAGGTGACGCTCAAGGGCAACCACGAGCGCCGGCCCGACGTCGTGCTCTACGTCAACGGCATCGCCGTGGCCGTGCTCGAGCTCAAACGCAGCTCCGTCTCGATCGGCGACGGCATCCGCCAGAACATCTCCAACCAGCGACCGGAGTTCAACCAGTGGTTCTTCAGCACCGTGCAGTTCGTCTTCGCCGGTAACGATTCCGAGGGCCTGCGCTACGGCACGGTCGGCACCGAGGAGAAGTACTTTCTGCGTTGGAAGGAGGACGAGCAGGACGACAGCCGCTTCAAATTGGACAAGTACCTGCTCAAGATGTGCCGCCAGGACCGGCTCATCGAGCTGATGCACGATTTTGTGCTCTTCGACGGCGGGATCAAGAAGCTGCCGCGCGTCCACCAGTACGTCGCCATCAAGGCGGCGCAGGCGCACGTGCGTCAGGGGAGGGGCGGCATCATCTGGCACACCCAGGGCAGTGGCAAGAGCATTGTCATGGTGCTGCTGGCCCGCTGGATCCTGGAGAACCGGCCCGATGCCCGTGTCGCCATCATCACCGACCGCGACGAGCTGGACAAGCAGATCGAACGTGTCTTCAGCGATGCCGGCGAGACCATCTACCGCACGGGCAGCGGCCGCGACCTGATGCGCCAGCTTGGCCAGGCCACCCCGCGCCTGCTGTGTTCGCTGATCCACAAGTTCGGCCAGCGCGACGTCGACGATTTCGAAGCCTTCATCCGCGACCTGCAGTCCCAACCCAGCCGGACCGTGGGCGAGCTCTTCGTCTTCGTGGACGAGTGCCACCGCACCCAGAGCGGCAAGCTGCACCGGGCCATGAAGGCGCTCATGCCGGACGCCGTCTTCGCCGGCTTCACCGGCACGCCGCTGTTGAAGAAGGACGCCCAGACCAGCCTGGAGGTCTTCGGCGGTTACATCCACACCTACAAGTTCAACGAGGGCGTCGAGGACGAGATCATCCTTGACCTGGTCTACGAGGCCCGCGACATCGACCAGCGCCTGAGCTCGCAGGACCGGGTCGACGCCTGGTTCGACGCCAAAACCAGGGGCTTGAACGACTGGCAAAAGGACGAGTTGAAGAAACACTGGGGCACCATGCAGAAGCTGCTCAGCTCGCGCTCGCGCATGGAACGCGTGGTGAGCGACATCGTCTTCGACTTCAGCGTCAAGCCGCGGCTGTCCGGCGAACGCGGCAACGCCATGCTGGTGGCCTCCAGCATCTACGAGGCCTGCAAGTACTACGAACTCTTCCAACAAACCCCGCTCAAGGGCCGCTGCGCCCTGGTGACCTCGTACAACCCCCAGGCCGGCGACGTTACCCTGGAGGACACCGGGGCCAACAGCGAGACCGACCGGCAGTTCATCTACCACACCTACACCGCGCTGCTCAAGGACGTGCCGGCCCGGCCGGGCAAGACCAGGACCGAGACCTACGAGGACGACGTCAAGGCGCGTTTCGTCAAACAGCCGGCGCAGATGCGGCTGCTCATCGTGGTGGACAAGCTCCTCACCGGCTTCGACGCCCCGTCCTGCACCTACCTCTACATCGATAGGACCATGCAGGACCACGGCCTATTCCAGGCCATCTGTCGCACAAACCGGCTGGACGGCGAGGACAAGGACTTCGGCTACATCGTGGACTACAAAGACCTCTTCAGGAAGGTCGAGAACGCCATCGCTGTCTACACCTCCGAGCTGGACCACAGCGCCGACGGGGCCGATCCCGAGGTACTGGTGCACGATCGCCTGGCGAAGGGCCGTGAGCGCCTCGATAACGCCCTGGAGGTCCTTGCCCTACTGTGCGAGCCGGTGGAGCCACCCAAGGGTGAGCTGGAGTACATCCACACCTTCTGCGGCAACACCGAGATCCCTACCGACCTGCAGGTACGCGAGACCCGCCGCGCCGCGCTCTACAAAGCTATCGCCTCCCTGGTGCGCGCCTACGCCAACATCGCCGACGAACTGGACGCCGCCGGCTACAGCCCCGCCGGCATCGCCCGCATCAGGCAAGAAGTCGACCAGGCCATCAAGCTGCGCGAGATCATCCGCCGGGCCAGCGGTGAAACCCTTGACCTCAAGACCTACGAAGCCGACATGCGGCACCTGATCGATACCTACATCCAGGCTGACGAGCCCAGGACGATCTCGCCCTTCGAAAACATGCCGCTGCTGGAGCTGATCGTCAAGAGCGGCATCGCCGAGGCCATCGCTCAGCAGCTTGGCGGGCTGCACGGCAACCAGGACGCGATCGCCGAGACCATCGAAAACAACGTTCGCAGCACGATCATCAAGGAGCACCTCAACGACCCCGCCTATTACGAGCGCATGTCGGAGTTGTTGGACGAAGTCATCGTCGCCCGCCGGGCCAAAGCCATCGAGTATGCCGAATACCTGAAGCGCATCGCCGAGTTGGCCAGGCAGGTCCAGACCGGCCAGGCCGACAACACTCCCGAAGCGTTGAAGCGAAGCCCGGCCCTGCGCGCACTCTACAACAACCTCAAGCCGGCCGGCCTGGCCCCCCTCGGCATCGGCGAAACGCGGGTCAACTACGTGGTCGCGGATGATCCGGTGCTCGGGTTGGCGCTGGAGATCGACCGCCGCGTCAGGACGGTTCGCCCCGACGACTGGCGCGGTGTGGAGACGCGCGAACGGGTGATCAAGCAGGCTCTGTACGAGACGCTGCACGACGTCGACGAGGTCGAGCGCATCTTCCTTATCGTCAAGGCGCAACAGGAATACTGATGGAAACGCAGCTTCAGTTGGGCGACATCACCGTGGACGTCGTGCTCAAGGACATCAAAAACGTCCACCTCAGCGTCTATCCGCCCACCGGCCGCGTGCGGATCTCCGCGCCGGTGCGCATGGACCTCGACACCCTGCGCGTCTATGCCATCTCTAAGCTCGACTGGATCAAGCGCCAGCAGACGAAGCTGCGCCAGCAGGCGCGCGAAACGCCGCGCGCGTACATCGACCGCGAGAGCCACTACGTCTGGGGCCAGCGCTACCTGCTGCAAGTCGTCGAGGCCAACCAGCCGCCCGCGGTCGAGCTGGCCCACAGCCACATGCTGCTGCGGGTGCGCGCCGGCAGCGATGAGTCGAAACGACAGGCCGTCGTCGAGCAGTGGTACCGTGAGCAGGTCAAGCAGGCTGTCCCGCCCTTGATCGCCTTGTGGGAGCCGCGGCTGGGTGTGCAGGTCGAACGCTTCTACGTGCAGCGCATGAAAACCCGCTGGGGCAGCTGCAACGACCGGGCGCGCACCATCCGTCTCAACACCGAGCTGGCCAAAAAGCCGCCGCAGTGCCTCGAGTACGTCGTTGTCCACGAGATGGTGCACCTGCTGGCGCGCCGGCACGACGAACGTTTTCGGGAGCTGATGGATGGAGTCATGCCCCACTGGGAAACGGTCCGCGATGAACTGAACCAGGCGCCGCTGGGGTATGCGACGTGGGCATACTAACCGAACGCCAGATCAATCAACAATGATGTGATCTGCCTGCTTTTGCAGTTATGCAGGCAGCACTAATCCAAACGTAGCCGATACCCGTCAACTGTGGGTCACGACTTCCTATCTACCGCAACAACGGCATGTGGTCCCAGCGACTGGTCCTAGATCTATCCTTCTGTACCGTTCCTCTATCTGCTTCTGTTTGACAGGGTACTGCTGAAGGTAGTTGTTCATCGCCTTGATCAAATCATCCCTCTGTTGGAGGGTCAAACCTAGAAAACCCCAAAAAACCCGTTCAGTTGCTCAGTCCATTTGGCTTGCCTCTAGCTAAAAGTTGCCGCAAATGTCACACTTGTTGGGCGTCATTGACACCGGCACTTGACCGCAGCCAGCACACCGACGTCGAAATTTCCGCAATGCAGCTCGCGTCCCTTTGCGTTTCCCCAACAACTGACAGGGATGATCTTGGTTGGTCGGAAAACGAATACAGACCACTTGCCAGCGTAGGTCATCGAATTTGACACACATAGCACCGACAATAAGCATCAGACTGTCCAGACATAACCAGTAGTAAATGTTGAGCCAATTGAGCCCGTTCGTGGCATATGCGATTAGCGCGCACATTTGCAGGTGCGTCAAAGGGGGAACATCCGTTCCTTCTGGTGTGGAAAGAAAATGGCCGCAGAAATTATGTTCGTCTGGCTTCGATCCGGCCTGGCTGCACCATGCTCGACAGTGTCTTCACCGCCCAGCTGCTCAAAGGGGCGGGCGGGCTGCGGCGCGTTCGAGCGGGACGGTTACGCGCGCGTGCTGGATGTGGCGATGTGGGTGGGGCGCCAGGTACCAGCCCGCACCGCAGTACAAACGCAGCCAGCGGCCCACAACCTCGAAAGATGGTTACTGCACCATTCTGCAGTTGTCCCGGTTTGACTTGATGCCAGGTGTGTGTTATTCTAAATAGTGTATACGCTATGATTCCTTGAAGAATTGGGATGACGCCGTGGTGGTACGCAACTGGGAAGTTGAATTCTATGAGATTAGATCGGGGCGCTGTCCCACTCAGGAGTTTCTGGACTCGCTCCAAGCCAAAGACCGCGTGTTTGCACAGCGTGGTTTGGACAGACTGGAGACGTTTGGATCCGCCCTTCGGCGCCCGCACGTCGATTATCTGCGTGATGATATCTATGAGCTCAGGGTGCAAACACCCGGTGGCCGACTGCGGTTTTTTTACTTCTTCTTCGTTGGCCGCAAGATTGTCGTTACTCACGCCATCAAGAAAAAAACTGGTCCTGTGCCACCAGCAGAAATCGACCGAGCGATAGCGCATCGAGCTGATTATCTCGAGCGAAACCAAGGAGAATGAGCGCCATGAAACTCGCTGCGTATCGCGAAAAGCTGCAACATGACCCTGACTACCGCGCCGCCGAGGATGAGCTGCACCCTCTGCTGGACCTGGCCGATGCTGTGTTGGCGCTGCGCCTGGCGCATGGCTGGTCCCAGGCAGAGTTGGCCGAGCGGGCAGGGACCAAACAAGCCAACATCTCACGGTTGGAAAGCGGATTGGCCAACCCCAGTGTCAAGTTCTTGCAGAAAGTGGCCAATGCCTTTGGCGAAACGCTGATCATCCAGCTCCATCCCATCCCAGCTGTGGCTCCGCCGGCCTCCCCCACGCACAACGACCAGGTCGGACCCTATCACTATGCCAGAACCGGGCAGAGTGCATTACCTGCTATTCACGACAGCCCGGTTGAATGGCTCGCCGGTCAGGTCGGCGATACCGACCATGCGGCAGAAAGCCAGCAGGATGAACTGAAAGGACGGGTCCGAACCTGAGACGGTTCTCGAACTGATTCCCACCACAACCTGTCCACTTGACCAGTCCCAGACTCCCCTCCTGACGGGGGAGTTTTTTGTTGTATGTGGGTAGGATGGAACCAGGTAGTTTATTCTCACCTGCCGGCTGGAGGAGAACCATGCCTGTGACCCATTCTGCACGTACGCACCGCCTGGCTGCACGGTCCGCAGCCTGGGCATCCCGTCGATACGAGACACACCCTGCGGGTTTCTCGCCGTGCTCGACGGTATCTGGGACACCGCGGCGAAACCCGCAGGGTCTCACCCACGCTGTCCTGGCCCTGGTCCTGCTGGTGGCAGCCATGGCCGCCCCGCTGTCCACCGCCTACGCCGCGTCCGGCGGGATCGATTTTGCCGCCCTGGACGCCGCCGTTGCAGCCCAGATGGCCAAACACGGGCTGCCCGGTGTGGCCCTGGCCGTCGTCGAGGGCGATGAGGTCGTCTACCTGAAAGGCTACGGCACCGCCGGCGCCGGCCGCCCGATGACGCCGCAAACGCAGATGTACATCGGCTCGCAGAGTAAGTCGTTCACTGCGCTGGCCATCGCCCAGCTCGCCGAACAGGGCAAAATCGACCTGTCCGCACCGGTGCAGACCTACCTCCCCTGGTTCCGCGTGGCCGACGCCGACGCTTCGGCCAGGATCACCGTCGATCACCTGCTGCACCACACCAGCGGGCTGTCCGGTGCGGGGTACAGCGTGCTGCTGCCGGATGACGCGACCCTCGAAGAGGCCGTGCGCTCGCTGGCGTCGGCGCAGCTTACCGCAGCGGTGGGCACGAAACACCAGTACTTCAACCTGGGCTACGACGTGCTGGCCTACCTGGTCGAAGTCGTCAGCGGTGAATCGTACGCCGACTACGTGCGGAGCCACATCCTGACCCCGCTCGGCATGCATGACTCCACCGCCGACCCCGCCGCTGCCCACAGTCTGGCCCAGGGCTACAGCCGCCTGTTTGGTTTCGCCGTGCCCATGGCGCAGCCCGTGCGCAACTACGAAATCGGCGCCGGGTACATCGTCTCCACCGCCGAGGACATGGCGCGTTACGCCCTGGCGATGAAAAACGACGCCGGTGGACTGGTCTCACCCGCCATGGCGCGGCGCATCTTCACCCCCGGCGATGGCGCTTACGGTATGGGCTGGATCATCGTCGATGGCGGCAGCAAGATCCTGCACGGCGGCGCCAACGAAACCTTCCGCACCGACGTCAATATCTACCCGCTGCGCGACCGCGCCTTCGTCCTGCTCGATAACCAGGGACACCAGGTCGATCATTTCGTCTCGGCCGCCCAACTGGCCAACAGCGTCGAAGCGGTGGTGCTTGGCCGTACGCCGGTAACCGACCAGGGCTGGTCGGTGCGCCCCATGGGGTGGGCCCTGGGCGCCCTGGTAGCTGCCCTGGTCGTGCTGCACGTGCGCAACTTTCGCGCCCTGCGCACCTGGCGGGAGCGGGCGCGCCGCATGACGCCGGCGCGCCGCGCGTGGGACGTGGCGCTCAGCTTCATCATCCCCACCGTCATCCTGATCGTTGTGTTCAGCCAGATCAGTGCCTTCTACGGCAACCGCTTCAACCTGGTGACCACGATCGCCTACTTCCGGCTCGGCCTGCCCGACATCTTCATCCTGATGCTCGTCGGCACGGTGCCCGATTACATCCAGGGGATCATCAAGCTGAGCTGGGTGCTGACCGGGCAGACCAGGAGCAGGGCTGCCGCCGAACCAGCAGCCCTGCAGCCGCAGACGACGTCGTGAACCGGTTCGTGGCCGCACCGCACCAGACACACTGCATTCTGGCGATTGCGCGGCTTTTCGTGTGGCGAACAGATCATGCATGAAAGAAGATTCGATACTGTGGCAAAACGCGTTTTTGGATTCTTGGGCCGCCTGCTGGCCCTGTTGGTCGCCCTGCTGGCCCTGCTGCCGGTCGTTCTTCTGCCGCAGGCTACCGCCGTGCCGGCCTGGGTGTGGATTCCATTGGCGGTGGCCGACGTGGCACTGCTCGTCGTCTTCTTCCGGCTCAAGCCGGCCTGGAAAGGGACGGTCGTCGCGGTAGCTGGGGTGCTGCTGGTGGCGGTGCTGGCGGTGGTGGCCTCGCAGGCCTTTGCCACGACGCCGGCCATCACCGACGACCAGGGTCAGCCAGTGCCGGGCAGCATCGCCTCGCTGGAGCAGGTCACACTCAACGGCAGCCGGCAGTGGGTGTCGATCCGCGGGCAGGATACGACCAGGCCGCTGCTGCTGTTCCTGGCCGGCGGGCCGGGCGGTAGCCAGCTGGGCACGGCACGGTATGCGCTGGGCGGGCTCGAGGCGCACTTCGTGGTTATCAACTGGGAGCAGCCAGGCGCCGGCAAGTCGCTGGATGCCGTCGACCGGTCGACGCTCACGCCCGAACGGTACGTCGAGGACGCCCACGCCCTGGTCATGCAGCTGCGTGAACGATTCGGGCAGGACAAGGTCTACGTGCTGGGTGAATCGTGGGGCAGCGCCCTGGGCATCCTGCTCGTGCAGCGGTACCCCGAACTGTTCCACGCCTTTGTCGGCACCGGGCAGATGGTGGCGTTCCTGGAAACCGACCTGATGTGTTACGACTTCGCCCTGCGCTGGGCGCAGGAACGCGGCGACACCGCCCAAGTCGAAGCACTCACCCAGCAGGGACCGCCGCCTTACTACGGCGAGGGTGTGGCCTGGAAACAGGCAGCCTACCTGCTGGATACCTACAGCTACATGAACCAGAACCCGGCCATTGCCGACAACGGGACCAACACCTTCCGCGACCTGGGCGTACCCGAATACGGTCTGTACGACAAAGTCAGCTGGTTCCGCGGCGTGCTGGAAACGCTCGGTTTCGTCTATCCGCAGCTGTGGGACGTGGACTTCCGCAAGCAGGCCACCCAACTCGACGTGCCGGTCTATTTCCTGATCGGCCGCCACGACATCAACGCGCCGACGGTGCTGACCGAGCAGTACTTCGAGCTGCTCGAGGCACCGCACAAAGAGATCGTCTGGTTCGAGCATTCCGGGCACACGCCGTGGGTCTCCGAATCCGACCGCTTCGTGCAGGCGATGGTGGATACCGTGCTGGCGCAGACCGCCGCGCGGTGAAACTTTTTGACCACAGAGAACACAGAGGGCACAGAGATGTTGATGTTATGAACAATCCTACTCGTACTCGTACTCGTACTCGTACTCGATCCTTGCCGCATATCTGGCAG
>CAYUCC010000106.1:0-14565 GCA_964443225.1 uncultured Anaerolineae bacterium
GCTTGCCCTTACGGCGGGGTTCGCATATAGGCGTGCGAACCCCGTCGTGTGTTTTTAGCTGGCAATCCGCCGCCGCAGGATCAGGCCTGCAGCCACACCAGCCAGCACCAGCCCAACCAGCAGCCACGGCGATGTAACCGGTGCCTGATCCTCGAAACTGCTCAGATCGACGGCTGTCGGGATGGCCTCACACGACTGGACCACCACGTCGTCGACATCCCAACCAGGCTGGCTGATCGAGGCGTCGGTGCCGAGGCGCCAGCGGAACTGCACGGTCTGGCCGGCATACGTGCTGACGTCGACGATCGAGTGGGTGTATGGATCGGGATCACCACACCAGGCATCGAAACCGGCCAGCGGGTTGGAGAAGCTGCTCGACACGGGGCCATCGTACGGATCCGTGAGCAGCGACGCACCGGGCACCTGTGTCCAGGTGCTGCCACCGTCAGTGGTCACCTCGAGGATGCCGCCATCGTAGCAGCTGCTACTGCCGTTCGACTCGATGTCCTGGGCGTTCCAGAACTTGAGCGTGACGGGGTTCTGGCCGGTGGGAATCACCACAGCTGGGGAAACCAGGCGCTGGTCGGTAACGCTGCCGACGTCATTGGCGTGGTAGTGCTGCACCGGGCTGTGCGGGTTGCTGGTCGCCAGCGCCCACGTACTGCCCGTGCCACCCGTCGTCCACCCGGTGACCGTGCCCTCGAAGTCGGTCTGGTATACGATGTTGGGTGTCGTGCCGGGACCGCAGTCACCCGGCGCCGCTTCGGTCGTGAAGGAGAACACCGTGGACCAGCTGCCCGCACCGCACGTATTGCCGGCTTTGACTCGCCAGTAGTACTCCATGCTTGTATTGAGCGTCGCCCCGTTGTAGCTGGTGCCTGTCAGACCTGTTGCACTGTGCACGATGTTCGTGAAGGCAGCGTCAGTGGCGATTTCCAGGTCGTAGCTGCCGGCCTGCGCCACCGCATTCCAGGTGAACGTCGGCTGCACACCGACGTTGGTTGCACCATTGGCCGGGGCCGTCAGCACCGGGGCTGCCGGTGTCCCCGTGAACAGGTTCAAGACAACGGTGACCATGTCCGGACCGCTCGCCGACGCACCGCTGATGTCGACGTTGTACGTCCCCGCCGCCGCCGCACCCGTGTTGCCGATGGTCAGCACACTGCTGCCAGGTGGGGTCACCGGGTTGACACTGAAGCCCGCCGTGGTACCCGCCGGGTTACCGGACGCACTCAGCGTCACCGGACTGTTGTACCCCAGGATCGAACCCACATCGACGTTGTACACCGCATTCGCCGGCGCGCAAACGTCCTGGCTCGCCGGTGTCGCTGACAGCGTGTAATCGGCCCCCAGGGCGCAGTTGTAACACACCAGCGCAAACGACCCGTCGGTCGGATCGGCATTGCCCGGTACACCGTCGCCCGCAATGTTGAACGCATTGATCGTGATCGTCGCCGAGCCCGCCGGCGCCTGCACGTAGACGTTCTCCAGGTTGTTACGGCGGTCCGCCGTGCCACCCGTGGTGGACCAGCCCGAGGCAAAGCGGTTGCCCAGGTAGGTGTTCGCACCGTTGACGACCGTCAGGTCCAGGTCGTTGACCAGCGACGGATTGGCACCCACCGCACCCGCAGCGTCGGTCCAGGCCACGGTCACCTTCAGCGGCTTGCTGGGGTCGGGCACACCCACCGTGAGGTTGAACGTATCACCCGTCTGGCCAAAGGTGGTCGTCTGGTCGCGGTAGACCATGTTGACGCCGTTGTCGATGACGTTGCTCAGGTTCACGCGGCCCCAGCCTTCGTTGAAGTTGGGGATGTCCGCTGTGCCCATGTCCACCGCACCGTTGACGAGCAGCGCCTTCGCCATGGCGGCGCTGGGGTTGGCGCCCGCATTGAACGACCGCCACCATTCGGTCGCCAGCACGATCGCACCGGAAGCGTGCGGTGCCGCCATGCTGGTGCCGGAGCAGAACGCATACAGGTTGTTGGTGCCCGCGATGGCGGTGGAGCAGCTGCCGCCGGTATCGTTGCGCGCCGAGGCAATCTGCTCACCCGGCGTCGTGATGGTGGGCACGATCCGCCCATCCACCGAAGGCCCGCGGCTGCTGAAGCTCGAGATGGCATCGATGCTGCCCACGCGGTAGTTGCGGCTGCTGGCAACGATGATCAGGTTCTTCGCCTCTTTCGGCGACGTCAGCGTGTTGGCGCCCGGACCCGAGTTGCCCGCCGAAAAGACCTCGATGAACGGCTCGATCGCCGCCGTATCGAAGTTCCCGTCCAGCACCATCAGGTCGTGCGTGCGCTCCGACGCCTGGTAGCCGTGGTTCGTCCCTTCGCCGGTGGTCCACGAGTTGTTGCCACCAATCGCATTGCCCAACACAGCGCGTTTGCTGTGCTCCTGCCAGCCACCCGCCGGCGGCCACGCCGACGCCGACAGCGAGTTCATGGCGAAGATGTTGTAGCCCGGCGCAACCCCCAGGCCGTACTTGAACCCCTGCGGATCGCTGAAGGCACCCGTGGCATTGCCACCGATGATGCCCGTCACGTGCGTTCCATGACCACCCCCCGCACAGTCCGTACCCGCCGGACCGGCGCAGGTCCCGGGGAAGCTGTAACCGCCCACGATGTGCGAACCCAGGTCGGGATGGTCGTAGTCGACGCCGGTATCGATGGTCGCCCAGGTCACGCCGGCTCCGTTGTAGCCCAGGTTGCCCAGCCACGTGTTGTAGCCCGTGAACGGCACGCCCGCCGTGTAGTTGCCCGCCATGATCTGGCTCGACATCTCGTCGTCCAGCACTGGCTCGGGGCTGGCGTAGGCCACGGCCAGCACGGTGTTGAGACCGGCGACCGCTTCGACGGCGCTGCCATCGAGTGTCACGATTGCGTTGTAGAACGCCTTATCGGGCTGGCTGGGGAAATACTGGATGATCCTGGCGCCCAGCTTCTCCAGCGCGGCCAGCGTCGCATCGATGGCGCCGTCGTTGTAGAACATCACGTCCACGTTCTCGATGCGCCCGCTGCGGTTGGCCACATCGGCGTTGATCTTGTAGCTCACGTGGAAGGAACCGGTCCAGCGCACGAAGTCGAGCGCTTCGGCGCCCTCGGCGGCGGCCGCCGTACCCCACACCAGGAAGGTGTTGGTGGGGTAGTACTGCAGCGGTTTCAGACCAGCGGCGTCGAGCTGCGCCAGCCAGGCATCGGTCACCGGGCCGGCGAACTGCACCAGGCGCAGCGTCGGGCCTGCCGTGGTGGTGGCGAGGGCGACGTCAGGCGCACCGGCCAGGGGATCGAAGACAAACCCGCGCACCCGGACCTTGCTGGCGTCGTCGTCACGGCTGAAGGGCACGCCGCTGGCAGCCAGGGTGGCATAATCCGCGTCACTCAGCTCGAGCCAGTGGAAGCTGCCGTAGTCATACGCCAGCTTCGGGTTCAAACCCAGCATGGTCGCAGCACTCAGTGAGGTCAGCGGCAGGCGTACGTAGTGACTGCCGCTGGTGCTTGCAGCCGGTGATGCCGCACCCGCCGGTAAACTGGCGACCAGCAGGCTGAGCACAGCCACGATCATCAGCCAGTGCAGCCAGGCGCGGTTTCGATTGGATGGGACAGAGTGTTGCACGATGTGTCTCCTTTGGCGCGGCCGGAGGACCGCAGATGGTAGGACGGATCTCGGGGCAATTGGACTTGCTCAGCAGCGGGTCGCAGCTGCTGAGAACTACAGCGGTCGAGAGGTGACCTGGCCTTGATTATAAGGAATGCCACCGTGATTGTCAACCGCATCGACGTTCTATTTCATCAGGAACGGCAGCCGCTGTTTGAATCCGCCGCCCCGGCACGACTGCACGCTGACGTCATCCAGATCCCAGCCGGGCGCACTTACCGAACTGTCGGTGCCGAGGCGCCAGCGGAACTGCGCGGTTTGGCCAGCCAGTGCACTGATATCGGCGAGGGTATTCATGGTCGTCGCCGTACCACACCAGGCATTGAGGCCAGCCAGCGGGTTGCTGTACTGGCTGGAAACGGGCCCGGAGCGATAGGGACCGACCAGCAGGTTGGTCACCTGCGTCCAGCTTGTACCACCATCCGTGGTCGCTTCCAGGATACCACCATCGAAGCAGCTGGTAGAACCGCTGGGCTCCAGGTCCGGCACGTGCCAGAACTCAAGCGTGACCGGGTTCTGGCCGGTGGGAATCACCACAGCTGGGGAAACCAAGCGCTGGTCGCTGATTGTGGCAACGTCGTTGGCGTGGTAGTGCTGCACCGGGCTGTGCGGGTTGCTGGTCGCCAGCGCCCACGTACTGCCCGTGCCACCCGTCGTCCACCCGGTGACCGTGCCCTCGAAGTCGGTCTGGTATACGATGTTGGGTGTCGTGCCGGGACCGCAGTCACCCGGCGCCGCTTCGGTCGTGAAGGAGAACACCGTGGACCAGCTGCCCGCACCGCACGTATTGCCGGCTTTGACTCGCCAGTAGTACTCCATGCTTGTATTGAGCGTCGCCCCGTTGTAGCTGGTGCCTGTCAGACCTGTTGCACTGTGCACGATGTTCGTGAAGGCAGCGTCAGTGGCGATTTCCAGGTCGTAGCTGCCGGCCTGCGCCACCGCATTCCAGGTGAACGTCGGCTGCACACCGACGTTGGTTGCACCATTGGCCGGGGCCGTCAGCACCGGGGCTGCCGGTGTCCCCGTGAACAGGTTCAAGACAACGGTGACCATGTCCGGACCGCTCGCCGACGCACCGCTGATGTCGACGTTGTACGTCCCCGCCGCCGCCGCACCCGTGTTGCCGATGGTCAGCACACTGCTGCCAGGTGGGGTCACCGGGTTGACACTGAAGCCCGCCGTGGTACCCGCCGGGTTACCGGACGCACTCAGCGTCACCGGACTGTTGTACCCCAGGATCGAACCCACATCGACGTTGTACACCGCATTCGCCGGCGCGCAAACGTCCTGGCTCGCCGGTGTCGCTGACAGCGTGTAATCGGCCCCCAGGGCGCAGTTGTAACACACCAGCGCAAACGACCCGTCGGTCGGATCGGCATTGCCCGGTACACCGTCGCCCGCAATGTTGAACGCATTGATCGTGATCGTCGCCGAGCCCGCCGGCGCCTGCACGTAGACGTTCTCCAGGTTGTTACGGCGGTCCGCCGTGCCACCCGTGGTGGACCAGCCCGAGGCAAAGCGGTTGCCCAGGTAGGTGTTCGCACCGTTGACGACCGTCAGGTCCAGGTCGTTGACCAGCGACGGATTGGCACCCACCGCACCCGCAGCGTCGGTCCAGGCCACGGTCACCTTCAGCGGCTTGCTGGGGTCGGGCACACCCACCGTGAGGTTGAACGTATCACCCGTCTGGCCAAAGGTGGTCGTCTGGTCGCGGTAGACCATGTTGACGCCGTTGTCGATGACGTTGCTCAGGTTCACGCGGCCCCAGCCTTCGTTGAAGTTGGGGATGTCCGCTGTGCCCATGTCCACCGCACCGTTGACGAGCAGCGCCTTCGCCATGGCGGCGCTGGGGTTGGCGCCCGCATTGAACGACCGCCACCATTCGGTCGCCAGCACGATCGCACCGGAAGCGTGCGGTGCCGCCATGCTGGTGCCGGAGCAGAACGCATACAGGTTGTTGGTGCCCGCGATGGCGGTGGAGCAGCTGCCGCCGGTATCGTTGCGCGCCGAGGCAATCTGCTCACCCGGCGTCGTGATGGTGGGCACGATCCGCCCATCCACCGAAGGCCCGCGGCTGCTGAAGCTCGAGATGGCATCGATGCTGCCCACGCGGTAGTTGCGGCTGCTGGCAACGATGATCAGGTTCTTCGCCTCTTTCGGCGACGTCAGCGTGTTGGCGCCCGGACCCGAGTTGCCCGCCGAAAAGACCTCGATGAACGGCTCGATCGCCGCCGTATCGAAGTTCCCGTCCAGCACCATCAGGTCGTGCGTGCGCTCCGACGCCTGGTAGCCGTGGTTCGTCCCTTCGCCGGTGGTCCACGAGTTGTTGCCACCAATCGCATTGCCCAACACAGCGCGTTTGCTGTGCTCCTGCCAGCCACCCGCCGGCGGCCACGCCGACGCCGACAGCGAGTTCATGGCGAAGATGTTGTAGCCCGGCGCAACCCCCAGGCCGTACTTGAACCCCTGCGGATCGCTGAAGGCACCCGTGGCATTGCCACCGATGATGCCCGTCACGTGCGTTCCATGACCACCCCCCGCACAGTCCGTACCCGCCGGACCGGCGCAGGTCCCGGGGAAGCTGTAACCGCCCACGATGTGCGAACCCAGGTCGGGATGGTCGTAGTCGACGCCGGTATCGATGGTCGCCCAGGTCACGCCGGCTCCGTTGTAGCCCAGGTTGCCCAGCCACGTGTTGTAGCCCGTGAACGGCACGCCCGCCGTGTAGTTGCCCGCCATGATCTGGCTCGACATCTCGTCGTCCAGCACTGGCTCGGGGCTGGCGTAGGCCACGGCCAGCACGGTGTTGAGACCGGCGACCGCTTCGACGGCGCTGCCATCGAGTGTCACGATTGCGTTGTAGAACGCCTTATCGGGCTGGCTGGGGAAATACTGGATGATCCTGGCGCCCAGCTTCTCCAGCGCGGCCAGCGTCGCATCGATGGCGCCGTCGTTGTAGAACATCACGTCCACGTTCTCGATGCGCCCGCTGCGGTTGGCCACATCGGCGTTGATCTTGTAGCTCACGTGGAAGGAACCGGTCCAGCGCACGAAGTCGAGCGCTTCGGCGCCCTCGGCGGCGGCCGCCGTACCCCACACCAGGAAGGTGTTGGTGGGGTAGTACTGCAGCGGTTTCAGACCAGCGGCGTCGAGCTGCGCCAGCCAGGCATCGGTCACCGGGCCGGCGAACTGCACCAGGCGCAGCGTCGGGCCTGCCGTGGTGGTGGCGAGGGCGACGTCAGGCGCACCGGCCAGGGGATCGAAGACAAACCCGCGCACCCGGACCTTGCTGGCGTCGTCGTCACGGCTGAAGGGCACGCCGCTGGCAGCCAGGGTGGCATAATCCGCGTCACTCAGCTCGAGCCAGTGGAAGCTGCCGTAGTCATACGCCAGCTTCGGGTTCAGACCCAGCATGGTCGCAGCACTCAGTGAGGTCAACGGGACGCGTACGTAGTGACTGCCACCCGCACTCGTCGCCACAGGGGCGGCGCCCGCAGGCAGACTGGCCACCAGCAGGCTCAACACGGCGATGATGATCAGCCAGTGCAGCCACGCGCGGACCCGGTAAGTTGCAGCTAAGTTATGCACGTTTTTCTCCTAATGGTGGGAGGTTCTTAGGGGAGGCGCCTACGATCTACGGCGCCGGGACGTCAAGTGTGGCCGATTATAACCGGTTCGTGGGCTTTTCGCAAAGGCATTGCTGCCGAGAGGTCCTTTCGATGCTGGCGCTTCGACGCATGGCACATCGTCAACCATGCGGCTCGATGACCAGATCCTTCCAGACCATCGTCTTCATGAGCGATGTACGGAAGTTGCGCAGCCAAGGTTTGACCAGCAGATGGTCGCGGCGGTGAAACAGGGGTAGGATGGGGACTTCGTCGATCAGAATCTGTTCGGCCGCCTGGTAATGCTGAATGCGTTGGGCCGGATCGAGCAGGCGCCGGCCTTCGTCGACCCACCGCGCAAACGCCGGGTTATGCCATTCGTGGAAGATCTTCTCCAGACCGACGCGCAGGAAACTGTACGCGTCGGGATAATCGGCGACCCAGCCCAGGAAGTACATCGTGGGTCGCTCGCGTTGGAGTGCCTCGTAGGTATCGTGCCGGAGGTCAAGCGCGACCTCCACCCCGAGCACGTGACGCCACTGCGCCACCAGCTGTTTACCGATGTTGACGACCCCCAACACGTCGTGGATCATCAACTTGACCGGCGGAAACCCGGCACCACCGCCGTAACCCGCTTCTTGCAGGAGCTGGCGCGCACGGCCAGGATCGTAACGCCGGCCACGGCCGGCCAGGTGTCCCGGAATATCCGGTGGCACGAACCCGCCGGTGGCCGGCGTAACCAGCCCGTGCAGCCAGACGTTGGCCAGGGTTTCACGATCGGTGGCGTGGGCCAGGGCCTGCCGCACGCGCACGTCATTCATGGGGGGACGGCTGGTATCGAAACCCAGGTAGTTGGTGCTGGGGCCGGGGCCCGATACGTACTCACCGGCGTGATGATAGTGCATGCGTTCGAACGTCGATGGCCCCAGGCTGATGACGTCCAGCTGATTGGCCTCGTACGCAATCGGATAGTTCGACCAGTCTTCGGCCAGATCGATCTCCACGCGCTCGATATTGCCGGCGACGCGGTCGTGGTAGTGTGCATAACGGACGAACGTGATACGTTTCCCAGGCTCCCAGTCCTGCAGCCGGTACGGCCCGTTGGACACGAGGTGAGCCGGGTGGGCCCAGTCTGCGCCGTGTGCGGCGACCACGTGACTTGGCACCGGGAAGCTGGCCAGATGAGCCAGGACGTGCATGAAATAACTCGTGGGCGCTTCCAGGTCGACCACCAGCGTCCAGGGATCGACGGCACGCACGCCCAGCGTATCGGGGTCACGGACCTGGCCGGTGTGGAACGCCTGCGCCTGGCGCACATCGTAGAGTACGGGAGCCTGCGGCGAATTTAGAGCAGGGTCGAGCACACGCCGCCAGGCAAACTCGAAGTCGTGCGCGGTGACGGGTTGGCCATCGGTCCACGCCGCATCCGTGCGCAGGTGAAAGACGTAACGCTGCCCATCCTCCAGGATTTCCCACATACGCGCTACGTCGGGTACGATCTCCTGGTCCGGGTCGACCTGTGCCAGTCCGGCAAACACCTGCGATACAATCCCACTCTGGTCGGCATCGCCGGCCAGCGCCGGATCCAGGCTGCGCAGTGTTTTCCAGGCCAGGCGCAGGGCGTGCGGCGCCGGGGCAACCGGCGTCACCGCGGGCGGCACCTGACTGGCGCGCTGCCACAGCTCGAACCCTTCGTGGTACGCCTGGCGGGCACGCGTGAAATCGAGCATGGTGTGGTAGATCAGGCCCAGTTTCATGAGGGTGCGTGCCGCTTGTTCGACCTGTTCCTGCTCTCGCAGGTATTCCAGCGCTTGTTCGTAGGCGTGGATCGCTTCGGCATAGGCAAAGAGGGCGCGTGCCCGGTCACCTGCGTGCAGCAGGTAAACGGCGGCGCGCGCGTGGTCGCCGGCTTCGGCGAAATGCCGCCCCAACACCGGTGCCAGCTCTGCCAGCCGGTCGGGATAGAGGTGTTCCAGGGCCTGGGCGACCCGACGGTGCAGGCGCTGCCGGCGCATCGTGCTCATGGTCTCGCGCAGCGTACCCGGAATCAGGGCATGCGCAAAGGCAAAGGTCGGCGCCTGCGCAAAGAGCCCAGCACGAACCGCATTGACCTCGTGAATCAGCTGGGCACGCGCGGCCGCTTCCAGGGCATCGATGAGCGTGTCCTCGTCCAGGTCGCTCACCGCGGCCAGCGCTGCATAGTCGAACTCACGCCCGAAGATCGCGGCCAGGCGCAGCACATCCTGGGCCGGCAGTGGGAGTTTGCTGACGCGCGCCTGAATGGCGACGCGGATACTCTGGGGAACCTGCAGTGCCTCGGGTGTGCGGCGGTGCCAATGCCCGGCATCGACGAACAGCTGGCCCCCTTCGACCAGGGCTTTGCAGACTTCCTCGACGAAGAAGGGGTTACCCTCCGTTTCGCGGTAGATGCTGTCCAGGAAGTCGGGTGATATTTCGGCGCTGAACATCGCCGCCAGCAGGCTTTGCGTCTGTTCCTGACTGAGGCGGTGCAGCTTGAGGCGTGTGGCCAGGCGGGCGCGCGTGAGCTCGTGCAGAATGTCGTTCAGGCCACGCGATTCATCGAGCTCGACTTCGCGGTAGGTCAGAATGAGCAGAAGGCGCAGCCGCGGCACGTGACGGGCCAGGTGACGCACCAGGCTCAAGGTGCCGCTGTCGGCCCAGTGGACGTCTTCCAGCAGCAGCAGCACCGGCGCGACGTCACACAAGGTCTCGCACAGCGTGACCATGCTGCTGAACAGGCGCTGCTGTTCGGCGCCAGGCTCGAGCGGGGGATTGGTGGGTACGTTGGGGCAGCAGGTGCGCAGCGCCGGTGCCAGGGTGACCAGGTCGGCAAGCACCGTTGCGGGCAGGGGACCGGGGTCGGTGAACAAGGCCGGCTGGTGGGCAGCAGCGTTCTGCAGGAGCTGCGCGATCGGGGCGTAGGGTGCGCCCCCTTCGGCATAACATTCACCACTCAACGCCGTGGCCCGGCCAATCTCGGCACGCGCCACGAACTCGCGCGCCAGGCGCGTTTTGCCGATGCCCGGTTCGCCGCTGATCAGCAGAACCTGGCCAATGCCAGCCACTGCCAGCTGCCACAGGCGTGTGCCTTCCACCAGCTCGTGGCTGCGCCCAATCATGCGTCCGCGGGCAATACGATCGAGCGGCGTGGTGAGGCCGGCAGCGACAGCCGGCGCGAGCAATAACTCCTCAAGTGCACGACCTGTGACCGTCGCCGAGGCAGGCCGGTCGGCGGGTCGTTTACTCATCAACTGAACGACAAGTGTATCCAGGGCCCCCGGCACCGCCGGATTGTAGGTGCTGGGGGGTACCACTGGCGCGTGCAGGTGCTGGGCGACGATGGCCAGGGGGTCATCACCGGTGAAGGGGAGCCGGCCGGTGAGCAGCTCGTAGAGCAGGACACCGAGCGCGTACAGATCAGCCCGCCCATCGACGGTTTCGCCCAGGGCCTGTTCGGGCGCCAGGTAGAACACGGTGCCGATCAACGCGCCTTCGCTGGAGAGCCGGCTCGCCGCCGAACGGGCCAGGCCAAAATCCATCAACTTGGCCGTACCATCGGCGGTCAACAGGATGTTTTCCGGCTTGAGGTCGCGATGCACGATCCCGCGTGCGTGGGCGTGTTCGAGCGCGGCGCAGATCTGGCGAGCAATGGCGACGATCTGCGCCACGTCGCGCGGCGGTTGCTCGTGCAGCGAATGGCCCGTGACGAGCTGCATGACAATGTAGGACGTGCCGTCGGCTTCGCCGGCATCGTAGATACCGACGATGTTGGGGTGATCGAGGCTGGCCGCCAGCTGGGCCTCGCGCAGCAGGCGCGCCCGTCCTGCGGTGCCGAGTTCGGAGCCACTCAACACCTTCACCGCAACATCACGTTCGAGCACGGTGTCGTGGGCACGGTAGACAATGCCCATGCCGCCGCGACCCAGCTCGGTTGCGAGGCGGTAGCGACTGGCGAGGAGGTGATCTGGCATGGTGAGTTAAGCTTACCGCATTCGGGGAGGAAGGTCAAGTTATTTTGGATTTTGGATTTTGGATTTTGGATTGGCGAGTTGGGGTTTTGGATTTTAGATTTTGGATTGGCGGGTGGGGGGGGTGGTAGAATAGTGAATGCGATATGTGCAATGAGGGGGAGGTAGTGATGGCACGATCGCTGGCGCAGTGGGCGCGTAACCAAACGAGTGAATGCGATATGTGCAAGGAGGGGGAGGTAGTGATGGAGCGGTTGTACGGGGGGATCGAGGGTGGGGGCACGAAGTTTGTGTGTGCGGTGGGGACGGGGCCGGGTGATGTGCGGGCCGAGGTGCGGTTTGCGACGACGACACCAGAGGAGACGCTGGGGCGGGCAGTGGACTTCTTCAGGGCCCAGCGTGAACATCACCCCCTGACAGCGGTGGGTATCGGCTGCTTTGGGCCGGTCGATCTCGACCCCAACTCACCGACGTTTGGTTTCGTCACGACGACGGTCAAGCCGGGCTGGACGCAGAGCGATGTGGCGGGCACGGTGGGGCGCGCCCTTGGTTTGCCGGTGGGTTTCGACACCGACACCAACGCCGCTGCCCTGGGTGAGCAGCGCTGGGGTGCGGCGCAGGGCGTGGACACCTTCGTCTACCTGACGGTGGGCACGGGGATTGGCGGTGGTGTGATGATCGGTGGCCAGCTGGTGCACGGGCTCATGCACCCGGAGATGGGACACATCCCGGTGCCCCACGATTGCTCGCAGGATCCTTTCCCCGGGGTGTGCCCGTTTCACGGCGACTGCCTGGAAGGCCTGGCGGCGGGGCCGGCGCTCCAGGCTCGCTGGCAGCTGCCCGCCGAGCAGCTGCCAGCCCATCATCCGGCGTGGGACCTGGAGGCGCATTACCTGGCGTTGGCCCTGGTCAACTACATCTATATCGTGTCGCCGCAGCGCATCGTGCTCGGCGGCGGGGTGATGATGCAGCCGCACCTGTTCCCCCGCGTACGCCAGGCGGTGCAGCGGGTGTCGAACGGCTACCTCACCACCCCGGCCCTGCTGGACCACATCGATCAGTACATCGTCCCCACCGCCCTGGGCGGCCGCGCCGGTGTGCTGGGGGCGCTGGCTCTCGCCGAAATCGCCGCGGGCGCGCATGGAACACTCTCCCCTCACGTTACGTCTTGAAGGCGCTGTTGACAACAAACTAACCCAACACGCCACCGCACGAACAACGTGGACATGACCCTGGCGCTTGCCCCGCCTGGCGTCATGTGGGCAACGGCCGCGTGTGCATCGAGATCGAAAAGGGGAGAACCATGCACACCTGGAAACTGTTTACCTTCAGCCTGTTGATCGTCGTGATTCTGACTGCGGGCTGCACGACGGCTTTGCCACCCGCGACACCCACCATTCCCATTGTGCCCACAACCGTACCAATGGCCACGCAGGTCCCGACACGGGACATGCAGACGCTGCCTGTCGAGAAACAGGTATTGACCGTGAACGAGGCTGCTGCGCCGCTGGCGGTGAGTGGCAGTACCGTGCCCTGCTGTTCGAGCGGCGGCACGAGCAACGTCAACGATGAACCGTACGACCTGACCTTCTTCCAAAACTACGGCACCAATCCCTTCATCGATACCGAGGACGACACCCTGTCGACCTTTGCCATGGACGTGGACACGGCGTCTTACACCGTGCTCCGCCGCTTCCTGAGTGACGGCTTTTTGCCGGACCCCGACGCCGTGCGTGTGGAAGAGGTTCTCAACTACTTCGACATGAACTATCCCGACCCGGAGCGGGGCGATTTTGGCATCTACCTGGAAGGGGCCCCCTCGCCCTTTGGTGGCGAGAAGTACTGGCTGGTCAAGGTCGGTCTGCAGGCGCGCCGGCTGGCGGCCGAGGAACGCAAAGATGCCATCCTGACCTTCGTCGTCGACGTCTCAGGTTCGATGGACCTGGAGAACCGGCTGGGTCTCGTCAAACGCGGGCTGCGGCTCCTGGTGAATGAACTGCGTCCCACCGACCAGGTGGCCCTGGTGGTGTACGGTTCCACGGCGCACACGATTCTGAACCCCACGTCGGCGGCCGAGCCCGAAGTGATCCTCGACGCCATCGACCGGCTGCAGCCAGAAGGCGCAACCAACGCCGAGGCGGGCCTGCAGCTGGCTTACCAGATGGCAGCGCGGGCCTTCGATCCTGACTCGATCAACCGCGTGATTCTCTGCTCCGATGGCGTGGCCAACGTGGGCAACACCGGTCCCGATTCGATCCTGCGCACGATCGAAGATTACGCCGCGCGCGACATCTACCTGTCGACGATCGGGTTCGGAATGGGCAACTTCAACGACGTGCTGATGGAACAGCTGGCCGACAAGGGCAACGGCAACTACGCCTACGTCGATACGTTGGACGAAGCCCGCCGTGTCTTCGTGCAAAACCTGACCGGCATGCTGCAGGTGATTGCCCGCGACGCCAAGGTGCAGGTCGAGTTCGATCCGGCCGTCGTCAGCCGCTACCGCCTGCTGGGATACGAAAACCGCGACATCGCCGACGAGCAGTTCCGTGACGACACCGTCGATGCGGGCGAAGTCGGTGCCGGCCACAGCGTCACCGCCCTGTACGAGGTCAAATTCCACGACGAGGCCGCCGGTGATGCCCTGACCGTGCGCATCCGTTATGCCGATCCCGAAACCGACGAGGTTACGGAACAGTCGCGGGCGCTCGGCCGCGAGGACTTCCGCAGCACCTTCGACGATGCCTCGTCCCACTTCCAGCTCGCCGCCACCGCCGCCGAATTCGCCGAAATCCTGCGCAACTCGTACTGGGCCAAGGAGAGCAGCCTGGAACAAGTGGCCGACCTGGCCCGCCAGATCAGCGACCGCCTGGAGGAAGACGGCGACGTCCGCGAATTCGCCGGCCTGGCGGCAACCGCCGCCCGCCTGTGGGCTAACACCCAAGACTAATCATATCCGCGACGATGATCGAGTACGAGTACGAGTACGAGTAGGACGGCACTCGTACTCGTACCCCTACTCGCACTACCGGGTCACTTCGCTTGAACACAGCCATCGATCGAGCATGATCGATGGCTTCAGTCGTGGCAAGTAATTCACGACTACTCAGATTCGCGGCGATGATCGAGTACGAGTACGAGTAGGAGTACGAGTACGAGTACGAGTACGAGTAGGATGGTACTCGTACTCGTTATGCGCCCTCAACGCCCCCTACTCCCAATCCCCAATCCCCAACCCCCACCCCCCAATCCCCAATCCCCAATCCCCAACCCCCAACCCCCACTCCCCCAACCCCCACTCCCCTGCTTGACATACC
>CAYUCC010000107.1:0-11836 GCA_964443225.1 uncultured Anaerolineae bacterium
GTGCGGCACGACGCCCCCGACGGAGGAGTTCGCACCTGGGGGTGCGAACTCCTCCGTCGGGGGCGAAGTTTCTTGGTAGAAACCACGGCACCAAGATCGACGACTTGATGCCCTGATGCCTCCACCCCCAACTCACCCGCCCCCATCCCCAACCCCTATTCCCCAATCCCCAACCCCCAATCCCCTCTCCCATTTCGCCCAAACTCTATCCCCAGTGGTACAATACCCACACCATGTCCCAGCGCATCCTGGTCGTCGACGATGATCGACAAATCGTACGCCTGCTGAAGGCCTATCTGGAGCAGAACGGTTTCGAGGTTTCGACCGCCTTCGACGGTGAGTCGGCACTGCACCACCTGCGCCACACCCGACCCGACCTGGTCATCCTGGACCTGATGCTGCCCGACCGTGACGGGTGGGACGTGACGCGCATCGTACGCAGCAGTGGCGGTGGTGAGACCGGGCTGGCGGCAACGCCCATCATCATGCTGACAGCACGCGCAGAAGATACCGACCGCATCGTCGGCCTGGAGCTCGGTGCCGACGACTATATGGTCAAACCGTTCAACCCACGCGAGGTGGTCGCGCGTGTCCGCGCCGTTTTGCGCCGCGCCGATGCGGCAACTGCGGCCGTCGGTGGTGGTCGCCTGCTGCGGCGAGCCGATCTCGAGATGGACGTGCAGCGTCATACGGTGACACGCCAGGGACAGCGCATGGAGCTGACACCCACCGAGTTCGATATTTTGCGCGCCTTCATGGAAAACCCCGGACGTGCTTTCAACCGGCAGGAGTTGATCGAAACCGGTCCCGGCTACGACTACGAAGGGCTCGACCGCACCGTCGACAGTCACATCAAAAATCTGCGTCGCAAGATCGAGCCCGATCCAAGCCGTCCCACCCGGATTCAAACGGTGTACGGCGTGGGTTACCGCTTCGCCGAGGATGCCTGACCATGCGCAGTCTGACCTTCCGGCTCCTCGGCGCGTTCGTTCTCGTCATTGTGATCACCCTCGCCATCGTGAGCTGGGTCTCCAACCAGGCCACCACCAACGCCTATCGCCAGTTTCGCGGTCGTGATCTCGTCGTTCAGCAGGAACTGGTAACGGCCCTGTCCGACCTCTATGCACGGTCGGGGAGTTGGGCAGGGGCAGACGTGCTGATGCAGGATGCCGCCGCCAACGGCCGCGGTCGTGGCCGCGGTGCGGGGGTGTCGCGCGACCCGTTGCCCATGCGGCTGGTGGACGCTGAGACACGCGTGGTGGTGGTCGACGTCCTGGATCAAACACTGGGTACGCCCGTGGCACCCGATGTGCTCGCCGCGGCGCAGCCGATCGAAGCAGACGGCGAGATCGTCGGGTACCTGCTGGTGGAATCGAGTGAGCTGCCGCTGACCGCCGGGGAGCAGACGTTCCTCGACCAGGTACGCAGTGGAATCTGGCTGTCAGGCCTCGTGGCGGCGGCCGCCGCGCTGCTCCTGGTGACCTTACTGACCATCTCGATTCTGCGGCCGATCCGGCGTTTGCAGGCTGCGGCGCAGTCCGTCGCGCGCGGGGACCTGCAGGCGCGGGTCAGTGTACCGGCTGTCGACGAGCTGGCGGCTTTGGCCACCAGCTTCAACCAAATGGCCGCCAGCCTTCAGCAGCTGGAACACGCCCGTCAGAATCTGACGGCTGACGTGACCCATGAGCTGCGTACGCCCTTGACGGTGCTGCAGGGAAATCTACAGGCGATGCTGGACGGCGTCTATCCACTGGATCGCGACGAGATACGCACCCTGTACGATGAGACTCTTCTGATGAGTCACGTGGTGGAGGATTTGCAGGAGCTGTCACGGTCCGAAGCGGGCCAGCTCGAGATTGCGTGTGAACCGGTGGCGGTGGAGGCTGCACTACGCCGTGCCGCCGCGGTCTATGAAAAAGTCGTGACAGAACACCGAATCGAGCTGCGGGTCGTTGTGCCGGCCGAAGGACTGCCACCGATCCTCGCCGATCCGATGCGTCTTGAGCAAATCCTGCACAACCTCCTGTCCAATGCCGTGCGTTACACCCCGCGCGGCGGACGCATCGACCTGGCGGCTGCACTGGAAGGACCTCGGGTGCGCATCAGCGTGCACGATACCGGTCAGGGCATCGCCGCAGAAGACCTGCCCCACGTATTCGATCGTTTCTGGCGGGCCGACCGTTCACGAACCCGCAGCAGCGGCGGCAGCGGTCTGGGGCTGGCGATCGTACGCAGCCTGGTGCATGCGCAAGGGGGTGAGGTCGGGGTTACCAGCCAACCGGGGCAGGGGACCACGTTCTGGTTCAGGCTGCCGGTGGCTGATGGTGCGCCGCTGGTGCACTAGACAGAAGATTCCATCCAGCGTGCCGCGAGGCGATGGGTGGTTTCATCGAGCGTGTCTGAAGGATCCAAGGCATCGCGCGACCGTCCTCAAATGGGCAGGCGCACGCGCGGGAGGCGCCGGCTCCAAGACTGTGCAAAGTGTTCGATCTCCAAGAAACTGGCGTGGTTCGGTGCCGGCTTGTAGACCTGGAAGGTCCGTGCCAGGCCCAACGTTGCCGCACTCTCCAGGGGTCCCACAAAACGGGTATCACGATCGAGGAAATAGGGCTGGTTGGCCCACAACGCCAGTTGACGTTCGGTCAGGAAAAAGCAGCCAGCATGGGGATTACTGGTGCGGTGAAACACGACTGGCAATCCCAGCACCTGGCCGGTCACGATCGTGGCAGTCCGTGCGCTGATCTCGGCGTATGAGGCGAACTCGAAGTCGATGTAGACCTTATTTAGCGTTCTTTCCCCTATTACAACTTCGTAACGATTCGGTTGCAGCACGCAGCCATCACCAGCGAGGGTCTGAAACCAGGCCAACTTCGACCAAAACGCCTGGTCGTGAATCAACAGGTCGTCTTCGAGATAACCGTACAGGTCGTACTGGCCAAGGTGTGCACGCAGCACGGCGTGGCATTCAAAACCCAAGAGGGATGGCGCCGCATCGCTTGGGACGTGGTGAAAGGCGTGGTAGGGTGCCGTCAGCTGGTCGAGCAAATGATCATTGCCGCTCGTGCAAATGACGACATCGATGGTGGTGTCGCTGGCCTGGCTGATGGACAGCGGCGTCAGGTGATCGTGCTCACGAAACCACATTTCCTGGCTGGCGGGAGCTGTGAGATACAGCGCACGCAAACACTGGCTGAGGGCCGCTACCCGCACGCGGGGATCGCTGCCCAGGGAGCCATGGGCGTGGTCACCGGCCGGAACAAAATAGTGGGGAATGGTGATCAGGATACGCACAGGCTCTCCCGCAGCATTACAGGGCAGACTGCCCATGACTGAAACGCCGGGGCACGCCTTACCCGTCAGGTCAAAGCCCGACGCACCACCAGCCAGTCGTCGAATTCTCTGTAAACCGAAAATCCAGCGCGCGTGTACATCGCCAGAGAGCCAAGATTATTGGCTGTGGCGCCGCGCGGGTAAGCTTCGGCGATGGTCATGCCCTGGCGCTGCAGGCCAGCACAGGCTGCTGAACGGGTCTCCCAATCCTGCGCGGCGTGCGTATGGAGGAAAAAATTGCAGTAACACGACGCCCACGCCGGATTGTCGGCGAAGGCATCGTGGTCGAAGTAGCGCAGATAATCACCCAGGGAATCGGGTGTCAATTCTCGAATCGCGAGAAGCGACCCGCGCATGAGTCGGTTTACCAGCGCGTGACCCGCCGCTCGGTGCCGTTGAGCAGACGCTGGATATTGGGACGCAGGGACCAGGTGCAGGACACGGCAACGATCAAACCAAATACGATGTGCTCGAGGTGGGCCAGGTTGGGAAAAGCGATCTGCAGCACGGTCAGCGACACCAGGCTGCCCAGCGCCACGGTCAGCGTACCGACCGAGGCAAAATGCGAGAAGTAGAACGCCAGGATCGCCAGCGGCACGACGATGGCGCCGGCGTAGAAGTTGAGCACGAGCAAACCAAAGCCGGTCGTCACACCACCCGCACCACCTCGGAACTTCAGGAATATCGACCAGTTGTGCCCTACCACGGCAAAACCGCCAGCCAAAGCCGCACCGAGTTCGCCAGCCTGTAACACGTATCGCGCAACAGCGATCGCGGCAGCGGCTTTGAGCGCATCACCCAACACCGTCAGAATGAAAGGGCCCCAACCCAGGGCACGCAGCACGTTGGTTCCACCGCTGCGCCCGCTGCCATAGCTGAGAATGTCGACGCCGTACGACTTGGCGACCAGGAATCCAACCGGAATCGAGCCGATGATGTAGCCGGCTACTGTCGCAATAAGAATGGCACCCCAGTTCACCTGTTTGTAACCTCCATACCGTCGTTGGTATTGCTGTTGACGCGCCCAAAGGTTGGCCAAGATACCTCAGTCAATCTCAGAGAGAAAACACCGCAGTGGGTGATTCGATACGGTGGATTGGGGAGAACGGAGTACGAAGTACGGAGTACGGAGTACGGGGAAGGGATTGTGGAGCGGAGTGGACTTTGACACTGGGATGGCTCTATGTTATACTGCCCCCAGTGTAAAAGTTCCGCAGTACGGTCTGTTCAGTGATTGTACAGGCCGCGCAACGGGGGAAGCTGGTGAGATTCCGGCGCTGTCCCGCAACTGTGAACGCACCCTCAGGCACCTATCGAGGCTGCTCGTGAGTCGTGCGTAAGCCAGGATACCCGTGGCTGTGGGAGCTCCTTTGACCTTCGCGCGAAAGGGACGGGGCATCTGCCAACAGGTTCTCGCCAAATCCCGCATCACACGATGGGGGATTTTTTTGTTCGTGTTGCTAACAGCTCCACTGTGTTCCTGTTGCCGCTTGCTCGTGTCTTCACCGGTGGTCAGATATCGACTGCGCTGGGAGGACATTGTGTTTGCTCATCAAGGTGGTACGTCACACCGCTGGCGCCGCCGCGTCAGCTCGACGGTCATCGGGCTGCTGCTCGTGGCGGTCACACTGCAGCCGGCGGCGAGTACAACCCTCACTGACCCCATGAATACCTGGCCACAGCGCATGGCGGCTGTGACGCGTGCGCTGGCCTGGCTGCACACCCAGCAGGCGGCCGATGGGTCCATCGGCGCCCGTACGGCTGATGCTGTCTACGTGATTGCACGGGCCGGTGAAAACCCCGATGGACCGGCCTGGCGGCCCGCCGGGCGGAGTGCGCTGGATGTCCTGCGCGCCCAGGCGCCTACCTACCTGACCGATGCGGGCCGCGCGGGCAAGTTCCTGCGCGCCGCCGTCGCCTCCAGGCAGGATCCACACCACTTCGGTGGGGTGGACCTGGTGGCACGTGTCAACTCATTCTACAACCCGGCAACCGGCTGGTATCATCCCGGCCACCTCTACTTCAATGCCCTGGCCATCCAGGGATTGGCCCTGGCCGGCCAGCCCATCTCACCCACCACCCTCGCGGCGCTGCGGGGTCAACAGCACGCCAGCGGCGGCTGGGAATGGCGGATTGGCGGCCCACTCGACGAAGTCGATACGACCGGGGTGGTTCTGCAGGCCCTGGCTGCCGGCGGTGTGCCCACCCATGATGCCATGTTCGCCAACGCCACCACGTTCCTGGCCAACGTCCAACACCCAGACGCCGGTTGGGGCCTGCTGCCCGGCGGCACGACCAGCAGCAATTCGACAGCGCTCGCGCTGGCTGGTCTGCTGGCAGCCCAGCAGAATCCGTTGATCGACCCGTTCGTGCGTGCCGGCCGTACGCCGCTCGATGCGTTATTGGCGCTGCAGAACGCCGACGGCTCATTCGATTTCCAGGCCGGCATACCGGGCGACCGTTTGATGGCGACCCTGGACGCGCTCAATGTTCTGCTTCAACCCTTCCCCGGTGATGACCTGCCGCCGCCACGCGTTTACCTGCCCTGGGGTGCGTCGACCGCAGCGAACGCACAGGTTGTGCAATAGCCGAAGGAGTGTCTTGCATCATGGTTCGACAGGTTATGATCATTCTGTGCCTGCTGCTGATCGTTTCGCTCCCCACTGCGGCCGCACCGGTGCCCGGTACCGCCGCGCAGGTGACGCCCAATACCGCCGGCCTGGTAATCCAATATCCAGACGGCCACGTGGAAACCTATGCCGTCGAGTTCGACGAACCGTCGATCAGCGCGCTGGAGGCCCTGCAGCGCACGGGCATCGGGTTGGACCTGGACGGAGAGTTGGTCTGCAGCATTCGCGGGAGCGGCTGCCCCAGCAGTGACTGCTTCTGCGGCTGCCCGCCTCCCTTCAGCACCTGTTATTTCTGGTCGTATGCGCACTGGAACGGTCGCAGCTGGGACTTTTCGGCCGTGGGTGCGGGCCAATACCAGCTGCACGACGGCGATGTCGACGGCTTTCACTGGAGCGAGAGCCAGGTGCCAGGCCCACACGCCTATCGGCAGTACGCCGTGGAACGTGCCCTCGACTGGCTGCGTACCCAACAGCTGCCCAACGGGAGTTTCCCGGGTTTTGGCGTCGGTGCCACCGTCGACGCCGTGCTGGCACTCGATGCGGCCAACGTCGATGCCACGGCCTGGCGCGTTGGCAGTGGTCCCACGGCCCTCGATTACCTGGAAGATCAGGCGGCGGCTTATGCCACCAGTGCCGCAGCCACCGGCAAACTGATCCTGGCCGTGATCGGTGCCGGGCTGGATCCGGCCGGTTTTGGTGGACTCGACCTGCTGCAAACCCTGGCGGCGTTTCACAACGGCAGTGGACAGTTCGGTTCCAGCAACTGGGACCAGGCATACGCCCTGCTTGCTCTGCGCGCCGCACGTGCCACCCCGCCTGCGGGCAGCCGCACCCAGCTGTTGAATGCACAAACCACCGCCGGCGGGTGGGGCTTCATGCCAGGTGACGACCCCGACATCGACAGCACGGGGTTGATCTTGCAGGCCCTGGCTGCCGCCGGCGAACCCAACGGCAGCCCAGCCGTGACCCAGGCCGTGGCTTTCCTGGACAACCAGCAAAATCCAGACGGTGGTTTTGCCTACCAATCGCCCTTTCCCAGCAATGCCAGCTCGACCGCCCTCGCGACACTCGGTTTGATTGCGATGGCCAACAACCCGCTGGGCACGACCTGGACGATCAGCAACACCACACCGCTGGACTATCTGACCGACCAGCAGAGTCCGCTGGGCGGGTTCGCTGGGTACAGCGGGCCGAACGACCTGTTTGCCACCGTCTCGGCCATTCCAGCGCTGATGGGCAAACCCCTGCCACAGTTCGGTACGGGCGTCGCCAAAGCCCAGGCCCTGACCTGGCTGCGCACCCAACAGGCGAATGACGGCAGCTTCGGCAGCACAGGTCAGACGGTCGACGCCGTCTATGCGGTCGTTGCTGGCGGGCAAGATCCGGCCCAGTGGACCACCACCGGTGGCAGCCTGATGGATTACCTGGCAGCACAGGCCGATACCTACACGCAGTCGTCCGCCGCGGCGGCGGGCAAACTGACCCTGGCTTTGTTAGCCGCCCAGCCTGACCAGTCGCCCACGAACTTTGGCGGCGTCAACGTGGGGGGACGCGTTTTCGACAGCTACGACCTGGCGACAGGCCAATTTGGCAGCAGCGTCATCGACCAGGCGTACGGCATGCTCGGTTATACCGCCCAGTTTGGGGCTGGAATCGAGCCGGCCCGTGCCCGGTTGACCCAACTTCAGCTGCCCAATGGCGGCTGGGAGTTTGCCACCGGCTTTGGCGCTGATACGAACACGACCGCCCTGGCCATCCAGGCCCTGGCAGCCGCTGGCGAGCCGGCTACGACACCGACGATGCAGCGTGCCCTGCAGTATCTGCGGACACAGCAAAACCCCGACGCCGGTTTCCCTTACCAGGTGCCGTGTGGTTATCCGGGGTGCGACGCCAGCGATGCCAACTCGACGGCCTACGTCGTACAGGCGCTGACCGCCGCGGGCGAGAATGCGGATGGTTGGGCATGGAGCCGTCATTTCACCGCCACCCACTCGATTACCCTGACGGTGCAGACGCCGCTGGATACCCTGCTGGTCTTGCAGAGCGACGAGGGCGGTTTTGCCGGCTTCAGCGGGCCCAACGATCTGTATGCCACACTGCAGGCTGTCCCTGGTGTGGCCGAACTTCCTCAACCGATGGCCCGGCGTGCGACACTGTTTTATCCGTATCATCCGGGAGTTGTGCAGGCGGTCAATCGGGCGGGGTTGGTGGTGCAGTTTGGGGATGGTTCCGTGCAGACCTACTGCATCCCGTTCACGTCGCCGTCGATCACTGGCTATGACCTGCTGCAGGCGTCTGGCAACCTGCAAGTGATCTATGACACGGCCAATTCCGGCCTGGGTGCCAGCGTGTGCAAGATCAACAACGACGGCTGCAACTTTCCCCTGGTGGAATGTTTTTGCCAATGCCAGGGGATCAACTGCGTCTATTGGTCCTATTTCCACCTGCGGGGAGACAACACGTGGTCCTACTCTCGCGTCGGTGCATCGAGCCACAGCTTGCAGAACGGCAGCGTGGATGGCTGGCGCTGGGGTATTGGCACGTTGACCACTGCGCCGCCGCCGCCGGTTTACACGTTTGACCAGCTGTGCAGCACGACCGGTACGTGGACACCTTCACCCACTCTTTCGCCAACGACTGTGGGCACACCGTTCATAACAGGTTCTGGAGAGTAAGGAGTCGGCAGATGGAAGGTGCCTGGTTGCGGGTTGTAGAGCGGGGGCGCGTGCGCTGGGTATTCGTTCTTGGCGTGGCGCTGCTGATGGTTGGATTGAGTTTGATGGCGGGTTGGGGCACGCAGGCGCAGACGCCCAATCGGGCGGGGCTGGTGATACAGTTCGGGGATAACTCGGTGCAAACGTACTGTGTCGAGTTTACGTCGCCGACGATCAACGGTTATCAGATGCTGCAGGCGGTCAGCAGCCTGCAGGTGATTTACGATGTCACCAGCACAGGTTTCGGCGCGGGCGTCTGCAAGATCAATAACGACGGCTGTACCCAGGACGACTGTTTCTGCCAATGCCAGAGCATCAACTGCGTCTATTGGTCCTACTTCAAGCTGAGGAGCGACGACACCTGGGAATACTCAAATGTGGGCGCGTCGAGCCGTGTCCTGGAGAACGGCAGCGTGGATGGCTGGCGCTGGGGGGCAGGTTCAACCTCCTCTGCACCGCCGCCGCCCGCTTTCACGTTCGCACAGCTGTGCAGCACCACCGGCACAGCAACCCCCACCCCGACCCCAACGGCCACCACGTCGGGCACGCCATCGGTGACACCGACGCGTACCCAGACACCGACGCCAACCTTTACCCCGGGTGTCCTGCAGGTGGAGTTTGCAGCCAATCCCACCACATTGGTTACCAATCAGTGTACCATCATTACCTGGCGGGTGACCGGGCCATGGACGGCGGTATTTTTTGACAACGCGATCGTCCAGCCAGAAGAACAACGGCGGATCTGTCCGGGCCAGACGCAGACGCTGACCCTGCGCGCCGAATACGCGGGCGGTGTCGAAACACGAACATTGACCGTGCAGGTGAACGGCAACGCGGCGCCGACCACCGCCGCCACGACACCCTTCGTGGCTTCGACGACACCACCGCCGCTGCCGACCACGCCATCGCCCGGAGCCACCCTGCCCGCCACCGTGGAAAACCTGACGCCGCCGACCATGACACTCACACCCACCCCGTCGCCGGCCGTGATCTTGCCCACGGCAACAGGTGCGAGCGACGGAACAGCGGCCACGCCCACCGCGTCATCGATTGCTGCGCCGACCGCCATCAGCACACCCGCCGATCGGGTGGCGTTGGTGGCGCAGGGCGAGGGAACCGCCGCCGAAGAAGTGCCCGACAGCCAGGAGGAGAATGTGACGCTGCTGCTCCTGCAGTATTTGTTGTTCATCGTGATCCTGGGTGTGCTTGGCATTGCCGGGGTGTTTTTGTTGTGGCGGCGAAGTCGCCTGAATGACGAATGAGCGACATTTTTCATCCGGTGGCCTGGCTGCTCTGGTTGGCCGCCGCCGGGTCGGCGGCTCTACTGACCCGGAATCCGCTGTACATCACGATTCTGCTGGTCACGACTGGCCTGACGTTTTCGGTACTGCGTCGCGTCGTACCGCAGCCCACCCAGGGCTGGAGCCTGTTTTTGCGTGCGGGCCTGGTTCTGGTGGTGATTACCGTGGTATTCAACGCACTGACGGTTCATTTTGGCCGTGTGGTCATCTGGCGGCTGCCGCCCCACTGGCCGGTCATTGGGGGAGACATTACGCTCGAAGCCATTTTGTATGGGGTTTCGACGGGCATGAGCCTGTTTTTGCTGCTGCTGATTTTTGCCACCTTCAACGTCGGCATCGATCAGGCACGCCTGCTGCGCATGGTGCCGCGGTCGTTCTACGTGGTGGGTGTCGTGACGTCCATTGCCGTGACGTTCGTCCCGCAGATGCTTGTGCGCCTGCAGAACATCCGTGACGTGCAGCGCCTGCGGGGGCACCGCCCGCGCGGCATCCGTGACCTGGGGCCGCTCTTTTTGCCGCTGCTGACCACCGGCATGGAGGGGGCCATTCAGCTGGCCGAATCGATGGAAGCACGCGGTTTCAACAGCACCAACGCCGTGACGCCGGCGCGGCATCTGGTGCTGGTGCGCAGCGGACTGGCGCTGGCACTGGGACTGCTGCTGCTGGGTGTGTTTGCCAACACCTACTGGTCGGGCACCCAGCTGTGGGCGGTAGGTGCCATGGCGGGTGGGCTGGGGCTGCTGGTGTGGCTGTTTTGGCTGCAGGGCCGGCAGGTCAAACGCAGCCGCTACCAGCGCTGGATCTGGCGGCGGCGCGATACGCTGCTCAGCCTGGTGTGCGGCCTGGTGCTGCTGGTGGTTCTGGGTGTGCGGTGGACCGCGCCCGCTGCGCTGCGCTACTATCCTTACCCCCCTTACGCGCCGTGGCCCGCGTTCGAGCCGCTGTTGGGGGCGGTGTTGGCGCTGCTGGTGGTGGCTGCCTTGCTGGTCCCGCGTCGCGATCTTCGCAGTGTCGCGTGAGACAGGGAGAGAATCCGATGATTACCTTTGACCACGTCACCTACACCTATCCGCAGCAGGTCGAACCGGTTCTGCGGGATCTCTCCTTGACGATCGGCGAGGGCGAATTCGTGCTGGTCGTCGGTCCGTCCGGCGCCGGTAAGTCGACCTTCTTGCGCTGTCTGAATGGGCTGGTGCCGCATTTTTACGGCGGACGTTTCAGCGGACAGGTGCGCGTCGCCGGGTGTGATCCGGTCGCCGCCGAGCCCCGCGGCATGGCGCACCTGGTTGGGTTCGTCTTTCAGGATCCTGAAGCCCAATTCGTGGTGGACACCGTCGAGGATGAACTGGTATTTGCCATGGAGAACTTCGCCCTGGCGCAGCCGATCATGCGCAAACGGGTGGAAGAGGTCCTCGATCAGCTGGGAATTGCGCACCTGCGCAGCCGGCGGATATCGACGCTGTCAGGTGGAGAGAAGCAGCGCGTGGCCCTGGCTGCGGTGCTGACCCTGCACCCCCAGGTGTTGGTGTTGGATGAACCGACCTCGCAGCTCGATCCGCAGGCCGCCGAAGAGGTTCTCGTCGCCCTGCGCCAGCTCAACGAAGACCTGGGGTTGACCGTGATCCTGTCCGAACACCGGTTGGAACGCGTCGTGCAGTATGCCGACCGGCTTGTCTATTTCCCCGCTGCAGGTGCACCGGTGTTCAGCGGGACGCCAGAGGAGGTGCTGTCCGCGATCCCACTGGTGCCGCCGTTGGTCGCCCTGGGCAAGGCATTGGACTGGCGACCGCTGCCGTTGACGATCAAAGAGGCGCGTCGTTTTGCCCGCCAGATGCCGCTGGCGGCGCGGCACCCACCAGAG
>CAYUCC010000107.1:11936-14499 GCA_964443225.1 uncultured Anaerolineae bacterium
CCAGCGACGGGTCACCTGGTCGATACCAGCCGGCTCACGCTC
This sequence comes from uncultured Anaerolineae bacterium, assembly GCA_964443225.1. Lineage (GTDB taxonomy): Bacteria > Chloroflexota > Anaerolineae > SSC4 > Amarolineaceae > SSC4. The sequence goes on from CAYUCC010000107.1 coordinate 11,979, forward strand.
GACGACATCGTGAAAGTAGTCGGTTACGTGCCGCAGGACCCGGGGCTGCTCCTGTTCCAGGATACGATCGACCAGGAGCTGGCCTTCACCCGCAAAGGGCATCACCTGGCTCCCAATGCCGAGGCCGACCAACGGCTGCTCACGCGCCTGGGTATCGAACACCTGCGCCAACGTTACCCGCGTGACCTCAGCGGCGGTGAACGCCAGCGCGCGGCCCTGGCCGCCATCCTGGTGGCCGATCCGCAGGTGCTGCTGCTCGACGAGCCCACCCGCGGGCTGGATTACGGACAAAAACGGGAGCTGAACCGTCTTTTGCAGCAGTTCAAATCGGAGGGCAAAAGTATCCTGCTGGCGACGCACGACGTCGAGTTGGTGGCCACGTGCGCCGATCGGGTCGTGATGCTGGCCGAGGGGCAGGTCGTATTGGATGCGCCGACCCGTGTGGCCATGAGCGAATCGTTGGTGTTCGCCTCGCAGATCAACAAACTGCTGCGTGACCCGGCCTACCTGACCGTCGACGACGTGCTGCACGCCGTGGCGCAGCGCAACTGACAGGCCCGCGTGATGAAACTGGCAAACCTGCTCAACGGCCTTGTTCTGCTTCTGGCCAGCGCATTGGGCGCGGTAGCATTCCTGTCGCCATTTTTCGCTGCGGGCAACCCACAGGCAAACGATGGTGGTGTGTTGGCGCACGCCGCTGACGCCCCGCTTTTCCTCATCCTGCTGGTCATCGTCTGCCTGGGGGCCGTGCTGGTCAACCTGTCGGCGGGCACCATGACAGCGCGCACCGTGGCGATTCTGGGTGTCTTGACGGCCTTCAGTGCCGTGCTGCGTGCCCTGCCGGGTCCGGGTGGGTTCAATGCGATCTTCTTCATCCCCCTGCTGGCCGGTTACGTGTACGGGGCGACTTTCGGTTTTCTGTCAGGTGCGCTGGCGATTCTGGTCTCGGCTTTACTTGGGGGCGGGGTTGGCCCCTGGCTGCCATTTCAGATGTTCGCCACGGGATGGGTGGGTATGCTGGGTGCCGTGCTGCCCCGTTTTCGCGGCAAACCCCTGCTCGAAGTGGTGCTGCTGGCGGCGTGGGGCATGGTCCTGGGTCTGTTGTTTGGTTTCATCATGAACATCTGGTTCTGGCCGTTCGTCATGAGCCCGCAGCAAAACGAGCTCTACTGGCAGCCCGGTCTCAGCCCGTGGGCAACCTTGCAGCGCTACCTGGTTTTTTACGTGGCCACGTCCTTGGTGTGGGACCTGTGGCGGGCGGCGGGTAATGCGCTGCTGATCGTCCTGTTTGGCGTACCTGTGGTGCGCATCCTGCGGCGCTTCCAGCTGCGCTTCCGGTTCGAGACCCAGCCAAATCTTCCTGCCTGATCCGTCCATCCACCCTCCTATCCAACGGCCCTGCGCGATTTGACCATTCCCATATCTTGGGGTATTATATCGACGGTTAGCACTCTTATCCAACGAGTGCTAACCGATTTCTTGTGTTTCAAGGCGCCGGTAATGAATGACGGTGGACTGCGCGGTCTTTTGCGAGACGTGTGCCGTCTTTCGTTGCAGGAGTCGTCAAGCGGACTGCTTGAGCTGCGGAAAGATACAATTTCAGGAGGAAATACGAGTTATGAATCTTCGTCCATTGGGTGATCGGCTGGTTGTGGAGCCGATCGAGCAAGAAGAGCGCACTGCGAGTGGTATCATCCTGCCCGAGACGGCCAAAGAAAAGCCGCAGGAGGGCAAGGTCCTGGCTGCGGGCCCTGGCAAGCTGAATGACGACGGCACCCGCAGTCCGATGGATGTCGGCGTGGAAGATCGTGTGCTGTATGCGAAGTATGCTGGTACCGAGGTCAAAATCGACGGCAAGAAGCTGTTGATCCTGCGGGAAAGCGACATTCTGGCTGTTATCGAGTCATAACGACAAGACTGTGCCATCGGCCCCGAATTGCGGGTGGGTGGCGCGTGCGATTCCATAGTAATCGAACAATAACGTGCGACGTTGAAGGAGAAATGAACATATGGCCAAGCAACTTGTATTTGGTGAAGAAGCCCGCCGCGACCTCAAGGTCGGTATCGATACCCTCGCCAATGCCGTGAAGACCACGCTCGGTCCCAAGGGACGTAATGTCGCCCTGGACAAGAAGTGGGGTGCCCCGACTGTGACCCATGATGGTGTGACAGTTGCCAAGGAAATCGAGCTCAAAGAGCCTTTCCAGAACATGGGTGCCCAGCTGCTCAAAGAAGCTGCCACCAAGACCAATGACATTGCGGGTGATGGTACCACCACCGCCACCGTGTTGGCCCAGGCGATCGTCAACGAGGGTCTGCGCAACGTGGCTGCCGGTGCCAATCCGATGCTGCTGAAGCGTGGCATCGAAAAGGGAACCCAGGCCATCGTCAAGCTCATCCGCGATCAGGCGATCGAAATCACGACTCGTGAAGAGATTGCCTCGGTAGCTGCCATTTCGGCCCAGGACAAAGAGATCGGCGAACTGATTGAAGCCGCGCATGAGGCCCATACGGCAGCGAT
>CAYUCC010000108.1:0-5558 GCA_964443225.1 uncultured Anaerolineae bacterium
CGCCGTTCCACGATTTCGAGGACCAGATTCCGGCGGACCTGAAGGCGATGCTGGAGAAGCTGGCGGCCGACCTGAAGTCGGGCGCTGTCTCCACCGGCTACGGTACTGCCGCTCCCACCGAAGCGTCGACCTCAACGGCCACCAAGGTTGCAGCGCCCAACTGTGACTACGGCGGTGAGTTCCTGTCGATCGAAGCGGTCGACGACCTGACGGTGAAGTTCTCGCTGTGTTCGCCGGACGTGGCCTTCCCCTCGAAGGTCGCCTTCTCGGCCTTTGCGATCCATTCATCCGACTACCTGTCCAGCACCGGCGGCACGGGTGACCTGCTGAGCAATCCGATTGGCACGGGTCCCTACAAGCTCAAGGAATGGGTCCAGGGCGACAGCATCGTCATGGAAGCCAACCCGGACTACTGGGGTGAGAAGGCCAAGAGCGAAGAGCTGGTCTTCAAGTGGCAGAAGGAAGGCGCAGCCCGTCTGCTCGAGCTGCAGGCTGGTACGGTCGACGGCATCGATAACCCGACGCCGGACGACTTTGCGGTCATCGAGGGTGACAGCGCGCTGACGCTCTATCCGCGCGAAGCGCTCAACATCTTCTACGTCGGCGTGAGCGACACGCAGGCACCGTTCGATAATGAAAAGGTGCGCCAGGCCATCGCGATGGGGATCGACCGACAGCGCATCGTCGACAACTTCTACCCCAAGGGCTCGATCGTGGCCAGCCACTTTACGCCGTGCGCCATTCCCGGTGGCTGCGAAGGTGATGAGTGGTACGAATTCGATGTCGAGGCGGCCAAGGCACTGCTGACCGAAGCCGGCTTTGCAGATGGCTTCGAGACTACAATCTCCTACCGTGACGTGGTGCGCGGCTACCTGCCGCAGCCAGCCCTGGTAGCGCAGGATATCCAGGCGCAGTTGAAGGAAAACCTGAACGTCGACGTCAAGATCGAGGTGATGGAATCAGGCGCATTCCTGGATACGGCCAAGACCGGTACCCTGCCCATGTTCCTGCTGGGCTGGGGCGCCGACTACCCCGACCAGACCAACTTCCTGGACTACCACTTTGGCGAGACGGCGTCGCCGCAGTTCGGCAACGGCCATGAGGACCTCTGGGCTGTGCTGAAGCAGGCGGCATCCCTGGCCGACCCGGCCGAGCGTAACAAGCTGTACGCTGAAGCCAACAACCTGATCAAAGAGCACGTGCCCATGGTGCCGGTGGCGCATGGTGGTTCGGCCACCGCGTTCAAGGCCGATGTGACCGGTGCGCACGCCAGCCCGCTGGGCAACGAGAGCTTCGCGGTCATGGCTGCGGGCGACCGCACGCAGATGGTGTGGATGCAGAACGCCGAGCCGATCAGCCTGTTCTGCGCAGACGAAGAAGACGGCGAGTCGCTGCGGGCCTGCGAGCAGATCAACGAGTCACTGTTGTCCTACGAGGTTGGTGGCACGGCAGTGGCGCCCGGCCTGGCCGAGGCGTGTACACCTAATGCCGAACTGACCGAGTGGACCTGCACGCTGCGCAGCGGCGTCAAGTTCCACGATGGCAGTGACCTGGATGCGACCGACGTCGTGGCCAGCTATGGCCTGCAGTGGGATGCAGCCAATCCGCTGCACAAGGGCCGCACCGGGACCTTCACCTACTTCAACGCCCTGTTCGGCAGCTTCCTCAACGCACCGCCGGCAGAGTAATTCGATCCTATAGTTCCGGTGTGGAGCCAACGCCGTGAAGAAGCCCTGTCTTGCAGGCTTCATCACGGCGAACAACCGCCCACACCGGCACGTGGGGGCACAGGCCGTGCTGTCTGTGCCCCCTACCCTGTCTTGCAGCTGCCCCGCTGATCGTCTATTAATTCGCTTGCGAAGGGAATCTGTTGCCCAAGGAGATGAAAGAGATATGCGATCATTTCGGATCGTGAGCCTGATCGTGGTGGTCGTGATGCTGCTGATGGCACTGACGGCCTGCAACACCACCACCTCAACAAGCACCGTACCGCAGGCCAAAAAGTTCGTCATTGCCACCGATGCCCAATTCCCGCCGATGGAGTTCGTCGACGACAGCAAAGAAATCGTCGGCTTCGACATCGACATGATGAACGCGATTGCCGAATCACAGGGCTTCGAGGTGGAGTACAAGAATACCGCCTGGGACGGCATTTTTGCCGGCCTCGAGGGCGGCGCGTACGACGCGATTCTGTCGGCGGTCACGATCACCGACGAGCGCAAGCAGAAATACGACTTTTCGGAGCCGTACGTCAATGCGGGCCAGATCGTAGTCGTGCGCGGTGACGAAGCGGCTATCACCGGACCTGACAGCCTGGGCGGCAAGACGATTGGTGCCCAGATCGGTACCACCGGCGCCTTTGCGGTGCAGGACATCGCCGGTGCCACGCTCAAAGAGTACGACAGCATCGACCTGGCCATGCTCGACTTGTTGAACAAGAACCTCGATGCCGTCGTGGTCGACACACCGGTGGCAGCTAACTACGTCTTGAACTCGGCCACCTTCCAAGGAAAGCTCAAGATGGTCGGTGAGGCATTCACCGACGAGTTCTACGGCGTCGTCGTGCGCAAGGGCGATCCGACCGGCTTCACGCCTCTCTTCAATGCAGGCTTGAAGGCGATCAAGGATTCCGGCAAGTTCGACGAAATCTCTACCATGTGGCTGGGTGGCGCCGGTAACTAACCCGGATCTTACCATCTGATTTTCAAAAGGGTGGGTCGGTGCCCTGACCTGACTCACCCTCCCATCTCGCTCTCTGCGCCCATTCATGACGCAATACATTTTTCGGCGGATCCTTGCCGCCATCCCGGTCATCTTTGGTATCCTCTTCGTAACGTTTGCTTTGGCGCGCCTGCTGCCGGGCGACCCGTGTCGCGCCATTTTGGGCGAGCGCGCGACCGAGGAGCTGTGCCAGGCTTTCATCATCCGCTATGGCCTGGACCAGTCCATTCCGGTGCAGTTTGGCCTCTATGTGCAGCAGCTGGCCCAGGGCGACCTGGGTAACTCGATCCGGTACGGCCGGCCGGTCGTCGAACTGCTCATCGAACGCCTGCCGGTCACGCTCGAGCTCACGGCATGTGCGTTGGGTCTGGCGGTGCTGGTGGGCATTCCGGCGGGGATTTTGTCGGCGTACCGGCGTAACTCGGCGATCGACGTCACCACCATGCTGGTGGCCAACATTGGTGTTTCGATGCCGGTGTTCTGGTTGGGGTTGATGCTGCAGTATTTGTTTGCCCTGGTGCTCAAAAATACGTTCTTGTGGCTGCCCCCTTCGAGCCGTACCACAGCCGGTATGACGCTGCCCGCGCTCACCGAGGTGTGGAACATCCAGGCCACCGAAGGAACCTGGTACAACATCGTCGATTTCCTGTCCAACATGTACATTTTTAACTCCCTGGTCACCGGCAATTGGACGGCACTGTGGGACGTCATGATGCACCTCATTCTGCCATCGATTGCCCTGGCAACGATTCCGTTGGCGATCATTGCGCGTATGACACGCTCCAGCCTCCTGGAGGTCATGGGGCTCGACTACGTCCGCACGGCGCGCGCCAAGGGGCTGCGCGATCTGCGTGTGGTGTTCCGACACGCCTTACGCAATGCCATGCTGCCGGTGATCACGATCATCGGCCTCTCGTTGGGTGCGCTCTTGGGCGGTGCAGTGCTCACCGAAACCGTGTTCAACCTGGCCGGGATGGGGCGCCTGCTCTTCGATGCCATTCAGGCGCGCGACTACGTCATCGTACAGGCCATTACCCTGATCATCGCGATCGTATTCGTTGTTTTGAATCTGGTCGTCGATATTTTGTATGCTTTCCTGGATCCACGGATCCGCTTGAGTTGACGGTGCTATGACAACCACCACCGCTGCACCCGTTCCCCAGGTCTTCACCCGCCCGCCGCGCAGCCCGTGGCGAATGGCGCTCTATACCCTGTTCCGTACCAAGTCAGCCATCGTGGGCATGATCATTCTGGGCTTTCTGATCACGATTGCGGTCTTTGCACCTGTGATCGCGCCCTACGAGCCAAACAAAGTGCTGATCGGCGTCGAACCGATCCGCATGCGGACACCGCCGTGCATCCATCTCCTGGGCTGCCCGGCCGACCAGCCGCAGCACCTCATGGGCGTGGATGGCAACGTGCGCGACCTGTTCAGCCGGCTCGTGTATGGGGCGCGGGTATCGCTGGTGATCGGTTTTACGACGGTCACGTTTGCCCTGGTGATCGGAACCTTCCTGGGTCTGGTGGCCGGCTATGCCGGCGGCTGGACCGACAACGCCATCATGCGCATCATGGACGTGCTGCTGGCGTTTCCCAGCCTGCTGCTGGCGATTGCCATCGTCACCGTGTTGGGCCCAGGCCTGACCAATGCCCTGCTGGCTATCGGTATCGTGTCGATTCCGACCTATGCCCGACTCACTCGAGCCAGCGTGCTGTCGGTCAAGGAGCTCGACTTTGTCACAGCCGATCGCTCGGTTGGGGTGCCGCCGAAGCGTATCCTGTTTCGCAGCATCTTGCCACATACCTTGACGCCGCTCATTGTTGCGGCAACCCTTGGTATTGGCGGCGCAGTTTTAGAGGCGGCAGCGCTCTCGTTTTTGGGGTTGGGTGCGCAGCCACCGATGGCTGAGTGGGGCTCGATGCTGGGCGCCGAACGTAACCAGGTTTTCACGTCGCCGCACCTGGTGTTTTTCCCTGGCTTTGCGATCATGCTGACCGTGCTCGGCTTCAACATGCTGGGGGATGGACTGCGCGATGCGCTCGACCCGCGGCTGCAAAAGTAGTAGCTTGGATTGACCGCATAGAACACAGAGAAACACAAAAATATATGAATTTAACTTCTGTGTGTGCTGTGCGTTCTTTGCGGTAGCTCATGGAATGATGGAGATGTTATGCTGCAGGAACGATTTGGAGATGTGACACTCAAAGGGAAGCCGCTCACGGTACTCGGCGTGGCGCTGCTGCCGGGGGATATGGCCACCGAGGTCACCTTGAATGACAAGGGTTTTACCGGTAAACGAAACTTGTTGGAATCGACCGCCGGCAAGATTCGCCTGATCAACGTGGTGCCCTCGCTGGGCACGGGGATCTGCGATGCGCAGACGCGCCGGTTCAACGAGGAAGCGGCCAGTTTCGGCGATCGGGTCGTGGTCGTGACGGTGAGTGCCGACCTGCCCTTTGCGCAGCAGGAGTGGTGCGCAGCCAAAGGGGTCGACCGCGTGGTTATGCTTTCGGACCACATCGACATGGCGTTTGGTGATGCCTATGGCACGCACATCAAGGAGCTGCGCCTGGAGCAGCGCGCCGTGTTCGTCGTGGATGCCGACGACGTCGTACGTTATGTCGAGTACGTGTCCGACATAGGGCAGTTCCCGAACTACGAGGATGCCCTGGCGGCGGTGCGCGAGCTGTTGTGAGGCCTGAAACGTGAAGACGTGAGGGTGACCATTCGTTTGTTTGTGTTCCTATTTGGGGATGGCGGGCCAATCCAAAATCCAAAATCGCCAATCCAAAATCCAAAATCGCCAATCCAAAATCGTAAGGAGGATTGTCAATGA
>CAYUCC010000108.1:5658-14494 GCA_964443225.1 uncultured Anaerolineae bacterium
GCCAATCCAAAATCCAAAATCGCCAATCCAAAATCGTAAGGAGGATTGTCAATGACCGAACACCTACCGACACCCGGTAGTAATTCACGTCTGGTCGATACCCGTGGCCGGATGGCGGGTATCGATCGCTGGTGGCTGCTGGTCCTGGCAGTCCTCGCCATCATCCTGTACCTGGTGCTCATCATTGGTGCACCGTACAGTCAAATCCTGGAATTCATCCTCGTCGGCCCGGGGGACAATGCCTGGGAGAAGTTCTGGAACGGTGGGTTGGGCGTCACCATCAAAATCACCGTCGTTTCGTTCTTCTCCATCATCATCGTCGGCGTGTTGGGGGGCCTGGGGCGTATTTCCTCGAACCGCATCATCCGCGGCACGGCGTCGCTTTACGTCGAAGTGGTGCGCGGCATTCCGCTGCTGGTCTGGCTGCTCTACATCTGGTTTGCACTGCCGCAGATCTTCCAGGTGGTGGGAAATGCCCTGGCACCGATCCTGCCGGCGGTTGGTGACTGGCTGGCCAATCTGCGCCTCGATCCCTTTACGGCGGCTGTAATCGGTTTTACGGTGGGCTACGGCGCCTACATGACCGAAATCGTGCGCGCCGGTATCGAGTCGATCCCGCGCGGCCAGATGGAAGCGGCACGCTCGCTGGGTTTGAGCTACGTGCAGGCGATGCGTCACGTCATCCTGCCCCAGGCGTTTCGTGTCATTCTACCGCCGGTCAGCAACGAGTTCGTCACCCTGCTCAAGGACTCGTCGCTGGTTTCGGTCCTGGCCGTGTCCGACCTGACCCGGCGCGGGCGCGAATTCGTATCGCGCTCGTTTTTGAGTTTCGAGACCTTTACGATGATCGCGCTGGTTTACCTGCTGCTGACGCTGGTTTTTACACGGCTGGCGCGCTGGTTGGAGCAGCGCATGTCGGCAGGGCACCGCTAATAGGTCACTCGTACTCGTACTCGTACTCGTACCGCCGGGTTACCTGGCTTGAGCATAGCCATCGATCAATGGCTAAAGTCGTGCCAGGTGACCCACCAGTACGGAGGAGCTAGCAACATGGGTGAATTCATCATCGAAGTCAAAGACGCGGTCAAACACTTTGGGCACGTGCATGCACTCAATGGCATCAATCTCCAGGTGCACCCGGGTGAGGTCGTTGTGATCGTAGGACCGAGCGGGTCCGGGAAATCGACCCTGCTGCGCAGCATCAACCACCTGGAAACCCTCACCTCGGGTGAAATCTGGATCGACCAAAAGCGCATCACCGACCGGCACGTCAACATCAACGAAGTGCGCGCCGAAGTTGGCATGGTGTTCCAGCAGTTCAACCTCTTTCCGCACATGACGGTGCTCCAGAACATCGCCCTGGCCCAACGGGTGGTGCGCAAACGTGCCCATCCGGAAGCCGAGCAGGTGGCGCACGAGCTGTTGGAACGCGTCGGTATCCCCGAAAAGGCGGACAGTTATCCAACCCAGCTGTCTGGCGGCCAACAGCAGCGTGTGGCAATTGCCCGCGCCCTCGCGATGAACCCCAAGATCATGCTGTTCGATGAGCCGACCTCGGCCCTCGACCCGGAGATGATCACCGAGGTGTTGGACGTCATGCAGGACCTGGCCAGCAGCGGCATGACGATGCTGGTGGTGTCGCACGAGATGGGCTTCGCCCGCGCCGCCGCCACACGCATCCTGTTCATGGACGCCGGCCAGGTCATCGAAGACACCACGCCCGAACTGCTCTTCACCGCCCCCAAACACGAACGCACCAAACAGTTCCTAAGCAAAATCCTGCACTAAGGGCTCGTAAAAGCCTTTCCGAATAACTGCCCCCAGCCGCCCTCTCAAGGCGAACATCCAGCTATTCGGAAAGGCTCCCCAATCCAAAATCCAAAATCCAAAATCCAAAATCCAAAATCCAAAATCCACCCCCCCGCCTTGACATCCACGGCACCGGGACGTATGATTAGGGCAGTGTTACAAGAAAATGAGGAGGAACTCGACATGTACGTTCGTGACTTGATGAGCTCGCCGGTGCTGACGGTCACCCCCGACACGGGTGCCGGCCATGCGCTGCAGATGATGCGGGAGAAGATCATTCGACGGGTCGCGGTGGTTGACGACGAGGGCCATTTAGCGGGTATCGTCAATGATCGCGCGCTGGTGCGGCTCTTGTCGGAGCGGCGGCGCCATCAGACCGATCCTGTGCCGACTGTCGGCAGGGTGATGACCAGCCCGGTCATTACGACGCAGGCCGATCAGCCGTTGGAGGAAGCGGCCAACATGATGGCGGTGCACCGGGTGGGTGCACTCCTGGTGGTGGACAAAGAGAATCACCCGGTCGGTATCATTACCGATCGGGATTTGTATCGGATCCTGTTTGATTTGCTGGGTGCACGCGAACCGGGTCTGCGCATCATGCTGCGCGCGCCGGCCACCAACGAAATCCTGACCGAGGTCGCGGCGGCAATTTCCAATGCCGGCGGGGTCGTGCGCAGTTTTGGGAGCGTCACGCACCAGGATGAAACGCTCATCATGCTCAAGGTGAAGTTTCTAAACGAAGAAGATGTGCGCGATCTGCTGCGCGACTTCACCGTGGAGATCGAGAGCATCACGCAGGGTTGAGGTATTGCCGGGAACGTGATGGCTGTGGGACAGCGGTTGTGCGGACGATTGGCGACGTTCCCAGCGTGGACGAAGCGGTCATTCGTCGTCCGGACTGCTGCCCTCCGGCAAATCGACACGGACCAGGTCACCGTGGTAGTCGATGACCACGCGGAAGCCCAGCATGTTGAGCCACGTGCGTGCTTCCGGTGGCAGCGTCTGATCGAGGACCTGGTCGATGTTTTTAATCGAGGCGTCGACTGCGGCTTTCGTGAAGAGATCGTCCTGGCCCAGCATACGCAGCATCCCTTCGACGGCCAGGTCGCGATGCGCTTCGATCTGCTCGCTCAACACGCGCAGTACCTGCTGATCCACCGCGGTCGCTTCGACGTGCCGCCGGAAATCACCATCCATGACGACATAATATGCGGTGTCGCCAATCGTCACTGCATCCACGGGGTGACCATTGGTGTCTTCGACCAGGCCGGCAAAAAACGCCTGGTGGGTACGTGATTGGGGCATCGTCTTTTTCCCTTACCATTCCGACGGTTCACAGCCTGACCCGTGGTGGGCACGCCTGCGCCCACCACGGGTCAGGCCACACCGCTCACGCCGGGCGCGGCATCTTGAAGATGACCACACCGAGCGGCGGCAGCGTAATCAGAATCGAATGTTCTCTGCCATCCCACGGAATCGGGTCGGACGGGGTCATGCCCCGATTGCCGACATTGCTGCCCCCGTAGTGGGCCGAGTCCGAATTGAGAACCTCCTCGTACTCACCGGCAAACGGAACACCGATCCGGTATCCCTCACGCGGCACGGGCGTGAAATTGCAGGCCACAACGAGACGATCGTTGACATCGGCCGCGCGACGTTCGAAGGCGATAATCGATTTGTCGATGTCGCGGAAGTTGATCCAATCGAACCCCTTCCAGCTAAAATCGACCTCGTGCAGGGCGGGCTCGCGCTGGTAGAGCGCGTTGAGGTCTGATACGAAGCGCTGGAGCTGTGAATGCGGTTCCCACTGTGTCAAATGCCAATCCAGGCTGTGATCGTGGTCCCACTCGTGCCACTGGCCAAACTCGCCGCCCATGAACAACAGCTTCTTGCCCGGATGCGTGTACATGTAGGCGTACAGCGCCCGCAGGTTGGCGAACTTCTGCCAGTCGTCGCCCGGCATTTTGGTCACCATGGCCTTCTTCAGGTGAACGACTTCGTCGTGCGAGAAGGGCAGGACGAAGTTCTCACTGAAGGCATACATCAACGAGAAGGTGATGCTGTTGTGATGATAGCGCCGGTACACGGTTTCCAGCTCCATGTAATCGAGCATGTCATGCATCCAGCCCATGTTCCACTTCAGATCGAACCCCAGCCCGCCGACGTAGGGTGGGCGTGTGACCAGCGGCCAGGCGGTCGACTCTTCGGCCATGGTGAGGACACCGGGATATTCGATGTGCACCAGCTCGTTGAAGCGCCGGATGAAATCGACCGCTTCCAGGTTTTCGCGCCCGCCGTATTGGTTAGGGGCCCAGTCGCCGTGTTCGCGCCCGTAGTCCAGGTAGAGCATGGACGCAACGGCATCGACGCGGAAGCCGTCGATGTGGTACTTGTCGAGCCAGAACAGGGCATTGGACAGCAGGAAGTTGCGTACCTCGTTGCGCCCGTAGTTGAACACCTTGGTGCCCCACTGCGCATGCTCGCCCTTGCGCGGATCGGCATGCTCGTACAGGTGCGTGCCGTCGAAATAGCCCAGGCCGTGGCTGTCCGAGGGGAAGTGCGCCGGCACCCAATCCAGGATGACGCCGATACCGTTCTGGTGCATGTAATCGACAAAATACATAAACTCGGACGGTGTACCAAACCGGCTGGTTGGTGCGTAATAACCGACGGTCTGATAACCCCACGAACCGTCGTAGGGATACTCGGAAATGGGCAGCAGTTCGATGTGGGTATAGCCCATTTTTTTGACATAGTCAGCGAGTTGATGTGCCAGGTCACGGTAGGAGAGATAACCATTTGTTTCCGGTACCCGTCGCCACGAGCCAAGGTGCACCTCGTAGATCGCCATGGGTGCCGCGAGTTGTTGGTGTTCGGCGCGTGCGGTAACCCAGTTGGTGTCCTGCCAGGCGTACTGGTCGATGTCGAACACCACCGAGCCGGTTTGGGGTCGGATCTCGGCATAGAACCCATAGGGGTCGGCTTTGTCTACCAGGTAACCGCCAAAGCGCGACTTGATCTCGTACTTGTACAGTTCCCCTTGGGCCAGGCCGGGGATGAACAGTTCCCAGATGCCGCCCGACCCGCGGAGCTGCATGGGGTGCACACGGCCGTCCCACTGGTTGAAGTTCCCCTTGACGCTGACGCGTTCGGCGTTGGGGGCCCACACCGCAAAGTGCACCCCCGGCATGCCATCGACGACACGTGGATGGGCGCCCAACTTCTCGTAGGTGCGGAAATGGGTACCTTCGCCGATCAAATGCAGGTCGAAATCGGTCAACTGCAGTGGATAGGCGTAGGGGTCTTCGATATCCGATTCGACGTCATTGTGCCCCACCAGATGCAGGTAGTACGGGAAAACCTCGTCCCGATCCTCGAAGACCGCCTCGAAGAACCCGACGTCATGAACGCGTGTCATGGGTGTTTTCTGGGCCAGGTTGGTCTTGTCGACAATGAAGACGTCACGATCGAGGGGACGGAAGGCGCGGATTGTCACGACTTTGCGGCTATCGCCCAGTTCTTTGACGTGGGCGCCCAATACGTCGTAGGGTGCGCCATGATACGCGAAGATAATGGCATCAATTTCTCCATCCAAAACAGTCCTCATCCGTGAAGTTCCTTTCTTCCGCCGAATTTACTCAGTCCCATTGTAACCCAGATTGGGCGCAGGTTCAACTTTGCGCAAGCCACGGGCTATGTTATACTGGCTTGCGGGGTACCACACTTTGAACGCCACTGTTTCCACGCTCAGGGGCACGCTGCGCAACCGCCGGACCATTCTGGCCGTCATTGTCGTGACCTATCTGTTCACTGCGACCCTGTACGCCCTCTACACCCCCCGCTGGCAGGCGCCGGACGAACCGGCGCACTACAACTACGTGCAGGAGCTGGCCACCCGCGGCACGTTTCCCGTCCTACAGCCCGGTGACTACGATGCGGCCTACCAGGCCCGGGTTGTCACGTCTCGTTTCGATCCACAGTATTCGATTGCACCGTTTCGCTACGAATTTCACCAACCACCGCTGTACTACCTGCTGGCACTGCCTGTGTATACGCTGACGCGGGGTGCGGTCCTGCCTTTGCGTCTGTTGTCCGTACTCATTGGGGCGGTGCTGGTGGTGGTGGTGTATGCCCTGGGACGGCGCGTCTTTCCGCAAGTGCCGGCCATCGCCCTGGGTGCTGCGGCATTTACCGCCTTTTTGCCCATGCACGTGACGATGCTGGCCGCCGTGAACAACGATGGCCTGGCCGAGCTGTTGATTGCCCTGCTGCTGCTTTTGTGCGTGCACGTGGTGCAGCTGCCTGACCCCGACCCACGGCAGGCGGCCGTGCGCTGGCGCTGGTTGGGGATTGGCCTGGTCCTGGGGTTGGGGTTGATCACCAAGAGTACGGTCTACACGATGATCCCTGTGGTTCTGGTGGCGATGACGGCGACCGTCTGGCGGGTACGTCGCCAGGCGCCCCAGCGTGCATCGGCGGTGTTTGCTTGGGCCCTGCTGCTCGTGGGTCTGCCGGTGCTGCTGCTTGCCCTGCCGTGGTGGCTGCGCAACCTGTCCGTGTATGGTGGCACCGATTTTTTGGGTCTGCAGCGCCACGACGAGGTGGTTGTGGGTCAGCTGCGCACCGCGCAGTTCGTCGCCGAACAGGGGTGGGCCGCCCTGGTTTCCCGTTTTGGCACGTGGACCTTTCGTTCGTTCTGGGGCCAGTTTGGCTGGATGAGTGTGTTGATGGATGCGCGCATCTACGTGGCGCTGCTGGGATTAAGTGTGACCGCAGCGGTAGGTGCCGCCTTCGCCGTGCTTCAGGCCTGGCGGGGAGGGGAGGCGCAGGCGCGTTGGGCATGGCTGCTGCTGGGAGCGGCACTGTTGGGTGCCCTGGCGGGCTATCTGGGCTACAACTTGAGTTTCGTCCAGCACCAGGCGCGGTATCTCTTTCCGGCGATCCCGGTCATTGCCCTGCTGTTTGCGGCCGGCCTGGATGCCGTCGTCCGGCAGCCGTGGGTGAGTCGTGCGGCGGCGGGGGTGTTGGCGCTGGTGTGGTTGCTCAGCCTCGTGGCCGGTGCGGACCGTTGGACCCTGCTGCTGCTGGCGGTGGGCATCGTCATCCTCCTGGTATTGCCCCTCCTTCGGCGCTGGTCGGGGCTGGTGTATGCTGTGCCGTTCGTGGGCATGGCGCTGCTGGCGGTGGTGAGTCTGTTTTGGTTTGTGGTGCCGGTGTTGGGGGGGTGGGAGTAGGGAGTAGGGAGTACGGAGTAGGGAGTAGGGAGTAGGGAGTACCGTCCTACCCGTACTCGTTCCAGCCTGGTATATTAGAAACGCAGATAGTTGCAGTAACCAGACACGAGACATGTAATGGGGTTGGTTGCAGCTAACCTGTAACGGACCATAACAGGTCACTGATGAACACACGAATCTCCGGTCAGTGTCTTGGTTACCTCGTGCCGGTGCAAGGTTGGTGTGCGGTGTAATGTTCACCCAGTCGTTTCTCTCCTAAGAAACGGGTCCTGGTTTTCGCCCAGGTCATTGAATAGCATGTCATCACTGGCATCGATCACCGCAGCTGGCACGGTTCGTTGTGAGTCGTGTTTGGGTTGCGGTGTTTTATTGGGTTCGGGCAACGGCGTTCGAATTCCGCTGAAATTCGTTGGTTGTGGTTGCCGTACTGGCAACACCCCCCCTTTAGACTGGAGGCAAGTCTTCAGTCTGGAGGGGATCGATGGCATTCTGGCAGCGGAAGCGCAACGAGTATGAAACAATGGCAGCACTGATCGAAGAACAGCCAGGGATACGGGCCAGCGAGCTGGCGGCCAGGCTGGGGGTAGAGAAGTCGACCGTTCTGCGGCGTATGCCGTCCCTGGAGGATGCCGGCATCCTGTTGGCCGAGGATGAGCACGGGCGGTTGTTCATGTACAAACGTAAAGACACGTGATTCGACGCCGAAAGTTGCGTAATTTGGGAACCGCTGGCGCGATAATCGTGGAAAGTGGCCAATCTGTTGCCGGGTGCACCGCACTCGGGTCATCACGTGCCGGGTGGCTGGCGGGTGTGCAAGCGCAGAGTGACGTGTGGCGAATTGGCCGGTGGCGGGGGTATCAGGGGAGGTGCTGGTGAATCGTGCACAAGAAAAGTCGCAGCGCCTGCTGCAGATCGAAAAACTGCTGTGGGCGCATCCGGAGGGGTTGACGCGTGCAGAGATTGCGCGCCGTTTGGGTGTCAATCGATCGAATATCACCAAATATCTTGCCGCTGGCCAGCTGCCGCCAGGCATTTACGAAGCGGAAGACGGTAGCAAGCGGCTCATAATGGCCAAGGACGCCGACCTTACCCGGGCGTCGTTCAATTTACACGAGGTCATGGCCATTCACCTGGCGACGCGGCTGCTGGCCACCCGCACCGACAAGCAGAATCCGCATGCCGCGTCGGCGCTGCGCAAGCTGGGCAAGGCGCTGCAGCGGCTCGATCACAACGTCAGCGAGCATCTCCTGCGTTCGGCCGACGTCATGGATGAGGAGGCGGGTTACCGCGACCCGGTTTACCTGGATGTACTGCAGAAACTGACCGAAGCCTGGTCGGCGGGGCGCAAGGTCAAGGTGAGCCACCTGATGGAGAATGGGCGGATACTCGAGTACGAGTTTGCACCGTACTTCATCGAGCCGTATGCCGTCGGTCAGACGGCGCACGTGATTGGTTGGCGTGAGCCGCCGGGGGCTGTGCGCACCTTCAAAATCGAGCGGCTGCGCGCCGCGCAGATTCTGCACGAGACCTACGTGATCCCCGCCGAGTTCGATCCCAAGGTGCTGCTACGCGATGCGTGGGGAATCTGGTTCAGTGAGGCAGAGCCGGTGGCGGTGGTGCTGCGGTTTCATCCCAGTGTTGCCATGCGGGTTCGGGAAAGTCGTTGGCACCACAGCCAGCAGACCGAGCTGCAGCCAGACGGTTACCTGCTCTGGCGCGCCCGGGTGGCCGAGCCGCGCGAGATGCTGCCGTGGGTGCGGGGGTGGGGTGCGGATGTTGAGGTGATGGAGCCG
>CAYUCC010000109.1:0-13721 GCA_964443225.1 uncultured Anaerolineae bacterium
GGTCGGCGTGGTAGAGCAGCACGCCCAGGTAGCGGATGCGGCCTACGCAGGAGTGGAAGCACGCCGGAGGCTGCCCACTCTCGATGCGCGGGTAACACAGGATGCACTTCTCGGATTTACCGGTCGACCAGTTGAAGTAGGTCTTTTTGTAGGGGCAGCCGGAGATGCACATGCGCCAGGCGCGACATTTTTCCTGCGAGAGCAGGACGATGCCGTCTTCGCCGCGTTTGTAAATGGCACCCGCCGGGCAGGCCGCCACGCAGCCAGGATTCAGGCAGTGATTGCAGATGCGCGGCAGGTAGAAAAAGACCATCCGCTCGACCTCGTTGAGCTGCTCGCGCTCCTCGTCGGTCAGCTCTTCGAGGTTGATGTCGTTTTCGGCGTAAACCGGCGAGCCACCCAGGTCGTCGTCCCAGTTGGGTCCCGCTTCGATCTCCATCGGTTTGCCGGTGACGAGGGAGATGGCGCGCGCCGTGGGCTGGTCGTCGCCTTCGGGGGCGTCGAAGAGATGCCCGTAGTCGTAGGTCCACGGCTCGTAGTAGTCGTCCATGCTGGGCAGGTTGGGGTTGAAGAAGATGTTGGCCAGCGCACCCAACCTCCCCTGCAGTTTCAGACGAAGATTGCCGTTCTTCTTTTCCCACCCGCCCTTGTACTTCTCCTGGTCTTCCCAGCGCGTGGGGTAGCCCGTGCCGGGTTTGGTCTCCACGTTGTTCCACCACATATACTCGGTGCCCTTACGGTCGGTCCAGATGTTCTTGCAGGCGATACTGCAAGTGTGGCAGCCGATGCACTTATCGAGATGGAAAACCATTGAAACTTGAGCGCGGATATCCATGTTTGCTCCTTCAGCCTACCATTCCAGCTTTTCCATCTTACGCACGACACAGTACGTGTCGCGCGTGAAGATGCCGATGGGCCCCCAGTAGTTGAAGCCGTAGGTGAACTGGGCGTAACCGCCCGCCAGCAGCAAGGGGTTGATGCGCGTGCGCGTCAGGCTGTTGTGCCCGCCGGCGCGCTTTTTGCCGCGGATCTGCGACTTGGGGATGTAGATCGTACGCTCGACGGCGTGATAGTACAGGCACATGCCGGGCTGCACCCGGGAACTGACGTTCACGCGCGTGACGACCACGCCGTTGTCGTTGAACATCTCCACCCAGTCGTTATCCACCAGACCGACGCGCGCCGCATCCTTGTCGTTGATCCAGACCGGGTCCATGCCGCGCGAGAGGGTCAGCATGCGGTGGTTGTCCTTGTAGGTCGAGTGGATATTCCATTTGCCGTGCGGCGTGATGTAGTTCAGCACCAGGCTCTGGCCGTCCACGGGGCTGTTGACGATGTCACCGGTGGCGCGCGGGTTCAGTTTTGGCTTGAAGGTAGGCAGGTGTTCGCCGAAGTCGAGGTAGTAGGGATGGTCGACGTAAAAGTGCTGGCGGCCGGTCAGCGTACGCCAGGGGACGAGGCGCTCGACGTTTATGCACCAGGCGGCGTAGGCGCGGCCATCGTTGACCATGCCGGTCCAGCAGGGGCTGATCAGCGTGCGGCGCACCTGGCGGGTCAGGTCGTGGAAGGTCATGTTGACGCCGCGCACGTTCTGGGCCAGGTCGGCCAGAGGCAGGCCGACGCGTTCCTCTTCGTGTTTGAACGCCTGGTAGGAGACTTCGCCGTTCGTTTCGGGCGCCAGGTACAAAAGCACATTGGCGGTGTCCAGTGCATCCTCCAGGCTGGGATACTTCTGTCCGCCCCATTCCACACAGCGCGTGCGCCGCGGATCAGGCGTGCCGCCGGTGGGCTGCGCCAGCAGGTCGTCGTAGAAGGTCTCGATGGGAATCTGCACGCCGTTACCGTTGATGCCGTCGGCGCGGATGTTGGGACCAAGCGAGATGAACCGGTTGTAGAGGTTGGCATAGTCGCGCGCCACCACCCGCAGGTGCGGCATCGTCTTACCGGGGATGGCTTCACACTCGCCCGCCCGCCAGTCGCGCACGTCGGTCTGCCCCAGCTCGTCGGGTGTGTCGTGCATCAGCGGGAAGGCCACGATGTCGCGCACCGGCTCGGGGAAAACAGCCGGCGCCATCTCGCTGACCTTACGCGCCAGCAGTTTGAAGATCTCCCAGTCGGTCTTCGATTCCCAGACCGGGGGCACCGCCTGGCCCAGCGGGTGCACGTAGGAATGCAGGTCGGTGGTGTTCAGGTCGTTCTTTTCGTACCAGAACGCCGAGGGCAGGACGATGTCGGAATAAAGCGCCGAGGAGTCCATGCGGAAGTTCAGATCGATCACCAGGTCCATCTTGCCGCGCGGCACCGGTTCGCGGAAGGTGACGGTTTTGACCTTGCCCTTGGCGTGTTCCTCGGCCACGATGTTGTCGTGCGTGCCCAGGTAGTGCCGCTGGAAAAACTCCGCACCCTTGGCGCTGGACGCCAGCGCATTGCCGCGCCACATCATCCAGATGCGCGGCCAGTTCTGCTCTGCGTCGGGGTCGTCGACGGCGAATTTGGTCCGGCCGTCCTTGATCTGCTCCACGACCTGGCGGATGACGTCGGCATCGGTCTGTGCACCGGCCGCATCAGCGTTTTTGACGATGTCGAACGGGTTTTCGTCGAACTGCGGGTACGAAGGCATCCAGCCCAGGCGCACCGCCATCGCCGCCAGGTCCAGGGCGTGACCTTTGGCCCATTGGGTCTTTTCAGGGATCGGTGCGTACTCGGTGAAATCGCCCTCGTAGCGCCACTGGTCGCTGTTGATGTAGTGCCAGGTGGGGGTCTGCTGGCGGCGCGGCGGTTTGACCCAGTCCAGCGCAAAGGCCATGGCCGACCAGGGTGCCACCAGCGTCAGCTTCTCCTGCCCCACGTAATGGTTCATGCCGCCGCCGTTGACGCCGCAGCAGCCACAGAGCATCAGGGCGGTGATGGGGGCACGATACATCAGGCTGTTGTTGTACCAGTGGTTGATGCTCGCGCCGACGATGACCATCGATTTACCGTTGGTGACCTCGGCGTTGTGGGCAAACTCGCGCGCCAGGCGGGTGACCGTCTCGCGGCCAATGCCGGTGTACTGTTCCTGCCAGGCCGGTGTGTAGGGGCCGATCTCATCGTAGGAGGTGGGGTAATCGCCCGGCAAACCCCGGCTGACGCCGAACTGCGCTACGAGCAGATCGAAGGCGGTAGTTACGGGCACGCGGCCGCGGCCGGTCTCCACGTAGCGGACCGGGACGCCGCGCCGGGCGACCTTGCCCTCGGCAAATTCGTGGTATGCAACCTGTACGATCTCGTCGTGCTCATCAAGGAAGGTCAGCTCGGGGTCCAACGGTGTGTCGTCCTGGCCGTCCTCCATCTTGAGGTTCCACTTGCCCTTTTCTTTACTCCAGCGGTAGCCGACGGTTCCCTTGGGCATGCGCGGCTGCCCGCTGGTTTTGTCGAAGACAAGCAGTTTCCAGTCGCCGTTCTCTTCGTCCTGGTAGCGGGTGATGCGGTTGGCGCGCAGCAGGCGTCCGGCTTTGTAGCTGTCGCCCTCCTGCTCCAGCTCCACCAGGAACGCGCTGTCGGTGTATTGTTTGAGGTAGTTGATGAAATAGGGAACCTGGCGTTCCTCGAAGAATTCCTTGAGAATAACGTGGTTGACCGCCATCCACAGCGCCGCATCGGTGCCGGGTTTGACGGGGATCCACCAGTCGGAATACTTGGAGACCTGGCTGAAGTCGGGTGCGATCGAGACGTACTTCGTGCCGTTGTGCCGCGCCTCGGCAATGAAGTGCACGTCGGGGGTACGCGTCATGCTCATGTTGGCGCCGTACGAGACGATGTATTTGCTGTTGTACCAGTCGGCCGATTCGCAGACGTCGGTCTGGTCGCCCCAGACTTCGGGGAAGGCGTTGGGCAGGTCGGCGTACCAGTCGTAGAAACTCATGTTGACGCCGCCAAACAGCTGTAGGAAGCGCGAACCACCGGCGTAGGAGAGGTACGACATGGCCGGGATGGGCGAGAAGCCGAAGATGCGGTCGGGTCCGTATTTTTTGGCGGTGTGGAGCATGGCGGCGACCACGATCTCGGTCACCTCGTCCCAGGAAGTGCGGCGGAAACCGCCCTTGCCGCGCGCCTGCTGGATGCGCGTACGCTTCGTTTCATCCTCGATGATCGAGGCCCAGGCTTCCACCGCGTCCAGTCCGCCCGCCCGCGCCGCACGCCAGAAGTCCAGCAGCACGCCGCGCGCATAGGGGTACTTGACGCGGATCGGGCTGTAGACGTACCAGGAGGCGGAGATGCCGCGCTGGCAGCCGCGCGGCTCGTAGGGCGGCAGGCTATCGTCCAGCAGCGGGTAGTCGGTCTGCTGCATCTCCCAGGTGATGATGCCGTCCTTGACGTACACCTGCCACGAACAACCGCCCGTGCAGTTCACGCCGTGGGTGCTGCGCACGATGGTGTCGTGCTGCCAGCGGTTGCGGTAAAACTCCTCCCACTTGCGCGATTTTGGGTTGATCAAGTCCTGGATCCAGGCCATCGTTGTTCCTCCGAGGAGTGGGCTTAGGGCTTGTAAAAGAATAACTTCCCGTGATTTGCGGCGAATTACGGCCATTTTGCCGGAAGTTATTCTTTTACAAGCCCTTATAACGCCGCAGGGGCGTCGTGCAAAATTGCCAAAACGATCAGTTCTTCGCCATCGGTATGAATTGCATGTTTCAATGGACCGGCTGCCAAAACGACAGCTGTTCGAGTCCGTCGAGACGCGTCAGCTCTTCCCGGTCGACCGCGCGACCATCGGCTTGCGCACGCCGGTCAGCCGATGGCGCCAGATCACGGCCGAGGCCAGGACCAGGATTGCAGCCACGGCGGCCGCCAGTGCCGCCAGGGTCCATAGGGTCGACGGCGGCCGCGTGGGCGCCGTGGTCGATTCAAAAAAGGCCACGAGATCGGCACGCTCCTGCTCGGTCATGGTCTGCGCCGCCCAGATCGCATTCATCGTCGTGGTCGAGGGGCTGCCGAGAAACGCCCCCAGCCCCGCCTGCCCGCCGTAACGGTTGAAGACATCGGTCAGGTCAGGACCCAGGGCGCCGCCGCCCAGGGCACCCATGCCGGCCACACCGTGGCAGACCATACACGACGGACCGCCGTTGGCCAGCGCCGCCGTCCCCATGAACAGGGCCTTGCCCTGATCGGCATTCCCGGGCGGCAGGGTGGGGACAGGCGTCGCCGACGGTTCGGCGCGCGCAAGGTAGGCGATCAGGGCGGCCACGTCGGTGTCGCTCAGGCCCAGGTTGGGCATGGGGATCTGGTTGAAGTCGGCAAACAACTGGGTTGCCGTGGCATCCCCCTCTGCCAGCACCTTGTCCGGCTCCTTGATCCAGCGCGCCAGCCAGGCCTGGTCGCGGCGGGTCGTCACGCCGAGCAGGTCGGGTCCCACCAGGTTGCCGCCGCCGATGCGGTGACAGCTGGCGCATTTCTGGGTAAACAGGGTTTCGCCGGCGACCGGGTCCTGGGCCTTCGCCCGAGAAACAGGCAGCATCAGAACCAGCACCAGCAGCCCAAACCAGGCAAGCCACGGGCGCCGGCGCCGGGCCCGGTGCGATGTGCCATCCAGCGTTGCGACTTCGTGCAATGTCTCGAGTTTCACCTGCATAGTGTACTTACCCTCCGTCACCAGGGTCCCGGTGTTGCCCGGTCCCCATTCAGCTCGAGCGGCAGATTCAGAATGGCCTCCACCAGGTCTGCACTGCGCGCGGGGAGCGACTGGGCGGATAACACCTGGAAGGTATTGTCGGCAAGTCCTGCATGGATGACCGGCAGACGGGGAAACTGCTGGAGAATGGTCGCTATCAACAGTACCACGTTCGTATTGTCTCTGCCCTCATCCACGACGATGACCGCATCAGGACGCAAGGCCGCCAGCTGCGTTGTCACGACCTCCTGTTGGGGCGGCAGTGGTCCCCGCAGTTCGACGTCGCCGACTTTGCGCAGGATGGCCTCCAGGCTCTCGCCAAACAAGTGTTCAGAACTGACGAGCAGGACGCGGCGTGTTGTTCTTTGCATGAGTTGGATCGGGTCGAATCGAACGCGCAGGCTGTGCAGGCTCCCTGCCCGGTAAGAGGATAAGGCGAAATCGATCACAAATGAATCCCTCAGTGGCCGTCTGAGGGATGATCTCAAGAGGGATATTTCGAGTGGATTAGGGCAAAAGAACTAGTTCTTGTGGAGCAGGCCTTTGGTTTTGGCCACGCGTGCCGCATCGCGCCGCGTGTTTACGTGCAGTTTGGCGAGAACACTGCGGATGTGGCTTTTGACCGTGTGAATGCTGATGCACATTTCGTCGGCGATCTCTTTGTCCGACGCCCCGCGGGCGGCGATCGTCAACGCCTCCAGTTCGCGTCGTGTCAGTTCCACCGGTTCCTGGTCATCGGTCCAGGGGGGTGCCGGGTTATCGGCGCTGATACGCCGGAATTCGCTCAGCACGCGGCCCGCCATACGCGGGCTCAGCGCCGCTTCGCCGCGCAGCGCGCTGTGCAGCATGGCCAGCATCTCCTTCGAGTGAATGTCTTTGAGGAGATACCCCTGGGCGCCGTTTTTGAGCGCGGCAAACAGCTTCTCGTCGTCGTCGCGCACGGTCAGCATGACGATCGTGGTGAGCGGCAGGCTTTCGCGGATCTGGCGCGCCGCCTCGATGCCGTCGAGGGTTGGCATCTGCACGTCCATCAACACCAGGTCGGGCATGAGTTCCTGCGCCATGACCACCGCTTCCAGCCCGTCGCTGGCTTCGCCAACCACTTCCATGTCGGGCTGCGCCGTTATGATTCCGGCCAGGCCTTCGCGAAACAGGGCGTGATCGTCGGCCAGCAGGACACGGTGTGGTGTCATGGGTGGGTCTCCATTACGGGCAGGTTCAACGTGACACAGGTGCCGGCACCGGGCGCCGAATCGACGCACAACTCGCCGCCGATGTGCGCCGCGCGTGCCGCCATGATCAGCAGGCCGAAGTGCCCCGGTGGGCTGCTCGACAGCGCATCCGGATCGAAGCCACGTCCATCGTCCTTGATCTTGACAAAGCGGTGACCGTTTTCACGCCCGAGGTAGACGCCGATGGAACGGGCACCGGCATGGCGGCAGGCATTTTCCAGCGCTTCGCGGGTGACGTTGAGCACCTGTTCCGTAACCTCGCGCGGTGTGTCGGTCCAGGCGCCGTCCTCGGCCTGCCACTGGATGGCCAGCCGGTACCGTTCCTCGAACTCAGCCACCGCGGCGTGCAGCTGATCGGAGAGCCGTCGCTCGTGCGGCGTTCCATCGAGCAGCTGGTGAATCGAGGCGCGCACCTGGCGGGTGGCCTGGTTGATGGCCTGGCGCATGCGGCCCAGCTGCGCCAACGCCTGGTCGTCCTGCCCGGCGGCCACCAGCTCGCTGGTCTGATCGGTGACCAGGCCCAGGTAGCTCAGCGTCTGCCCCAACCCGTCGTGCATGTCGGCGGCGATGCGGTTGCGCTCTTCGAGCACGGCCACCTTTTCGGCCTGGGCGTAGAGCTGGGCGTTGTGCAGGGCCACGGCGGCGGTGTTGGCCAGTTTGGTCACCAGGTCGGTGGCCTCGCCGCTAAAATGATCGGGCCGTGCGCTGCTGACGCACAGGGCACCGATGACGTCGTCACCGATTCGCAGCGGCGCCACGACGTGGCTGGCCGCATGCATCGTGCACCACAGGCTGCAGCCGCCTACACAGTCGGACCCATGGCAGCGCAGGGCCTGGGCGCTGGTGAGCACGGCGTGCGCCAGGTTGGCGCTCGACATACGGACCGAGTCGATGGCCAAGGGGTGCGTGCCGCTGGCGGCTTTGAGCTGCAGCTGCTGCCCGCTGTCGTCGAGCAGGCAGATCATGGCGGCATCGGCGTCGAGCAGCGTGCGTGCTTTGGCGGTGACCGAATTCAGCACATCGCGCCCGTCAAGCTGGGCCGTAATCTCGCGCGTCACCGCGTTGAGGGCGTCGAGCTCGGCGGTGCGCTGCGTCACACGCGTTTCCAGCGTGGACATCAGGTCGAGTGACTGCGCCCGCGAGGCACGCAGGTTCTGCCGCATGGTGTCGAACGAATGGGCCAGGGCCTGCATCTCCTGCGGGCCTGACACGTGCACGGGGCGATCGAGGTCGTTGGTGCCCAGGTGAGCGGCGGCGCGTGCCAGTTCGTCCAGCGGAGCCAGTGCCGAGCGGTGCGTCACCCAGGCACCCGCCGCGAGCAGGCCAAGGGCAGCCACCAGGAAGCCGACCTGCATGGCGCGCAGGCGGTTGAGTTTGGCCGTGGCGTTGGTTTCGAAACGGTAGACGACCGCATCGGCCTGTGCCACGAGTGTCGACGATTCGTCCCCGATCGAACGCAGCGTCACGGTCTGTGCCGCGGCGTCTTGCGGTGCGGCGGGCAGGGCATCGAGGCGGGTCCGGAAGTCATCCCAGGTCAGCCGCACCTGCGCCAGTGCGGTCCGCAGGGCAGGGTCGCGGGTGGGTGGGAGGTCGACGGTGGTGTGGTCGAAGGTGGGGGCAGGCCCGCCGTCGAGCAGGGCGTGCAGGGTCTGGTCGAAGGTTGTTTCGGCATCGCGCAGGGCGGCCCGGACGGCGGGGCCACCCGCGTCCGCCTCGAGGGCCAGGCGGGTCATTTGCTGCGCGAGCATACGCTGGCGCCCTGCCAGGTTGATGAGCAGGGCGTCCTGGCGCTGCGTTTCGCTCCCCCACAGCATGGCCCCAACCGACACGACCACGAGCAGGACGAACGCCGCAAACAGAAATGTCAATCGCGCGTGCAGACTTTTCAACATGTGATTGGCCTGCGCATATTATACACAGGTCGGTCGAGGATTGGCAAAGCGGGAGTGCGAAAAACCAGGCCGTCCGCTATGTGTGAAGCACATTGCGCGCGATCTCGTCCAGTAAAAACGGCAAATTGGGGCGTGTAAAACTCAAATCCGGGGCTGGGATGCGGTGATGACTGATATCCGGAGGTATATGTTTGTGATGAGGATCGGTACTCGCGAGCGTTGGATCCAGCGGGTGTGGAAAAGATGTAAAGAATTTAGTGGATCAGGCAAAGGCGGGCTCCAGGTTAGCCTTGATCTGAAGCGCAACCGGTTGACGAACGATGAGCTGTCGATACCTTTCGTCCAGGCTTTGCCAGGTCTTGTAGAGAGCTAACCATTCCACGAATTCCATTCGATAGTCGTCCAGCGCATCGAGCTCTTCCAGGTCGCCCCGCATCATGGCGGCATGGAAATCACCGGATTTGACGCCAAACCTGGTCTCGAATCTCTGTAATTCTCTTTCCAGCTTGCCCATGTCTCCGAGCAATTGCGAAAGGGTCATGATCTACCTCCTGGTTTATTTGGCTGTCAACGTTTGGCCGGTCAAACGCGAATAGGCCTGCCGAATCGCCAAATGACGCTGATCGAATTGGGAAAGCCAGCGCCTGGCGTCAGCTACGAATTGCTGCTGTTGGCTCAATAGTTTGGCAAGCTCGTCATTTTCTGCCTGAAGTGCTTTAAGTTGATCCTGCAGCTCGTTCTCCTCGCGATGCATACGATCCATCGCCGGGCCCAGGCGCTGTGCCTCCTCAGCCTCCAGAGTGCGAATCAACGTGGCAAATTCAACTTCCTCTGACGCAGTCAGGGAGCCAGCAAGTTCGGCCAGTCGTAGGGCGTCAAACCGAGCCTGCAGCTCAGGATTCCAGGTCATATGTCACCTCTAGTCCTGCAGTTAGCGCATCCCATTCCTCGGCCGTAACGGTTCGCACATCCTCCGGATGACGCTTACGCCGCGCCTGAGCTGCCTCGACCTGCTGCCACAAAAAAGCCTCTTCCGAGCGCCTGGTCTTAATAAACAACACAAAATCAAGGACCTCGGCGACTATTGCTTCCGGCAGCTTCTCCACCTCTTGCTGCAACAGGTCACGCGCACCGAATACAGTCATGCTACTTCACCTCAATGATTTGCACCCGTCGATTACAGGCGTCGGAATGTTTTGTGCACAGATTGTAGCACTCAGCATAAACCGTGTCAATCGAATCGTGGATTCAGCGATTGGTGAACGCGACGGCGGTCGACCATTCGCGCATTCGTGCTGCCGCAGGCATTCGTTGACGGCCCCTCTACCCCCCCTCGACGATCGCGATCTCGGCGTCTGTCAACCCGTACAGCTCATACACCAGCGCATCGATCTGCCGGTCGGTGGCTTCGACCTGGCGCTGGAGAACTGTTTTGGCGTGCGGCACCTGCTCCGCCGCCAGCTTCTTGTGCAGGTCGAGCATACGCAGTTTGCTGACACCCCCCAGCGGACCGGGCCGTTTGCCCTCCACCAGTTTGCCCACCGTCTGTTTGATAATGTAGTCGACGATGTAGGTCGGCGTGTAGTAAACGCCGCCCGCCTTACGCACCTCCGGCTTCTCCTCGACCACCGCCCGGTGGCCGGTTGTCAGGCGGATGACCTTGCCCAGGAACTGTTCGTAGACCTGGCCCAGGATGTCGGCAGGCAGCACCGAGAACTCGTAGGGACTGTCGGGGTAGTAGAGGTTCCTGAGGATGTCGCGCAGCACCTTGTCGTCGATGGCCAGGCCAGGCGTGAGCGTGTCGGGCGTGTCGAGGCGGTCCTTTTCAGGGCGGAAGTGGAAGAGGCCGGAGTTGTAGCGCTCGTCGGCGCGACGGAACTGTTCCAGCAGACGGGGGTAGACCTGGCCGCCGTTGACGAGACCGAGCAGCTGGCCGTAGGGCTCGATGCCGCGATCCTCGCCGATGCGCAGGAAGATGATGCGGTCGATCGTCTGCTGCACGGCGAAGTTGAGCTCGCGCGCACCGAGGCTGGGGTTGCGCAGGGCAATGTTGTGCGCCAGCAGGTCGCGCCAGCGTTCGATCTCGGCCAGGAAGGCGGCATCGACTTCGGCGGTGCCGCGTTTGCCGCCCTTGGCTTCGGCATAGCGGTCGAACGAACCCTTGAGGATCGCCTCGCGCGTGAAGACACCGGCGATCTCCTCCCAGCGCGCCGCGTACTGCTCGAAGGTGACGTACAGTACGCGTGCAGTGGACGGTTTGTCGGCCTTGTCCGGCTTGATGCGGCAGTCGTAGACGGCAAATTCCTCGAAGTCGGTGAGGATACTCAGCGGCAGGCGGGCGCTCCAGGCATAGCGCCGCAGTTGGTAAGCGGGGTGGACGTCGCCCTTGATGTCGACCGAGGGCTTTTTGGCTTCGACGAAAAACTTACGCACACCGCCGATGCGGAAACCGTAGTCGGGCGCCTTGGTACCGCCGCTGACCTTGATCGCGTCTTCGTGCACGACCTCTTTGTAGGCTTCGGCGTAACCCTGGCGGTTGCTGACGTCCCACCCCAACGCTTCGAAGAACGGATCGATGAACTCGCGGCGAACCTGGGTCTCGTTGTAGACGCCGCGTTTGTAGCTGTCGAGGTTGGCACGGAAGCGGTCCACGAGGTCGTGCAGGATGGCGGGTGGCGGCATGGGTGAGCCTTTCTGTGCAGGCGGATGGGGCAGCAGTGGGGAATCAAAGCGGATTAACTACATGACCAGGATACCCCGTGTTTTCACTTCCCAGGCCAGTGGATGTTCGTCGCGGAACTCCTCCGGCCGAAAACCAATGACTTCGAAGCGTAGATTGATGCGCGTGGCCGGATAGGTCAGGCGCACCCAGTCCTGCACACGGTCGCCGGTCAGGTCCGGTGAAACCACCGCCACGTCGATGTCACTATCCGAATCGGCCGTATTGGAAGCATACGATCCGTACAAATAGACTGCGGTGATGTCGAGTTTCTGCGATTGGAGGACACGCACCAGCTCATGAATTTGCATCATCACCCGCTGTCGGGTGATGTCTTGTGTTGGAGTAGTGATTTCAGCCATGATGCGATCTCCTCAATCGTCCTCCGCTGACTCCAGCCAATACTGGACGACTTCCGAAACGTTCATGTCTTTCCCAATAAATTCTTACGAACTTGCGTTTTGTCAAATTTCTACAATCTTGGCTATCATAAGGAATTATAGCCTTCTCAGGCCTTACGTCAAGATACCGTTTAAAACTGGGCATTCGATGGTCATAACAAACAGTGCCGGCCTGGCATCGTTGCCGTGCCGGCACTGCATTCCGCAGCGGCCTGTGTCGCAGCGGGTCTGTCGTATTACGGAAAGACGCCGCGGCTGCGCACCGCATCGGCCACCTGCTGGACGGCCAGCATGTAGGCCCCCAAACGCAGCGGCACGACCCGCTCCTGGCTGAACTCCCACACGCGGGCGAAACTCTCCACCATGATGCGCTCCAGGTTGCGGCGTACCTCGTCCTCGTTCCAGAAGAATCGCTGCAGGTCCTGCACCCACTCGAAATAGCTGACAACCACACCGCCGGCGTTGGCCAGCACATCGGGCACCACCAGGATGCCGCGGTCACGCAGGATTTCGTCGGCTTCGGGCGTTGTCGGTCCGTTGGCGGCCTCGACAATCGTGCGCGCCTGGATGAAGGCGGCGTTGTCGGCGCGAATCTGCTGTTCCAATGCCGCCGGGATCAGCACGTCGACCGCGCTGGTCAGCAGATCGTCATTGCTGATTTCTTCGACACCAGGCGCCGCATAACCGTCCAACAGGCCGTACGGATGTTCGGTCACGTAACGGTTGATCGCCGTGATGTCCAGACCGGTGGGGTCGTACAGCCCGCCGCTGACGTCGCTCACCGCCACAACCTTGCAGCCCATCTGGTGCAAAAACGTCGCCGTGGCCGCGCCAACGTTGCCGTAACCCTGCACGGCAACCGTGGTGTCGGCCAGGTTGCAGCGCTGCCGCGCCAGCAGCTCGCGTGTGGTCAACGCTACACCCAGGCCAGTCGCCTCCCGCCGCCCCAAGGATCCACCCAGCGCAATCGGCTTGCCAGTGACGATTTCGGTTGTCGATTCACCGCGTAACATCGTCGCTGTGTCGGCCATCCAGGCCATGGTCTGGGCGTTGGTGTTGACGTCAGGCGCCGGGATGTCGCGTTTGGGGCCGATCACCGGCAGGATCATCACCGTGAAGCGCCGGGTCAGGTTACGCACTTCGGTTTCGGTCATCTGTTTGGGATCGCAGCGCACACCACCTTTGGCCCCGCCGTAGGGGATACCAACGACGGCGCATTTCCAGGTCATCAACGCCGCCAGGGCGCGCATTTCGTCCAGGTCGACGTTGGGGTGGTAGCGGATGCCCCCTTTACACGGCCCGCGTGCGCTGGAATGCTGGACGCGGTAACCCGTAAAGACCTCGATCCGCCCGTTGTCCATCACCACCGGCACCGCCACCGTCAGCTCGCGTTCGGGCTGGCGTAAGATTGAATGGATACCCGCATCGAGGTCGAGGCGGCGGGCGACGTCGTCGAGCGTGGCCAACACCGATGTCCACAGGTTGGGTCGCGGCGGCTCGGCCACGATGAAATCAGGCATAGGCCTGGCAACTAACTGCTGGGGGATTATCGGTTCCCGCATGGTGTCCTCCTGACCATACCTGGTACCATCAAACAAAGGCGCCGTGGAGTGCGCACAGCGTTGTGCGCACTCCACCTGGGACGTATGGCGTCGACGTACGCCTTGAACTAAAGTTCAGGCTCAAAGCTCAAGGCCGCTAAAGCGGGCTGTGCGTCTGGCGAGACCGTCCCCAGTCGGCTTGAGCCGACTTCAGCTTTGAGCCTGAGCTTTAGCTCAAGGCCGCTAAAGCGGGCTGTGCGTCTGGCGAGACCGTCCCCAGTCGGCT
>CAYUCC010000110.1:66-13660 GCA_964443225.1 uncultured Anaerolineae bacterium
AATCCAAAATCCAAAATCCAAAATCCAAAATCCCCCCCCTCCCCAATCCAAAATCCAAAATCCAAAATCCAAAATCCCCCCCCCCTCCCCCAATCCAAAATCCAAAATCCAAAATCCAAAATCCCCACTATGCCCATCCGCCCAACCTGTGGTACAATCGCGCCCAATCCGTCACCGAGGTCTGCAACACACCTGTGGAATATCGACCACTTGGCCGAACCGGCATGCGTGTCTCGGCCGTGGGTTTTGGCGCCTGGGCCATCGGCGGGGCTGCCTTCGGCAACAGTTACGGTCCAACCGACGATGACACTTCGCGTGCGGCGATTCGCCACGCCCTGGAACTTGGCTGCACCTTCTTCGATACCGCCGACGTCTATGGGCACGGCCACAGCGAAGACCTGCTGGGTGAGGTCCTGGCCGCGGCGGGCCAACGCCACGACGTGGTGATCGCCACCAAAGTCGGGGGCAATTTCTACCACTACGGCATCGATCCCACCCTGGCACCCCACCTCGAACGATTCCTCGGCCAACCCCTCGCCAGTTTTGCGCCTGGTGCGGTGCTGCCGGTGACCCACAGCGTCGCGTTTGCCGCCGGCTATATCCGCTTTGCCTGCGAACACAGCCTGCGCCGCCTGCGCACCGATGTGATCGACCTCTACCAGCTGCACAACCCCAGCCTGGCCGTCCTGGTCGCCGACGAGACCTGGACGGTGCTGGAGGAGCTCAAAGCAGCGGGCAAAATCCGCAGCTGCGGCGTGTCGATCCACGATACCCAGGAGGGTCTGGCAGCCATGACCTGCGGCCAACCCGACGCCATCCAGGTCGTCTACAACCTGCTCGAGCGCGAGGCCGCGCAGGACCTGTTCCCAGCAGCCCAGGCCGCCGGCATTGGCATCATCGCCCGCGAACCGCTGGCCAATGGCATCCTGACCGGCAAGTACCAGCCAGGCACCCAATTCGCCGCCCAGGATCACCGCAGCCGCTGGCCGGCCGACTACCTGAACCAACGCATCGGCGCCGCCCAGCTGCTGCACGAGCGCCTATCGGCACCCACGGCAACGCCGGCACAGGTCGCAATTCGTTTCGTCCTGGACCATCCCGCCGTCAGTACCGTCGTCGTGGGCGCCAAAACACCCGCGCAGGTTGCAGAGAATCTGGCAGCAGCCAGCGTACCCCCGCTGGAGTCACTCCACGCATGACTGCCAGTGCTAACCGCCATCCACAGCGCATCATCTCACTGGCACCGGGCACGTCCGAAGTCCTCTATGCCCTGGGAGTGAGTGACCGCGTCGTAGGTGTCACCCGATACTGCGATTGGCCACCCGAAGCACGCCGCAAAACAATCGATGTGGATGGCTGGCTCGACGTGCACGACCCGCGTATCCACGATCTTCGACCTGACCAAATCATCACCTCGACCCGACTGCACGGTGAGATTGCCGCACGCCTGGAAGTTGACGGCGTGCCGGTGCTGAGTGTCGATCCCAAGACCATGGACGACGTGATGGAAAGCATCGTCCTGATTGGCCGCGCTGTCGGTGCTGACGTCATGGCGCAGGTGGTGGTGGAAGACCTGCGGCGACGCATGGCCGCCATTGCCACCGCCAACAGCCGGCGGGTCCGCCGGCCGCGCGTCTACGTGGAAGATTGGCACAAACCGCCGACCGCCGCCGGTTATTGGGTGCCCGAGCTGGTGACGTGGGCGGGCGGCGTGAGCGGCCTGGCCGGCACGGGTCAACGCAGCCCCCAGATCAGCGACGAGGCTATCCAGGCCTACGATCCCGAGCTGATCGTACTGGCATGGAGCGGCTTCGGCAGCGCGGCGCGGCCCGAACACGTGACGGCGCGGCAGGGTTGGGAACAGGTCAGCGCACTGCGCACCGGCCAGGTGCACGTCATCGACGACGGCCTGCTCAACCGGCCGGGACCGCGCCTGCTGCTGGGCCTGCGCCAGCTCACCCACCTGATCCAGGCCTGTCCTGAGTGATGGCATCCGGTGCGGAGTCTCTGCTGAATGGTGGAATGACCGACCAGCTGGCCAGCGTGTTGGAGGTCCTGGCAGCGTGGGTACTGCGGCCAGGATCACCGCCGCCGGCTATCGCAACCTGGGATCGTGCGACCTGGCAGGCCTTTGGCCATTTGGCCTATCTGCAAGGGGTGCTGCCGCTGTTACACCACGAACCGTTTTGGCCCCACCTGCCGGCCGAGATTCAGGAGCGTGCCGCTGCCGGTTACGACCTCAACCACCAACGCAATCAGCGTCTGCTGGTGGAACTACGCGCCATCCTGGAGAGTCTGCACCGCGCCGGCATTCCGGCCATGCCGCTCAAGGGCGCCGTGCTCCTGGTGCAGCACGTCTATCCGCACATCGCAGACCGCGTGCTGCACGACCTCGACATCCTGGTGCCGCGCGATGATCTCGAGCGGGCGCGCGCTGCATTATCTGAATTGCGCTACACCGTGGAGAACGTGACGTGGCGGCACATCGTGCTGTGTCCGCCTGACAATCGCGGTGTCGTCTCCTGGACACACGACCATCCCGACAACCCGCGCCGCGTCGATCTGCACGGTGGCGTGCGCGAGGACTACCGCGGTGTCACCCTCGATCTCACCGACCACCTGTGGCAGTCGGCCACACCGGCGCCCCTGCTCGGAACAACGGCCTGGCTCCCGTCGCAGCCGGCCCTGCTGCACCACCTGGCCACCCACGGCTCGGTATCGGTACTCGAACGCCTGGTGCGCCTCGGACACCTGGTGGACCTGGCATACCTGGCCGACTGGTTGACGCCGGCACAGGTCAGCGCGGGTTTGACGCCGCAGGCCCGTGGGGAAGCACGTTTTCTGTATCCAGCTCTGCAGCTCACGTCCACCTACAGTCCATCAGACACCTTACGATTGGCGACCGACCGTCTCGCCGCCGATGTCTCCGTTCGTTTGCAGGCATGGGCGCGTGCCGGACGGCTTTCCAACCGGTCGTTCCTGGCACGCTCGTCGCCCCCGGGTGAGACCCTGCGCTTCTGGCCCGAGACGCCGCGTGAAACGTGGACCGTTCTGCACCATACGATCTTTCATACGCGCGGTGAGCTGGCCACCCTGTATCCCCACCTGGCTGCCTCACGTTGGTATTGGCTGGCTTACCCGCGGTTCTGGGCCGCCCTCTCGCTGTCGCTGGCACGGCGCAGTTGGCAGACGCTGACCACGCGCGACGTGACGCATGACCGGTAACCTGCGGCGTCCTGCCCTGTTGGTGCTCATCTTGACACTGGCGACCAACGCGCTAAACTACCTGCGCGACGCGGCGTTGGCCGCTCAGTATGGTGCCAGCCCGGCGACCGACGCCCTCTTCACGGCGCTGCTGATCCCGTCGATTTTGCAGCAAATGCTCGTGGCGGGTACACTTGCGGCGGCGGTGGTGCCAGTCTACCTGGAACTCCGCAGTCACAGCCAGTGGCAGAGCCGGCGTTTCGTCGGTCGAGTGCTGACCGGTACGCTGCTGGTGTTGGGCACGGGAATCGCCCTGGCCGTGGCCCTGCTGCCACGCCTGGTGCCCGCCCTGCTGCCCGGATTCGATACCGCCACCCAGCTGCTGACCGTGCAGGCGCTGCGGTATCTCCTGCCCGGCGCGTTGTGCCTCGTCCTGGCCGGTGTGGTGGGTGTGCTGCTCAATGCACACCACCGATTTGCCTGGCCGGCCTTCGTGCCCGCGTTCAGCAGCTTGGCCGCACTGAGCGTGCTGGCGTTCGTGCCGGGCGTTACCGTCGGACTGCTGGCATTGGCCATGGCCCTAGCGATGGGGCTGCAGCTGATCGTCCAGCTGCCGCTGCTGGCCACGTCGGTGCGGCAGCCGTATCAAGGTCCGGCAGCGACGGGTCGCCCATCCTGGCTGGCAGCGCCGGTGCGGCGGGTGGTCGTATTGGCCGTGCCGCTCCTGGCCTATGCCAGCCTGGCGCAGGTCACCACCATCGTGGAACGCACCTTTGGGTCGCACCTCGGCGAAGGCGCCGTAGCACGACTGACCCTGGCGCAGAAGCTGTCATCCCTGCCCCTCTTCCTGGTTGCCGGCTCACTGGCGATTGTCCTGTTTCCACGCCTGGCCGCCCTGAGCGATCACCCAGCGGGCTTTCGAGCTGCGCTCAGCAGTGGTCTGCGGGCAACACTGCCACCGCTGCTGGTGTGCACGGCCTGGCTGGTGGGTGCCAGCCGCCTGTGGGTGACACTTCTGTACCAGCGTGGTGCATTTAGCGCAGCCGATGCCGAACAGACCGCCCAACTTCTGGCGGGTTACGCCCTGGGTCTGACCACGGCGGGCATCGGCGCTATTCTGCTGAAAGCGCTGCACGCGCGCCAGGACGTTCGTTCCCCGCTGTGGGTGTTGGCGGTCGCCCTGGGCGGTTACTTGGTTTTGGCAACCATCTTAAGCCGCACGCAGGGGGCGTTTGGATTGGCGCTGGCGTTGTCGGTTACGACGGTGATTTCGAGCGTATTGTTTGGCCTGGTGTTGGTGGTCCGCCATCACAGCCTCGACGTGCGCCAGCTGCTGAATAACCTGGTGCGCCTGCTGCCGGCCGCGCTGGCAGCCGGTGCGGTGGCGTGGTTGGTGGAAACGACGCTGTTTGCGCCGCTTGCGTCCAGTTTTGGGGGCTTGCTGTTGTGTGCGGGCGCGGTCGTGTTGGCCAGCGGCCTGGTGTTCGTCCTGCTGGCGCAGCTGTGCGGCTTCGATCTGTTTCGTCTGTCACTGCGTACCCCCGGCGCTCAACCGCAATCGGTGAGCGAATGACAACAGCCAGGCGACGTGCCGTGTTCGATCTCAGTTTTCCGGCGCGTAACCGCAGCGGCATCGGCACCTACGGCAACGAGCTGCTGCACGCCCTGCGCACCAGTGGCCAGGATGACTGGCGGATCGATGCCTTCGTGGCACCCGGCTTCCGCGTGAAGACGCACACCTGGCAAAAACTGGCCGATGCCGCCGGCCTGCTGTGGGGGATCGAAGGGCAGCTGCCAGTGACCCTGTGGCGCCGCCGCCCGGCCCTGGTGCACGCGCCGGCGTTCATTGCACCGCTGCCGCCGCTGCCGTGCCCGCTGGTGGTGACGATCCACGATACGATCCTGGAGGACGGCTGGCAGGCTTTCCATCCGGCGTGGCGTCTGTTCCACCGCATCTCGGTGCAGCGGGCGGTCGCGCGCGCGGCCGCCATTCTGGTGCCGTCACAGCAGACAGCGCTCGACCTGCGCCGCGTCTATGCCAGTGCCCTCGACACGGATCGGGTCCATGTGATACCCAACGGTCTGAATCCGGTGTTCCGTCCGCTGCCAGCGCCGGTCGTCGATGGGGTTCTGGCGCGTTATCACCTATCGTCCCCGTATGTCATGTTTGCGGGTGCACAGGTCGATCGTAAGAATATCGTGCGCCTGGTGGAAGCGTACGCAGCGCTGCGCCGCTTCCGGACGTGGCCGTTGGTCATCGCCGGACCGCCCGGCAATGCCAGCCAGGACATCGACGCCGCGGTGGCACGGCTCGGACTCCAGGGCGCCGTACACGTGTTGGGCCGTGTCCCGTTGGATGACCTGGTGGCCCTGCTCAACGGCGCACAGCTGTTCGTTTTTCCGTCGCTCTACGAGGGGAGCGGTCTGCCGCCGCTCGAGGCGATGGCGTGTGGGGTTCCAGTCGTGGCCTCGCAGACCGGTGCCCTCGCCGAAGCCGCCGGCGATGCGGCGCTGCTGGTCGATCCCACCCAGGTGGCGTCGATCGCGGCTGGCATGCAGCGCCTGGCGGACGACGAAACCCTGCGCACGACGCTGCGGGCGCGCGGCCTGGCGCGTGCGGCCACGTTCACCTGGCAGCGGTCCGCCCAGGCCACGTTGGACGTTTATCGACAAGTTGCCGGAACCTGACGAAACCAGAGGTTCGATGCATGACCCAGTTACCCGACATAAGCCCTTACCTGGCGTTTTTGCGCCGCCGGTGGTGGTTGCTCATCCTGCTGCCCCTGCTGTACGCGGCCGTGGCGTATGGCCTGAGCCTGCGTGCGGCGCCGGTCTACCGCGCCCAGGCCCTGCTCCAGGTTTCACCCGCCGCGCCCGCCACCGCCGATGTCAGCGCAATCTATGCCGGTGAACGCCTGGCCACGACCTATGCCGAAATCATCGGTCAGCCGGCTACGCTCGAAGCCACGACTGCCCAACTGGCGGCAATCGATCCGGCACGTAACTGGCGTTTCACCGTAGAGGCAGAACCGATTCGCGAAACCCAGCTGATCCGGCTGCAGGTCGATGCCGCCAGCCCGGCGGATGCCGAAACGATCGCCAACACCCTGGCCGCGACCTTCATTGCGACCAACCAGGCACGCCAGGTGGCGCGGTTTGCGGCGTCCAAGGCAAATTTGGAGGAGCAGATCGCTGCCAGCGAAACCCAAATCAAAGCGGAGGAGGCGGGTGCGGCCAACGCCGATGTGCTGGCCCGTTTGCGCCAATCGTTGAGCGCACTGACCGCCAGCTACGAGGGGATCCGCCTGGCCGAAGCGCAATCGGCAGACAACATCACTGTCGTGCAGCCCGCCACCGGCAGCCCCAATCCGGTGCGGCCGCGGCCGCTCTTCAATGCCCTGGCCGCCGCCATCGTCGGCCTGGCGATGGCCCTGGCCCTGGCCTTCGTGCTCGAAGCGCTCGATGACCGTCTCCACACGGCGGAGCGGGCAGCGGCTGCCACTTCGCTACCCGTGCTGGCGACGGTCACACGCGGGCCGGCCGCCAACGGCAGTGGGCCCGTGATCCTTCAGGATCCACAGGCGTCGGGCGCCGAAGCCTATCGCGTGCTGCGGGCCAACCTGCGCTTTGCCGCCCTGGACCACCCGCTGCGGACGGTAACGGTGGTCAGCCCCGAACCCGGCGAGGGCAAAAGCACGACGGCGGCCAACCTGGCGGCGGCCATGGCGCAGACGGGGCAGCGGGTGATCCTCGTCGATGCCGATTTGCGTCGCCCCACGCTGCATCAGATGTTTGGCGTCGGCAACAACGTCGGCCTGACGACGGCACTCCTGGATACCGGGTCCGAGCTGAGCCAACACCTGCAGGCCACCGCCCTGCCCAACCTGGCCCTGTTGACGAGTGGACCCCTGCCGCCCAACCCCTCGGAGCTGCTCAGTTCGAGCCGCATGAGCACGCTGCTGCACGAGATGGGCACCCAGGCCGACGCCGTCATCCTGGACAGTGCACCGGTACTGGCCGTCGCCGACGCGGCGATCCTGGCCCACCTCAGTGACGGGACGCTGCTGGTCATCGATGCCACGCGCACCCGTCGCGGCACGGCGCAGCGCGCGGCGGCACAGCTGCAGCGCACCGGTGCCCACGTGCTCGGGGTCGTGCTGAACCGCGTGGCACGGTCGGAAAATGCGTACGATCGTTATTACGGGGAGCGCAGCAGCGAAACACTGGCCGTGCAGCAACGCCCGACCCAGAGACCAGGGTGAACCCATGCGCCTGACCCGGCCCGATTCGCTGCGACCGCCAATCGGTTGGCCTGCCTGGCACCGGCACATACCTCGCCTGGGTGTGCCATCACTCTGGGCCTGGGGCCTGGCTGCGTTCAGTGTGCCGGTGGGTTTCGCCATTCTGCGGATCGGCCCGCGCCCGGTGCTGGCGGGCGCCGCCGCGCTGCTGTTCCTGGCGGCGACGATCGTCACCTGGCCGCTGTCGGGCCTGGTGCTGCTGATTGGCGCGGCGGGCATCAACCGCTTCGAGGTCAGCGTGGGCGGCCTGAGTGTCTACCCCGAGTACGTTGCCCTCGGCCTGGTGAGCATCCTGCTGATTTTCGACGTGCTGCGTGGGCGCAGCGTCTGGCGCTGGCCGCCGGCGACGTGGCCATTTGCGGCCTGGCTGGTGATTGGCCTGGCGGCGTCTCTGCTGCACGCCCCCAACACGGGCAACAGCCTGGTGCTGTGGTTCAAGCTGGTGCTGATGCTGGCCACCTACGTCGTGACCGTCAACCTGGTGCGGGGACGGGGTCAGACGGCGGTGAGTGTCCAGCTTCTCGTCGGTGGCGCGGTGGCCGCCTTTGGGCTGCTGGCCCTGGCCCTCTGGACCGTGAGCCACGTCAACCTGGGGGTGCACCTCAAACCCGAAGGCACGATCGCCGCCATGGGCACCCAATGGGAATCCAACGTATTCGGGTCGTACATGGCAGCGTTGGTGGTTCTGGCGGGTGTCATCGTCGTCGCCCCGCTGGCACGGCGTCTGCGTCTGAGTGCAGGTCTGGCGCTGCTGGTGGGGATCCCGGCGCTGGCCGCCAGCTTGACGCGTGCCGCCTGGCTGGGTGCTGTGGTCGCGCTGGGGATGGGAATCGCGGTGTGGGCTGTACGCCGGCCGCGGCTGGCGCTGCGGGTCGTGGCCGGACTGCTTCTGGTGGTCCTGCCGTTGGCGGCGGTGGTGTTTTTATCCGATGTACGCACGACGCTGCCAACCGTGGCAGTGGTCGATGGGTCGACGCTGTTCGACCGGCTGCTTTCCCTGGCGTCGCTGGAGCAGGACGGCAACGTTTGGGTACGTCTGCAGATCTACCGGCACGTGCTGCAGGTCTGGCAGGAACACCCCTGGATCGGTTGGGGTATCGGTGCCTACGGCCAGGCGTATCTCTACCCGAATCAGAACCTGAGCGCCTGGATCCCCAACCTGTTTTTGCACGTGCTCTACGACAGCGGGCTGTTTGGCTTGGTTTTCCTGATCGCCGGGCTGGGTGTTGCCCTGTGGCGCGGGTTCCGGGCCTGGCTGCATCGTGCCGGTGCCGGCCGTTTCCTGGCGGGGGGTCTGCTGCTGGCCGTCATCGCCCTGCTGGTGGCATTCCAGGCCACCGAAGCCAGCTGGCTGGCCTACTTCTGGGTCTTTTTGGGGCTGCTCGAAGGGGTGGCGGGTGACACGCCGCATCCTCTTCGTTAGCGCTACCGGCTATCATGCCGGCGCCGAGGTGATGCTGCTCGAGCTGGTGACGCACCTGGATCAGCGCCGCTGGCAGCCGCGGGTGGTGCTGCCCTTCGAGGGGCCGCTCAGTGCGACCCTGGATCAGGCCGGCGTTTCCTGGCGCGTTTGGCCGCTGGCGGCACCACGCACGCGGCAGTCACTGACCTCGCCGGTGGCCCTGGCTGGCCTGGTGGGCCGGCTGCCAGGTTCGGTGGTGGCGTTGGCGCGCTGGCTGCGGGCCGAAAACATCGCCCTGGTGCACACCAACAGCAGCGCCGTGGCCGACGGTGCGCTGGCGGCGCGGCTGGCGGGCGTGCCGCACGTCTGGCACGTGCGCGAGCGGCTTCCGTTGGGTGGCCGGGCCCGTTCGGCCTGGGGGCGCCTGATGGTCGGCCTGTCCGATCGTGTGATTTGTATCAGCCGTGCGGTGCAGGCGCAGGTTCGGCGCTGGCAGAATCACCCGCGGGTGGTGGTGGTTCCAGACGGTGTCGACGTGAAGACGCTGGTGCCGCAGCGCCCGGCGGCGGCCGTCCGTACGGCCTTGGGTGTGGGCGAGGCACCGCTGATCGGCATGGTGGGACGCATCAGCCCGATCAAGGGGCACCAGGTCTTCCTGGACGCGGCGGCGCGGCTGGCCCCGGTGTGGCCGCAGGCGCGTTTCGTGATCGTGGGCGGTGCCCTGCCGGCGTACGCGCCGCTGCACGCAGCGCTGCAAGCCCAGGCCGCGGCGGAACCGCTGGCCGGCCGTGTGATCTTCACCGGCGAACTGGCGCGCAGCGGGGTGATCGACACCGTGCAGGCGCTCGACGTCCTGGTCATGCCGACGGTGACGATGGAGGGGTTCGGCCTGGTCGCCCTGGAGGCGATGGCGCTGGGCGTGCCCGTCGTAGCCACCCACGGTGGACCGGACGACTTTATTACCGACGGGGAGACGGGCCACCTGATCGCGGCCGGGCGGGTCGACGCGTTGACAGTGGCTGTGACTGACTTACTGGCCGATCCGGTTGCGGCACACCGGCTGGGCCGCGCCGGGCAGGCGCGCGTGCAGCGGGAATTCAGCCTGGACGCCCACGTTGCACGCATCGTTTCTGTCTACGACACGGTGCTGGACTGATGACCGGGCGGTTAGAATCGTTTGAAGGGAGGGAGTCGCCCATGCGTATTGCGATAATGGGTGGCCGTGGCATACCGGCCAATTACGGTGGGTTCGAGACGCTCATGGAGGAGCTGAGCGCCAACCTGGTTGCGCGCGGCCACGAGGTTTCGGTCTACTGTCGCGTGCCCCACATCGGTTATGCCGGGACGCAGTACCGCGGCGTTCGCCTGGTGAAGCTGCCAACGATCCGCCACAAGCACCTCGACACCCTGGTCCATACGACGCTCAGTGCGGTCCATGCGCTGGGGCAGAATTACGACCTGGTGCTCATGGTGATTGCGGGCAACAGCCTGGTCAGCTGGATTCCGCGCCTGGCCGGCCAGAAGGTGGTCCTGCACGTCGACGGGATGGATTGGAAGCGGGCCAAGTGGGGTCGTTGGGCCAAACGGTACATCCAGGCCTGCGAACGCCTGGCGTTGACGCTGCCCACGCACTTCATCACCGATTCGACGGTGGTGTCGGCCTATTACCAAAACCGTTTTCACCGTACGCCCGATGCCGTGATTGCGTATGGGGCCGACATTGGACCGCTGCCCGCCGGTGAGACCCTGGCCCAATTCGGTCTCGCGCCGCGCCGCTACATCCTGTTCGTGGGCCGGCTGGTGCCCGAAAACTGCGTGCACCACCTGGTCGAGGCGTGCCGGTCGCTCGACAGTGGTTTTCGCTGCGTGGTGGTGGGTGACGCACCGTATGAGCAGGCGTACATCGAGCATCTCCACCGCCTGGCGGGCCCGGCGACGGTGTTTACTGGGTACGTCTTTGGCAAAGGTTACCGTGAGCTGTGCAGCAATGCCTACGCCTTCGTCGAGCCGTCGGAGGTCGGCGGTACACACCCCGCCCTGCTCGAGGCGATGGCGCTGGGCAACTGCGTGGTGGCCAATGGTATTCCCGAAAACCGTGAAGCCATGGGCGATGCCGGCCTCGTGTACGACGGCAGTCAAGGGGCCGAATCGCTGAAACAGGTGCTCGATCAGCTGCTGGCCTCGCCGGCAACCGTTGAAAAATACCGCCTGCGGGCGCAGCAGCATGCGCACCAGCACTACCGGTGGGAACACATCACCGACGAGTACGAAGCCCTGTTTGCGCGCGTGCTGGGCGGAACCCTGGCCCCGGCGACTCCTGACTCGCCGGCGCGCTACCACGTGGGCTCGCGATGAGGGCGCCCATGCCGTGGGGTCCCAGGTTCCGCACGTGGCGCACCACGTTGTCGTGGATCACCTGTGGGCTGCTGGTGATCGTCAATGTGGCAGCCTGCAGTGAGGTAACACGGTCCGAGGATGGCCGTGCCCCTGTGATCCCGGCCGTCGAGATGCCGGCAACCGTGATGCCGGCCAACCCGGCTGTGCCACCTACCATCAGCCCGGGGCCCGTGCGCGACAGCGGCTGGCAGCCGCTGTTCCCCGGCGCCGAGGTGCGCACCTACGTTGCTGAGCGCGCTATGACGGCGCTGCGTGTGGTGCCGACAGCGATCCATTTCGATGTCGCCTACACCACGCGCCCCGAGGAAGTGCGCACCGTCGATAGTTGGTTGGAAGGCAGTACGGCGCTGGCGGCGGTCAACTGCGGGTTCTATTTCACCGATGAACAACAGCAGAACCACGCGATCGGTCTGCTGGCCGGGCCGCAGGGCACGCTGTCACCGCTGCGGTCGCAGTGGGGGGGCGTGTTGTTCGTCAACGAAGAAAAAGGCTGGGTACAGACCGCGCCGCCCGCCTTGAAGGGCCCGGTG
This sequence comes from uncultured Anaerolineae bacterium, assembly GCA_964443225.1. Classification (GTDB taxonomy): domain Bacteria; phylum Chloroflexota; class Anaerolineae; order SSC4; family Amarolineaceae; genus SSC4. The sequence continues at coordinate 11,901 of CAYUCC010000110.1, forward strand.
CGCCTGGGTGTGCAGGGCTGGCCGATGCTGGTGCGCAACGGTGCCGTCGTGCCGCGCCTGGATGCCGACAACCCCGACGCGCGCACCGTTGTGGCACAGGACGACCAGGGGCGGATCATTTTTCTGGTGGATACCGGCGGTGCCAGCCTGGCCAGCCTGGCGCAGTTCCTGGTCGGATCAGACCTGGGGATTGTACAGGCAGTCAACCTGGACGGCGGCTCATCCACGGGTCTGCGCTACCGGCCAGAACCGGGTTCCGATGCGTCTGGTTACGACAGTTTCTGGTTACCGTGCGCCTTGTTGATGAGTCCTCGTTAACGTCGCAGGGTCACAGCGTGGGCTGTGACCCTGTTTGTTGTGCTGAACACGAGGGGCGCTGCACGCCACCGATCGTTATCGTACCGTCCCCGGCAGCAGCAGGATGATAATGATAGCGATGATGACCAGGAGAACGATGCGCACCAGGCCCTGAGGTTCTGGGCCAGCCGTGGCCCTGGTTTCGATCAGACCCAGGTTGCGAGCACCGGCAAGCGCCAGGTCCATCCGGCCCGCTGAATAGTCCTGCAGAAGCCTGGCCGTGGCGTCCGGTCTATCGCGCACGGCGGTGGTCAAGCTGTTCCACGAGGGCATGGCATTACGGATGGCTGTGGCGGTGAGCAGTTCGTCGGGAATGTCCATGGTATTGGTGTCCGACACGCCGCTTGATTCGAAGCTGATGGTCAACGTTGCGCTCATGGTAGTATCTCCTCTGTGTGGATAGTGGATGCGTCATTCGCATCTGATCCAACTGTACCACCAGGCGGTGTTCGCTCACCAGCCCATTTCCTGCTCATTCCGGATTCGATCGTTAGTCAGTTGATCATCCCAAACGCAGTCCGAGAACCTGGCTTTCTTCGTCGGTGCGCAGTACGTGCAGACCCATCCACGCGTAGAATCCAACGGCGCGCGGGTTGGCCGTCGCCACGCCGAGGTGCACGCCGGGTACACCCATCAGGCGCAGCCGCGCAAAAAAGGTGTCCATCAGCACGCGCCCCCACCCCTGTCCCTGTGCGGCGGGCAGCAGGTCGATGTGCAGATGCGCCGGGTAATCGGCCCAGACCGGATCAGGTACCGCGGCCTGGTAGAACAGGCGGACCAACGCCGCATCGGGCGACTGGTCATCCGCAGCCGGCATGGGATAACGCGCCCGCAGCTGGGGAAACCACTCCTGGGCACAGCGGCCGGCAAATGCCGCCGAATCGCGCGTGCCCAGGATGTACCCGATCACTTCATCTCGCTGTACCAACACAAAACACAAATCGGGCTCGAACATGACGTAAGGCGCCACGTAGAAATGCCCGAGCAGCGCCGGGTCACGGTAAAGCGCCGTGGCATCGGCCCCGTTGTCACCGGTCTGCAGGCAGATGCGATATAGCTCGCGAAGGTCGTCGGGTTGGTAATCCCGGATGATCCCAGGCATACTTTCCTCAGCCGGCGCTGTCGTACGCCTGCCTGAGCCACGCCACTAACTCCGCGTCGACCTCCTGCCCATCGGTGACGCGCACCGTGTAGTTGCACATGCTGCCGGCGGGCATGACCAGCAGCCGGTCGGCCGGCGCGAGGCCTTTCGCGTTGATACCCACATCGACGCGTGTTTTGGTACCCGGACCGATCATCGCAAACTGCTTCTTGCGCCGCAGGCTGACATAGCCCTTTTTCGGCACGATCTCGAACGGGCCAAAGGGGGTGAGCTCGGCCATCAGCCGGTCATGGATCGGGCG
>CAYUCC010000111.1:0-1274 GCA_964443225.1 uncultured Anaerolineae bacterium
TGGGGGGTTGGGGGCTGTTTGTGTTGCGGGGGGTGTTGGGTGGGGGGTGTTGGGGGGTGGGGGTGGGGGGTTGGGTTCTGGGGATGGTAGCGGGTAAGGGGAAGGTGAGCGGGTTGGAGGGGGTTGGATGCCGCTGGGGGCGGGGGTAGTGCTGGAGGGGCGGTATCGGGTGGAGGGGCTGCTCGGCCAGGGGGGGATGGGGGCGGTCTATAGGGCGTGGGATGAGCGGCTGCGGATGGGGGTGGCGCTCAAGGAGAATGCCCTGGCTGGCCGGAGGCGGCCGCGAATTTTTTGCGAACTATCCATGCCGCGACGGTGCCGGTGGTGGCGCAGCCAACACCCGCACGTCGTGGACAATCTGCTCGGCTAGCTCATCCTGGGCGACTTCCAGGTCGTAGTCCATCTGCAGGCCCAGCCTGGCGTTCAAACGCCAGGCTAATAGCTGAAGGCGGCTAAAGCCGGCTGGGGAGTGGATGGTCGCCTGGTGTTCGAGCCTGGCGTACGAGCCTGGCGTTCAAGCCTGGCGTTCAAACGCCAGGCTAATAGCTGAAGGCGGCTAAAGCCGGCTGGGGGAGGATGGTCGCCTGGCGTACGAGCCTGGCGTTCTAATAGCTGAAGGCGGCTAAAGCCGGCTAATCGACGAAGGCATCATGCTCGCGAATGCCTTTGACCGGAATGTGGGCAATGGCATCACCCTGATGCCACGGTTCGGGTCCATCATCAAAATCATCCGTCGATTCCAAATCAAGACGGATATTGTTCTGTTGGTGGTGCTCCTTCTGATTACGCACGTAGGCCACAACGATGTCCAACTCGTTCTGTCCATAAGAAAACACGCCGTATCCGCGTTGCCAGGCAAACGCTGTTTTCAACGCTAGATTGCCGTGATTCACATGATGCGCCGCCGCACCTTTGACATTGCGTACAAACTCGGCCACGGCTAACCTGGGCGGTACGGATGCCATCAGATGCACATGATCCGGCATACCTCCGACGGCGTGTACGATACAACCCAAAGCATGGGCTCTACCGATCATGTACCCATACACCAGCAGTTCGATGTGCGGCGTGATCAGCGGCCGTCGCTCACTGGTGGCCCATACAAAATGGTAATACATCCGCCAAAGCGCCATTGTCCAAAATCCTTTCCCCCCACATGACGCGTCCTTCCGCAGTCCGCTTGAGCGGACTTGAGTTATTAGCCTGGCGTTTGAACGCCAGGCTTGAACGCCAGCCAGCATGCACCGCATCCTCCCCCCAGTCCGCTTGAGCGG
>CAYUCC010000111.1:1374-12860 GCA_964443225.1 uncultured Anaerolineae bacterium
ACTTGCGCTATTAGCCTGGCGTTTGAACGCCAGGCGTGCTTGCGCTATTGGCCTGGCGTTTGAACGCCAGCCAGCATGCACCGCATCCTCCCCCCAGTCCGCTTGAGCGGACTTGCGCTATTAGCCTGGCGTTTGAACGCCAGGCGTGCTTGCGCTATTGGCCTGTCGTTTGAACGCCAGGCGGCCATGCGAACCTGCGGCGCCACTGGCAGTCTCCCGCACTCCCAATGGCGCCGCACATCGTCCTACGCTATGACCAGCTCTTCCTCCTCCTCCTCGATCTCCACCCCCGGCGGTTCACCACCGTTGCGCCGGCCGTCCAGCATCTGCATGCTGCGCAGGAAAATCTTCGGCCGGCTCTGCCGCTCGTCCTTGTCGTTCTCCCACTGGTCGATGCGCATCTCGCCTTCGATGAACACCAGGCTGCCCTTGTGCAGGTACTCCTGGCAGATCTCACCCACGCGGTTCCAGGCTTCGACGCTGAACCAGTCGGTTTCTTCCTTGCGCTCACCCTCCTGGCTCTTCCAGGCGCGGCTGACCGCCATGTTGAACCTGGTGATGGGTGTTCCCTTTGGGGTGTAGCGCACTTCCGGGTCATGCCCTAACCGTCCGATGAGCTGGACGCGATTCCAATTTGCCATGGTCGTCTCCTCGATGAATGTGATCGGTGCGACGCCGTGCGCGACCGCACCGCCGGTGGGTTCCATTTACCCGCCGGTTGGTCGATATCTGTGCGCCTGCGCAGGTGCTGATATGAGGGTTAACGAATTTACGCGGGAAAATTTCGCGCCGGAGTGCGCGAATGCGCAAACAGCTCATTCGCGCCGCAGGGGGGCTAAAGCGGCAGCGCGGGGCGATCGCTGTTAGGCAGCGTAAAAGAATAACTTCCGGTATTATGGCTGGAATTCGCCGCTCCGAAGGCGGTGGCGGTTGCACAGTTGCACAGTTGCCATCTTTCCAAAAAGATGGCAACTGTGCAACTGTGCAACCGCTACGGGAAGGTATTCTTTTACGATCCCTCAGTCCCCGAACAGGTCGGCGAGGTCCTGGCTAATACTGCGCGGGGTGGATGGGCTGGCCGATTTGTCGCTGGTTACGGCCTGGTAGAAGGCTTCGTCGTAGCGCCGCGTGCGCAGTACGATCGGCATCGGCACGGCGTGGCCCAGCATGAGGATCTGCTGTTTGGTATCGAGACTGTCCAACATCGCCTTAACGGCGCTCCGGTTGGCGACCCCTGTCAGCACCGCTTCGATGTCGCGCTCCTCGGAGAGTTTGCCGGTGACGCGTGTGCCCAGCTGGGACAACACCTCGCTGTCGATCCCGCTCGGCCGCTGGTCGACCACCATCAACGTGACGCGGTACTTGCGCAGCTCGCGCGCAATCGTGCCAAAGATGGTCTGCCGCGCGGCCTGCGGGTTGAGGAATTTGTGCGCTTCTTCGAGGGTGATCATCAGCGGTCGCGGCTGGTCACCCGACTGGCGTGTCTCTTCGTACGTTTCGACTTTCTGCACGTACAGCTCACGCACACGCCGCGTGACGATGTTGGCCACCAGCATGTGATCGATCGCCGCCGAACGGCTGCCAAAGTGCAGAATGACGTGCACGCCGCGCTCGAGCAGGGCCACGATCTCGTCGATCGCGTCCAACCCCGCCTGCGGCACGATGTACGGGCGCTGCTCGATGCGCCGCAGCTTACGCTGGAAGGCGCTCACGGCCATGAAACTCGCGTTGGCCTCTTTACTCCAGTCTTCCAGCTCCGCCGGTTCCATGGCCAGCAGACGCGTCAGCCAATCCTTTCGAAACGAACGCTCGAGCAAGGCCACCGTCGTTTCCGCTGTCGCCCCCAGGTCGAGCTCGTCGCCCAGGAGCAGCACATCGTCGGCCTCGATCTGGTTGAGACCGATCTTCAGCACGGCATCGGCCCGCCGACCCGGCCGGCGGCTGGCCGCTTCGTCCAGGCTCCAAACCTGCACCCGGCTGCCGAAAAGATCCTTGAGACCCTTCACCCACACCTTGTCCTCCGACTCCTTGCCGAAGGCGTACTCATCGTGCATGTCGAAGATGAGGTTGACCCCCACCTTACGCTGGATGACGCCGCTCAACAGGAGGCGCACCAGGAACGACTTGCCCGTGCCCGACTGCCCAAACACCCCGTTGGAACGCTCCATCAGCCGTTCCAGGTCGAGGCTGATCGGGATGTCGGCCCCTACCAGCGGCGTGCCCATAGCAAAGTTTTTCCCACCCTCCTGGCCGAATACCAACTCGAAATCGCTCTCGTCGGCGTGGCGCAGCACCGCGAAGTGCATCGGGATCGTGCGCACCGGTTCAGGACGCACGGTAGGATCGATGAAAGCGAGCGGATCGTCCGCGGGACGCGCAATCATCAGCATTGGCTTGACCTGCACCACGGCGTAGGTGGTCGTGCCGACGAGTGCCTGGCGAATCAACGACGACGCATCGTCCGGCGGCGCGGCCGGCAGCCGCGGATCGGTCACCCGCAGCTGCAAATCGCTGATCGTGCAGAAAAAGAGGTAGCCCGAGCCTTCGACGATCACAAAACTGCCGATCGCCAGGTCTTCGGTGGAGACATCGGCATCGAGGCGTGCCGTCAGGGCGGCGTTGAACGCGCCATCGGTGATGATGCCCAGGCGTGGTTGTTTGTTCATGGGTAATGCCTCCCTCAGGCCGCAAAACGCTGCAGCACGGCATCCACCTGGGCGCCGTAGCCTTCGCCAAACAGGTTCAAGTGGTTGAGCAGGTGATATAGTTGGTACAGCGCAATCCGATCATCGCGACCAGGCGCCGGCGGCCAGGCTTCGTCGTAGGCCTGGTAGAATTCGTGCGGAAAACCGCCAAACAGGCGGCACATCGCCAGCTCAGCCTCGCAGTCACCAAAATAGACCGCCGGATCGATCAGCACTGGCTCATTGTCGCCGGTGATCAGCCAGTTACCACCCCATAGATCGCCGTGTAGGAGCGACGGCCGGGTCGCCGCCGGATCGATCCACTCATCCAGGCGGTCGATGACGTGCGCCAGCCGGCGGCCGCGCACGGCTGGCAGGCGGCCGCGTCGATCGGCCAGCGCCATCTGCACGGCCAGGCGCCGCTGACCGTAGAATACGATCCAATCGCCGGCCCAGGTGTTGTCCTGGGGGGTGGCGCCGCAGTAGTTGTGCTGGTCCAGTCCGTAGGCCGCAGCTGTCACCTGGTGCTGCGCCGCCAGCAGCTGGCCCAGCCGGCGCCCGGCGAGACCGTGATCGGCTTTTTGCGCTGGTTCCAGCCATTCCAGCAGCAGAAACGCCGGTTCGTTGTCCCTTCCGTCGCCGAACCCGACCACGGCGGGCACCCGCAGCGCACCGGCCGCCGCCAGCCGATGGAGGCCATCAGCCTCTGCGGCAAACACGGGCGGCCAGCCCGGTGGGGGGTGCGGGGGGTCTCCAGCCATTTCACCAGGTAGGTCTGGCCGCCGGCATGGAAGCGCGCCGCGGCGCTGATGTCGCCGCCGCCGATGGCCCGTACGGCCTGGGGTGGCGCACCCAACAACCGCGTCAGCGCGCTCGTGAGCGCAGGCGGCACATCCATACGTCAACTCGCCGCGTGCAGCCCGCGTTCATCGCGGATGTGGGCCAACAAGCCCACCGATCCCGCCTCGACTAGGTCGTACACCGCCGCAAAGTTGTTGTCATAATACGGATCGGGCACGTCACGTGGTCCGCCCGGTGGGGCGAAATCGAGCAGCAGGTGCAGCTTGCCGTTCAAGACGCCCTGGTGGTCGATGCGCCGCAGATCACGCACGTTTTCGCGGTCCATGGCGATGATGTAATCGGCGCTGCGCAGGTCGGCCTGGTCGACCTGGCGGGCGGTGCTGGACAGCGCGATGCCGTGCTGTTCCAGGACCCGCTGCGTGCCCGGATGGGGCGGCTCGCCAACGTGCCACGACCCGGTGCCCGCGGAATCGACGCTGATTTTGTCGGACAGGCCGGCCTGGGCCACCAGCTGGCCGAAGACCCCCTCCGCCATCGGCGAACGGCAAATGTTGCCCAGACAGACGAACAGAACTCGAATCATACCTTTCTCCATACAGTTGTGATCGAGCCATTATACCAGGACGGGTACTTCTTACCAAAGTCGAGTTTGAAACTTCATCGTAAGTCTGGTAGAATCATTCATGCGGAAACGCGGATATTTGTCAACACGACCGACTGGCAAAGAGCACGAGATAGTCTCCCCTTGCTTGAAATCGAGCCGCTGGAATAAGGAGCTGTAACAATGAACCAATTGGGACCACGGGTGCGCGTTCGTGCTGTGGAGCCCTTGCAGGGTTTTGGCGTATTGGTCACGTTCGACAATGGTGCGCAGCGGGAAATCGATTTGGATATCTACCTGCGCGGACCTATCTTCGAGCCGATACGCAAGAATCCTGACTTGTTTCGGGCAATGAGAATTGAGGGTGGCACAATTGCCTGGGCAAATGGCGCGGATATCGACCCGGATGTTCTCTACTATGACCTCGAACCAGCATGGTTGAATAGACCTGCAAATCGTACGGTGTAGAGCCTGACCAAACACCTGCGGTCGCTGTAGCGCCACCTCCCGTCGACAAAAATCAGCTGCGCCCCACTGAAATTTGCCAGCTGAGACATTCTCGCTACAATTACAGCACCAACCTCACAACCGCCCATTCCTGTAACATTGCAGGGCTCGATAGCTGTAGGTCACCTGGCCGGAAGGGATCTCTCCGTGGCCACTCTGCCTGCTCACCTCGTCGACAACCGTCGTCGGTCTGTCCTGAACGTGCAAGATGTCAGTCTAAGCTTTGGCGGCGTTACCGCGATCTCCAAGGTCGGCCTTGACGTGCGCCAGGGTGAAATCATGGCGGTCATCGGCCCCAACGGCGCGGGCAAAACATCACTTCTCAACTGCATCAGCGGTTTGTACCATCCCCAGGTGGGTCGAATCGTCTTCTACGATGCGCACGACAAATCACACGAGACGACGCGCATGCGACCGTACGACATTGCACGCCTCGGCATTGCGCGCTCGTTTCAAAACATCGAACTCTTCCGCCACATGACCGTACTCGACAACCTGATGCTGGGCCGGCACGTTCACATGAAAAGCGGCGTGCTGGCTTGCGGCCTGTTCTGGAAGTTGGCCGAAAAAGAAGAAATCCGCCACCGGCAGGTCGTGGAAGATATCATCGATTTCCTGGAAATCGAGCACATCCGCAAGAAGGCGGTCGGCACCCTATCCTACGGGTTGCAGAAGCGTGTCGAGCTGGGGCGTGCCCTGGCCCTGGAGCCGACCCTGCTGCTGCTCGACGAGCCAATGGCGGGCATGAACGTGGAAGAGAAAGAAGACATGGCGCGCTTCATCCTCGATATCAACGAGGAACGCGGCGTCACCATGATCCTGATCGAACACGACATGGGCGTGGTCATGGATATCAGCGACCGCGTCGCAGTGCTGGAGTTTGGCGTCAAGCTGGCCGAAGGCACGCCAGACGAGGTCAAACACGATCCCGAAGTAGTCCGCGCCTATCTCGGCGAAGAACACAGCACCAAACTGCATCTTTGAACGACGGTCTAACAGGCTCACGCAGGGCTGCGCAGATCGTGAAGGCTGAAGTAAAAAATCTCTGCGCTCTTCTGCGTCTTTGTGGTTCCAAATACAACACCGGTCAATTCACACAACAGGCACGTAATGGCTGAAACCTTTCCGCAGCTCCTCCTCGAACGCGCCGCGCAGTTTGGCGATCGTAAGGTCGCCCTGCGCGAAAAGGAATTTGGCATCTGGCAGGCCACAACCTGGCGTACCTACGCCGATCACGTGCGTGCCTTTTGCCTGGGCTTGTTTAGCCTCGGGTTCCAGCCCGGCGATACGATCGCGATCATCGGCGACAACCGCCCGGAATGGCTGTACGCCGAGCTGGCAGCGCAAGCCGCCGGCGGGCGCAGCGTCGGCATCTACCAGGACGCGATCGTCGACGAAGTGGCCTACATCATCCTGCACGCCGACGTGCGCTTCGTCGTCGTCGAGGACCAGGAGCAGGTCGACAAGATTCTGGACATGTGGGATCGCCTGCACGGCCAGGTGGCGTACGTCATCTACTACGACCCGCGCGGCTTGCGCCGCTACAATGAGCCGTTCCTGCGCGATTTTGCCACCGTGGAGGACCTGGGGCGTACCTACGGCACCGAACACCCCGACCTGTTCGAGACGTGCGTGGCCCAGGGCCGCGGCGAGGATATTGCGATTCTTTGTACCACCTCGGGCACAACCAGTCAGCCCAAGCTGGCCATGCTCACCCACCGCAGCATGGTCAAAATGGGCCAGAACCTGATGAGTGTCGATCCGTTGGCCGTCGACGATGAGTTCGTCAGTTTCCTGCCGTTGGCCTGGATTGGCGAGCAGATGATGGCCATGAGCTGCGGCCTCACGATCGGTTTCACGATCAACTTCCCCGAAGAGCCCGAAACGGTGCAGGAGAATATCCGCGAAATTGGCCCGCGTGTCATGTTCTCGCCCCCGCGCATCTGGGAGAATATGCTGAGCCAGGTCCAGGTCAAAATCGAAGACAGCAGCCGGCTCAAACGGCGTGTGTACGATTGGGCGCTGCGTGCGGGATATGCGATGGCCGACGTGCGTTTTCGTAAGGAAGTGCCGTCGCTGGGCCTGCGCGTGCGCTATCGCCTGGCCGAACTGCTCGTTTTCCAGATGCTGAAGGACAAACTGGGTCTGCGGCGCACGAAACGCTGTTACACCGGCGGCGCCGCCCTCGGACCCGACGTCTTTCGTTTCTTTCACGCGTTGGGCGTCAACCTCAAACAGATCTACGGGCAGACCGAAATCAACGGCATTGCCGTCGTGCACCGCGATGGGGACATCAAGTTCCAAACCGTCGGTCTGCCAATTCCTGAAACCGACGTCCGCATTCTCGACAGCGGCGAAATCATTGCCCGCAGCCCGGCGGTGGCCAACGGTTACTACAAGAACCCCGAAGCCACGACTGAAGCATTCCGGGATGGCTGGCTGCACACCGGTGACGCCGGCTACTTCGATGACGACGGCCATCTGGTGGTAATCGACCGCGCCAAAGATGTGATGACCCTGCACGACGGCACGAAATTCAGCCCGCAGTTTGTCGAGAACAAACTCAAGTTCAGCCAGTACATCAAAGAAGCGGTGGTGTTCGGCGGTGAGCGGCCCTACATCAGCGCGATGGTCAACATCGATTTTGCCAACGTCGGTAAATGGGCCGAGCGCCAGCAGATTGCCTACACCACCTACACCGACCTGGCGCAGAAGCCGGAAGTCTACCGCCTGATCCGCAAGCACGTCGAGCAGTCGAACGCCGACCTGCCCACCTCGGCGCGCATCCAGCGCTTTTTGCTGCTGCACAAGGAACTGGATGCCGACGATGCCGAGCTGACGCGCACGCGCAAGGTGCGGCGTACCTTCGTCGCCCAGCGCTACGCCGACATCGTCGATGCCCTCTATGGTCAAGACGACCACCTCGACGTGGAAACGATGATTACCTACCAGGACGGGCGCACGGCCACGCTGCGCACGCGCCTGCACATCGAATCGTTGGATGGTTTGACGGCTGGACGGTGAGAGGGGGAACGCCTGCCGATGGACAAATTCGTACAACTCACGTTGACCGGTCTGACGACTGGGGCGATCTATGCGTTGGTCGCGCTGGGTTTCGTGCTGATCTACAAATCGAGCGACGTCATCAACTTCGCCCAGGGTGAATTTCTGCTCGTGGGTGCCTACCTGGCTTACGGCCTGATCGCCGAAGTTGGCCTGCCCTGGACGATCGGCGTGCTGCTTACGCTGCTGGTTGCGGTTCTCTTGGGCGTGGTGATCGAACGTTTCATCCTGCGCCCGCTGATTGGTGAGCCGATCATCTCGGTGATTATGGTAACGATTGGATTGGCGAGTGTGATGCGCGCCGTAGTTTTTGCGATCTGGGGCACGGCACCGCAGAGTTTTCCCGCCTTCATCCCCACCCAGGATGTGGCGATTCTGGGGGCTGTGGTGCCCAGCGACCGCCTGGTGGCGATTGGCGTGGCGGCGGTCCTGCTGGTTGCCTTCACCCTGTTCTTCCGTCGCTCCAGCGACGGCATTGCCATGCGCGCGGTGGCGGATGACCAGCAGGCTGCGCTCAGCATGGGGATCAGCGTCAAGCGCATTTTTGCCCTGGCCTGGTCGATCGCCGGCGTCACCGCGGCGATTGCCGGCATCCTGGTTGCCAACATCGTCGGCGTCAGTTCGGCCGTGGCCGGGATTGGGCTGCGCGTCTTCCCGGTGGTGATCCTGGGCGGGCTGGACAGCATCCCCGGCGCCATCGTCGGGGGGATCATCATTGGGCTGCTGGAGGCGTACACTGCAGGCTATATCGGGGCCGGCTTGAGCCAGGTGATCCCGTTTATCGTCCTGGTGCTGATCCTGATGGTGCGGCCGTACGGGCTCTTTGGTGAGGAGCGTATCGAGCGTGTTTGAGGGGTGACCGCGGATGGGGTGACCGCGAATTGCGCGAATGGGCGCGAAGGGTTTTTGGGTTTTGTGGTCGGGATGGTTTTAGGGTTGGTGTGGGGGTTGGTGATGCGGCGTGCCGGCCGCGAGGGTGGAAGCACTGAGGTTGGGGATGGAATCAGGGGTTTTTCACACGACGTACCAGCAGGATGCAGCGTTGCGGCGGACGCCGGCGCAGAAGGTGCGCTTGCTGATGCTGCTGGCGTTTCTGGTGATTTTTCCGTTTTTTGCGGACAACTACTATCTGACGCTGGCCAACCAGATTGCGATTGCGGCGGTGGGTGCGATTGGGCTGAATATTCTGGTCGGTTTCACCGGGCAGATTTCTCTCGGGCAGGGTGCATTCATGGCGGTGGGCGCCTACACGGCTGGTTTGTTGGCGCTGCGCCTGGGGCTGCCGTTTTGGCTGACGCTGCCGATTGCCTCCCTGGTCACGGCAGCGGTCGGAGCGGTGTTTGGAATCCCGTCCCTGCGGCTGAAGGGCCTCTACCTGGCGATCGCCACGCTGGCGGCGCAGCAGATCATCGAATGGGTCATTACGCACTGGGATGCGGTGACGGGCGGCGTCGAAGCACTGGTGATTCCGACGCCGATGTTGTTTGGAATTCCGCTGGACACCCAGTTCAGCTTCTACTGGGTGTCGGTGATCATGGCGGGATTCACGGCCCTCTTTGCGGTCAACCTGTTTCGCACGCGGGTGGGGCGTGCCTTTGTGGCGATTCGCGACCAGGATATTGCCGCGGGCGTTATGGGAGTCAACGTCTTCCAGTTCAAGGTGCTGGCGTTTGCCGTGTCGTCGTTTTTTGTTGGTCTTTCGGGGGCGCTTACAGCCAACTACACCACGATCATCTCCTGGGAGCGGTTTACGATCGAGACGTCGATTCTGTTCCTGGCCATGATCATCATTGGTGGCTTGGGCTCGGTATCGGGATCGATCTACGGCGCCGCGTTCATGACCCTGCTGCCGGCGGTGATCACCAACCTGGGCCGCGGCCTGGGTAACCTCGTGCCCGCTATCAGCCAGCTGATTCCGTTCATCCAACAGGCTTTCTTCGGCCTGGTCATCATCCTGTTTCTGATCTTCGAGCCTGAAGGACTGGCGAAACTGTGGCGCAACGTGAAGGATTATTTCCGGTTGTGGCCGTTCAGCTATTAGTCACGAAGGCGCGAAGGTGGTGGAGCACGAAGGCGCGAAGGTGGCGCGAAGGTGGTGGAGCACGAAGGCGCGAAGGTGGCGCGAAGGACGCGAAGCACGAAGGCACGAAGGCGCGAAGGCGCGAAGGCGACGACTGCTAATGTGCCTGTTGTGACCTACAGGTCTTGAGTCCGAGCCCGGTGACACTGCCCCGTGTGCGGTGTCAGAGTCATAACCAAGGAGGAGAACGATGAACAGATTGCACAGTCGGGGATGGATGGTTCTTGGGATCATGGTGATCTTGAGCCTGGTTCTGAGTGCGTGCAGTGGTGGCGGCGGTGCCGGCACGACAAGTACGGAGGGTACGGCGCCGGTCAAGATCGGCGGCATCTTCGACCTGACCGGTGCCACGGCCGATGTGGGCGTGCCCTACGCCGAGGGTGTCAAGGCCTTCGTCGATTGGATCAACAGCAAAGGCGGGGTCGCCGGCCATACGATCGAGCTGATCTCCAACGACTACGCCTACAAAGTGCCCAACGCCGAGCAGCTCTACTCGCAGTACGTGGCGCAGGACAAGGTTGCGGCCATCCAGGGTTGGGGCACCGGCGATACCGAGGCGCTGCGAACCAAAATCGCAACCGACAAGATTCCCTTCATGTCGGCTTCGTACTCGGCTAACCTGGCGACCATCGCCGATGCGCCGTACAATTTCCTGATCGGCACCACCTATTCGGACCAGATGGTGATTGCGCTGCGCTGGGCGCTGCAGGACTGGGCGGCCAAGGGGCAGAGCGGCGCACCCAAAGTCGCGTTCCTGTACAACGACAGCCCCTTTGGCAAGTCGCCGCTGCCCGAAGGCCAGGCGTTTGCCCAGGAGAACGGCATCGAGATGCTCGAAGTGGCCATGCCGCGCGGTGCCACCGATTTGACCGCCGAGCTGACGCAGGTCAAGGACTTCGCCGCCGATTACATCATTATTCAGAACACCTCCGGCCCCGGTTCGCTGGCGGCCAAGAACGCCAAGAGCCTGGGAATTCCCGCACAGATCATCTGCCTGAACTGGTGCGCCGACGAAAACCTGGTCAAGCTGGCAGGTGAGGCCGCCGAGGGGGTCGTGGGTACGATCCCGTTTGCACCGCCGAGCGCTGGCGTGGCCGGGCTGAAGGAGATTCAGGAGTATGCCCAGAGCAAAGGGGTGAACCTGGACGAAAAGGGACTGCACTACGTCCAGGGCTGGATCACCATGGCTGTGATGGCCGAAGGGATCAAGCGGGTGGCCGAGGGTGGCAAAGAGATCAACGGCGAGAACATCCGCGCCGCGTTGGAGACGATGACCGATTTCGGCACCGGTGACATCACCACCCCCCTGTCGTTCACCGCGAGCGACCACGCGGGCAGCAAGGCTCTGCGTCTGTACCAGGTCAAGAGTGGCGTTTGGGCGCCGATTAGTGAGTATATTAGTGCGGAGTAGGGGGTACGGAGTAGGGAGTAGGGAGTAGGGGTTGGGGATCAGGGGTTAGGGGCCAGGGGTTGGGGTTTTGTTGGCGCGTAGGTCACAGCCCCAGCGATGACGAGTTACATGACGATGGAATGACCTGATGTCCATTGACGTTGCCACGGCACCGCTGCATTGTGTGAGGCGGTGCCGTGGTGGACCTGCATCCGTTTGTGGCTTTTGTGTCGGCTCAGAAATTCCCCCTCCCCCCCGACGGAGGAGTCCGCACCCCCAGGTGCGGACCCGTGTCACGTGGAAAGCCCGTGTCACGTGGAAAGCCCGTGTCACGTGGAAAGCCCGTGTCACGTGGAAAGC
>CAYUCC010000111.1:12960-13645 GCA_964443225.1 uncultured Anaerolineae bacterium
CCGTGCCGCACCTGGGGGTGCGGCTCTCCTCGGTGGTGGGAGTTACTTGTGTTAACATGAGGCCATTGGCCTCACGAGCCGCTTTGGGGTTCGATAATACCGCGTGCAACAGGTAGGGACGATGTTAGCACTCAACAACATCGAAGTGATCTATAACGACGTGATCCTGGTGCTGAAAGGGATGTCGATGCAGGTCGCGGAAGGGCAGATTGTGGCACTGCTCGGCTCTAATGGTGCCGGCAAGACGACCACGCTGAAAGCGATCTCGGGCCTGCTCAAGCCTGAAGATGGCGAGGTCACCGATGGCAGCATAGAGTTTCTGGGTGACCGTATCGACACCCGTGATGCGTCCGATATCGTGCGCCGCGGGATCTTCCAGGTGATGGAAGGGCGGCGGGTGTTTCCCCACCTGACCGTCGAAGAGAACCTGGTCGCCGGCGCGTACACACGGCGCGACCGGCGCCAGGTGATGCCCGACATCGATGCGGTGTACACGTACTTCCCGCGGCTGCGCGAGCGCCGGCACAAGACGTCCGGTTACCTGTCGGGCGGCGAGCAGCAGATGCTGGCCATCGGCCGGGCCTTGATGGCGCGCCCGCGGCTGATGCTGCTGGACGAGCCGAGCCTGGGTCTGGCCCCGCTGCTGGTGGAGGAGATCTTCGCCATCATCAAGCGCATCACCCGC
>CAYUCC010000112.1:0-13520 GCA_964443225.1 uncultured Anaerolineae bacterium
TCCAATCCAAAATCCAATCCACAATCCAAAATCGAACATCCAAAATCGAAAACCCAATCCAAAATCCAAAATCCAAAAGCCAAAATCGAAAACTCCGTTTTGCGCGTTATCCCTGAATCATTTATAATAGCTCCACCCACCAAGGAGGAGTAAGCAGCTACTAATGGAAAACCGCGATGCAATGCCCGTACTGACCGCTGAACAGGAGGTGTCCGAGGTCGAAGCTGTCAATCCCATGGCCGAGTTGATGGATCAGTCGTTTGCTTTTGAGCCCATCGAAACCGGTGAGGTGCGCAAAGGCACGATTGTCAGTGTACGACCGACCGAGATTCTGGTCGACATCGGCGCCAAGTCGGAAGGAATCATCTCCGATCGCGAATTCGAGCGTATCGGGAAGGATGCCCAGTCCAAGTTCCAGGTTGGTGACGAGATTCTCGTCTACGTAGTCCGGCCTGAGGACGAAGAAGGCCACGTTGTGCTCTCGTTCCACCGCGCCCAACAGGAACGTGATTGGCAGCGGGCCGAGGAACTGCTGCAGAGCCAGGACATTTTCGAAGCGCCCGTCACCGGCTACAACCGCGGCGGCGTCACCGTTCGTTTGGGACGCGTGCGCGGCTTCGTACCTGCTTCGCAGCTGGTGACACTGCCACCGCCGAGCAAGGACAACTCGCCCGAAGGTGCCGATGCCCGCTGGGCCGAACTGGTCGGCGCCAAACTGCGCCTCAAGGTCGTGGAGCTCGATCAGAAACGTAACCGGCTGATCCTCTCCGAAAGATTGGCGACGCGCGACTGGCGCAAACAGGCCAAAGACCGTCTGCTCAACGAACTCAAGAAGGGCGATTCGGTCAGCGGTGTGGTTACCAGCCTGTCCGATTTCGGCGCCTTCATCGACCTGGGCGGCGCCGATGGCCTGGTGCACCTGTCCGAGATTTCCTGGGGCCATATCGACCATCCCAAAGATGTACTGCGTGTCGGCCAAAAAGTCGACGCATATGTGCTCAACGTCGACACCGACCGCCGTCGCATTGGCCTGAGCCTGCGCCGTTTGCAGCCCGAGCCGTGGAGTGTGGTCCATGAGCGCTACGCCGTGGGCCAGATTGTGGAGGGCACAATCACCCGTTTGACCAATTTTGGCGCCTTTGCGCGATTGGACGACGGGATTGAGGGTCTCATCCATTTATCCGAACTTTCGCCCAAACGCATCAGTCACGCCCGCGAGGCGGTCCGTGAAGGACAACATCTCAAGCTGCGCGTGATTCGCATCGATCCACAGCGCAAACGCATCGGTCTGAGTCTGCGCCAGGTACCGGAAGAGGAGTATGCCGAGGTCGACTGGCGCGAACAGCTGGCCGACACCCAGGCCATGGCCGAAGATCTCGAGGATGACCTGGACGACGCCGGCGTGGCCGGGGAACTCGAAGAGACTGGTTTTGCCGGGGAACTCGAAGAGACTGGTTTTGCCGAGGAACTCGAAGAGACCGGTTTTGCCGAGGAATTCGAAGAGACCGGTTATGCCGAGGAACTCGACGACACCGTCGAGGATTGAACGAACCGTGATCTTGCAGAGTCGGCACACCGCGGGTTCTTTCCAGGCTCCGCGCGTGCCGACTCTGTCTTTTAACCGAAATTCGTGCAACCTTACTGAATTGTCAAGCACCGTGTGGTATCTTACCGGCGTTGGATATCGAGATCAACCGAAGCCGGTTTTCCAGACGGTCCTGTTCCCTGCACCAGTCAGTCCAGCGGAGCGAGATCGGGACCCCTTACGAGGGAAAATTTACACATGTCAGATAAATTCGACCGTTTCACCAAACGTGCACGCCGCGTGCTGCAGTTGGCCCAGGAAGAAGCTCAGCGCCTGAACCATAACTACATCGGGACAGAACACCTGTTGTTGGGGCTCGTGCGGGAAGAGAACGGGGTCGCAGTCAAGGTGCTGCAGGAATTGGGTGTAGAAGCGTCGCAGGTCATCCGCGCCGTCGAACGGACGGTGGGCCGCGGTGAGCGGGTGCCTTTTGGCAAACCGAGCCTGGCACCCCGCACCAAACGCGTCATCGAACTGGCGGTCGACGAAGCCCGGCTGATGGGGCATCACTACATCGGCACCGAACACCTTCTGCTGGGCCTGGTACGCGAAGGGGATGGCATCGCCGTCAACGTGCTGCGCAGTTTGGGTGTCAGCCTGGATAAGGTCCGTACCCAAACCGCCCGCAGTATCTTGCAGAGCCAAACCCAGCTCTCCAAAGAAAAACAGAAGACCGAGCGCAAAACCCCGATGATGGATCAGCTTGGTCTTGACCTGACCGCCCAGGCCGAAGAGGGCAAACTGGACCCCGTCATCGGGCGCGAAAAAGAGATCGAGCGGGTGATCCAGATCCTGTCCCGCCGCACCAAAAACAACCCCGCCCTTATCGGTGAGCCAGGCGTTGGCAAGACCGCCATCGTCGAAGGGCTGGCCCAGCGCATCATCATGGGCAATGTGCCCGAACCGCTGCTCAACAAACGGGTGCTGATGCTAGACGTCGGCTCGCTGGTGGCGGGTACGATGTATCGTGGCCAGTTCGAAGAGCGCCTCAAGAAGGTGATCGACGAAATCAAGGCGACGAGCAGCATCCTGTTCATCGACGAGGTGCACATGCTGGTTGGCGCGGGTGCTGCCGGCAGTGCGGTGGATGCGGCCAACATCCTGAAACCGGCCCTCTCGCGCGGCGAGCTGCAGTGCATCGGCGCCACGACCCTGGACGAATACCGCAAACACATCGAGGGCGATGCCGCGCTGGAACGGCGTTTCCAACCGGTACAGGTGGTCGAACCTTCGATCGATGAAACGATCGAGATTCTGCGCGGCATCAAGGACGCGTACGAGGAACATCACAAGCTGGCCATCTCCGAAGATGCCATTTTTGCCGCTGCCACCCTCTCGGCGCGCTACGTGCCCGACCGGTTTTTGCCCGACAAGGCCATCGACCTGATCGACGAAGCGTCGAGCCGCGTGCGCATGTACAAAGCGCCCAACGCACGCAGCCTGCGTGACACCTTTACCAGCCTGCGCACGCTGCAAAAAGAAAAAGAAGAGGCGCTCAATACGCAGCGCTACGACGATGCCATCGACCTGCGCTACCGCGAAGTCGAGCTTGAACACGAACTCGAACAGATGCGCATGGGGTGGGAAACCGTCGGCAATCGCCCGCAGGTCAGCGCCGACGACATCGCCGAAGTGGTCGCGATGTGGACCGGTATTCCGGTAACGCGCATCGCCGGCGAAGAATCGGCCCGCCTGCTCGAAATGGAAAAGGCGCTCCACCAGCGCGTGGTCGGCCAGACCGAGCCGGTCAACGCCGTGGCCAAGGCGGTGCGCCGTGCCCGCGCCGGGCTCAAGGACCCCAAACGCCCGATTGCGTCGTTCATTTTCCTGGGTCCCACCGGCGTAGGCAAAACACAGCTGGCCAAAACGCTGGCCGAGTTCCTGTTTGGCAGCGAAGAAGCGCTCATCAAAATCGACATGAGCGAGTTCATGGAGCGGCACAACGTCAGCCGCCTGGTCGGTGCCCCGCCCGGCTACATTGGCTACGAGGAAGGCGGCCAGCTCACCGAAGCGGTGCGACGCCGTCCGTACTCGGTCGTGCTCCTGGATGAGGTGGAAAAGGCCCACCCCGAAGTCTTCAACATGCTTCTGCAGATCATGGAAGACGGGCATCTGTCCGATGCCAAGGGGCGGCGCGTCGATTTCCGGAATACGATCATCATCATGACGTCTAACGTCGGCGCGCAGTTGATCAAACGAGCCACCAGCCTGGGCTTTGTCGCTAACCGTGACGAGGCCAAGCTGCAGGAAGATGAATACAAAGCGATGAAGGACCGTGTCATGGAAGCCTTGAAGAAGACTTTCCGGCCCGAGTTCCTCAATCGTCTCGATGGTGTCATGGTTTTCCGTTCGCTGACCAAAGAACAGATCACCGATATCGTCGACCTGGAGTTGAGACGGGTCCACCAGCAGCTGCGTGAACATTCGGTGACCCTGCAGGTCACACCCGCCGCCAAAGAACTCATCGCCCACATCGGCTATGATCCTGACTTTGGTGCGCGCCCCCTGCGCCGCGCGATCCAGAACATGGTCGATGATCCGCTGAGCGAAGGCATGTTGGCCGGACGCTTCACACAGGGTGACACCGTGATGGCCGACGTCAAAGCCGATACGCAGGAGATCGAGCTGACAGTGGTGGCCAGCACGCCGGTCGATAACGACATCGTGGACCAACTCGTGGCACCGGAGCTGTTCGAGCCAGTGCTCGATTGATTGGTGTGCAACCGACAACCGAATACTATCATGGGGAGCTGGGAGAACCCGGCTGAGAGGAAGCCTACGGGCCATGGTCCACTGGCTTCGACCCCTTGAACCTGACCTGGGTAATGCCGGCGCAGGGAGAGAGCATCGACGCGACAAGGCTGCTTCACCTGGGTGAGGCAGCCTTTTTTCGTTGGGGAGGAACATGCGTGCAATTGTCGTGGCGGGCAGTCCGCAAGCCCAGCCACCCATCCTGGTGCAGCCAGCCGTCGATGACTTGATCATCGCCGGCGACCTGGGCGGCAGCCACTGCCTGCGCTGGGGCTGGCGGCCGGCGGTCGTCATTGGCGACCTCGACTCGCTGCCGGCGGTCGACGAGGCGCTGTTACGCGCCCTGGGGTGCCGCTTCGTCACAGCACCCACGCGCAAAGACGAGACCGACCTGGAGATGGCTCTCGATTATGCCGTGCAGGCCGGCGCGCACGAGATCATCGTGTTGGCCGGCTGGGGTGGGCGTATCGACCAAACCCTGGCCAACGTCCTGCTGCTTGCCCGCCCCAGCCTGGCGGGCCTGGCGGTGCGGCTGGTGGAGGAACGACAGGCAGTACGGCTGGTGCGGCCCGGTCAGCCGGCATGCATCGAGGGACAGGTGGGTGACGTGCTCTCGCTGGTGCCGGTCAGCACTGACGTGACCGGCGTTGCAGTCCAGGGTGTCGAGTGGCCGTTGGTCGGGGAACCGCTGCCATTAGGCACCACCCGCGGTATCAGCAACGTGCTGACCCGCGCAGCCGTGCAGGTGCAGGTGCAGGAGGGGTTGCTGCTGGTGGTTCATACGGCGGCGCCTGGTGCTCAAGCACCAGGCTCATAGCTGAAGTCCGCTGAAGCGGACTGGGGTAAATGCTCAAGCACTGGGCTCATCGCTGAAGCGCCTGGTGCTCAAGCACCAGGCTGACAGCTGAAGTCCGCTGAAGCGGACTGGGGGTTGGGGAGAGAACATCATGCGCACGTTGCATAAGATGATGGGTGTGGTTGTGATCGTGGGGGTTCTGCTTGCGGCGTGTGTGCCGGCGACGCCGGCGGCGCCGCGGCGCACGCTGACGGTCATGACCCACGACAGTTTTGCCGCCAGTGAGGCGGTGATCGATACGTTCGAGCAGGCGCACAACGTCGAGGTGCAGTTCATCAAGGCCAGCGATGCGGGCAGTGCCCTCAATCAGGCCATTCTGAGCAAGGATAATCCGCTGGCCGACGTGTTGTTTGGTGTCGACAACACCTTCCTCAGCCGCGCGGTGGATGCGGGGATATTCGAGCCGTACGCGTCACCGGCCCTGGCCGATATCGCGGCCGATTTGCAGCTCGACCCGTCCCAGGCGCTGCTGCCGGTCGACTTTGGTTACGTCTGCCTCAACTATGACAAGGATTATTTTGCCGAAAAGGGCCTTCCTGTGCCCCAGACCCTGGAAGACCTGGCGAAACCGGAATACCGCGGTTTGTTGGTTGTCGAGAATCCGGCCACGTCGTCACCGGGACTGGCCTTTCTGGCTGCCAGTGTGGCCTACTTTGGCGAGGACAACTACCTGGATTGGTGGCAAGCCCTGCGTGCCAACGACGTCCTGGTCACCGATGGGTGGGAGGACGCCTACTACAACCAGTTTTCGGGCAGCAGCGGGCAGGGGCCGCGCCCGCTCGTCGTGAGTTACGCCACCAGCCCGGCCGCTGAGGTCTACTTCAGCGAGGGCAAACTGACCGAGCCGCCGACGGGCAACATCCTGCCGGAAGGCGCCTGTTTCCGCCAGATCGAGTTCGCCGGCATTCTGCGGGGTACCGCCCAGCGCGAACTGGCGCAGCAGTGGATCGACTTCATGCTCAGCCCGACCTTCCAGGAGGACATACCGCTGCAGATGTTCGTTTATCCCGCCAACCGCCAGGCCAAACTGCCCGCGCTGTTCGAGCAGTATGCCGCAATCCCGCAGCAGCCCGCTCAGATCGAGCCGGCGACGATTGCCGCCCAGCGCGATGCCTGGATCGACGCGTGGACGACGGCGGTGCTGCGGTAACGCGGACCGTTTTGCACAGAGGAAGAAGACCGTGACAACCGGCGATGACGCAGGGTAAAAATCAGCCAGCAGCGCCCGCTGCGAACACGCAGCCCCTCGGCCGGGTCCATCGATTCCGTACGCGGTGGCCGGGCGGCTGGACGCGCCTGGCAACCGGCGCGCTGTTCCTGGTGCCGCTCGCCTTCCTGGGAATCTTCTTCGTCTACCCGCTGCTGGCCATCCTGCGTCTCAGCCTGGCCCCGACCGGCCAGCTCGACCTGACACCGTTTGCCGACATGATACGGCAGCCCTACTACTGGCGCCTGCTGTGGTTTACCACGTGGCAGGCTGCCGTGTCGACCCTGCTTACCCTGGTGCCTGGTCTGCCGGCGGCCTACGTGTTTGCACGGTTCAGCTTTCCGGGCAAATCGTTGGTGCGCGCCCTGAGCACGATCCCGTTCGTGATGCCAACCGTGGTAGTGGCGGCGGCGTTTTCGGCGCTGATGGGGCCGCGCGGTGAGCTCAACCTGTGGCTGATGCGCACCCTCAATCTGGAAACACCGCCGATCCAACTGGAATACACCCTGTGGATGATCCTGCTGGCGCACGTATTCTACAATACCACGGTCATCATGCGCATGGTGGGCAGTTTTTGGGCCAACCTCGACCCGCGCCTCGAAGAAGCAGCCGCGGTGCTGGGGGCCAGCCGCTGGCAGGTCCTGCGCACCGTCACCCTGCCCCTGCTGCTGCCCTCGATCCTGGCGGCGGCCTTGTTGGTCTTTCTCTTTTGTTTTACCAGCTTTGGTGTGATCCTGATCCTGGGTGGGCCACGTTTCGCCACCCTGGAGGTCGAAATCTACCGCCAGGCAGTCAATCTGTTCCGGATGCCGATGGCGGCGGCGCTGGCGCTGCTGCAGATGGGGCTGACTTTCATCATCATGGCGGTGTATACACGGCTGCAAGCGCGCACCGCCGTGCTGCTCAATTTTCGCCCGCAGCAGGCCACTCAGCAGCCGCCCGCCAGCTGGCCGCAGCGTTTCCTCGTGTACGGCACTGTCCTGGCCCTGGTGACGCTGTTGATGGCGCCCCTGTTGGCGTTGCTCGTGCGTTCGCTGAACACGGCGAACGGGTGGGGGCTGGCCTATTACCAGGAACTGTTCGTCAACCGGCGGCAGTCGATCCTGTTCGTGCCACCGGTGACAGCGCTGGCCAACTCGGTGGTGTTTGCCGCCGCCACGATGTTTCTGGCGCTCCTGCTGGGCCTGCTGAGCGCCTACCTGATTGCACGCCCACACCGCCGCCTGGGCGCGCTGCTCGATCCGCTGTTCATGCTGCCGTTGGGCACGTCAGCCGTAACCTTGGGGCTGGGTTTTCTCATTGCCTTGGACCAACCGCCCCTCAACCTGCGCGCCTCACCGGTGCTGATACCGATTGCTCACACGCTGGTTGCGCTGCCGTTCGTGATTCGAGGCTTGCTGCCGGTCCTGCGCGGCCTCAACCCGCATCTGCGTGAGGCCGCCGCCGTGCACGGCGCATCACCGCTGCGGGCGTGGCGTGCCGTCGATTTGCCAATCATCTTCCCCGCCCTGCTGGTGGGTGCAATTTTTGCCTTTACGGTGTCGATGGGTGAATTCGGGGCAACCGTGCTGATTGCACGGCCGCAAACACCCACCCTGCCGCTCGTTATCTATCGCTTTTTGGGCCAGCCCGGCCAGCTCAACTACGGTCAGGCCCTGGCGGCGAGTACCCTGCTGATGCTGGTGTGTGCCGTGGCCTTTATCCTGTTGGAGAAGTTCCGTTATCAAGACATTGGTGAATTCTAACCAGACCGCCGGCGTATCGCCTGCCGCCGCGAGCCCCGCGGTGGCCGTGGACGCGCTCAGCGTCGTTCACGTCTTCAAAACGTTGGACCAGACACCGGTCCTGCGCGATGTCTCGTTGGCCGTGCCCGACGGGTCGATTGCCTGCCTGCTGGGACCCAGCGGCTGCGGCAAAACGACCCTGCTGCGGATCGTGGCCGGGCTGCTTGTGCCGGACAGCGGCCACGTATTTTTTGCGGGCGAGGAGGTCACGCAGGTGCCGGTTCACCAACGCGGCTTTGGGTTGATGTTCCAGGACTTTGCGCTGTTCCCGCACCGCAACGTGTGGGACAATGTCGCGTTTGGCCTGCGCATGCAGCAGCTGCCCGCCGCCGCCGTGCAGCAGCGAGTGCACGAAATGCTCGACCTGGTCGACCTCACGGCATACGGCCAGCGCCGCGTCTACGAACTTTCGGGGGGTGAGCAGCAGCGTGTGGCCCTGGCACGCAGCCTGGCACCGCACCCACGCCTGCTCATGCTGGACGAGCCGCTGGGTTCACTCGACCGGACGCTGCGCGACGACTTGATGAACGAGCTGCGGCGGATTCTGAAACAGATTGGCCTGACGGCGCTGTACGTCACACACGATCAGCAGGAAGCGTTTGCTGTCGCCGATCAGATCCTGGTGATGAACCAGGGACAAATCGTGCAGCGTGGCACACCCGAAGCGGTCTACGGGCAGCCGGCGAGCCGGTTCGTCGCTGAGTTTTTGGGACTTAACAACCTGATCGCCGGCCAGGTGCTTCGTATCGAACCGGACCTGGCCATTGCGACTGCCCTGGGCACCTTGACCCTGCCTGCTCCAGCAGATACACCGCCGCTCCCCGGAACCGCTGTAATGGTGTTGATTCGACCCGACGCCGCGCGGACCTGTCCCGTTGAGATCGATGCCGCAAACTGCCTGGTGGGTTCCGTGATCCAGCGTTCCTTTCGCGGTGGTCACTACCAGGTGACGCTCCAGCCGGCGGGTCAGGCACCGGCGCTGCGGTTTCATCTGCCAGCAACACCGGCGCCGCCCGCAGTGGGCGCAGCACTGCGGATCACGTTGGATACAGCCGGGCTGGTGCTCGTGCCAGTGTAACGTGCACCGGCGTCCATCACGTCCCGGTGCTGGCATAGTGCCGCAGGCCAAACACCCAGAAACGGTAGCCGATGACCAGCAGGATTGCGGCCACCAGCGGTCCCATGAAGGCGTAGATGCCCGCATCGCGGCCAAGCAGGTAGGCAGCGGGGTAGTAGGAGGCAAATCCAAAGGGAATCAGCCAGGTCAGCAGCAGGGCGATCCCGCGCTGGTAGATCGTCAGTGGATATTTGGCGAACTCGTGAAACTCGAACACCGACCGCGTGACCGGTACCGATTCCACGATCCAGAACGCGCTCACGGCGGTAATCAGGTTCAGGCCAACGAAAATCAGGCCGCCGCTGATCACGGCGATCACCAGGTAGAGCAGGGTCAGCGGCGTCAGGCTGATCTGCAGCGCCGCCAGCGAACCGGTGACCAGCACCAACCCCACCAGGAAATTGCCGACCCCATCGTGACAAAACCGATCGGCCAGGAGGTGAAACAGCGGGTTGATCGGCCGTACCAGGAAACGATCGAAACCGCCGCTGCGGATGTAATCGTGGCCGACGGTCCACAGGTTGTCGGCAAACATGTGGTTGATCGACTTGGCCAGCACGATCAGGCCGTAGATGAGCATCACCTCGTAATAGGTCCACCCCTGCAGCGTCGGCACCTGGCGCATGACCACCCACACCGTGAGCAGTCCCGCCGCCTGCTCGGCCACCGTCGACGAGGCGCCGATCAGGAAGTTGACGCGGTACTCGGTCAGGATCTTGAGACGTTGTTTGAGAAACAGCCAGTACAGTGCCAGGTAATGTCGGACCATCAGCCCCCCTGCACCGTCACCGCACGCACGGCGACACGAAATACCAGGCGTGACGCTGCAAACAGCCCGATCATCCACAACAGCTGCCCCA
Source organism: uncultured Anaerolineae bacterium (assembly GCA_964443225.1). GTDB lineage: Bacteria > Chloroflexota > Anaerolineae > SSC4 > Amarolineaceae > SSC4. The sequence goes on from CAYUCC010000112.1 coordinate 10,161, forward strand.
GCCAGACCTGCGGCACCTCCGACAACGGCGTAAGCCCGCTCAGAATCGACACCGGCATGTACAGCGCCTGCGCAAACGGCAGGGCCAGCGTAATCGCCTGCAGAGTCGGCGGCATAATCGCCAGTGGAATCAACGCACCGCTGAAGAAGAGACCGATCCCGTAGCGCAGCACACTCCAACCCCATACTTCGGTCGTGTAGAACGCCATGCAGGCCAGGATCCAGTCGAAGAAGAAGATGACGGCGTTGCCCAGCACCACCGATACGAGAAACGCCAGCCATACCAGCGGGTCACCGGGCAGCGTCACGCCAAATACCAGCACCGCAATCACCAGCAGCGGGATGCGCAGGATCAACGCAAGGACCAGCTCGGCCAGGTTGGCAACGTAATGACGGCCCTGGAAATCGACCGGCCGCAGGAGCTCGATGCCGATCATCCCTTCGCGTATGCCATAGCCCAGGTCGAAAATCACGTGCGTCTGGGCGAGCGGTGCAAAGACCTGGGCGAGAAGCACGTAGTTCAGCGTTTGGTCCAGCGTCAGCCCACCCAACGTCGGGTTGCTGGCATACACGGCGCGCCAGAAGTAGACGAAAATCGTCATCGCCAGGATCTGGACGAAAAAGTCCATCCAGACCCAGATGCGGTAGGCCAGGAACAGCTTCGGTGTCATCGCCGCGAACGCCCAATAGGCCTGGAACCGGGTGCGGATCTGGCTCATTCCGCCGCCTCATGGGAGACCGCGTTTTCGTCGGTTTCTTCGTGCAGCGCCCCGCGGTAGATCTGCCGGATGATCGAAGTGAGGTCGGGTTCGGCCAGTGCAAAGTCGACCACCTCCACGTGGCTCATGACCGCCGCCGCCACCTGGCTGGCCGTGGTGGCGGTGCGATCGAAGCGCAGAACGAGCTTACGTTCCTCGCTGGCCTGTACGTCGGCACCCGCCGGCAGGGGAATCGAACCGACCGGCTGCTGCGTATCGAACGTGATCGTACGGTATTTGCCGAACCGCTCGCGGATCGTGGCCAGCGGTCCATCGTAGATCAGCTGGCCGTCGTCGATCATGATGACGCGCTGGCACAGCTCTTCGATGTCCCCCAGGTCGTGCGTAGTCAGGATCACGGTGGTGCCGCGTTCGCGGTTCTGCTGTTTGATGAACTCGCGAATCCGTTCTTTGACGATCAGGTCCAGGCCGATCGTCGGCTCGTCCAGGTAAACGACCTTGGGGTCGTGAATCAGCGTGGCGGCCAGCTCCGAACGCATCTTCTGGCCCAGCGACATGTTGCGGATGGGGATTTTGAGCAGGTCCTTCAACTCCAGCACCTGGCCAAACTCGGCCAGGCGCTGCTGGTATTCTGCGGGCGGCACATCGTAAATGCGACCAATCAGGTTCAGCGACTCGATCAGCGCCAGGTCCCACCACAGCTGCGTCCGCTGGCCAAAGACGACCCCGATGTCGCGCGCGTTGGCCACGCGCTGGCGGTGTGGATCGCGCCCCATGACCTGGACACTGCCGCTGGTCGGTGCCAGGATTCCCGTCAGCATCTTGATCGTCGTCGATTTGCCGGCCCCGTTGACGCCGATGTAACCGACCATCTCACCCGGCTGGACGCTGAAGCTGATCTGGTTCACCGCCACCTTGTTCATCGTCCGCGGCCGCACCAACCCTTTCAACGCACCCGAGACGCCAGGGTCTTTGAGGTTGATGCGGAAAACTTTGGTGAGGTCGGTGACTTCGATGATGGGGTGGGGGATGGGGATCGGGGGTTGGGGGATGGGGGTTAGGGATCGGGGATTGGGGGATGGGGGTTGGGGGTGCGTCTCCAGTGAAAACGCCTTACCACGATCTCCTGATGCTGCGAATCCAATTGTAGTGTTGTACGATTCATTGCCCATGTCAGTCATGGTCCCTTGTCCCTGACCCCTAGCCTCTGAGCCCCAACCCCTAACCTCTGAACCCTAATCCCTAACCCCCAACCCCTATCCCCTAATCCGATAGTGATCCTGCAAGCTGCGCACCTTGAGCTCTTTCATCTGTAACGCGCGGATGCCGCTCACGGCGGCCTGCGCGGCGCTGAGGGTGGTCATGAGGGGCACGCCGTGACGCACCGCTTCGGTGCGGATCGATTTGCCGTCGTCGAAGGCGGCTGGCCCCAGGGGGGTGTTGACGATCAGCTGGATCTTACCGGCCTTGATCAGGTCGACGACGTGTGGCGAGCCTTCTTTGACCTTATTGACCGGTGTACAGGGCAGACCCACACGCACCAGCGTGGCCGCCGTACCGCGCGTGGCTACCAGGTCGAACCCCAAACGGTGCAGGTCACGTGCGATCTTGAGTACGCTGCCTTTGTCGTAGTCGTTCACCGAGAGAAACGCCGTGCCGCTCAGCGGCAGGCGGTCGCCGGCGGCCATCTGTGCTTTGGCGAACGCGTGCCCGAAGCGGCTGGCGTGGCCCATGACCTCGCCGGTGGAGCGCATTTCGGGTCCCAGCAGCGTATCGACGCCCACGAACTTTTTGAAGGGCAGCACCGCTTCCTTGACAAAAAAGCCGTCGATCGGCGGCTCTTCGACCAAGCCGAGCCCGGCCAACGTTTTGCCCACCATGACCTGGGCCGCGATTTTGGCCAGGGGCACGCCGGTGGCTTTGCTCACGAAGGGCACGGTGCGGCTGGCGCGCGGGTTGACCTCCAGCACGTAGACGATGTCGTCCTTGATCGCGTACTGCACGTTCATCAGCCCGCACACACCCATCGCCAGGCCGAGCTTTTCGGTATACTCGCGCATGATGCTGAGGTGATACTGGCTGATCTTGTACGGTGGCAGCACGCACGCGCTGTCACCGCTGTGCACGCCCGCCTCTTCGATGTGCTGCATCACCCCGCCGATGACGACGCGCTCGCCGTCGACCACGGCATCGACGTCGATCTCGAAGGCGTCCTCGATGTACTGGTCGATGAGCACCGGCCGGCCTTCGCTGACGTGCGCCGCCTCCTGGACGAAACGGGCCAGGGTCTCGTCGTCGTACACGATCGCCATCGCGCGCCCGCCCAGCACATAACTGGGGCGCACCAACACCGGATAACCGATCTGCCGTGCCACACGGCGCGCTTCGGCTACCGACGATGCCGTGGCGTTGGCCGGTGCGGGGATGTCGAGCGTCACCAGCAGGTCACCGAAACGGCCGCGGTCCTCGGCCAGGTCGATGGCATCGGGCGACGTGCCCAGGATCGGAATGCCCGCTGCGGCCAGGCCGTGCGCCAGGTTGAGCGGTGTCTGCCCGCCGAACTGCACGATCACGCCGGACTGCGCACGCGCCACGGGCGAGATGGCCAGCTCACGTTCGACGATGTTGAGCACATCTTCCAG
>CAYUCC010000113.1:0-13387 GCA_964443225.1 uncultured Anaerolineae bacterium
TGTGGCGGTGGTCAGGCGACACCGACGACGGCACCGACAACGGCACCCGAGCCGACGGCGGTACCAGAAGAGCCGACAGCGGTACCGGAAGAGCCGACGGCGGTACCGGAGCAGCCGGAAGGCAAGGTGAAGAAGATTGGTCTGGTCACCGACGTGGGTCGGGTGAACGACCGCAGCTTCAACCAGTCGGCGTGGGATGGGGCGCAGCAGGCGGCGGCGGCCTTGGGGATTGCAGAAGCCGATGTGAAGTACATCGAGACGCAGGATGCCAAGGACTACGCCGACAACATCCAGCAGTTCATCGACAACGGGTTCGATACGATCGTCACGGTGGGGTTTGCGCTGGCAGATGCAACGCTGAAGGCGGCGCAGGCGAACCCGGAGATCAACTTCATTGGCGTGGACCAGTTCCAGGGCGAGACGCTGCCGAACCTGACGGGATTGATCTTCCACGAGGATCAGGCGGGGTACCTGGCGGGTGCGCTGGCGGCTTCGCTGACGGAGAGTGGCAAGATTGCGGCGGTGTTGGGGACCGACCTGGTGCCGCCGGTGGTGGCGTTCAACGAAGGGTACGTGAACGGGGCGAAGGCGACGAAGCCCGACGTCGAGACGATCTCGACGTACCATCCGGGTGAGATTTCGCAGGCGTTCGTGGACCCCGAATGGGGTGCGGCGACGGCGAAACAGGCGCTGGACCAGGGTGCCGACGTGGTGTTTGGCGCCGGTGGGCAGACGGGCAACGGGGCGCTGCAGGAAGTCGCCGTGGCAGCTCAAGGTGGCGACCGCGTCTTCTGCATCGGTGTGGACACCGATCAGTGGGAGACGGTGCCGGCAGCGCATCCGTGCCTGGTATCGAGTGCGATGAAGCTGATAACGCCAGGCGTTGTGGAGCTGGCGCAGATGGCGAACGAGGGCAAGTTCCCGGGCGGCAACTACTTTGGGGCCACGGGGCTGGCGCCGTTCCACGATTTCGAGGACCAGATTCCGGCGGACCTGAAGGCGATGCTGGACAAGCTGGCGGCCGACCTGAAGTCGGGCGCTGTGCAGACCGGTTATGGCACCGAAGCCCCCACTGAAGAGACGACAACCGACATCGGCACCGAAGCCAATCCGATCAAGGTCTTCTTCGTGCCGTCGGTCGAAGCCGGTGTGATCACGACCGGTGGTGAGGTGATGACGCAGGCGTTGGAAAAGGCGACCGGCCTCAAGTTCAAGGTCCTGGTGCCGACTTCCTATGCGGCAACGATCGAAGAGATGTGTGCATCGCCCAGCGACAGCATGGGTTTCATCCCCGGACTGGGGTACGTGCTGGCCAATGCGCGCTGCGGCGTCGATGTGGGCTTCAAGGCGATCCGGTTTGGTAATGACTGGTACGCGGCGCAGTACGTCGTCGCCCGCGACAGCGACATCGAGACCCTGGACGACCTCAATGGCAAAAAGTGGGCCTATCCCGATGCTGGGTCGACCTCTGGTTATCTGTACCCGGTGTACCAGCTGAACGAAGCCGGTGTCGAGCCGAGCGAATCGTTTGCGGCGGGCGGCCATCCACAGGCCATCCAGGCTGTGTACGACGGCAAGGCTGACTTTGCCACCACCTTCTTCAGCCCGCCGCTGAAGGCAGAAGGTGAGGAAGCGTGGAAGTGGGGCGATGCGCCCGATATTCCCGACGAGCTGATCCCCGACTGCCAGGTGTCGGATGATGGCAGCAAGCTCCTGTGCGGTGAATGGCGTGTGCTGGACGCGCGGGCCAATGTGCGTGCGCAGGCACCGGACGTGATCGAGAAGGTCAAGATCCTTGACCTGACGGCGCAGATTCCCAACGACACGCTCAGCTTCGGTCCCGACTTCCCGGCCGATCTGCGTAAACAGATCGAGGAGGCACTGTTAGCCTTTGCCGAAACCGAGGATTGGGCCAATTCGATTGGCTCGTCGGACTTCTACGGCTGGTCGAGCATCACCGCGGCGACCGATCCGGAGTATGACCCGATTCGTAACGCCGTCGAAGCGACCTCGTTCTCACTGGAAGACCTGCCGCAGTAACGGTGATCGTGCGATCACTGTGACTGCCAGATCCGTGTGACAAGAAGCAGATGCAATTGGGCAGAGGGACCATCCCTCTGCCCAATCTCATTCCCCAACTTCAACGGAGCCATCGTGCTTGAAATCCGTAACCTGTGCAAGACCTACGACAACAACGTACTCGCCCTGGATAACGTGAGCTTCACGGTGCCCGATGGGCAGTTCCTCGCTGTGATTGGTCTCAGCGGATCGGGTAAATCGACGCTGCTGCGCTGTATCAACCGCCTGGTGGAGCCGACCACCGGGCAGGTGATCTGGAACGGCGAGGACATCACGGCGGCACCGCCTGAGGACCTGCGCCGCATTCGCCGCCGTATCGGGATGGTGTTCCAGCATTTCAACCTGGTCAGCCGGTCCAGCGTCCTGACCAACGTTCTGGCCGGGCGCCTGGGGTACGTGAATCCGGCCTTCAGCCTGATCAATCGTTTTCCGGCAGAAGATGTGGCCAGGGCACGGGCGCGCCTGCAGCGGGTGGGGATCCTGGACAAGGCGTCCAACCGTGCCGATGAGCTGAGCGGCGGTCAGCAGCAGCGCGTGGGCATTGCAAGGGCACTCATGCAGGACCCTGAGCTCATGCTGGCCGACGAACCGGTGGCCAGCCTCGACCCGGTGCTGGCGCACAGCATCATGGGGCACCTGGAGCAGATCAACCGCGAGGACGGGGTCACCGTCATTTGCAGCCTGCATTTCCTCGACCTGGTGCAGCGTTATGCCGATCACGTGATTGCGCTGAACCAGGGGCGCCTGGTGTTCGAAGGCAAGGCGCACGAGATCGACGATCGGCGTTTCAAGGAGATCTACGGTGAGGAAGCGGAGCGCGTGGGAGATTACCGGCGATGAAACGGTTCTCCGGCAGTCGCTTCTGGCATGCCACGCGCAGCGCATTGATCGTCATTGGCCTCATCCTGGTCATTTCTTATGGCTTCTCCGTCACCCAGGTCAACTTCACCGAAATTGGCAAAGAGCAGCGGCAAACGCAGCTCGTGCGCATCATCCGGGCCCTGGCGCGGCCCGATCTCTTCGCTTTCGACCAGGAATCGATCAAGATCCAGGCGCCGATCCTGGTGCCGTGCCCGGCGGTGCCGCCCGAACTGCCCGCGGTGCCCGAGACCGGCCCGACGCTGACCCTGTCGGTGACGTGTGCGGCGCCGCAGGACGAGATCACTGTCACCGGCCAGCGCTTTTTGCCCAACACCGACGCCACGGTGCGTTTCCGCCCCACGAGCAACGCCACCCTGCCTGCCATTCGCGTCATGACTGACGAGGCGGGAGGGTTCACCACGCAGTTTACCATACCGCGCAATCGTGAAGCCCCCGATCCCCAGGCCATCGAGGCGGAGACGAAAGTCAACGTCGGTGCGCCGCGCCTTTCGCCAACGGCCAGGGAAACGATCTATTTGATGATCGAAACCATTTTTATGGCCCTGTTGGCGACCCTGTTGGGTACCCTGCTGGCCTTTCCGCTCAGCTTCCTGGCGGCGAGCAATCTGATGCGGCCGATCACGGCACCGTTTGCTTCGATCATGCTGACCCTGCTCGTGCTGCCGTTCGGTTTGGGGGTGGGTTTTCTCGTGGGTCGTGCCCTGGGTGATGTGGGATGGATGGCTGCCAGTTTGGGGTTCTGGCCGGTGTTGGGGCTGCTGCTGCTGGGCGTGGCCGCGATGGTGTTGGCGCTGCGCATCGGTGTGGGCCAGGCCGAAGAGACGGCGACGGCCGCTCCGCAGACGCACCGTCTTCGCCGGCTGCTTGGTTTTGGGGCTGCCAGCGTCCTGTTTCTGATCAACCTGGGGTTGTTCGCCGTGGTGGGTGACGTGATTGGCCTGGCGCTGGCACAGCGGCTGCCGGCGGTGAGTTTTGTGGGTGAGTTCCTGGTGGACCTGGGGGCGATTCTGCGCATTCTGGCCCCGCTGGCCGGTGCCGTCATGGGCGCGTATGCCCTGCATGCGCTGACCTCACCCCTGGTGCGGCGCATTCTACCGCGTTTGACGGTCACTGCGCGGCGGGCGGTCTCGTTGGTGCTGGCGATGGCAACCGGTATCGTTTATGCGCTGCTGATTGGTGCGTTTTTGAATTGGCTCTACCTGATCGACGATCCCACGAAGACCGTGTTCATTCCGGCGGTGATTGGCGGCATCGTGGGTCTGGTGGCCGGACTGCGCCAATCGACGGAGGCACCGACGCCGATCGGGACCTGGGTGTATACCCTGGTGCGTACGATCCTGAATTTTTTGCGTGCCATCGAGCCGCTGATCATGGTGATCGTTTTTGCGGTGTGGGTGGGGATTGGCCCGTTTGCGGGTGTGCTGGCCCTGTCACTGCATACGATTGCGTCGTTGGGCAAACTCTACTCGGAGCAGGTCGAATCGATCCTGCCCGGACCGTTGGAGGCCATTACGGCGACGGGCGCCAACCGGCTGCAGATGATCGTCTACGCCGTGGTGCCGCAGATCATCCCGCCGTACATCGCGTTTACCCTCTACCGCTGGGACATCAACGTGCGCATGAGCACCGTGATCGGCTTCGCCGGCGGCGGCGGCATCGGTTTTCTCCTGCAGCAGAACATCAATCTTTTGCAGTACCGCCAGGCCGCTGTACAAATCCTCGCCATTGCCGTCGTCGTCGCCACGCTCGACTACGTCAGCGCCGCGGTGCGCGAACGCGTGGTGTAGGTTGCCAACCTTAATAATTCGTCTCGCGGCTCAAAAAGGTCGTGACCAGGGTCAGCAGACGGCCGGTGAGGGAGAGTTTATTGGGATCGATGTTGTCGGCGGTGTCTTCTGGCAGGTGGGCGGTGGCATCACCGCCGTCCCAGCTGACGTAGGCGGTGAGCGCTTTGCGCCCACCGACGGCAGGCAGCACCCGCATGCCAAAGTGTGGATCGCGGCCGCGACTGGTGGTGGGGATGCCCAGGCGGCTGCCCGCACTCTGCAGGACACGCATCAGGCGGTAGCTGCTGTCGGCGCCGAAGGCCACCGCCTCACCGCTGCCGGCGCCGGTACCGGAGACCTCGATGACTGCCTCGACGTCGTACAGGTTGAAGCCCAGGCGTCCGGCCATGGTTTTGACCAGGCTCAGGCTCTCGTGCCGCTCGGCGCCGCTCCACACGACGAACATGACCGTCTTTTTGGGTGGGAAGGGTGAGTTTTTGACGATGCGCGCCAGCTCCAGCAGGGTTGCCACCCCGCTGGCGTTGTCGTTGGCCCCTGGGTACACGGTGCCATCCGGGCTCGTGCCGACGCCATCCAGGTAGGCGCTGACCAGGATCACCTGGCTGTCGAGGCCTTGCTCGGACCCCTCACCTGGCACATAACCGATCACGTTATAATACTTCTCAGAAATATCCTGCGAGGAATCGCCCGGCACAGCGATGTGCACCGGTGCACCCGCTGCTGTCTGGTAGACTGCACCGGGTTCCAGATTGGTGGCGGCTGCCGAGAGCTCCGCCAGGGTGGTGCCGGTCGATGCCAGGAGACGATCCGCCACCTCGGACGTGATCCACAGCACCGGCACCGAACGAAATGCTCCCGCCAACAAGTCACGCCGCTTCAACTGCTGCGGGTCGTCGGTGACGACCAGAACACCGCCTGCGGTCGCCAGGTTGATCCGCGCGGCATCTTCGGCGCGTACGAGGAGGATGTGGTCCCGCAGATACATCGAACCCAGGCTGTAGCGATCGGTACTGGATCCCTCGGGATCGGGACCGGTCACCAGACCCACGATGGGGCCGGTGATCTCACCCCAGGTGCCGTCAAGCGGTTGGGCTGTGCTGCTGCCCGTACCACTGTGCCGCGCATACTCGGCCATGTCTTCGCGGTAGACGAAGGATTCTGCGACCTGCCCCTGCGCATCGAGCAGTTCCAGGCGCGGCACGCCCGTCAGATGAAACTGGGGTGCAGGGTAACTTTGCATGTAGCTGTCATTTTCGCCGCCCCAGCCCAGGCCAATCTCAGCCATGCGTTGGGCGACGTAGTCGGCAGCGCGTTGGGCACCGGGTGTGCCGGTTTCGCGGCCCTGCATCTCGGCTGCGGACAGCGCTTCGATATCGGCCATGACGCGCGCCGAATCGAACTGGATGGCAACGTCGCGATAGACGTTGAGCGGGGCCGTGTTCTGCAGCAGCCACCACAGGCTGATGGCGACGACTGCCGTGCCGGCGACGGTGTAGCGGTTGATGACGCGGTTGACGTTGATGTGCGCCTCGTCGATGAAGCGGCGCAGCCCTTCACCCAGCAGGTTGAAGGCCAGAATCGAGAAGGTGAAAGCCAGGCCCGGATACCAGCCCAGCCAGGGGTAAGAGCGCCACCAGGTACGCACGTTGGCCAGCAGGGCGCTCCATTCGGGAATATCGGAGAAAGAGAAAACGACATTTACGCCAAACGAGGCCTCGGCAATTGCCGAGCGGAAACCGCCGCCCAGGAAGATGTCCAAAAAGCCCAGGTTAGCCAGCAGCATCAGCACGGCAGCCATCTCGAGCGGTGCCAGGATCAGGAAGAGCGGCAGCAGCGCTGTCAACACGTGACGCACCAGGATATGGTCGCTGCGCGCACCGGTGGCACGGGCGGCCTCGACGAACGGCTGCGGCCGTAAGGCCAGCACCTGGCTGCGCACCAGCTGGGCAATTTCGGTCCAGCCGACGATGCACATCGCCAGGACGAACACCCACAGCCCCTGCTGAATGCCGATCGCCAGAATCAGGATCATGGCAAAGAGCGTGACGGGAAAGGCCACCCACACCGCAGTCGCCCCACGCACGAAGCGGTCGAACCAACCCCCCGCCCACCAGCCAGCCAGGGCGCCGAGGACCGCACCGGTCACCAGGCGGGCGAGCATGCCAAAAAAGGCCAGCCCCAGCGTCTGGCGGGCCCCGTGCAGCACCAGGGCCTGCACGTCACGCCCGACCGGGTCGCTGCCCCAGGGAAAAACACTCGATGGTTTGTGCGGCGGCGAACTGAGCTCACCGTCGATTTGCATGATGCCGTGCGTTTCGTAGGGACTGGCTGTCGTCAGCTGGCCACCGGCGACGATCAGGTAGATCAGCGCGGCGACCATGATCACGCCCAAAAACAGCGAGACATTGCGCAGGCTTCGCCAAATGCGATGCACCGTATGGCTAGGGGGCAGTTCGGTCGATTTGCTGCTGCCTGAGAAACTGCTGACCGGCAGCGGGCGCAGCTCACCGGGTGGATGGCGACGGCCCGGCAGACGGTGGGACCATTCGACCCACCAGCTGTGCAGTACCTCACCCAGGCGAGCCCAGCGTTGACGCCACGGTATCTGGGCCTGCAGGGCGGTCTCCAGATGTGGTGAACGCAGGCGCGGATCGAGACGGGGATAGAGAATGTCCAGGATACCGTTGACCAGCAAAAACAGCAGACCCAGCGCCAGAATCAGGTCGACCACCAGCGCGGGCTGGGGAATCTGGCGCGTCGTCGTTTCGACCAGGCCCATCGCCTGGAGCAAGCCCAGACCGGCACCGGGCCAGGCAAAAAACGATTCCACGACTGGCAGCACGGCGACGGAGAACCGCAGCGAGGTTGCCAGGTTGGTGAGAATCGGGATCCACAAGTTCGGCAGGACGTGGCGCAGCAGCACACGGCGCCGGCTCAACCCCGCGCTGCGTGCCGTCCGCACGTAATCCTGGGAGAGGATGTCGGTGGTCGTGACGTTGGTCACCTGGACCAGGTGCGCCAGCGGGTAAGCGGCCAATACGAGGGCCGGCATGATGAGATGGGCATCCCAGCCGAAGCCAACTACCGGCAGGCGCAGTTCTGTGGCGCGATACATGGCGATGTTGGCAACCCAGAGCAGCATGGCCAGGATGAAACTGGGGGTCGAGATGGCCAATACGGAGAGGGGTAGGATGAACGAAGTTCGGCCCCGTTGGCGTGTGCTGGCCGCACGAATGCCCAACGCGACGCCTATCATACCCGCGATGACCATGGACAACAGCAGCAGCGCAGCACTGCGTAACAGCAGCGTGCCCACCAGCTGCGGTGCTGGAATAGCCTGTTTGGACCAGAAGTAGGTGTCTGGATGGTGCAGGAAATAATCGACCGTGCCACGCAGTGCTTCGACCGCAGCCTGTGCCGGTGCAGCTGGCAGCCCGGCCTGGCCACGTTCGGCCATGATCAGCCCAAAGATGGTGAGATAGGCAATGATCAGCAGAATGACGAGCCCACGCAGCACGTCGCGTACCACCACGCTGCCGGTGAATCGCTGTATATTCATGGCGTGTGCACTCTCATGCGTTCATTCTATCATATTACACCCCCAACGCAAAGACCCAAACGCCCCCCTCCCCCAACGCTCCTCTTCCAACGCCCCTCTTCCAACTTCTCTCCTCAAACATCCACCGTCCAAAATCCAATCCAAAATCCAAAATCAAAAATCCAAAATCAAAAATCGCCACTTGCCCGAAGTTATTTCTTGTGCTACACTCACGCCAACGTGTAGAACCGGGGGAACGAACAACCCGACCATCGATGACGCCACTTCCCCCGTCTCACACAATCCGAAGGCAACAGCAATACGCTCCTCGACGTCGAAGGAGCACGTTTGATTTTTCAGGCACAACGGTCTCCATCATCAGCCCACCATTCGTTGGCAATTCAAACGCCGGCCAGTGAGACCGCATTCTGGTCGAGTTGCAGTGTGGAAGTTTTCCTCTGTACGCAGTCCAGATAGGTCCCTACCGACCGAGCACCGGTGCCTGGTGGGGGCCTTTGTTGTTTTTTGGTTTCAGTACAACTGCGCGTCTGTTGTAGCAGCTGCTCCGGCGCGTCGCACAGGGTGAACGCACATCCCGCCCGCCTGGTCTGTCATCGGGAGGCTGGACGGCAGCGCATGCCTGGCGACCGCTGAGTACCTGCCAATCTGTGAGCATCGATGAGCAAAATAACCGATACGCCGGTGCCGGCCGGTACCCTGGCCGGTGTCCGGCTCTATGTCAGCCGCCAGGCAAGCAGTCTGGGGCGTTACGTCCTCGAACAGGCATTGTATTTTCTGGTTGGCTGGGTGCCAACGGTTGTGGGAATCGCCCTGCGTGCGGTGCTCTATCGAACCATCCTGTCCATGGATGGCCTGGCCGCAATCGAAAACGGCGTCCGCCTGCGGTTTGCCAATCACATCACCCTGGGTCGTAACGCGTACCTCGATCACGGTGTGTACCTGCATGCCTGTCCGGATGGCATTCGTATCGGTGCCAACACCTTCATCATGCACGGCGCGGTCCTGCACGTCTACAACTTTCGCAAATTGCCCCACGCCTTTATCCACATCGGACGAGACAGCCTGATCGGCGAGCTCAATGTGTTACGCGGTCAGGGTGGCATTACGATCGGTGATCGCGTCTATACCGCACCGCTGGTGCAGCTGCTGGCCGTCAACCACGTGTATCAAGACCCCACACGTCCCATGATCGAGCAGGGGATTACGGCGCAGGGCATCGTGGTTGAGGATGACGTCTGGATCGGCGCCGGCGCCGTGATCACCGATGGCGTGCGGGTCGGGCGCGGGGCAGTGGTCGCCGCGGGGGCCGTGGTCACGAAAGACGTGCCGCCGCACACCGTCGTGGGTGGGGTGCCGGCGCGGGTGATCAAGACGATCGAGGCGGGGGAGTAGGGGTTGGGGATTGGGGGTTGGGGGTTGGGGGTTGGGGGTTGGGTCAGGGAGGTGGTGAGGCGTGAGTGAACATAACGGTAATGGGATACCTGGATTGTCGGTGGTTATTCCGGCGCTCAATGAAGAGGACGGGATCGAGGAGGTGATGGGTCGCGTGTTGGCGGCGGCGCCTGGACTGCGGACGGTGGGGTTTGGGGAGCTGGAGTTGATCGTCGTCGATGATGGCTCGACGGACCGGACACCGGAGCTGGTGGCGGCGACGCCGGGCGTGCGGTTGATCCGGCATCCGGTCAATGGGGGCTATGGGGCGGCGCTGAAGACCGGGTTTGCGGCGGCGAGCAGCGAGTGGGTTGGTTTCCTGGACGCCGATGGAACCTATCCACCCGAGTATTTTCCCCAGCTGTGCCAGGCGGCACTCACCCAGGATGCCGACATTGTCATTGGCTCACGCATGGCGGGCGCCGACAGCGAGATGCCGGTGGTGCGGCGGATTGGCAACATTCTCTTCGCCAACCTGGTGAGCCTGATCAGCAATCAGCGCATCACCGACTCGGCCAGCGGCATGCGCATTTTTAAGAAGTCGGTGCTGGCGCGCCTCTATCCACTGCCCGATGGCCTGAACCTGACGCCGGTCATGAGCACGCGCGCCCTGCACGAGCGCCTGCGTATGGTCGAAGTGCCCATTCCGTACAGCGAGCGCCGCGGCCGGTCCAAACTGAGCGTGATGCGTGACGGTGTGGTGTTTGGGCAGTCGATCGTATGGACGGCGCTGACGTACAACCCGGTGCGGTTGTTCGGGATCGTGGCCCTGGCGGCAATGGGTATTGCGCTGGCGATCGGCCTGTGGATCCTGGCCCTGCGCTTGCAGGGGGTTACGACCCTGGGACCGTGGGGGCTGTTTGCCCTGTTCACCGCAGTGGTGTTGGCCGTGGCCGGCGTGTCGATCTTTGCGCTGGGCGCAACGTTCAACTACCTGGTGGCCATTTTCTATAAACAGCCGATCCGCCAGGGTCTGTTTGGCAAGCCGATCTTCAACCCACCGCTCGACCGTCAGTTCTGGTGGATGGGTCTCGTGGCCATGGCCGGTGGCGTGATGGTAGGCCTGGTGACGTTGGTGTTGAGTCTGAATGGCTGGCCGCAGGAACGTGTCTGGTTGTGGCAGCTGCTGGCGGCGATGGCCACGTTGGTGGGACTGCAGCTGCTGATCAGCTGGTTCATCATGCGCGCGCTGGAAGAATTGAGCCAGCGTGACCTGCGTGTGGCCGACGATATGCGCGAAACGTGATGCGTGATGCGTGAAGACGTCTTGGTGTCGGTAAGTTTCACGTTTCACGCATCACGTCTCACGGCCCATCCCCAAGGAGATACCGATGACGAACGTGAATGACCTGGACCCGGAAGTGCGGGCCAACCTGGGGTCGCGGCGGGTGCCGCCGGTGCCCATGGCAAAATTTCCCGATGCCGGAGCTGCTGTCCAGACGCTGACGTCTTCCACGCGCCCGATGGGCAGCGTCGATATCCTGCTGGTCAACCCACCCTCACCGGATGGTGGCATCTGGATTCGCAGCCAGCATCGCGTCGGCCGGCGCAGCCGGGAAAACATGATCTGGCCGCAGGTCAGCCTGGCGCAGCTGGCCGCGCTGCTCGTGCCCGACTACACGGTCGAGGTTGTCGATTGTATTGCCCTGCGTATGGGCTGGCCTGAGTTCGAGAAGCTGCTCGACGAAAAGCGTCCCAAATATTACCTGACCCAGGTGACGGCGCCGACCTTGCGTAACGACATGTACGGCGTTTTCCTTGCCAAATCGGTGGGGGCCAAAACGCTGGCCTTTGGCACGCACGTCACGCCAATGACGCTGGAGACGATGCGGCCCTTCCCCTCGCTCGACTTTGTGCTGCGCGGTGAACCGGAGATGACGCTGCGCGAGCTGTTGGACATGCTGGAAGGCAAGGATGCGAGCGACCCGCGGGTGGCCAAGATGCTGCGTGAAACGAGTGTGCCGTCCATGACCCTCAACCTGGGCCGCGTGCAGGTGCAGGACCCCGGACCCAATGGCGGCAGCGTGGCGCCGGCAACGCTGGCCCTGGCGACAGGGACCGAAACGACCAACCCGCTGGCCCGCATCCGTGGCCTGGCCTGGCGCGACGGCGAGGAGATTTGCATCAACCCCGACCGGCCGTTCATTCCTGACCTGAACGACCTGCCGCTGCCGCTGCACGAACGGCTGCCGCTGGACAAACAGCGCATGCCCATGATCAAGGGCCCTTTCACGTTCATCGTTTCCAGCCGCGGCTGCCCGGCGGGCTGTAAGTACTGCATCAAACACGTCAGTTACCAGAACAGCGTGCGCCTGCGTTCACCGCAGAATATCCTGGCCGAACTGCAGCGTCTGTCGGAGCTGGGGATTCACAACGTGCACATGTACGCCGATCTGTTCACGGTCAACCGCGAGCAGGTGGTCGAGTTGTGCCGGCTGATCATCGAAAGCGGGCTGAAGGTGCGCTGGACGTGCAACAGCCGCGTCGATTACGTCGACGAGGAGATGCTGAGCCTTATGGGAAAGGCGGGGTGCTGGTACATTTCGTGGGGCATCGAGAGCGCCAACGAGCAGATTCTCAAGCGGGCGCGCAAGGGGTATCGTAAGGAGCAGGCCTTCAAGGCGCTCAAGTGGTCGAAAGCGGCGGGCATCAACAACTGGGGTTACTTCATCATCGGCCTGCCGGGCGAAACCGAAGAGACCATCCAGGAGACAATCGCCTACGCCAAGGAGCTGCCGCTGGACATTGCCCTCTTCCATATTGCTGCGCCGTATCCGGGCACGCCATTCTTCTATGAAGTAGTGGAAAACAACTGGTTTCGACCGGGCACGAAGTGGGAAGAGGTCGACATGGACCAGTCGACCGTGCTCGACTACGAGGGGCTGTCGGCCGAGCGGCTGGAGTACTGGCAGAAACGCGCCACCCGCGAGTGGTCGATGCGTCCCGGCCCCATCCTCACCTTCGTCAAGGGGCTGAATACGTGGGAGGGGTTCAAGAGCGCGATGAGCGTGGGGTGGCAGACACTCAAATTCGTGCGGAGTTAGGATTGGGGGTTGGGGGTTAGGGATTGGGGATTGGGGTACAGAGGTTAGGGATTGGGGGATGGGGGGGGTATGGCGTGGGGGTGATTCGGAGTTATCGGGATTTGCGGGTTTGGCAGGTGGGGATGGAGCTGGCGGAGGCGGTGTATCGGGTGACGCGGGGGCTGCCGGCGAGTGAGTTGTATGGGTTGAGCAGCCAGCTGCGGCGGGCGGCGGTGTCGATTCCATCGAACATTGCCGAGGGGCATACGCGGGAGTCGCGTAAGGAGTACCTGTACCACGTGTCAGTGGCACACGGTTCCCTGGCGGAGATCGAAACGCAGCTCGAGATTGCGCGGCGGTTGGGCTACGTGAGCGATAAGGACCATCAGGCACTCATGGACACTACGGTGGTGCTGGGCAAACAGCTCTATGCACTCCGCAACGCTCTTCAGCGCCAATCGGATCTTGTCGTGCGCGACGAAGACCTCGACTCAGCCTACACCACCCATCCCGCACCATGAACCAAGCCCCTCCCGTGGCTCCAACCCACCCCCCACCCCCCAATCCCCAACCCCTTTCATGGGTAGGTTTTTTCTATGGCCAAAGAGGTGGTGAGGGGCGGCCAG
>CAYUCC010000114.1:0-13378 GCA_964443225.1 uncultured Anaerolineae bacterium
CTGCGCCTCGCCGCCGCTCAGGGTCGTGGCGGGCTGGCCCAGGCGAATGTAACCGAGACCAACCGCTTCCAGTGTCCGCAGTTTGCTGCGAATGGCCGGGATGTTGGCAAAAAACTCCAGCGCCTCTTCGACGGTCATATCCAGCACGTCGGCGATCGACTTGCCCTTGTAGAGGATCTGCAGGGTTTCACGGTTGTAGCGTTTGCCATGGCACACTTCACACGGCACCCAGACGTCGGGCAGGAACTGCATCTCGATGCGAATTGTGCCGTCACCCTGGCACGCTTCGCAGCGGCCGCCCTTGACGTTGAACGAAAAGCGGCCCGGGGCATAACCGCGCATCTTGGCTTCGGGCAGGCGGGCGAACAGATCGCGCAAGGGGCTGAACAGTGCGGTGTAGGTGGCCGGGTTGGAGCGCGGTGTGCGCCCAATCGGGCTCTGGTCGATGTCGATGACCTTGTCCAGGTGTTCCAGGCCCAGTATGACCTCGTGCTGGCCAGGCCGGTCCTTGGCGCGATACAGAACCTGCGCCAGGCGCTTGTAGAGCACTTCGATCACCAGGCTCGACTTGCCCGAACCCGAGACTCCGGTGACGCAGATGAATTTGCCGAGCGGAAAACGCACGTCGATTCCCTGCAGGTTGTTTTCGGTGGCGTGTTTGACGAGCAGGCTGTAGCCGTTGCCCAAACGCCGTGTCGATGGGGTGTCGATGCGTTTTTCGCCGCGCAGATAGTGTGCGGTGAGCGAGTCTGGGCAGCGCATGAACTCGTCGCGCGGTGCCGAACAGACTACCTGGCCCCCATGCTCGCCCGCGCCGGGTCCCAGGTCAACGATCCAATCGGCGGCGCGCATCGTTTCTTCGTCGTGCTCCACCACGAGCACGGTGTTGCCCAGGTCGCGCATCGTTTGCAAGGTGCGAATGAGCCGGCCGTTGTCACGCTGGTGCAGGCCAATCGATGGTTCGTCCAGGATGTAGAGCACACCCATGAGCTGCGAACCAATCTGAGTCGCCAGCCGGATACGCTGCGCTTCGCCGCCCGAAAGCGTGGCAGTGCCGCGGTTCAACGTCAGGTAATCCAACCCCACATCGGCCATGAAGCCCAGCCGCGCGCGGATCTCTTTCAAAACCTGGCGTGCAATCGTCCACTGGCGCTGGGTCAGCGGTGAGGCTGCCGGAACATCGAGGGTATCGGCCATCGCCGGCCGGTACCCGGTTGGCTCATCGGCGCCGTTACGTGACGGGGTCGCCTCGGCGTGGGTAGTTTCGCCCTGCAAGTTGCGTATCCAGGCCAGGGCTTCCAGCACCGCCATTTGTGTCACCTGGTCGATGTTCATGCCCGCCAGGGTGACCGCCAGCGCTTCGGGACGCAGGCGTTTGCCCTCACATTCGGGGCACGGGCGGGCGGTCATGAGACTTTCCATCTCCCCGCGTACGTAGTCGGACGACGACTCGCGGTAGCGCCGCTGCAGGTGGGGTATCACCGGCTCGTAGGTGGTTTCGTAGACGCGCACCATGCCGGCGGTGTTGTGGTAGGACAGTTGAACTTTTTCGATTTGATGCCCACCGAACAGGATGAGCTCACGCTGCCGCGCGCTCAGTTCCTTCCACGGTGCGTGAAAGGGAATGCCATGTTTGTCGGCCACGGCGCGCAGCAGCTGGCGGTAGTGGTTCTCTTCGTCGCGTTCGCCCGATTTGCCCCAGCCGGGGACGCGAATGGCGCCGCTCGCCAATGACAGGTCCGGATTGGGCGCTACCAGCTCGGGATCGAACTCGAGCTGCACCCCAAGCCCGCTGCACGTCGTGCAGGCGCCGTGTGGGCTGTTGAACGAAAACATGCGCGGCTCGATTTCCGGCAGGCTGATGCCACAGTGCACGCAGGCAAAGTGCTCGGAGTAGAGGCGGTCACGCACCACACCATCACCCGCCGTGACGTCACTGACGATGATGGCACCACCGCCCAGGTGCAGTGCTGTTTCCACCGAGTCGGTGAGCCGCGTAACGTCAGCGTCTTGGGTCTCCCCATCCTCGTGGCCGGCAATGACGAGGCGATCCACGACCGCTTCGATGGTGTGATTCTTGTAGCGGTCGAGTTCGATATCTTCGTCGACGTCGTAGACCTGGTCATCGACGCGCACACGCACCAGGCCGGCTTTGCGCACATCCTCGAAGATGCCCTTGTGTTCGCCTTTACGATCCTGGATCAGGGGGGCGAGGATTAGAACACGGCTGTGGGCCGGCATCTCCAGAATCGCGTCCACGATCTGCTGCGCACTCTGCTGGGCAATCTCGCGACCGCAGCGTGGGCAGTGGGGCGTTCCCACACGGGCAAACAACAGACGCAGGTAGTCGTACACCTCCGTCGTCGTGCCCACGGTCGAGCGCGGGTTGCGGCTTGCGCCGCGTTGGTCGATCGAAATCGCCGGGCTCAGTCCCTCGATCTGGTCGACGTCGGGCTTTTCCATGAGTCCGAGGAACTGCCGTGCGTAGGCCGAGAGCGATTCGACGTAGCGACGCTGACCTTCGGCATAGATTGTATCGAAGGCCAGGCTCGACTTGCCCGAACCCGACAGGCCGGTAATCACAACCAGCCGGTCGCGTGGGATTTCCAGGTGGATGTTTTTCAGATTGTGTTCGCGTGCGCCGCGCACGATCAGTTTGTCTTGGGCCATGGTCTCACCGCACTGTCCATGATCGCTCAGATGTTCTACTGATTCCGTAGGGTAACTTCCCTATCCGGACCGCCGGGATGCCTGCGTTTGCCCAACAAAAAAGACCCGGCGCAGTCGCCTCTTGCGAGAACACGACGCCGGGTGCGGGCTGTCAGGCCATCAGGAGAGTCAGGCTGCCTCTCCCGCTTCCTCCCCGCGTGCGGCCTTGCCTTTGCTCACGACCTCCGGTTCGGCCGCCGATGCACCTTCGGTTTCGCCTTCCTCAGCCGCCGCGGCACGTGTGCGGCTCAGGCTCACCACGGCCTCGTCGGCTTCGGCTGTCAGGGTGACGTTGGCCGGCACGACCAGGTCGCTGGCTTTGAGGAGGTGATTGTCGACCGACAGGCTGCTGATATCGATCGCCAGGTATTCTGGAATATCGGATGGCAGACAGGAAATCCGCACCGTTTCCAGGTTGTGAATCAGCACGTAATCGCCGGACAGGCCAGCCGCCAGCGATCCCACGGCGCGAACAGGCACGTCGATTTCGATTGCCTGGTTCATCGCCACGCGGTAAAAATCGACATGCATCGGGTTGCGGCGAACAGCATGGCGCTGGAGTTCGCGCACGAGGACTGCGTACTGTTTGCCCTTGCCCAGGTCCAACGTCACCAGGTGAGTCAGCGCGCCGCCGCGGATCGCTTTGTCGAGTTGAACGCGTTCAATCTGGACACTTTCGGTTGGCAAGTTGTGCCCATAGACGACACCCGGTACGATACCTTGCCGGCGAAGCTGGTTTGCGGTCATGGATGCGTCGCGTACTTGCGCCGCCAATATCATTTGTGCCACGTGTAGTTTCTATGCTCCTGTGCTGCCGGTCACGCGACATCCACATGCTGCGGGCATCCCGGACAGGTCGATGGTGTTTGGAAAAGCGCACACTGCGCAAAAAACGCGCCCGCTACAGGCGCCAGGACATTGTACTCGTGAGGGCATGATTCGTCAAAATACGGAGTAGGGAGTACGGGGTAGGGAGTACGGAGTAGGGAGTACGGAGTAGGGAGTACGGAGTAGGGTGGGGAGTTGGGGTATTTCGGGTTTGTGTGGGTTTGTGGTAGGATAGGCGGCGGATGCGCACCATTGTTTTTGCTCTCGGCTGCCTGGGATTGTTGGGTGGTTTGTGGTTGGTGACGGTGCCGGCGGTACCGGCGTCTCCGCTGCCGGTGGTGCCGCGTGCGGTCGCGGTAGGCGTCAATGCGGATTTGACGACGTTGAGCGACGCAGAGCTGGCGGACGCACTGGATCGTTTCCAGCGCGATGGCCTTTCGGTCCTACGCCAGCGCCTGGCGTGGGACCAGTTGGAGCCTGCGCGCGGGCGCTATGACTGGGCGGCGATGGATCGGATTATCGATGCGGCTGCGGGGCGTGATATCGAGGTCCTGGCCGTGCTCGATGGCTCGCCGGCCTGGGCCCGCCGGGCGACGGATGCCGATAATCCACTGGCACCTCCGCAGGAACGGGCCGATTTCGGCCGGTTTGCCGCCGCCGTGGCGCAGCGCTATGCGGATCGCCTGCGGCTGTACCAGGTGTGGGACGAACCCAACATTGCGCCGCATTGGGGTGCGCAGGGGGTCGACCCCATCGATTATGGCGGTCTCCTGCGCGAGGCGGCCATTCAGATCAAAGCCGCCGATCCATCTGCCCTGGTGCTGACCGCCGCCCTGGCGCCGACGCTCGAAGACAACCGCACCAACCTGAGCGACATCACTTTTCTGGATCGGCTGGTGGCGTATGCGCCAAACGGTGGGTTCGATGCGGTTGCGGTTCAGCCGTACGGCTTCGATCAGCCCGCCGACGCGGCGCCGGCGACCGACCGGCTGAATTACCGGCGGATCGAGCTGCTGCGCGACGTGCTGCGCAGCCATGGCCTGAATAACGTGCCGCTGTGGGCCGTGTCGGCTGGCTGGTATGCACCGCTCGAAGGCGAAACAAGCGGAGTGGCACCCTGGCCTGCCGTCGACGAGGATGCACAGGCTGTCTTCACCGCCGATGCCCTGGCACTGACCCACCGCTGGCCCTGGCTGGCAGGGTGGCTCTGGGCGGGCGGTGCACCGGGTCAGCCTGACAACCCGCGGCGCGGCTTTGCGCTGTGGACGGACAGCGGCACACCGCGGCCGGTGGCGGCTGTACTGCGACAGGCGGTTTCACCACCGGACAGACTCGGCCACGGACGTCATCGCACGGACGCCAACGCACTCCACTACGGTCCGGGCTGGCGGGTCACCGCACAGGCGGCTGACCCCGGGCGTGATCCTGAGGAGTCACTGCGGTTCGACTTTTACGGTCAACGCATCGACCTGGCCATCCAACGCGGGCCGTATTGGGCCTATTTTGAGGTGTCAGTCGACGGTCAACCCGCCAACCGGCTGCCGGCGGATGAAAATGGCGGCGCGTACCTGGTGCTGTACGATCCCCTGGCGGCGCCGGCAACCGTCACCGTGGCTGATGGTCTGTCGCCGGGTGAACATTCGGTGGTGATCCGTCCGGTGGGCGGGTGGGGGCAATGGCCTTTGTTGGGCATCCACGTCTACGATGAAGCCGCCGGCGCTGCACCCGCCGCACAGCTGGCCGGTTATGCGCTGTTGGGGCTGAGCGGGTTGGCCCTTATCGTGGTTGCGGTGTGGCCCCGCCGGCGCCGGCCGCACTCGTGAGGATGGTCGGATGACGATGGTTCAGCAGCCGGCCGGCATGCATTGTGTGGAACGGTGGCTCACGGCTCATCCGGCGGTTCAACGTGTTGTGCACGCACCGGTGCTGGCCGTCCTGGCTGCCGTGGTGTTTGTGCTGTCGCCGTGGTTGGTGCTCGATGTGGCGAGCATGGTCGTGCTGACCATCCTGCTCTTTTTCCAACCGGCACTGGTCCCCGCTCTGATCGCAGCCACGCTGCCGTTTTTCCTGCGCACCAAGGGGATCCTGGGTTTTCGCTTTTCGCTGCCAGAGCTGCTGACCTGGCTGGGCATCGCTCTGGTGATGGCACGCGGGCTGGTCGGATGGGTTTGTGCGCGGGTGACGCCGCAGTCGCTCACACCGGCACCCCAACACCACCTGCGTTTCCGGAGCCACCTGTTCGACCTGGACCTGCCGCTGGTTTTGTTCCTGGCGGTGGCCGTGCTGGCGACCCTGCGGGCACCGTGGGTGGGCATCGCCAGCAGCGAGCTGCGGGTGGTGTTTCTGGATGCCGGCCTGTTCTACTTTCTCGTCAGCCGGCAGAAACGGACTGCGGCCATCGACGAAGCCTGGTTATGGCCGATCGTCGATGGTTTGGTCTTGGGTGCCGGTGCGATTGCCGTTTTGGCGTTGGGCCAGGCGGTGCTCGGTTCCGATCTCATTGCGGCCGAAGGCGTTGGACGCGTCCGTGCGTTTTACGGTTCACCCAACAACCTGGCGCTCTACCTGGAACGCGTCCTGCCGCTGTTGGCCGTGATGGGCATCTTTGGTCAGGGAAAGCGTCGCGTCGTGTACGGGCTGCTGGCACTCGTGACGCTGCTGGCCCTGGTGCTGACATTTTCGCGGGGGGCGCTGCTGCTGGGCGTGCCCGCCGCGCTGCTGTTCGTCGGGCTGGTACGTCGCGGGCGCACGCTGTGGGTGGCCCTGGCCGGGCTGGGAATTGGCCTGGGTGCGGCCATGGTGGCATTCAGCCAACGGGCGGCCCGTTTGGGTGACCTGCTCAATTTCGAGTCGGGCACCAGCTTCCTGCGGCTCAAACTGTGGCACAGCGCGCTGCAGATGATACGGGATTACCCCTGGCTCGGTGTGGGTCCCGACAATTTTCTCTACGTATACCGTACGCGTTACGTGCTGCCCAGCGCCTGGCAGGAGCTCAATCTCAGTCACCCCCACAACATCGTATTCGACTTCTGGACACGGCTGGGGCTGGCGGGGCTGCTGAGCGGCGCCTGGCTGCTGACGGCCACGGCGGTGGCTGGCTGGCGTCTGTACCGGACGCTGGCTGATGGTAATCCACGGTGGGTGATACTGGGGCTGCTGGCGGGCCTGGTGGCAGGATTGGCCCATGGCCTGGTCGATAATTCGCTGTTTCTGGTCGATCTGTCGTTTTTCTTTTTCCTGTGTGCCGGGCTGTTTGCGCGGCGCCTTGATTGAGCACGAAGAGGTGCGGTCCCATCTGTTGGGGCGTCGTGCGGCACTCCTCGCGGCCGCGGGCCTTGCGAGCGGCTTTGTGGCGATATGAGATGAAAGGGGTTTGATGTCATGCGAGTTCTGGTAACGGGCGGGGCAGGTTTCATTGGCTCTCACTTGTGTGATCGTCTGCTGCATGAGGGCCATTCGGTGATCGCTATGGACAACCTCATCACGGGCAGCACCGACAACATCGCGCACCTGGCCGGGCGCGCCGATTTCGAGTTCATTCGTCACGACGTCACCAGGCACATCTACATCGCCGGCCCGTTGGACGCCGTCATGCACCTGGCTTCGCCTGCCAGCCCCGTCGATTTCCCCACGATTCCGATTCCGATCATGAAGGTGGGATCGTTGGGTACCCTCAACGCGTTGGGGCTGTCGCTGGCCAAAGGGGCCCGCTTTCTGCTGGCCTCGACGTCGGAGGTGTACGGGGACCCCCTGGTGCATCCCCAGCCCGAAACCTACTGGGGCAATGTGAACCCCATTGGCCCCCGCGGTGTCTACGACGAGGCTAAACGTTTTGCCGAAGCCCTGACCATGGCATACCACTACTGCCACGGTGTGCCGACGCGCATCGTGCGCATCTTCAACACCTACGGCCCACGGATGCGTCTGGATGATGGCCGCGTGGTGCCCAATTTCATGACGCAGGCCTTACGCGGCGAGGCGTTGACCGTGTATGGCGATGGCAGCCAGACCCGCTCATTCTGTTACGTCAGCGACCTGGTCGATGGTATCTATCGTCTGCTGCGGTCGGACGAGGCCGAACCGGTCAACATCGGCAACCCCACCGAGTATTCGATGCTGCAGTTCGCCCACATGATCAACGAATTGACCGGCAACCAGGCCGGCATCGTGTTTCGGCCACTGCCCCAGGACGATCCGAAACAGCGCCGGCCAGACATCAGCAAAGCACGGCGTGTGCTGGGCTGGGAGCCCAGCGTGCCCGTGCGCGCAGGTCTGGCTCTGACGGTCGAATATTTCCGCCAGCGGATGCAGCACGCGCTATGAGTACATCGCGCTCGAACTACGCCTGGGCGCGGCGCTTGAGCCTGGTGCTCTACATTGCCGGGCTGCAGGTCTGGTTTCGCACCGTGAAGGTGCCCATGTCGCGCGTGGTGGGACAATTCAAAGACGGGGTCGACCCGCCGGCGCGCGATTTTCCCTCGCTCGACGACTTTGCGGCCTGGTGGCAGACGCACGCGCGCTGGAAATCGGACCCGTTCAACGGCGTTCTGGACACCTTTCCCACGCTGCGTCACGCAGAGCTGCAGTTGAGCCGTGCGGCGTGTGTCGAGGATGACTGTGACGGTCTGGCTTTCGTAGCCGCCAACCAGGTGCGCCGGCAGGCTGATGCGGGCGAGGAAGTTTTCGTGGTCACCCTGGTGACCGATCCCTTTTCGTGGGGACAGCAGGGCTTGCTGATGGCTGCGCACGTCATCTGCGTCTTTCGCCACCAGGGCCAGTGGCGGATTGTGAGCAATGAAACGCTGTATGCTGAAGCGTGGGACGACTTCGAAACGGCGCTCAGGGAGAATCCGTACGCGCGCGGCCATCCGCTGCTGTTCTACGAAGTTCGCACACCCGACCTGAAATTCGTACGCAGCCGGCGTTTCCCGCTGCGCACGCTCACAGCGCCTGCGTAAAAAAGGCCTTGACGTCCGCCCGCTGCGTGGTGACCCGCGCGGGCGGCAGCGCCGCCAACACTTCCTCCCCGTACGATTTGTGCAGCAGTCGCGAATCAAGCAGGGCAATGACCCCACGATCGGTTTCGCTGCGCATCAGGCGGCCGATACCCTGCTTGAGTGCCAACGTGGCTTCGGGCAGCATCAGGTCACGAAACGGCACGCCGCCCGCCGCGCGCACGAGACGCTCGCGGCCGGAGACCACCGGATCCGACGGCACCGGAAACGGCAGCCGGTCGATAATGACCAGGCTCAGGGCTTCACCGGGGATGTCGATGCCCTGCCAGAACGAGCGCGTCGCAAACAGTACGGCATTGCCTGCGGCCTGAAACTGACGGATCAACTCGGCGCGCGGGGCATCACCCTGGCGCAGCAGGGGGTAGGACAGGTGGGGTTTGGTCGTGTCGTACACGTAGCGCATGCGCCCAAAGCTGGTACACAGCACCAGGGCGCGTCCGCTGCTGTACGTGACCAGGCGATAGATTTCACGCGCCAGCTCCAGTAAATAGGCATCTTCGGATGCGCCGCCCGCCGGCGGTACCAGGTGGGGGGCCACGTAGATCAGTACGTGGCGTGTATAGTCGAAGGGACTGGGCACGTCGAGGGTAAGACAGTCCGCCGGCGCGCCGATCTGCTGCCGGAAATAGGCGTAACCCCCGGCGGTGCGTAAGGTCGCCGAGGTGCAGACCACAGTCGGCACTTTTGCGAACAGACTCTTCTCCAAAAAGCCGCCCACTTCCAAAGGTCGCTGGATCACCATCAGGTTGCCGATTTGCGCACTGCCACGTCCGCCGTCGCTCGTCGTTTCGACGAAACGAACACGTCCGGGTGGTTCGGCGGTAGCCATCATCTTGAGCTCGATCTGCAGCAGGTTGAGGTAGTCCACGAAGCGGTGGTAGGCCGCGTTCAGCTCTTCGGTTGGGTAGGGCATTTTTACGGTATGCAGGTGGCCGGCACTCTCCTCGAGCACGCGCGCAATCTCGGCAATCGCCGGCTGTTCTCCGATCAAGGGCCAGCGCCCGATCGTGCCGGTCGGAACATTCTGGGTCAACACGGTAAACAGCTGGTTGTTGGCGCGCTGTAACTGCGAGCGCAGCTCGCCTGGCAGGTAGAACAGGGTATGCTCGCTGCTGAGTACACCGTTGAGTTTGGCGTAGGTCAGCGTGAGCTGCAGGGCGGTGGCCGCGTAGTTCGGCAGCTCGTGGGCTTCGTCGATCACCACCACATCGGGCAGTGTGAAGAAGGCATTTTCACTGTTGAGGTTGAGGGCCAGCAGCGAATGGTTGATGACCGCCACATCGGCGGTTTCCAGCCGGCGTTTGGCGCGCTCGAAAAAGCACTGGCGAAAGAGTGCGCAGCGATTGCCCACACACTCGTGATTTTCGATCGTCAAATCGGGGCGCAGCGCATCCGGTACGTCGAGTGCATCGAGCTCACCGTGTTCCGACTGCACCCACGCGACGAAGCGGTGGGCATCGAAGCCCGCCCGCGTGTGCGCATCACTCGGCCGTTTGGCCATCTGATCGAGTTTACGGTTGCAGATGTAGTTGCTGCGGCCCTTCAACAGGGCCGCGGTGAACGGCCGCGGGGCCGCCTGCTGCAGGGCTGGGATGTCTTTCAACCAGAGCTGGTCCTGCAGCAGCTTGTTGGCGGTCGCAATGATCATACGGCGGCCAGACCAGATGGCCGGCACGAGGTAGGCAAACGATTTGCCCGAACCGGTACCAGCTTCGATGAGGACCGGGCGTTTGTCCTGCATGGCTTCCAGGATCGCGCGGGCCATTTCGAGCTGACCCGGTCGTTCATGATAGCGTGCACCCAGCAGGCGCGCAATCGGCCCGTCCGCACCAAACGTCGCGGCCAGATCCACCCGCCGGCGCGGGGGTGTCGTCGTTGGGCGCGGGGGCGGCTCGACGATCTCGACCTGGTTCCACACCTCGAGCGGTGGACCCAGGTCGAGGTCGGCCGGGTCGCGTGCCTGAATGCGGCCGGTTGGTGAGCGGCCAGTGGTGACCGGTGCTGTATCTTCGTCGGGCACGGTGTCGAGCAGGGTTTGGGCTTCGGCACAGTCGGGCACTAACGCCAGCAGGTCGCTGAGGATCGTACGCGCGGCGTGCCAACGCTGACGGCGCAGCGCACGCTGGGCCGCCTGCAGCGCAAAGCCGATTGCCTTTTCGCGACGGGCAGGGGCTTCGCCGATGGCCACCGGCAGGCGCATCCCCTGGGCGCGTACTGCCAGGACATCGCATAACAGGATCACCTCACGCCAACAGCGCGGCGTAGCCTGTTTGAACAGATCACGCGTCATCTGGATGAGGCGATCGGCGTTGGCGTGGGCGATGCCATGCTGGAACTCGTCATCGACCTCTTCGTGCGCCACACGCTGCGTGATGCCCGCCGCGGCAAGCGCAACAGCCTGGCGCAGAAGCGTCAGGCTGTCTTCGGGTGTGCCGCCCTGGTCACGCAGCTCGGCGGCCAGATCGAGCACCTGCTGGAAATCCTCACCAGAACTGAGGGTCAATCGATCTTCACTCCCGGTCCCCGCAGGGACGTGTGCCGCCTGGTGTCATGCCCAGTGCCGGTGCAGGGCAGCTGTTCGGTGGTCATGGTGAATCCCCCGTGGGGATATCAGCGAATCTCAAAATTGTACTGCGCTTTTTCGGTGGTAACCGGCGTGTTCGCGCTGACGATGAGATAGGCGCGGCTGCCGTTGGCACCGAGGCCGCTGAGTTCGAGGCGTCCGCGGCCATCGGGACCGACGTCCACCCGCTGCACCTCAACACCATCGCGGCCGGCTTGCACTACCTGGACCAGCCACTCCTGCTGCAAGCGGTTGTTGGTGCGAATCCAGCCCGCGCTGTCCCAACCACCCTCGTCGGTCTCGAAATCGGTGCTGTAGCCAATTTCGGGAATCGACACGTCGTCGATCAACATGCCAGGGTTGTTCACCGCGTCATCGGTGATGTACTGGAACCGCACCAGGATCTCCTGACCCGCATACGGGCTCAGGTCCAGACTTTCTTCGATCCATTCCGCTGACGAATCGCTGCCGCTCTGACCGGTGAACGCATCGCCGAAGCTGTTGCCGTTGGGATTGGTGTTGGTGGTGTTGTCGCCACGCAGCGACGTCCAGGTGGTGCCGCCGTCGGTGGACACCTGCACGTAGCCGTAGTCGAAGTCGGTTTCCAGGTCGTACCAGGTCCAGAAATTGAGCGTGGCGTTGCTCACCGCACTCAGGTCGAAGCGCTGCGTGAGTGTGGCCGAACTGTCGTCGGCACGGTTGCTCCACAGGGCATAGTCACCGCTGTGGGCCTGGGCATCGACCAGGCCGATCAGGGGGTTGCCGGTGAAGTCGAGGGTCACATCGCCGCGGCCCCTGAGCTCGAAGTAGTCGGCAGCGAATTGGGACACCTCACCGCCGTCCTCGATGGCCGGGTAGCGCCGGTAACTTGCCTGCAGGTTGACCTCTTCGGGGTCGATGTTCTGGTACCCATAGCGACCGTTGTCGGTCTGCTCATCGTCGAGTAAATTGGCCACCAGCCAATCGGCGAAGACGTCATCGAACGTTTCACTGTGACCACTGTTCTGCAAGGCATCGTTGAAGCCGGCAATCCCATTTTCAGGGGATGCCACCATTGCCCGCGTCGCCTCTTCACCGAATCGATCCAGGAAATACGTCATGAACAGATAGGAGCCGCCGTAGTGCGGGGCATTGGTGCCTGGTTCGGCGCCCCAGGTGTTGAGCTGGGTATCGGGATTGGCCATGTACGCCAGGTCGGCGCCGCCCGGATCGAACTCGTTCAGGGCCGAAGCCAGTTCTGACAGCCCCTCGTTGACCCACGTCTCTTCGTTGCGATCGTTGTACCAGTGGATCATGTGTTGGAATTCGTGAGCCAGAGTACCGTCGTAGAACTCGTTACCGGGCAAATTGTTGTCGATGTTGATGTAAAACATCTCTTTTTCGTTCGAGTACGGCTGTGCCAGGCGTGAGAACTCGTCGGCGGAGGAGTAGTAGCCGGCGATACTGTCGCCCAGGTTGCCCGCGTGCAGGATGTTCAGGCGCACGTCGTTGTCGACGCCCGGACTCCATTCGCTGCCGAAGAACTCACGGTTAGTGGGGTACGTCATGCTTTCGAACTGGTCAGCCGAACTTCGGAGATCGTCGTCGTCGACGCGTGCGTCCCGTTCGACCCACATGTTGACGTGAGGCGTTTGGTAGCGCAGTTCAGCCTCGATGTCGGAATGCTGGTTGGAATCGACGTTGGTCACCGTAAAAGTGATCACCTGTCCCACCTGGTAGTTGGGTGGTTCGGCATTGACGACCTCGGGAATTTCGCCCACATCGGGTCTTAATTCCATGGCAAGCAGCCGCAGGTCGCGCTGCGGAACGTCGACGGCGTTCAGCTGCTCTTCGGTCAGGACATCGTTTGGCATCGCGAATGGGGTTGGCGTTGCCCAATTTTCGTCGTCGGGCGTGTCAGTGACGATCGTCAACGTCTCCGGCTCGAACCCGATGTCACTGGTCCAGTTCAACTGCCAGAAAAAGGCTGCGCCGGCAATCAGGCACACGGCACAGAGGCAGCACAGCAGCACCGCAATCG
Organism: uncultured Anaerolineae bacterium; assembly: GCA_964443225.1. Classification (GTDB taxonomy): domain Bacteria; phylum Chloroflexota; class Anaerolineae; order SSC4; family Amarolineaceae; genus SSC4. Next base: position 13,136 of record CAYUCC010000114.1, read on the forward strand.
CTGCCACGATCACCCAAATTACCGTGTTGTTGTTTCGTTTCGATGTGTTCAACTCGTCGGTCACGGAATACTCCTATCAGACTGATCAGCTACCGCATCCATTGGGACAATTGCCACCCATTGTATACCCACCAGGCCTACCAGCCCAGTAATGCACCTTCCATGAACGCTCCCCACTCCCCACTCCGTACTCCGTACTCCCTACTCCGTACTCCCTACTCCGTACTCCCTACTCCGTACTCC
>CAYUCC010000115.1:0-13352 GCA_964443225.1 uncultured Anaerolineae bacterium
CAGCACACGGGCCAGCGTTTGCGCCAGCAGCGTCTTCCCCGAACCAGTTGGGCCGATGAGCAGGATGTTGCTCTTCTGCAGCTCGACGCCCTGGGGATTGGCACCGTGTGCGATTCGTTTGTAGTGGTTGTACACCGCCACCGAGAGGACTTTTTTTGCCCGATCCTGACCAATGACGTACTCGTCCAGGCGGGTCACGATCTCTTTTGGCGACATGATACGGTCGAACGCGACCGGCGGCGCCTGGCCGGCCCCCACGCCCTCCTCGTGCAGGATCTCCTGGCAGAGGACGACACATTCATCACAGATGAAGATGCCTTCGGGGCCGGCGATCAGGCGCGCGACCTCGTCCTGGCTGCGGTTACAGAATGAGCAGCGCGAGACGCTGTCAGCCTTGCGTGCCATTCGAGCCGCCCCCCCCGATCTCGGCTCCACCTTCACCCAACACGGCGTCGACGAGCCCGTAATCGACGGCTTCCGTGGCACTCAGGTAATGGTCACGGTTGAAATCGGCCGCAATACGGTCCACCGTCTGGCCGGTGTGTTTTGATAGAATGTTGTGCAGCAGGCGCTGCATACGCATCAGCTCGTTCAGCTGGATCTCGACGTCGGGTGCGTAACCCTGGGCGCCGCCGCCGGCGGGATGCATATGAACGGTCGCGTGCGGCAGTGCGTAGCGTTTGCCCTTGCGGCCAGCGGCGAGCAGCACCGTGCCCATGCTCGCTGTCCACCCTACGGCTACGGTCGAGACGGGCGCCGGGATCATCTGGATCGTGTCGTAGACCGCCAGGCCGGGATAGATGTGGCCGCCGGGCGAGTTGATGTAGAGCTGGATATCCCGCTCGGGGTCCTCGCGGCTGAGAAACAGCAGCTGGGCAACGATCAGGTTGGCCACCTGGTCGTTGATCGGTGTACCCAGGAATATGATCCGTTCCTTCAACAGCAGGGAGTAGATGTCATAGGCGCGCTCGCCGCGGCCTGACTGCTCGATCACCATCGGAATCAGTGATTGCGGAATCATGGGTTCAATTATCCTTTTCGACAGTCGATGTCTCGATTGTTTCCATTTCGCCTTCGGCCCAATCTGGCTCCTCTACAGGCCCACCGATCGCGGCGTTCAGAGCCAGGGCCTCCTCCTCGGTCATTTCATCATCGACGGCGTGGATGAAGGGTGCCAGGGTTTTTCCCTGGGCAATCGCCACCAACCGGTCGATCGTCAATCGATTGGTGAGCGTTTCGATGAGGTACATCTGACCCCCCGGCGTGTGCAGGAGATCGCGGTATTCGTCGGCCTCACCGACAGGCAGCTCAAAAGCCACACGCTCGATTTCGGCATCCAGATCTTCCTCGTGCAGATGTACGCCCTCGGCCCTGGCCAACTCGGCGATGACGAGACGCTGCTTGAGACGGCGTTCGGCGGCGGGACGTAACTGGGTCTGCATGCCTTCCATGGTCTGGTTGGTATAGCGCAAGAAGCTCTCCATATCGAGCCCCATGTCGCGATAGTAGGCTTCCTGTTCGTCGACGACACGCTTCAGTTCATCGTCCACGAGCGAAGCGGGGTATTCGATCTTCACCGCGTGATCGACGAGGGCATCGACGGCGGCGCTGCGATAGCCGCGCTCGGCCGCCTCTTGTCTTTCGAGCGCCAGGTTGGCTTCGAGATGGCTGCGCAGCTGCTGCATGCCGGCAAAATTACCGGCTTCGGCGGCCAGGGCGTCGTCACTGGGCACCAGTTCGGCCTTGACTGTGTGCAGCATGGCCTCGAAGTTGGCCGTTTTACCCGCCCACTGCGACGTCGAATCGGCAGGGTACGTCAGGGTGAACGATTTCGATTCACCGGCGGTCATGCCCACGAACGCCGCATCCAGACCCGGAACCAGGGCTTCGCCGGTTTCAGTCAGTTCGAGGTCCCAGCTTTCCTGCTTGATCGTCTGCTCCCCATCGACCTCACCCAGCAGGTCGACCGTCACCAGGTCACCAAACTGTGCGGCACGCTCCACCGGCACCCAGCTGGTACGTTCGGCCCGCAGGTCCTGGACGAGTTTATCGACTTCCTCGTCGGTCACGTCGGGTTCTTCGAACGGTACGCGCAGTTCGTGATAATCGCCCAACTCGACCACGGGGCGCAGGGGCACGCGAAAGGTCAACGACAACGGGTCGGCCACGTAGTTGTCCAGCGACGGCATGCCGCCAGGTTCGATCTGGCTCTCCCGGAGCGCGTCTTCATAGACCTGGTCAATCAGGTCTTCCAGGGCTTCGTGCACCAGGGCCTCGCGCCCGAAGCGGCGCACGATGACCTCGTACGGTGCCTTGCCCGGTCGGAAACCGGGAATACGTGTTTCACTCGCGATGCGACGCGCGATTTTGCGCAGGGCCGGCGTGGCGATCGCATCCGGTACTGCTACGGTGAGGCGCACCTCACGGTTTTCCAGCGGTTCAGTCACCACAGTCAATGTGTCTGCCAACTCAATTTACTCCTTTACCATCTTAGGGCCTGTAAAAGTATACCTTACCGTGATTTCCAGCCATTTTGCAGGAAGTTATTCCTGTACAAGCCCTTCCATCGTTCGATTTGGTTTTAGCGGCCAAAATTATAACAATATCGATGTCAAAAAGCAAGCCCACAGGCTAGCGTCGGTTGAAGAACTTCTCCAGCTGACTGGCACTCAGCAGCACCATGGTGGGGCGGCCGTGCGGGCAGGTGCGCGGGCTGCTGCAGGCTTCCAGCTGGCGTACCAGCTCGCGCATCTCGATCAGTGAGAGTACCTGGCCCCCCTTGATGGCGGCGCGCTTGCAGATGACGCGTACCAGGCGTGCTTCGCGTTCGTCACCCACCAGGTCCTCGTCCTGCGTCAGCCCTTCGAGCACTTCTTGCAGGGCCTGCGTGGGGTCACTACGGTGCAGCACCGAGGGGACAGCCCGCACGAGGTAGGTGGTGCCGCCAAAGGGTTCCAGGGCAAAACCCAACCCGCCCAAAGTCGCCGCGTACTCGGCCAGCAGGCCCGCGTACTGGCTCATCGGCGTAAAGGTGATGGGGTCCAGCAGGCTCTGGCTGGCCACCTGGTGGTGTGCCTGTTCGGCCGTGAGTTTTTCGTACAGGATTCGCTCGTGGGCGGCGTGCTGATCGATCAGATACAGGCCATCGGGGCCTTCGGCCAGGATGTACATGGCGCCCAGCTGGCCCACCACCCGCAGCATGGGCAGGGCCTCGCTGCGCAACGGGGGCTCGGCCACGCCCCATGCGGTGACGGGTTGGGGTGCCGGTTGAACGGCAGTCGCCGCCATCGCGTCGGTCGCACTAAACTGCAGCGGTACCTGCTGGTGATCGGGTACGACACCGGCACCCACCAGGGTTGCGCGCCGCTCGCCCCACTGGGCGGGCTGCGCCCAGGCCGGTGGGTTCGTATCCAGCACGACACCGGGCACCGGTGCGTGTGCGTTGAGTGCCTCGCGCACCGCCTTCTGCACCGCGCGGTACACCGCACGCTCGTGCCGAAAGCGCACTTCGGCCTTCGTGGGGTGGACGTTGACGTCGACCAGGGCCGCGTCGAGGTCGATCAACAACACAGCGACCGGATAGCGCCCGATGGGCAGATAGGTGTGGTAGGCCTCGGTCACGGCGTAGGCCAGGGAGCGGTCCTGGATCCAGCGCCGGTTGACGAACAGGGCGACGTGCTGGCGATTGGCGCGGTGCAGTGAGGGCAGGCCCACGTAGCCGTGCACGCGCGGGGGGTGTGTTTCGTCGCCATCGTCGGACCAACCTGCGTTGGAGTCGGCGGTCCCCGCCGGCACCATGGCCTGCGCCACTTCCAGGCCGTACACTTTGACCAGGGCATCGGCCAGGCTGCCGCTGCCCGTGGATTGAAACACCAGGCGGCCATCGGTCACCAGGCTGAAGCGCCGTTCGGGAAAGGCGAGGGCGTAACGAGCCACGATCTGGGCGATGTGGCCCGCCTCGGTGGCGGGTTGGCGCAGGAACGCCAGGCGCGCGGGCACGTTGTAGAACAGGTTCTCGACCGTGATCACGGTGCCGGACGGCGTGCCGCGCCCTTCACGGGTAAGGAGCTGCCCACCCTCGATGCGCACCAACGTGCCGACCGGCTCATCGGCGCTGCGGCTCAAGAGTGTCAGTTGGGACACCGCCGCAATACTGCTCAGCGCCTCGCCGCGAAAACCAAGGGTGTCGATCCGCTGCAGGTCGTCTGCGGAGCGCAGTTTACTGGTGGCATGGCGCACCGTCGCCAGCTCGATGTCGGCGCGGCTGATCCCGCAGCCATCGTCGACGACACGCATCAAACGGCGACCACCTTCGCCGATTTCGACGCGAATCTCGTGCGCGGCGGCGTCGAGGCTGTTTTCGATCAGCTCTTTGACGGCGGATGCCGGCCGTTCGATCACCTCGCCGGCCGCGATTTTGCCGACCACGTCGGGTGCCAGGATGCGGATGGACATGGGGCGATTGTAACACAAGAAGCGCCCGCCGCCAACATTGGAATATCGAAAACAGTTTAACTTGACGCACTGCGTTAATAGATGTATCATAGTTCTAAGCCTTCCACCCTAATTGTGCCATTGCCAACCCGTGCAATCACTCGTTAAGAAGGTGCGTAGAGCCATGATTTCGTTCGAACTGACCGAAGAGCAGCGCATGCTGACCGAAACGGTACAGCGTTTCGCCACGCGCAACATGCGGGCTGTTTATCGCGAAGCAGAGGACACGGGCACCTTACCAGAAGAAGTGGTCGAAAAAGGATGGGATCTTGGCCTGGTGCCCAGCAGCATTCCTGACCAGTACGGCGGGTTCGGCGCTCCTTCCGCCGTGACCGGTGCCCTCTACGCCGAGGAGCTAGGATGGGGCGATCTGGCTATTAGCCTGCATCTGCTGGCACCAGCACTGGTGGCCATCCCAATTCTGCATTGCGGAACTGATGCGCAGAAAGAGACCTACCTGCCGCGGTTTTGTGACGCATCGTATTACCCTGCCACTGCCGCCCTGGTCGAGCCCACAATCCAGTTTGACCCTCAGCAGCTTGCCACCACGGCCACGCGCGACGGTGCCACTTACGTTTTGAACGGTACGAAGGCGTTCGTACCGTTGGCAGCAGACGCCGGGCTGTTCCTGGTGTATGCCAATGAAGCTGGCAAAACCCAGGCATTCCTGGTGGACGGTGCGACCGAAGGATTGCAGGTGAGCGGTCGCGAGAAGACGATGGGCTTCAACGCCCTGGCGATGTACCGTGTCGTGCTGCGTGACGTGCGCGTGCCGGCCGACCGGCGCCTGGGTGGCGAACAAGGCTGCAGTTTCGGTAACCTGCTCAATCACACCAACGTCGCCATGTCAGCCCTGGCTGTGGGTGTCGCCCGTGCGGCGTACGAATACGCACGTGACTATGCCAAACAACGCGTCGCATTTGGTGAGCCGATTGCTGCACGCCAGGCCATTGCCTTCATGCTGGCCAACATGGCCATAGACATCGATGCGGTGCGGTTGATGACCTGGGAAGCAGCGTGGAAGTTGGACCTGGGGCAGGATGCCAGCAAAGAAGCCTATCTTGCACGGCTGGAAGCCAACCAGATGGTTCTCAAGGTCACCGACAGTGCCGTCCAGGTGCTGGGTGGCCATGGCTACATCCGTGAATACCCGGTTGAACTGTGGCTGCGTAACGGTCGCGGTTTTGCCAACCTGGATGGTCTGGCCATCGTCTGAAATAGGCGGGCGCGGGCAAGGCCATACGGCCCGGTACGCGCTGACGCCAAGAGCCCTGTGCCTGGGAACACAGCCCGGAGGATTACCATGCCTATCGATTTTGCACTACCGGTCGAGGTCGTACAACAGACGAAACTCGCCCAGATGGCCGCCATCCAGGTGATGCGCCGGCTGTCTCACTATTACGACGAGCACGAACACGAGCGTCCCATCGAGTATATCCAGTTCATCTGGCCGTTCATGCAGCAGATGGAACGCAGCGCACTGCCGCGAGCGCCACGACCAGGCGGCAACGGCAACGGCAGCGCCAACAAACCAGAAGAAAAGACCAAAAAACCGTCGGCCAAAAACATCCAGATGATCCACATGATCGAGGCGCTGTCCTGGGGTGATGCCGGTATCTACCTGTGTACCCCTTCGAGCGCGCTGGGTGGCGCGGCCATCAACGCCGTCGGCACGCCGGAGCAGAAGGAACGCTTCATGCGCCGGTTTACCGAAGGCACCCCCAAGTGGGGCGCAATGGCCATGACCGAGCCGCAGGCCGGTTCCGACACCTCGAACATCCAGACCACGGCACGCCTCGACGAAGCAACCAACGAATGGGTTCTGAACGGCGAAAAGATCTTCTGCACCAGCGGTGGCCTGGCCACCGAGGAGAGCAACGGTCTCGTCGTCGTCTGGGCGACCATCGATCGGGCCAGCGGGCGGGCTGGAATGAAGCCGTTCGTCGTGGAGTCGGGTACACCTGGCATGACGGTGGCCAAAAAAGAGCATAAACTCGGTATCCGAGCCAGTGACACCGTGAGTCTGGTGTTCGACAACTGCCGTATTCCATATGACAACATCCTGGGCAGCGCTGAAGTGTCGCAGGCCACCAGCGAGGGCAACGGCCACGCCTCCAAGGGCTTCAAAGGGGCGATGAAGACGTTCGACGCCTCGCGGCCGTGGGTGGCGGCCAGCGCCATGGGGATTGCACGGGCCGCCTTCGAAGAGACGCGCGACCTGCTGGCAAAAGAGGGGATCACCGTGCCCTACGGGGCACCGCTCCACGCCCTTACGGCGGTCCAGCGCGATCTGCTCGAGATGGAAGCCCAGGTCAAGGCGGGCTGGCTGTTGACCGTACGCTCGGCAGCCCTCATGGATGCGGGCGAGAGCAACAGCCTGGAAGCCGCCATGGCCAAAGCCAAAGCGGGTCAGGTGGTGACCTGGGTTACGCAGAAGGCGGTCGAGCTGCTGGGTCCCATGGGTTACTCGCGCGAGAACCTGGCCGAGAAGTGGATGCGTGACGCCAAAATCAACGACATCTTCGAGGGTACCGGCCAGATCAACACCCTGATCGTAGCCCGCCGTATCCTGGGATACACGCGGCGCGAACTGAGATAGGCAGCGCTGCCCATCTGGCGCGTGCGAGCCAGCCGCAAACACCGTGTGCATCACGTCATGCGGGGTTTGCGGCATGCTTGCGCCCCTGGTCTGGTTGGTCACACCGCCAACTGCGTCTACGGAGAAAACTGAATGTCCTACGAAATCAATCGCGCCGTCGTCATCGGCGCGGGTACGATGGGCGCTTCGATCGCCGGACACCTGGCCAATGCCGGTATTCCAGTGACCCTGCTCGATATCGTGCCGCCGGACCTGACCGAAGCCGAAAAAACCGATCCCAGAGCCCGTAACCGTATCGTGCAGACCGGGTACGACCGCATGGTCAAGGCCAAGCCGGACAACCTGTTCACCGCTGACACGGCCACCCTGATCAAGCTGGGCAACCTGGAAGACGATTTTGATGCGATACACAAGGCCGACTGGATCATCGAGGCGATCGTCGAACGGCTCGATCTCAAGCAGGCGCTGATGGCACGCATCGATGCGGTGCGCCGCAAACCGGGCGAAGACAACCGCGCCGGCAGCATCATCACCACCAACACGTCGGGCCTGCCGATCTACAGCATCGCCGCCGGTCGCAGCGCCGACTTCCGCGCCCACTTCCTGGGCACGCACTTCTTCAATCCACCGCGCTACATGAAGCTGCTCGAGGTAATCCCGACGGAGGACACGCGGCCCGACGTGGTAGAATTCGTGAGTCACTTCGCCACACGCGCCCTGGGCAAGGGCGTCGTGCCGTGCAAAGACACACCCAACTTCATCGCCAACCGTATCGGCCAGATGGCAGCGTCCTACACGATCGACTACGCCCTGGCCAACGGCTACACCGTGGAAGAGACCGACCTGCTGACCGGTGAGCTGATTGGACGCCCCAAGATGGGGACCTTCCGCCTGGCAGACCTGGCCGGCATCGACGTGGCTTACTACGTGAGCAAAAACCTGTACGGACTCCTGGAAGACGATGCGGAACGCGAAGTCCTGCAGGCACCGCGGGTGGCCGAGTTGTTCCAGGGTCTCATCAACCGCGGTTGGCTGGGCAACAAGAGCGGGCAAGGATTTTACAAGCAGATGGTGGGTGCCGACGGCAAAAAAGAGTTCTGGCACCTCGACCCGACGACCTACGACTACCTGCCGCCAGCCAAACCGCGCTGGAAGAGCGTGGGCGACTACCGCAACCAGCCATTGGCCGAACGCCTGCGCAGCATGGTCCATGCCGACGATCGGGCCGGCCAGCTGGTGTGGTTCGTCCTCAGCCGCGCCCTGGCGTATGCCGCCAACCACGTGCCCGAGATCTCCGATACGATCAAAGCGGTCGATGACGCAATGCGCTGGGGCTTCAACTGGGAGATGGGTCCCTTCGAAGTCTGGGACGCCCTCGGCGTGGCCGAAACCGTCAAACGAATGGAAAAGGACGGGTTGACCGTGGCACCGTGGGTCAAGAAGATGGTGTCGCGCGGCCAGACCCACTTCTATTCACGTGAAGGCGATTACCTCTTCCACTTCTCGCCAGAGAAGCGGCAGTTCGTCACCGAAGACCCCGATCCGAACCTGGTTTCGCTGTCGATGTGGAAAGAACGGCGTCACCACCGGCTCATCGAACGCAACGCCAGCGCCAGCCTGCTCGACATGGGGAACGGCGTATTGCTGGTGGAGTTCCACAGCAAGATGAATGCCCTGGACGATGACATCACCGCGATGATCGAAGAGGGCATGAACCTGCTGCGCACCGACTTCGATGGTATGGTCATCGGTAACCAGGGCGAGCACTTCTGCGTCGGCGCCAACCTGGCCGTGATCGGCATGGCAGCCAAAATGAAGCAGTGGGCACCCCTGGAAGCGGGCGTCAGACGTCTGCAGGAAGCCATGCAGCGCATCCGCCGCGCCAACAAACCGGTGGTCACAGCACCTTTTGGTATGACCCTGGGTGGCGGCGCTGAAGTCGCCATGGCCGGTGACCGCGTGGTCGCGACGAGCGAAACCTACATGGGCCTGGTCGAGGTCGGTGTGGGCTTGATTCCGGCGGGCGGCGGCTGCAAAGAGATCGTACGCCGGCTCATTTCGCCGCACATGAAAGTCGAGAATCCATTCCCTGGTCCGTGGCTGCAAAACGCCTTCATGACCATCGGGCAGGCGCGCGTCAGCACGAGCGCCGAAGATGCGCGTGCCATCGGGTTCCTGAGCGCCGATGACGTCGTCGTCATGAACAAAGACTATCTCCTGGCCGAAGCGAAGCGCGAGGTACTGGCGATGGCTTCGGCGGGCTACAAGGCCGACCACCCCGTGCGCAACGTGTACGCCGCCGGTCGCGACCAGCTGGCCAACCTGCGCATCGGCATCCACATGATGAAGGAAGGCGGCTACATCAGCGAATACGACGCCCACGTCGGCAGCAAGCTCGCCTACGTGCTGTGTGGCGGTGAACTGAGCCAGCCCCAGTGGGTGGACGAGCAGTACTTCCTGGATTTGGAACGCGAAGTGTTCCTCTCGTTGGCGGGCGAGCCCAAAACGCAGGAACGTATCTTCCACATGCTGCAGACGGGCAAGCCGCTGCGCAATTAAAGAGGAGAATCGTATGCCGAAAGAGGCTGTCATTGTCGCAGCGTCACGCACTGCGGTCGGCAAATCCGGCCGCGGAAGCCTGCGCACCACACGGCCCGATGAGCTCGCAGCCATCGTCATCAAGGATGTGCTGGCGCGCGCACCGCAGGTCGACCCGGCGAGCATCGAGGACGTGATCTTGGGGTGCGCCATGCCCGAAGCAGAACAGGGCATGAACGTCGCCCGCATCGCGGCGATGCGTGCCGGCCTGCCGGTCGAGGTGGCTGGTCAGACGGTCAATCGATTCTGCTCGTCGGGATTGCAGACCATTGCGCTCGCTGCCCAACAGATCATGGCCGGCATGGGCACCACGCTCCTGGCCGGTGGTGTCGAGAGTATGTCGATGGTGCCCATGAGCAGCAACAAGTTCATGGCCAACCCATGGCTCGCCGAGCATTATCCGGCGGCGTACACCAGCATGGGCATTACGGCTGAAAACGTCGCCCGCCAGTTCAACATCAGCCGCGCCGCGCAGGACGGTTTTGCGCTGCAGTCCAACCAGCGCGCCGTCGCCGCTATCCAGGCGGGCCGCTTCAAAGACGAAATTGCACCGGTACCGGTCGAGCTGGCCGAAGTCGACGCGGCGAGTGGTACGTTGAAAAAACGCAGTTTTCTGTTCGATACCGACGAGGGCCCACGCGCCGAAACGTCACTGGCCGCCCTGGGCAAACTCAAGCCGGTGTTTCGTATCAACGGAACGGTTACGGCGGGCAACTCCAGCCAAACCAGCGATGGCGCAGCGGTTGTCCTGATCATGGAGCGCTCGCGTGCTGAGGAGCTGGGCCTGAAACCGCTGGTACGTTTTGTCGGCTACGCCGTGGGCGGCGTCCCCCCCGACGTCATGGGTATCGGACCGGTGGCGGCGATCCCGAAAGTGATCAAATTGACCGGTCTGGACCTGGGCGATATCGACCTCATCGAGTTGAACGAGGCCTTTGCCGCTCAATCGCTGGCTGTGATCCAGGAGTTGGGACTCGATCCAGAAAAGGTCAACGTCAACGGCGGCGCCATCGCCCTGGGGCATCCCCTCGGCTGCAGCGGCGCCAAGTTGACCGTGCAGCTCATCCACGAAATGGCACGGCGCCACAGCCGCTATGGCATGGTCACGATGTGTATAGGTGGCGGAATGGGCGCCGCGGGCATTTTCGAGAATTTGCAGTAACCATTTGCGGGAGCAAACCAGGCGACATCCAACACAACGGGGTGTCGCCTTGTGGATAACACAAGAACGAATACACAGAAAGGAAACACGATGCGCGATAAACTCGAACGAATGATGGCCTCGATGCCCGAATCGTTCATCCCCGAAGCAGCGGCGGGAGTCGATGCGACGATTCAGTACCACCTGACGGGTGAAGCGGCCAGTGACTGGGGGATCCAGATTGCCGATGGCAGCTGCACGGTCACCGAAGGCACCATCGACAATCCCACCCTGACACTGACGATGGACAGCCAGGATTACGTCGATATGATCGCCGGCCGCCTCAACGGCATGAGCGCGTTCATGTCGGGCCAACTGCAGCTCGACGGCGACATCATGCTGGCGACGCGGCTGTTTACCATGTTCAAGATGGGCGGTTGAAAACGTCCGTAGACACGGCATGGCAGGTGGCGGGAGCGGTATCAGGCCCGCCACTTGTTATTGTCAGACAGAGTGATCGTGAAACGTCCCCCCACCACCCACGCCGTACCGGTCCGGCGCAGTGCGGATATGCGCTGACGTGGCGGGGCCTGATCCTGCTGGTGGGCCTGGTCCTGCTGAGCGGCTGTGCCCAGCTGCCCGCCGACCAGGGTGCCATTGTGTGGATGTCCAGCGCGGGGGGTGGTTACGATCTGTGGATCGCCGATAGTGATGGGCGTAACGCGCAACCGCTGACGAGTACCCCTGACCTGACTGAAGCGGCGCCTGCGTGGTCGCGCGACCGCACCCTGTTGGCGTTCCATGGCTTTCGTACCAGCGGGTCCGAGCTCTTCCTGCTGCCGCTGGATGACGCCAACGCCGCCGCCCAGGCCCTGGGATCGGGTGCCACGGGCGACCAGTCTGATGGCGATCCGTCCTGGAGTCCCGACGGCAAACAGCTCGTTTTCGTATCCGACCGCGGGGGTAACCGCGACCTGTACCTCATCGATGCCGACGGCAGCAATCTTCGCCAGCTGACGCAAACACCGGAAGACGAAGGGGGACCGGACTGGTCACCCGATGGGCGGTCGATCGTATTTCATCGTTTCAACGGCAGCTCGCCCGCTGCGAACCTGTTTGCCATCACACCAGACGACGGGCGTGAAAACCAGCTGAGCAACTTCCGCGCCATGAGTATCGAACCGGCCTGGAGCCCCACCGGTAAACGAATCGCCTTCATGTCCAACCGTGATGGCGGCGAGTATGAGCTGTACATGATGGATGCCGACGGTCGCAACCAGATTCGCCTCACGCGCACCGACTGGCCAGAAGAGCTGCCCGTCTGGTCACCCGACGGCGAATGGCTGGCTTTTACGGCGCAACCCGATCCCATGGGCGATTTCGACCTCTACGCCATGCACGTGGAGGGCGATCGCAAAGCGGTGCCGCTGATCAAACGGGCCGGCGACGACCGCTGGCCCGCCTGGCGCTGACGGCACCCCGGTAGATCATACATCGAAGGAGGCAACATCCCATGTCCGAACGTGAATTCGTCAAAACCAGCGTCGAAGACCGCGTCTCGATCCTGACGATCGACCATCCGCCGGCCAATGCCTTCAACGGTCAAACGATGCGCGAGCTGCGCGCCGCGTTCACCGATGCCGTCACCGATCCGGTCGTCAAGGTCATCATCATCACCGGTGCCGGTCCGCGCTTTTTCGTGGCTGGTGCCGACATCAAGGAGATGGCCGAGGCCAGCAGCATCGGCAAAGCACGCGACCTGATTGCCAACGGGCAGGCGACGTTCAGCCTGATCGAAGCCAGCCGCAAACCGGTGATCGCGGCGGTCAACGGCTTCTGCCTGGGCGGTGGCATGGAGCTGTTCCTGTCCTGTCACATGCGGATTGCCGTGCCCGCCGCCCGTTTTGGCCAGCCCGAAATCAACCTGGGTATCATTCCGGGCTGGGGCGGCACCCAGCGTCTTACCCGCCAGATCGGCGTGGCGCGGGCGCTCGAGATGATCCTGACCGGCGATACCATCGATGCCGCACAGGCGCTGCAGCTGGGTCTGCTGAACAAAATCGTCGAACCGGAGAATCTGCTCGTCGAGGCCAGGACGCTGGCCGGCAAAATCGCCGGCAAGGGTGGCCTGTCGATTACGGCGGCGGTCAAGGCGGTGTACGAAGGGCTGCGAATGGCACCCGACGAAGGGCTGCGGCTCGAAATGGAAGAGATGCTGGGGCTGCTCAAGACACACGATGCGCAGGAGGGCTTCATCGCCTTCGCCACCAAACGGGCACCGCAGTTCACCGACTCGTGAGTCTGCGCGGGGGATGGGGATTGGGGGTTGGGGGTTGGGGGCTGGGGATTGGGGGTTGGGGGATCGGGGGATCGGGGCTGGGGGTTGGGGAAAGCCTCATCGAGTACGTAGGTGCTCCCCTATCCCCCCAACCCCAAACCCCCCCCCCCCCCGCCCCCCCCCCCCCCCCCCAAAAAACCCCCCCCCCCCCCCCCCGGGGGGGCCCGGGGGGGACCAGAAAA
>CAYUCC010000116.1:0-13306 GCA_964443225.1 uncultured Anaerolineae bacterium
CCGTTGCACTGAGTACGAGTACGAGTACCGTTGCACTGAGTACGAGTACGAGTACGGGTACGGGTACGGGTACCGCTGCACTGGGTACGAGCACCATCCTACTTGCGCGCTCCCCCTCACTCAAAAGCCGATTGTACCATTTTTGACGCGGCCTGCCAAGCCAGGACATGCATCATGCCCGGCGCCGCCCGCGCTGCAAAAAGAACACCTCCATGAGACCAAAGAGGGCGGCAATCGCCAGAAGCACGGCCAGGTCCAGACCAAAGAGCATCTGCAGCAGTGTTATCAGGTTGAAAAAAAGGGCGATCTCGACAGCCTGACGCACGACAGCACCCGGCCAACCGGGGTACCAACGCACCACGCGACCATACGTCAGCCACAGCAGCAGCAGCGCCAGACTGAAAACGGCCAGAAACCATAGTGGAAAAAAGACCATGACGGCCCACGTCGTGGCGGCCCGGGTCGTCACCAGGTAGACAAGACCACCCCAGCTGGCCAGAGCCAACAGGATGAGCGGTATCCAGCGCACACGGGGTACGGCGTTTGGCATGCAGAGCTCCCGATTCAGTGATCGCACGGCCAGTCAGCAAGAAACTCCTCGATTCCGTAGTTTATCACCTTCTCGCGACTCATGCCAAACCGTTGTTCAGACGATGAATGCGGACAGCCCTTCCAGCGGGCGCGTTTGCTTTGGCGGTACTCGCGGTGCAGGCTATAATCAGACTGCCGTTGGCCTGAATCGATCCGGCTGTTCCACGAGGAAAACGATGCTCACTCGACGCGCCCTGTTCGTGCTGATCTTCTTGCTGCCAATCCTTCCCGGTCACCCTCGCATTGCCGAGACACCACGCCTCACCATTGTCGTCGACGACCTCGGCGACGCGGCCGATGTAACCGGCAACGACTGCGGCTGCGCCACGATCAGCAGCACCTGCACGCTGCGCGCCGCCGTGCAGACGGCAAACGCCTGCCCTGGCCCCGATACGATCGAATTTGCTGTGGCGGGTACGATCGCCCCTCTCTCGGCACTGCCACCGCTTTCCGATGCCACGGGCGGCACTACCGTCGATGGCTACACCGCACCGGGCGCCCTGTCGAATTCGGCACCGATCACGCAACCGGTCAATTCGCTGATCACGGTGGGCGTGTACGGGGGCAATCAGCCGTTTCACGGCTTACAGATCACCAGCCCCAACAACCAGGTGCGCGGGCTGGCCATCTACGGTTTCGACAGCGACGGTGTTGCCCCTTTCTACAGCGGCATTCTGATCGAAAACAGCCGTTATAACGTGGTCGCCGGCAACCTGATCGGGTACGATCCGGTCACCTTCGTCGCTTCACCGTTCCAGCGTTTTGGTGTTCACATCCGTGCCCTGGCCAAACAGAACCTCATCGGCGGTACGTCACCGGCCGACCGCAACGTGATCAGCGGCAACACCTATGCCGCCGTCCGCATCGAGGGCAACCTGACCCTGACCAACACCGTGCAGGGCAATTTTATCGGCCCCACGCCCCACGGGGACAGCGTGCTGCCGGGCGGTTCTCAGCTCTACGGCATCAGCATTGCCAACGTCGCCTACGACAACCGTATCGTGCAGAACCTGATTGCGGGCAATGCCGTGGCGGGTATCGCCCTGTCCGACAGCAGTGGCGGCAGCGTCGTCGAGGGCAACACCATCGGCCCCGCGGCCGGTGGTCAAACCCTGCTCACGGGCAGCATCCAGGCCGATGGCATCTGGCTCACCACGGCGAGCAAAGACAACCGGTTGATCGACAACCTGGTCAGCGGCAACCTGGCCCACGGCGTACGCCTGACCGGCACCGGTACCACCGGCAGCCGGTTGGAGGGCAACCGCATTGGACCGGCGGATGACGGGGGTCCGTTACCGAACAATCCGCAGCCCATCGGCGTCAAACTGGCCAGTGGGGCCAGCAACAACCGCATCGGTGGCGCGGCGCCGCCCGAGACTCACAATACGATCAACCACAACACCCTGACCGGCGTGGTCGTGCAGGACGATACCACCCGCTACAACCGTATCCAGGGCAATAACCTGGCCAGCAATGGCCCCAGCAGCCTGGCACCTGGCATCGACCTGGGTGCCGATGGCAGCAGCGTCAACGACCCTGGCGACCCCGATGAAGGCCCCAACCGCCGCCAAAACGCGCCCGTCATCAGTGACGTCACCCCGCTGATCGGGCAAATACAGGTGCGTGTGTACGTCGACAGCACCACGGCCAATACCACCTATCCCTTGACCATCGACCTGTATCGCGCCGGGCCCGGTGCGGTGAGCGGCCAGCCAGGAGCCGGGCAGGACTGGCTGGGTCAGCTGACCTACAACAGCAGCGACGCCGGTGTGATCGTCACGCGGCGCTTTACCCCCGTGGTGATGCCGGCCACGGGTGATTTGATCGTCGCCACGGCCACCGATACGGCTGGCAACACGAGCGAGTTCGGCCTGGCGGTGCCCACGAACATTCCGGCGTTGATCGTCACCGACCTGGGGGATGCGGCGGATTCCAATGGCAGCGATTGCACGTGCGTCACCGATGGGAATGTCTGTACCCTTCGCGCGGCTATGCAGACGGCCAACGCCTGCACGGGCAGCAACGCGATTGCATTTGCCGTTGCGGGTGTCATTACGCCGACCACACCGCTGCCGGTATTGGCCGACTCCACCGGCGGTGTGCTGATGGATGGCTTCACAGCACCCGGCGCCCAGGTCAATACGCGACCCATCACCGGCCCCAGCGACACCGTGCTCACCGTGGCGCTCGACGGCAGCCAGCAGCCGTTTGCCGGATTTGAAATTCACAGCGACAACAACCAGCTGCGCGGGCTGGCCATTTTCAGCTTTGGCGGGGGTGCGGTTATCATCAGTGGTGGGGCCGGTAACGAAGTTGCGGGCAACTTCATTGGCACCAACATCAGCGGTACCCAGGCGCGGCCCGGCCAGCCGTTCGCCATCCAGCTGGCCGAGGGTGCGCACGACAACCGGATCGGCGGTACGTCGGCCGAAGGGCGCAACGTACTCAGCGGTAACCTGGCTGCTGGCGTGGTACTCACCGGAACGGGCACGATGTCCAATACGCTGGTGGGCAATGTGATCGGGCCGGCCGCCAACGGCAGCTCGACGCCCGCCAATCACAGCCAGCCGGTCGGGGTGTGGTTGGGTGGTGGTGCCAGCCGCAACGTCATCGGCGACGTGGTGTACCAATCGACTGGCCCCCTGATCAGCGGTGTGCGCAACCTCATCAGCGGCAATCTGTCGACCGGCATCTTCGTCACCGGCGATGCACGTGACAACGTGATCGTGGGCAATACGATTGGCCCGGCGGCCAATGGCAACGTCGCCATCACGGGGAGTGCACAGACCACGGGGATTCGGATCGAACAGGGCCAACAGCAGCAGGTTGGGCGTGTCCAGCAGGGTAACCTCATCAGCGGCAATCCGATGGTTGGTGTGCGCCTGGCGGGAGAGGCCACAACAGGCAACGTCGTCCAGGCCAACCTGATCGGTCCGGCCAGTTCGGGCACGACCACGCTGACGGGGGGCATTCAAAACCTGGGCATCGAGTTGGCAGCCGGTGCCAGCGACAACCTGATCGGTGGCAGCACGTACAGCATAACCACCTCGCCAGGGAATACCCTGCGCTACAACCAGGTACACAGCATCGTCGTCGACGATGACCAGTCCCAGGGTAATCGACTGGCGGGCAACATCATGCTCAACACACCGGCCCCTGTGATCGACCTGGGCAATGACGATGCCACACCGAACGATGATGGCGATGCCGACGAAGGCCCCAACCGCCTGCAAAACTATCCTGAAATCAGCGGGTTCGAGGTCAGCCTGGGGGAGGCCGTGCAGGATGTCTACCAGGTCACCCTGCGTGTCGACACGGGATTCGACCATGCCAGTTACCCGCTGACAGTCGAGGTCTTTGCAGCCGATGACCTGTACACCGGCCGCCCCAAGACCGTGATCGGGTCGGTGGTGTACGAAGCGGAGGATGCGCAGGCCGTTGTGACCAAGAGCATGAACCCGGTGTCGATCGTGAATTTTTGGCAGCCGGTCGTGGCGACGGCCACGGATGCCGCGGGCAACACCAGCGAGGTGACCCCGGCGTTCTGCCCGGCGGCCAACCCCGACATCGACGATTCTGGCAAGGTCGACATCATCGACATTGTGTTCGTCACGCGCTTCATGGAACGCACCCCTGTCTACTACGATGCCAACTGTGATGGCGCCGTCACCACGTTCGACTTGACCCAGCTGGCATCCGTCTGGCAACCGTGAGGATATTCCAAATGACACCCAAAATTCGGTTGTCGCCTGCATTTTGTGGTATAATGCCCGCCGCAGCGTGAGACCCACGAAGCCTCACCCTCACCTGGAGTTCGTGGAATCCCGCAGTACCGGACCGTGCGTCGATGTGGCCGTGCGGACGGGAGCCGCGGCGGATTACCGGACCTGCACTGCCCCCAAGGCAGCGGGCCGGTAACGCCAACCGGCTCGAACATCAATGGATGATGGATGGAGGTATCGAATGCCGGCGATCTGGTCGAACCAGTTCATTACCCAAGACTACGCCGCAAACTTGAGTGCGGAGTCACTGCTGGCGATGTACGAGGTCATGGTGCTCGCTCGCAGGCTCGACGAGCGGATGTGGATTCTCAACCGCCAGGGAAAGGTGCCGTTTCACATTTCCGGGCTGGGGCACGAAGCGTGCCAGGTTGGCACCGCGTTTGCCATGCGCCGCGGCCACGACTGGCTGCACCCCTATTATCGCGACCTGGCTTTCAACCTGGCCCTCGGCGCCACGCCGAGTGATCTGATGCTGCCCCTCTTTGGCAAAGCAACCGACCCCAGCAGCGGCGGACGCCAGATGCCGGCGCATTTCGGTAACCCGCGCCTGCGCATTGTCAGCGGTTCGAGCCCCGTTGCGACCCAGCTGCCCCAGGCGGCAGGCATTGCCCTGGCAGCCAAACTGCGCGGTCTGGACGAAGTGGTCGTGACCTGCCTGGGCGAGGGCAGCACGAGCCAGGGCGATTTTCACGAAGGATTGAACTGGGCAGCGATTCACAAGCTGCCCGTGGTATTCCTCGTGCAGAACAATCAGTACGCCATTTCGGTACCGCTGGACAAACAGATGGGCGTGGCCAACGTGGCTGACCGCGGTGATGCCTACGGCATGCCGGGTGTGATGTTCGATGGCAACGATGTGCTCGAATCGTACAACGCCGCGGCCGAGGCCGTACAGCGCGCCCGCCGCGGAGACGGGCCCACGCTGCTCGAAGCCAAAACGTATCGCCCGGTCCCGCACTCTTCGGACGACGACGACCGCAGCTACCGCAGCCGTGCCGAGGTCGAAGAATGGAAACAAAAGGATCCTATCCAACGTGCCGAGCGTGTGCTGCGCAGCCGGGATCTGCTGCCAGACGCCCTGCGCGATGAGATTCAGCAGCGGGTGATGGCCAGCGTCGACGAAGCGACCGATACGGCGATCCAGGCACCCTATCCGCGGCCAGAAGAGGCGCTCGGCCCGGTGTTCGGCCCACTGGAGGTGCGGTAACATGGCAATCAAAACGAATATCGAAGCCCTGCGCGATACGATGGCCGAGGAGATGCGCCGTGATCCATCGATCATTATCGTCGGTGAAGACGTGGGGCCGCGCGGCGGTGTATTCCGCGCAACGCAAGGTTTGTACGACGAATTTGGACCCGACCGCGTCATCGACAGCCCGCTCGCCGAACTGTCGATCATCGGCGTTGGTATTGGCCTGGCGCTCAACGGTATCCGGCCCATCTGTGAGATTCAGTTTGCCGATTTCATTCACCCCGCCTTCAACCAGATCGTCAGCGAGGCGGCGCGCATGCGCTACCGCTCCAACGGGCAGTTTTACTGCCCCATGCTCATCCGCACACCGTACGGTGGGGGGATCAGCGGCGGACTGTACCATTCGCAGTCCATCGAAGCCTTTTACTGTCACGTTCCCGGCATCTACGTCGTAGCCCCCTCGACCCCGTACGACATCGCCGGGCTGCTGCGGGCCGCGCTGCAGTCGCCCGATCCGGTGCTGTTTTTGGAGCACAAGAAGACCTACCGCCTGATCAAGGGCGACGTACCGGAGGGTGATTTTATCGTGCCGATTGGCCGCGCCGACGTCAAACGCGCGGGCGCAGACATGACGGTGCTGGCCTACGGGTTGATGCTGCACGAATCGTTACGTGCCGCCGACGTGTTGGCCAGTGAGGGTGTCGATGTCGAAGTCGTCGATCTGCGCACGCTGGCGCCGCTGGACAAGGAAACGATCCTGACGTCGGTGCGCAAGACAGGTAAAGTCCTGATCGTACACGAAGACAACAAAACCGGCGGCCTGGGCGGTGAGCTGGCGGCCATCGTCGCCGAAGAGGCCTTCGAATGGCTGGACGGACCGATCACGCGTGTCTGTGGACCCGACGTACCGGCGGTGCCCTTCAGCCACCCGATGCAGGACTTTTTCATGCCCGATGCCGCACGCATTGCCGCGGCGATGCGCCAGCTGGCGGCCTATTGAGGGGAGAAACCAATGACTACTACCATTCCCATGCCGCAGTTAGGCGAAAGTGTCGTCGAAGGCACGGTCGGCAAGTGGCTCGTCCGTGAGGGCCAGGTCGTCAAACAGTACGATGTGCTGCTGGAAGTGATCACCGACAAGGTCGATACCGAAGTCACCGCCCCGACCGCCGGTACCGTGCTGCAGCTCCTGGTGGACGAGGGTGAAACCGTGCGCGTCGGCACGCCAATCGCCGTCCTGGGCGCGCCGGGGGAAGCGATCGAAACACCCAGCACACCGGCGGTGTCCGCACCGCCACCGCCCGTGGTGACGGCCCCCACCCCGGGCACGCGCCTGTCACCCGTTGTGGCACGCATGGCTGCCGAGCACGGGCTGGACGTCAGCCAGATTCATGGCACCGGACTGGGTGGGCGCGTGACCAAAAAGGACGTCCAGACCTACCTGGCACAGGGTGGGACTGCAACGGAGATCGACGCCGCGCCTGCGCTCATGCCGTGGGAAACGCCGGGTTCGGGCGATCTGTTCAAGCCGGCCGAACCCTGGCAGCAGCCGGCAGCAGCACCTGCGCGGACACCCGTCACGCCAGCCCCAGCCCGGCTGCCCGACACGTCAGCCGACGAAGTGTTGGTGCCGCTGAGCCCCATGCGGCGTACGATCGCCAAACACATGGTGGCCAGCAAGTTCAGCGCGCCGCACGTGACGACCGTCTTCGAAGTGGACATGAGCCGCGTGCTGGCACATCGCGAGGCACACCAGGCCGAGTTCGCCAGCCAGGGGCTGAAACTGACCCTGACGCCCTACCTGGTCGAGGCGGTCATTGCCGGACTCAAAGCCTATCCGCAGGTCAATGCGTCCTTCAGCGACGAAGGCATCATCATGAAGAAGCGTATTCACATCGGCATTGCCGTGGACATCGGTGATGGCCTGGTGGTACCGGTGGTGCGCGACGCCGACGAGCTCAACCTCAAGGGACTGGCGCGTACCATCACCGCCCTGGCCGAGCGCGCCCGCGCCCGCCAGCTCAAGGCAGACGAGCTGACCGGCAGTACATTCACGATCACCAACCACGGTGTGTCGGGCAGCCTGTTTGCCATGCCGATCATCAACCAGCCCAACGTGGCTATCCTGGGCGTAGGCACCGTGCAGAAGCGCGTGGTTGTCATCAACGATGCCATCGCCATCCGGCCGAT
Organism: uncultured Anaerolineae bacterium; assembly: GCA_964443225.1. GTDB lineage: Bacteria > Chloroflexota > Anaerolineae > SSC4 > Amarolineaceae > SSC4. The sequence continues at coordinate 7,756 of CAYUCC010000116.1, forward strand.
GTGTTATCTGTCGCTGACGATCGATCACCGGGCGCTGGATGGGGCAGTGGCGGATCGGTTTATGGGGGTTGTGGTGAGGGGGTTGGAGAGGGGATTGGGGATTGGGGGTTAGGGGTTGGGGAACAGATTGAACGGAGTAGGGAGTACGGAGTAGGGCTGGAACGGATTACTGTCAACGCGGGTGGGACACGGTCCCACCCCCGGGGAACGGATTGAACAGATGGGACCGATTAGGAAAAGATTCGTCGATGCGCCCAGTAGGTTATCGGCGTTGGTGGTTGGACGAGAATAGCAGCGTTGTTGGGCAAAAGGGATGCTGCCGAGGTGTGGATGGCGGCGGCGTGATGGTGAGAGGACGTAGGTTTCTGGCGATGAGATCAACCGTGGTAAGGAGCCAAGATGGCAGATAAGATCTATGACGTGGTCGTCATTGGGGGCGGCCCGGGTGGGTATGTGGCAGCGATTCGGGCGGCGCAGTTGGGGCTGCAGACGGCGGTTGTCGAGCGGGAGCATCTGGGGGGCGTGTGCCTCAATTGGGGGTGTATCCCTTCGAAGGCCCTGCTGCGGAACGCGGAAATCATCAATCTCCTCGGGCGTGGAAGTGAGTTCGGGTTTGCCTTCGAGAATTTGACGGTCGACTTCGGTGCGGCGGTCAAGCGCAGCCGGCAGGTGTCGGAGCGACTGGTCAAGGGCGTCAGCAGCCTGATGCGTAAGAACAAGATCGACGTCTTCACCGGCACGGGTAAGCTGCGTTCGGCGAACGAGATCGAGTTCACACCCAACGACGGCAGCGCGGCGTCGATCATCCAGACCCGTCACGTGATCCTGGCCACCGGCGCACGCGCACGCGGGCTGCCCGGTATCGAGCTGGATGGTGAGCGCATCATCGGCTACCGGCAGGCGATCGTGCTGGACAAGGTGCCGCAAAAGGTGATCATCGTCGGCGCGGGGGCCATCGGCATGGAGTTTGCCTACGTCTGGCAGGCTTACGGCGCACAGATCACCGTGGTGGAAATGCTGCCGCAGGTGCTGCCCCTGGAGGACGAAGAGGTCAGCGCCGAAGTGGCCAAGGCTTTCAAAAAGATGAAGGTCAACGTCATGACCGCCACGCGCACCGAAGGGGCCGAGCGTACAGACGACGGCGTGCGGGTACGTGTAAAAAACACCGACAGCGGCCAGGAAGAGACGCTGGAGGCCGAACTGGTGCTGATTGCCACCGGCGTCCGCCCCAACAGCGAGGACCTGGGTCTGGAGACCGTGGGAGTGGCGACCAGCCGGCCGGGGTTCGTGGAAGTGGACGAATATCTGCGCACGAACGTGCCCAATGTCTACGCGGTGGGTGACCTGACGGGCAGAGTCCTGCTGGCGCACGTGGCCTCGGCGCAGGGCATCGTGGCGGCCGAGCACATCGCCGGGCACGATACCATGGCCATGACGACGGAACGCTACACCGACATGCCGCGCTGCACCTACTGCGTGCCGCAGGTGGCCAGCATGGGTCTGACCGAAAAACAGGCCCGCGCCGCCGGCTACGACGTGAAGGTGGGCAAGTTCCCCTTCATGGCCAACGGCAAAGCGTTGGGGCTGGCCGAGCGCGAGGGGTTCGTCAAGATCATCGCCGACGGCAAATACGGTGAGATCCTGGGTGCACACATGGTTGGGCCGGAGGTGACCGAGCTGCTGCCCGAGATCGTTCTGGCCAAGACGTGGGAACTGACACCGGAAGAGATTGCACGTGCCGTGCATGCGCATCCCACGCTGAGTGAAGTCGTCATGGAAGCGGCGCACGCGGCGTTGGGTGCGGCGATTCATATTTAGTTCGCGCGCCCGCCTGGCGCTCAAGCGCCAGGCTCATAGCTCAAGCCCGCTCAAGCGGGCTGCGGAAAAACAATCTGCATAGTCGGCTTGCAGCCGACTTGAATTTTTAGCCTGGCGCCTGAGCGCCTGGCTCATAGCTCAAGCCCGCTTGAGCGGGGTGGGATCGATCGGTCCGCATAGTCGGCTTACAGCCGACTTGAATTTTCAGCCTGGCGCCTGAGCGCCTGGCTCATAGCTCAAGCCCGCTCAAGCGGGCTGCGGAAAAACAATCTGCATAGTCGGCTTGCAGCCGACTTGAATTTTTAGCCTGGCGCCTGAGCGCCTGGCTCATAGCTCAAGCCCGCTCAAGCGGGCTGCGGAAAAACAATCTGCATAGTCGGCTTGCAGCCGACTTGAATTTTCAGCCTGGCGCCTGAGCGCCTGGCTCATAGCTCAAGCCCGCTTGAGCGGGGTGGGATCGATCGGTCCGCATAGTCGGCTTACAGCCGACTTGAATTTTCAGCCTGGCGCCTGAGCGCCTGGCTCATAGCTCAAGCCCGCTTGAGCGGGCTGGGATCGACCGGTCCGCATAGTCGGCTTACAGCCGACTTGAGCTTTTAGCCTGGCGCTTGAGCGCCAGGCGCGGCCAGTTTGGCACAAGGACGCAAATCAACCATGACTAACGTTACCCGCACACCCATCGAGCTTGACCCCGAGCCACCGCGGCACAGCTGGCGGGAGGAGCATCTCACCCCCGGCCGGCGCCCGGATTGGCTGCGCGTGCGGGCGCCCGACAGCCCGCAGTACCATCAGCTCAAGGGAATGTTCCGCGGCAAGACGCTGCATACGGTGTGTGAGGAAGCGGGCTGTCCGAACATCGGTGAGTGCTGGAATGCCGGCACCGCCACCTTCCTGCTGCTGGGTGACACCTGCACCCGTTCCTGCGGCTTCTGCAAGATCAAAACCGGGCGTCCACCCCTGCTCGATCTGCTCGAACCGCAGCGCGTGGCCGAGTCGGTCGAGGCGATGGGACTGCGGCACGCGGTGCTGACGTCGGTCAATCGCGATGAGCTGCCGGACGGCGGGGCGTTCATCTTTGCCGAAACGATCGCCCAAATCCGTGCGCGCCTGCCCGAATGTACGATCGAGGTGCTGATTCCCGACTTCGAGGGCAAACTCGAGGCGCTGCAGAAGGTCATGGACCAGCGCCCGGAGATCCTGAATCACAACGTCGAAACAGTGCCCCGCCTTTACACGCGCGTGCGGCCGCAGGCACGTTACCCGCGCTCGTTGGAGGTGCTGCGCCGGGCCAAGGAGATGGACCCCGGCGCGCTGACCAAGTCGGGCATGATGGTCGGCCTGGGCGAGCGCATGGAGGAGGTACTGCAGGTCCTGGACGACCTGCGCACCCACCACGTGGACATCGTGACGATCGGCCAGTACCTGCAGCCGAGCCGGCACCACCTGCCGATCGAGCGTTACTACAGCCCGGACGAGTTCGCCGAGCTGCGCATCGCCGCCGAGGAGCGGGGTTTCGGCTGGGTCGAATGTGGACCGCTGGTGCGGTCATCGTATCACGCCGAGCGTGCCGCGCACAGCCGCATGCAGCTGGTGCGGCGTACAAATAATGGACAAGAAAAAAAGATAGGAAAGCAGGAATGAGAACGTATCCGCAAGTCAACCCCCTCGAATGGAGCACCGTACAGCCACACATCGACTACCTGCTGCAGGTCGAGTTGAATGCCAGCAATGTCGATGCCTGGCTGCAGCAGTGGAGCGACCTGACCGCTGTGCTGAGCGAAACGATCGCACAGGTCTACCGTGAGGTCTCGGAAAACACCGCCGATGCCGAAGCCGAAAAACGTTTTCTGGTAATGGTGGAAAATACGATACCCGCAGCCACTAAGGCCGAACAGGCGCTGCGCCAGAAGCTCCTGGCCGTTGGCAACTATACGCCGCCACCTGACACGGTCATGCTGCTCAAGCGCTTTCGCACCGAGGCCAGCCTCTTCCGCGAGGAGAACATTCCCCTGCACACCGAGCTGATGAAGCTGGGCAACGACTACGACAAGATCATCGGCGCCATGACGATCGATTGGGAAGGCACCCAGGAAACAATTCCGCAGGCGCTGGTGCACCTGCGCGAGCACGATCGTGCCGTGCGCGAGCGCGCCTGGCGCCAGGTCATGGAGCGCTACCTGGCTGACCGTGCGAAACTGGACGAGCTGTACCTGGCGATGCTGGCACGCCGCCGGCAGGTGGCGCGCAACGCCGGTTTCACCGACTTCCGCGCCTACCAGTGGCAGGCCATGATGCGCTTTGACTACACGCCGGCGGATGCCTTTACCTTCCATGCCGCGATCGAAGAAAAGGTCGTGCCGCTGGCGCGCAAGCTCTACGCCCGCCAGGCGGCCAGGCTCACCCTGCCTGTGGTGCGTCCCTGGGACGTCGACGTCGATCCCGAGGGTGAACCGCTGCGCCCGTTCGACAATGTGGCCGAGCTGGAAGAGGGTGGCTATCGCATCTTCCAACGCGTCGATCCTGAGCTGGCCGCATACTTCGGTTTGATGCGCGATGGGTACCTGGACCTGGCCTCACGCCCCAACAAGGCACCCGGCGGCTACTGCAACGGCTTTCCGGTCAGCCGGCGCCCCTACATCTTCATGAACGCCGTCGGCACGCACGACGACGTGCAAACCCTGCTGCACGAGGGGGGACACGCCTTCCACTTCATGGAGTCGGCGCAGCAGCCGCTGATCTGGAACTATAACAGCCCAATGGAATTCTGTGAAGTGGCCTCGATGGCCATGGAGCTGCTGGGCATACCCTACCTGGAGCGCAGCCAGGGCGGATTCTACGATGCCCAGGATGCCCGCCGTGCCTACGCCGAAAAGCTGCGCGGCATCGTGGAGTTCCTCCCCTACATGGCGGTGGTCGACGGTTTCCAGCACTGGGTGTACACCGAGGCGCCGGAAGATGTCAGCGCGGCCGACCTGGACGCGAAATGGTCGCAGTTGTGGGATCGTTTCATGCCATCCATCGACTACCAGGGCCTGCAGACGCAGAAGGAGACCGGCTGGCATCGTAAGGGACACATCTTCGGCTCACCGTTCTACTACATCGAGTACGGGCTGGCCGAAGTGGGTGCTTTGCAGGTGTGGCGCAATGCCCTGCGCGACCAGGCCCAGGCCGTGGCCGACTACCGCAGTGCCCTTGCCATCGGCGATACGCGCCCACTGCCCGAACTGTTCCGCGCCGCCAACGTCCGCTTTGCCTTCGACAGCCAGACGCTGGGCGAGCTGATGGATCTGATCGAGACCAAGCTCGGTGAACTGGAAGGGTAAATGATCTCGACCGACGGCGAAGGTTACTGGCACGGAGACGCGCCGCAGGACCTGGTGACGTACCTGCAGTACGTCACCGCGGGGCAGCGCACGACTATCAAACAGGCGACGTGTCGCGGCTGTGGCGGCACCTCGTTTCGTTTGCTGGCCGATCCGGCGCTGCGCGGCGGCGGTGGGGCGGCGCAGCGTGTCTGCGCGGACTGCGGCCGGCGCGCCTTTCTGGCCGACAGCCAGGAGCTGTGGCCAATGGCCAAACCGCAGACCGGCGCCTGCCCCGTATGCAACGGAGAGACCTTCGCCCTGACCATGGCATTTGTGATAGCCGCGGATGAGGAGACCGACGTGCAGTGGGTCTACGTCGGCGCCCGCTGCCTGCAGTGCCAGGCCTTGTTAAGCCCGCTCGATTGGGA
>CAYUCC010000117.1:0-12899 GCA_964443225.1 uncultured Anaerolineae bacterium
ATGATGGTGTTCTGCATCGGTGCGCTCGGCTATTGGCTCACCGGCTTTGCCCTCCAGTTTGGCGCGGTCAACTTCGAGTTTGCCGCCACCGGCACCGCTGCGGCCTGGTCGCACGCTCCCACGACGCTGGGCGACTGGAGCGGCCTGCTGGCCACGCCACTGCTCCAATTTGGCCAATTCGGTATCCTGGGCGGTAGCGGGTTCATGCTGACCGGCCTGAGTGCCAACGTCGGTATCCTCGCCTTTTTCATCTTTCAGATGGTCTTCATGGACACCGCCGCCACGATTCCCACCGGCTCGATGGCCGAACGCCTGAAGTTCACCGGTTTCTGCCTGATGGGCCTGTGGGTGGCGATGTTCATCTACCCGTTGATTGGTCATTGGGTGTGGGGCGGCGGCTGGCTGCAGAACCTGGGCCGCATCACGGGCTGGGGTAATGGTGCGGTCGATTTTGCCGGGTCCGGTGTCGTGCACATGGTCGGTGGAGTCATCGCGCTCGTTGGCGCCATCATCATCGGCCCGCGCATCGGTCGTTTCAACAAGGACGGCTCGGCCAACGCGATGCCCGGCCACAACATCCCGATGGGCGTGTTGGGCACGATCATTCTGTTCTTTGGCTGGTTCGGCTTCAACCCCGGTTCGTCCCTGGCCTTCATGGGTGCCGGGCGTGCCCTGGCCGTCACCGCAGCGGTGAACACCCTGCTGGCCGGTGCCGCCGGCGGTGTAGTGGCGATGCTGTACATGTGGCTGGTAGGTCCGTCCAAAAAACCCGATCCGGGCATGTCGGTCAACGGTGTGCTGGCGGGGCTGGTAGCCGTTACCGCCCCCTGCGCCTTCGTCGACATGTGGGCCGCCGTGGTGATTGGCTCGGTGGCGGGTGTCCTGGTAGCCCTGGTGACGAGCCTCATCGAGCGACTGCGCATCGATGACCCCGTTGGCGCCGTACCGGTGCACTTTGCCAACGGGCTGTGGGGTTTGCTGGCGGTCGGGATTTTCGCCAACGGCAATGCCCTGACCGACGGCTGGAACGGCGTGGCCGGCCCGGTGACCGGCCTGCTCTACGGCGGCACCAGCCAGATCCTGGCACAGATGGCTGAAATTACGGCGATCATCGTCTTTGCCGGCGGGCTGACCTGGGTCTTCTTCAAGGTGCTCAACGCCTTCAAGCTGCTGCGTTCGGATGCGGCGCACGAGCTGGCCGGTTTGGACCTGCCCGAAATGGGCGTGCCCGGCTACAGCGGTGACGACATGGTCTTCGGTGGCAGCGGGCATCGTATTCGCCCCCCCATCGCCCAGACGCGGCCGGGCAGTGCGGCCGCCAGTCGTTGACAGTACAGGAGTCTACCTAACATGACTAAAAAAATCGAAGCCATCATTCGGGAAGAAGCGCTCAGTGACGTCAAGGATGCCCTGCATGCCCTAGGCATCGTCGGCATGAACGTCCACGAGGTGCGTGGCCACGGTCGCCAGGGGGGAATCGAGCTGGCCTGGCGCGGAACGTCCTACCGCATGGATATGATTCCCAAAATCCAGCTCAACGTGGTCCTCAGCGACCACAACGTCGAAAAGACGGTCGAAACGATCATCCAGGCTGCACGCACGGGGAAAGAGGGGGATGGCATCATCTTCATTCTGCCCGTCGACGACGTAATCCGCATCCGTACCGGGGAGCGCGGGCGCGAGGCGCTCAGTTACTCCGACGACATCGACGCGCGGCGCGTGCGCTGAGGGCCTGTAAAAGAATAACTTTCCGTGCTTTTTGATCGAATTTGGCGGTGGCGGTTGCACAGTAGAGATGGCAACTGTGCAACCGCCACCGCCTTCGGAGCGGCGAATTCAGCCATATGCCGGAAGTTATTCTTTTACGCTGCCTAACGATCGGCAGGCATCAGGCGGCGCACATGGCCCAGACCCAGTCTGGGCCGGTGCTCGTGCTGCCGTTTGGTGCCCGCACCTGATCTGCGGCGATCGATTCCGTTGCCAGGAGGTGAATCATGCCAAGCGTCGAGCTGCTGCTGCCGTTGGTGGTCATTCTGGTGGGCGCGCGCCTGGCGGGGCGTCTGAGCCAGCGCCTGGGTATGCCCGCAGTGCTCGGTGAGCTGCTCGCCGGCCTGGTGTTGGGTCCGTCGGTGTTGGGTTGGATTCAGCTGAACGAAACCTTCACGAACCTGGCGGGCATCGGCGTCCTCCTGCTGATGTTCATTGCGGGCCTGGAGACCGACATGTCCCAGCTGCAGCAGGTGGGCAAATCATCCGCCGTGGCCGCGGTGGGGGGCGTGGTGCTGCCTTTTGTGGGCGGTTTGGCCGTGTCCCTCGCGGCCGGGCTGGGTTGGGCGACTGGCCTGTTCCTGGCCACCACGCTGACCGCCACCAGTGTCAGTGTATCGGTGCAGACGCTGCAGGAACTGGGCCGGCTGCGCAGCAAAGAAGGCATGATCATTCTGGGTGCGGCGATCATCGACGACGTCCTGGGCATTCTGGTGCTCAGTGTGGTGCTCGGTATCGCGGGACAGGGCGGAAATCCCTGGCTGTCACTGCTGCGGCTGGTGCTGTTTTTCCCGTTGGCTCTCTTCGTGGGCAATCTGATTCTGCGCCCGCTCCTGCACTGGATCAAACAACATCACGCACGTGAGGCGGGCTTCGCCCTGATCATTGCCCTGGTCCTGCTGTTTGCCTGGGCCGCCGAAGTGCTCGGCGGCCTGGCGGCGATTACGGGAGCCTACCTGGCCGGCGTTTTGCTGGCGCGTATTCCCGATGCCCGCGAGGGCATCGTCGAGAGTGCGGCCATGGTTGGGTACGGCATCTTCGTACCGGTGTTTTTCGTGGCGGTTGGCCTGCAGACCGATGTGCGGAACATTGCCCTGGCACCGGCGTTGACCCTGGTCATGATCGCGGTGGCCGTTGTGACCAAGGCGGTTGGCAGTGGCCTCGGTGCCCGCGCCACGGGCTGTACGAACCGTGAGTCGGCCGCAGTGGGCGCCGGGATGATTGCACGCGGCGAAGTAGCCCTCGTCATGGCCAGCCTGGGCCTCAGCGCCGGCCTGCTCAACACCGCCACGTTTACCGTCGTCGTCGTCATGACCCTGGCCACCACACTGCTGACCCCCCTCCTGCTCAAACTCACCGCCCCCCATGCCCACCCTGCAGACCCCATCCAACTCACCGCCCCTCCCTACGCCCCAATCCCGATCGAGGCCGAAAACAACTAACAATCCAAAATCCAAAATCCAAAATGAGAAGGTTGGAAGATTTCGACGGGTAGTGTTACAATAGCAGCGTATCTCAATGCTGGAGTAACACATCTTGTCAAAACGTCCGTTGATTTTTATCACCAATGATGATGGCGTACATTCGCCTGGCCTGCTGGCTGTCGCCACGGCGGTGCACGACCTGGGAGATGTCATTGTCGTCGCTCCGAAAGAACAGCAGAGTGGGATGGGCCGCAGCCTGCCGGGCACGATGAACGGCGCCATCTTTGCCGAGGACCTGACCATCGACGGTGACCAGATTCATGCTTTCTCAATTCCCGGCTCGCCGGCCCAGTCGGTTCTTTACGGTATCCTGGAGCTGTGCGGCGACCGGCGCCCCGACCTGGTCATTTCGGGTATCAATTATGGAGAGAATATTGGCACCTGCGTGACGATTTCGGGGACGGTGGGCGCAGCCCTGCAGGCGGCTGATATGGGCATTTTCGGCCTGGCGGTGTCGTTGGAGACCGATCGCGCCTACCATAAGGAGCTGGGTTACGACGTCGATTGGCACGCCGCCGCCCACTATGCGCGGATGTTCACCCAACTGGCTCTGCGCAACGAACTGCCGCACGACGTCGACGTGCTCAAGGTCGACGTACCGCAATACGCCACGCCCGCTACCCCATGGCGGATCACCCGGCAGTCACGCCTGTCCTACTATGAGCCGCAGCCAACCCAGCGCACCCAGCTGGGCGAGATGCTGCGTCTGCCCTACCAGGTGAACATCCCGCCCGATCGGGTCGAGCCTGATTCGGATGTGTACGTGTTTGCCGTGGCGCGTGAAGTGTCGGTGACGCCGCTGAGTGTCGATCTGACGTCGCGCGTCAGTTTGCCGGCGCTGGAGAAGATGCTGCGTGCGTCATAAAGTCGTTGGAGGGTGGCGTGGTCAGGGCGAGCACCTGCCGCGCCACATCCAAGGCCGCCTGTGGGCGGCCCAGACGTTGGGCGATCGCCGTATGCCCGGCCAGTGAGTGTGGTTCGTCCACCAGCCATCGCTGCAGCGTCTCCATTGTGGCCTGCGGCGAACCCGCCCACACCCCGGCTCCACGATCCACCAGGAAATTGACGTTTCCTGTCTCCTGACCCCAAATCGCACTGTGCAGAATGATCGGCCGGCCTGCCGCCAGCGCTTCACTGATCGAAAGGCCACCCGCTTTGGTCAAGACGATCGTCGCGGCGCGCATGAGATCGGGCACATTGGTGCAGAACCCGTAGACGGTGGTGCGTCCCCGCCACGGGTGGGCGCGCAGACGTTGCTCCAGGGACGGATTACGTCCGGCAACGATGACCAGCTGCGCCGCGAGGTTCGCGGCATCGATGGCCACGGCGGTTTCTTCGACCAGGCCGACCCCCGCGCCCCCGCCCATCAGCAGGATCGGCGGGCTGGCCGGGTCCCAGCCGAGCTGGGTGCGTAACGCGGCCACATCGCCAGTAACCTCCCCAAAACGAAGATCGACCGGCACGCCGGTTTCGACGATGCGTGCCGCGTCCACGCCGTACCGCTGCGCCTTGGCTGCGACCACATCATTCGCCACCATCACCCGGTCGTCGTGCGGACAGAACCACAGCGCATGTGCCGACTCCCCAATTTCGGTCACCACCGTCACATACGGCACGTGACAGTTCGCCGCCTGGCAGACGCGATGAAACGGATCACCGTACATCAGGTACGTCGATACGACGACGTGCGGTTGATGCTCGCGCAGCAGGCGCGTCAGGGCTGGACGCAAAAACCAGCGTGCCCCCTGCCGGATGACCGCCGATGGCAGTGGGCTTTCGGTCAGTTCGTGATTGAGACGGTAGAGGGTGGGTGTGTGCGTCACCTGGTCCAGGTAGGACCCTTCGACCTGGCGAAAGAGCGCGGGCGAGCCCGGTGACCGCAGGGGATTGACAATCTCAACGCGGCAGTCGGCCAGCGAATGCAGCGCCGCTGCAATAGCCTGCGCCGCACTGCGATGACCACTGCCGGCATCGGATGTAAGCAGGAGAACCCTGACGGGGCCGTTTCTCAACATGTGACCTTTATCCCACGCTGACGCTGTTTTGTCAAATGGGAGTAGGGAGTACGGAGTAGGGAGTACGGAGTACGGAGTAGGTGCTGACAGTACCGTCCTACTCGTACTCGTACTCGTCCCAGCCTGGTATATTGGTAACGCAGTTAGTTCCAGTCAGCACGTAGGAAGGGGGTGATTGCTGACCTCATGGCCCATCGGCGCCTGTGCCCACCCACCGGACGCCAAAAACCCCCCGGTATTATGCGGCGCGTCATAGAGAAGCCCTTCACAATCCGCTATAATCAGAATCAGGCCGGGGAGTACCCTACTCCGTACTCCGTACTCCGTGCTCCCTACTCCCCCAAGGAGGACCATATGGCAAGTGCCACGGATTCTACCTCCAGCCCGGCGATGGCGCCCTCCCGCCGGCTCGAGGTGCTTGCATTTGTCGAGCGTACCAGCGGCCAGGACGTGCGCGCCTGTTACCAATGCGCCAAGTGCGCGGCGGGCTGCCCGCTCGTGTCCGCCATGGACTTGTCCCCGCCGCAGATCATTCGCGCCTTGCAGCTCGGCCAGCCCGAACTGGCCCTGGGCAGCGACACCCTGTGGTTGTGTGTGGGCTGCCACACCTGCGTGACCCGCTGCCCGTGCGAGATCGACCTGCCGCGCATCGTGGACAGTCTGCGTGTCTGGGCCGACGCCCACGAGCATGCTTACGCCCAGTCCGACATCCTGACTTTTCACCACCTCTTTCTCAAATCGATCGCGCTCACCGGGCGTATGTACGAGATTGGCCTGATGGGCGGCTTCAACCTGCTGTCGCGCAATTTGTTCAACAATACCGACCTGGCGCTGCCGATGCTGCGTCGCGGCAAGGTGAAAGCGGTGCCGCAGCGCGTGCAGGCCCTGGACGAAATCAGCGGTATCTTCCAGCGCGCCGAAACCCTGCGTCGCGCCGACGAAGCCACGGCCCATCCTGACCGCGCAGGAGGTGGCCAATGACCGCCTACGCCTACTACCCGGGCTGTACGCTGCACGGCACCGCCGCCGAATACGGCGAGTCGACCGAACGGGTCTGCCGGACACTCGGCATCGAGCTGCGTGAGCTGGCCGACTGGAACTGCTGCGGTGCCTCGTCGGCGCATACGATCAATCCCTGGCTGGCATTGGGCCTGGTGGGACGTAACCTGCGCCTGGCCCAACAGACGGGGCTGGACCACATCGTGCTGCCCTGTGCGGCCTGTTATGCGCGCTTCAAGGAGGCACAGCACGCCCTGCAGGATCACGAGACGGCGGCCAAGGTTGAGTACGTGGTGGGTGCCTCGGTGCCGGTTACGATGCAGGTCGATCCGCTGCTGGGAATTCTAAGCGAACCACCCTATCCGGAACGGATGCGGGCGCAGCTGGTGCGCCCGCTGGCCGGGCTCAAGTTCGCCCCCTATTACGGCTGCCTGCTGACCCGTCCACCCGACGTGACCCATTTCGACGATCCCGAAGACCCGCAGACGCTGGATAACCTGCTGCGTTTGCTGGGGGCTGACGTCGTGAGCTGGCCGGGCAAAACCAACTGCTGCGGCGCCAGCCTGGCCCTCAGCCGCACCGACCTGGTGCTCGATCTGAGCGGCCAGCTGCTGACCTGGGCCGAAGAAGCGGGCGCCAATGCCATCGTCACCGCCTGCCCGATGTGCCACAGCAACCTGGACAGCCGGCAAGGACAAATGCGCCGCGCCGGACGCGGGGACCATCGTTTGCCGGTGTATTACTTCACCCAACTGATTGGGCTGGCCCTCGGTTTCAGTGCCCAGGCGATGGGTTTGCAGCGCCATCTGACCGAGGCCACATCGCTGTTCGACCGACCCCTGGCCGGTTCTGTGGGAAAGGAGTAAACCATGGCCAGAATCGGTGTCTTCGTCTGTCACTGCGGAAGCAATATCGCCGGCACGGTGGACTGTGCGGCCGTGGCGGAGGCGGCACGCGCGATGCCCGGTGTGGTGTTTGCGACCGATTACAAATACATGTGCTCGGAGCCTGGGCAGCGCCTGATCCAGGAGAAAATTGGCGAGGAACAGCTCGACCGTATCGTCGTTGCGTCGTGTTCGCCGCGCATGCACGAACCGACCTTCCGTCGCGCCGTCGCCGCGGCTGGGGTCAATCCGTATCGTATGGAAATGGCCAACCTGCGCGAACAGGTCGCGTGGGTGCATCACGATCGTGCCATCGCCACCGCCAAAGCCATCGATATCGTTGGCATGCTGGTGGCCAAGGTCGCACGCGACGAAGCGTTGGCGCCAGGCCGTGCCGAGCTCTCGAAGCGATTGCTGGTCATCGGCGGGGGCATTGCCGGCATCCAGGCCGCACTCGACGTGGCCAACGCCGGTTTCCATGTGACGCTCGTCGAACGCACGCCCACCATCGGCGGCAAGATGGCGATGCTGGACAAAACCTTCCCGACGCTCGACTGCTCGGCCTGCATTCTGACCCCGCTCATGGTCGACGTCGTCCAGCACCCCAACATCGAGCTACGCACCTACGCCGAAGTGACAGAAGTGAAAGGTTTTGTGGGTAACTTCGACGTCGCGATTCGCCAGAAGGCGCGCTACGTCGATCACCAGCTGTGTACGGGTTGCGGCACTTGCTGGACCAAGTGCCCGGTCAAAGACATTGTGGCCGAGTTCGACCAGGGACTGGGGACAAGGCCGGCGGTTTACATCCCATTTCCGCAGGCGATTCCCAACAAGCCCGTCATCGACGCCGATAACTGCCGTTACCTGGCCTACCGCCGCGCCCAGCTCGAACAGGCCGCGGCGCAGGGCGTGCCGGCCGAACAGGCTGGCAGCATCAAACCGGTGGGTTTGGATGGCAAGAAGATGCCCCAATGCCAGATCTGCCAGAAGCTGTGTCCTACCGGTGCCATCACCTGGGATCAACCGGAGGAGCTGATTCACGAACGGTTTGGGGCGATCATCGTCGCCAACGGTTACGACGTCTTTCAGCTGGACGGAAGCCATGAGGATGGAACCGAGCGCGCCGGGCACCGCTACTACGGCGAGTACGGTTATGGCCGTTATCCCGACGTCATCTCGACCTTGCAGCTGGAGCGGTTGATGAACGCCTCCGGTCCGACCAAGGGCGAGGTCGTGCGTCCGTCCGATGGTAAACATCCGCAGACGGTGGTGTTCATCGCCTGCGTTGGCTCACGCGATGAAAAAGTGGGCCGCCCCTACTGCTCGCGCGTCTGCTGCATGGTCACCGCCAAACAGGCCATCATGCTGAAAGAGCACGATCCCAACGTCGAGACGTACGTTTTTTACATGGACATCCGCGCCGCGGGGCGTGGCTACGACGAATTCGTACGTCGGGCCCAGGAGGTTTACGGGTCGCGCTATCTGCGCGGTCGCGTCAGCCGCATCTATCCCCGCGGCGACCACACCGTCGTGCAGGGGTACGACAGCCTGCTCGGCCGACCGGTCGAGATCGATGCTGACCTGGTGGTGCTGGCTACCGGCGTGACGGCCGCTCACGGCGCGGTCGATCTGATGCAGACGCTGGGTATTTCGTACGACCAGTACGGCTTCGTCAACGAGGCGCACGTCAAGCTGCGCCCGGTGGAGACGAACACGGCGGGCATCTACCTGGCCGGCTGTGCGGCCGGTCCCAAAGACATCCCAGACACCGTTGCGCAGGCCAGCGCGGCGGCAGCCAAGGTCGCGGCGTTGTTTGCACGGCCTTTCATCGAGACCGAGCCGACCGTGGCCGAGGTCGATACGCGGCGCTGTGTGGCCTGCCACCTGTGCGAGGAGGTGTGCCCGTTCAACGCAGTCTCGTTTGTCACGTTGAAGGATGGCCGCACCGTAGCCCAGGTCAATCCGGCCGTCTGCAAGGGGTGCGGGCTGTGTGTGGCGGGCTGTCGCGGGCATGCGTTGCTGCTGCACGGTTTCAGCGACCAGCAGCTGCTGGCCGAAGTCGACGCCCTGTTCCGAACCCCGCTGCGCCTGGTACTGCCCGAGGCGGTACCGGTCGAGGTGAGGTAGGAGGCGACTATGGCTGAACGATTCGAACCACAGATCGTGGGGTTCTTGTGCAATTGGTGCAGTTATGCGGGTGCCGACCTGGCGGGCACCAGCCGCCTCGGCTACCCGGCCAACATCCGCATCGTACGTGTGCCCTGTTCGGGACGGGTCGATCCGCTGTTCGTGGCACGCGCACTGAAAGAGGGCGCCGATGGGGTGCTCGTTCTGGGCTGCCACCCCGGTGATTGTCATTACAGCGATGGCAACTACTACGCCCGGCGGCGTTTCGCCGTGATGCAGGAGCTGCTGTTTTTCCTGGGTTACGAACGCGAACGCGTGCAGCTCGATTGGGTCAGCGCCAGTGAAGGCGCCAAGTTTGCACGGGTCGTGGCGGAATTCACCGAGCAGGTGCGTCACCTGGGTCCGTGGACACCGGCCACCGCGCCGGAGGCGGGCAGCACGACCACGTACGCAACCACCGCGCTTGAGGAGTGCTGCACGCCCACGTGCAGCACGACGCCCCTGCCACGCGTATCGGGCACCGCCGGCGCGGACGACCTGACGATCCAGCTGCGCGAGTTGGCAGCCCGCCTGCTGGCCGAGGGCAAAGTCGACCAGGTGCTGGGCTGGGAACAGGGCAGTGTGCGCGAACGGCCGCTCTTTGTGCGCACAGCCGCGCAGGTGCAGCGCCTGGTGATCCACCCGGCGGCCGAACTCAACATCGTGACCTACCTGCGCACCCAGGTCGGGCGGCGCACGGCGGTGGTCGTGCGTCCGGCCGAAGCGCGCGCACTGGCCGTGCTCCTGACCGAAGGCCAGGTGCGGCGTGACGACCTGTTCCTGATTGGGCAGGGCACCGATGCGCCCACGAGTGCCCAAGGGCTGACCTACGATGCCATGCTGGGCATACCAAGCAGCACACCCTACCCGGCGACGTATCCGGCGCTTGACGAGATGGAACGCTGGCCGGTGAACCAGCGGGCCGGCTTCTGGCACGCTCAGTTCACCCGATGCCTGCGTTGTTACGCCTGCCGCCAGGCATGTCCCCTGTGTTACTGCGGCGAATGCGTCAGCGAGCAGCTCGACCCGGCCTGGCAGAGCATTGCGATCGAGACGGAGGAAAAGGCGTTCTTCCACACGATGCGCGCCTTTCACCTGGCGGGGCGCTGCGTGGGCTGTGATGCCTGTTCGGCGGCCTGCCCGGTAGGGATTCCGCTCTTTTTGTTGAATCAGAAGGTGGCGCGTGAGGTGGCCCGTTTGTTCGATGGGTACGTGGCCGGCACCGAGGCAGCCACGCCCTTACCCTTCACAACCTTCCGCAAAGAGGAGACGCTGGTGCTGGCCGAAAAGCCGGCTGCGGCGAAGGGAGGCCGAGCATGACACTACAATTCATCACCCGGCCAGATCTGGAGCAGTGGCTGAGCGGTTTGCTGGCCTCGCACACCGTCATTGCGCCCGTACCGCGCAGTGGCCAGGTGGTGTTTGCCCCCATTCAGGCGGTAGACGGGATCGCCTGGGAGAGCGGGCGAACCGACCTGTCGGCCAAAGAGTTCTTCCTGCCGGCCAGCGAGGCCATCCTGACCCTGCACGTCCGGCCGGACGGCATCCAACTGGAGCAGGCGCACCTCGCGCGGCCCCAGGTCTTGTTTGGGGCGCGCCCGTGTGACGCCCAGGCTCTCGACGTGTTGGACCGGCTGTTTCTCGACGATCCCATCGACGTCTATTACGCCGGGCGGCGCGCCGCCACGACCCTGGTGGGGCTGGCGTGCACGGGTGGACCGTGGACGGGGTGTTTCTGCACGACCCTCGGCGGTGGGCCGGACGACCGGTCGCACCTCGATATCCTGCTGACCGCGGTGGACGGTGGATACGCCGTCGACGTGGTGACGGACAAAGGTGCAGAGCTGCTGGCCGGGGTCGATTTGGGTCCGCTGGAGACAGCGATCCCGCCGCTGGACGTGCCTCAGGTTTTGCCACTGGCGCCGCCGCCGGCCTGGCGGGCGCAGTTCGATGCGCCCTACTGGGCCGAGCTGGCTGCACGCTGCCTCAGCTGCCGCGTCTGCACCTACGACTGCCCGGTCTGTTACTGTTTCGATCTACGCGACCGCGTTACTGCCGATGGCGGCATCGAGCGGCTGCGCTGTTGGGACTCGTGCCAGGCGGCGCTCTGTTTTGCCATTGCCGGTGGACATAACCCGCGGCCGACAGCCGCGGCGCGCCAGCGCCAGCGCTACATGCACAAGTTCCTGTACTATCCGGAACGGGAGGGCACGTCGCTGTGCGTTGGCTGCGGGCGCTGCGTGACGCAGTGTCCGGTGAACATCGATATCCGCGAAGTGATTGCGGCTATCGCTGAATTGGAGGCGGCTCGCCAGCCCCAGGAGGTATACGCATGAACAATCCGTATCTGCCCCACCTGGCGATGCTCAGTGAAGTCCGGCCTTTGGCCACGGGGATCAAGCTGTTTCGATGTCATTTCCTCGATGGACAGGGGCCATCGTTCCACTACGCGCCGGGCCAGTTTGGGTTTTTGTCGGCCTTTGGGGTTGGTGAAGCACCGTTTGGACTTGCGATCAGCGAGCATCGTAACCAGGGTGAGATCGAGTTTGCCGTTCAGCGCATGGGCACAGTCACCAGCATGCTGCACGAGATGCAGGCGGGCGACCTGGTGGGCGTGCGCGGGCCGGTGGGCAACGGGTTCCCGTTGGACGAGCTGAAAGGCCGGCGCATCATCATCCTGGGGGGCGGCATTGGGCTGGCCCCGCTGCGGCCGCTGATTCAGGAGATGGTGGACCACCGCGCTGAATACGGTGAACTGGTCATCTTCTGTGCCGCGCGCGCACCGGAGCTGCTTGTATTCCATGACGAGTACGCCGAATGGGCGGAAGCCCCGCGCACCACCGTGCACGTGACGGTCGATCGGGGTGATGCCACCTGGACCGGCAACGTCGGGCTGATCACGCAGGCGTTGGCGGGTGTGGCGCCGTCGCCAGAAGGGGCCATCGCCGTCACGTGCGGCCCGCCGATCATGATCAAGTTCCTATTGAAAGAGCTGGCACGGCTCGGTTTCCAGCCGGACCAGGTGATTACCACGCTCGAAGCCAAGATGAAGTGCGGCCTGGGCAAATGCGGGCGCTGCAACGTGGGCGACCAGTACGTCTGCCAGGATGGGCCGGTGTTTCGTTACGACCAGATCCAGCGGTTCCTGGAGCCGTTCTAGAATCGGGAAGCCTGGCGTTCAAGCCTGGCGTTCAAACGCCAGGCTAATAGCCAAAGGCGGCTAAAGCCGGCTGGGTGGTAGGCGTCGGGTATTCAGCGCACGCCAGGTATGCGTTTGAAATCCTGGTGTGCGTTTGAACACCCGGCGGGCGTACGGTGCGTTATCCCCCAGTCCGCTTGAGCGGACTTGAGCTATAAGCCTGGCGTTTGAACGCCAGGTGTGCGTTTGAACGCCCGACGGGCGTACGGTGCGTTATCCCCCAGTCCGCTTGAGCGGACTTGAGCTATAAGCCTGGCGTTTGAACGCCAGGTATGCGTTTGAACGCCAGGCGTGCGTTTGAACGCCAGGCGTGCGTTTGAACGCCAGGCATGCGTTTGAACGCCAGGCGTGCGTTTGAACGCCAGGCATGTGAACGCCGGGGCGT
>CAYUCC010000118.1:0-12830 GCA_964443225.1 uncultured Anaerolineae bacterium
CTGTGAGTATCTCTCACAGAGGACAGTATGTCAAATATTTAGTTTACGGTGTATTGAGTGTTACGCTGACGTGCCGGTCAGCTTTTCCGGCGGAGAAGCTGACCCCCGACATTCGTTTTAGGACGTCATACCCAGTTGTCGTAAGTATGCGCCGAGTTCGTGGCGGTAAAAGGCCGCCGTATCGCCCACCACCGGTCCGAGGTGCTCGAACAACTCCAGCATCACCATGCCGTGAATGCGCGCCCAACCGCTCATTAGCAGGCAGACCAGCGCATCGGGGAAGTTGTAGTCCGCCTCCGGCAGCCACATCGCGAAGTGCGCCGTGATGCTGGCGGGGACGGGCTCATACTTCGTCGGTACGACCAACTCGCCGGTCTGATACGCCTCAAGGAACAGGCGAGCCAGCCCGTCGAAGGGTCGCCGTGCCAGGGGCACGGTGACCGCGGCGGGCGCTTCGTAGCCGGGGATGGGGTTGCCGTAGATCAGCTGGAAGTCGACCGCGTGTTCGACCGCCCATTGGCGATAGGCCAGGCACATCGCCAGGATCTTCGGCCCACAGGTCTCGCCCGGCATGCCCACCTCGGCGGCATCGATGGCGTCGGCCAGCGCCGTGAACGCATCGACGATCAGTGCCGTGATCAGGTCGTCCAGCCGCGGGAAGTAATTGTAGATGGCCGGCGCGGTGATGCCCAGCTCGCGGGCAATGCCGCGCAGTGCGATGCCGGCCGTGCCGTGCTGCGCCATCTGCTGGCGGGCGGCGGTCTTGATCTGGCTGGCCATGTCGGGGCCGTCTGGCCGTGTGGTTCGTCGTGGTCTTGGCATGATGCTCACCGCCTGGGATATTTACGCTGTAAATATACAGTGTAAATAAAGATTTGTCAAATCCCAGTTCAGTCATGGGTCGAGCACGCCGATGGCCTGGATGCGATCAGCCTGGCACGCAGCGGGTTGTCAAATAGTCGACCAGCCTCTTGGTCAAATTGAGGACTTGACAACCGGTTTGACTTGTGTTACAATTCCGAACATAGTTCAGTATTTGATTTGAATTCGAGACACCTATGGCAACCACCCGAACGAAACGACACGTACGCACCAAACAGGCCATCCTGGACGCGGCTCGCGAGATCATCGCCGACGAAGGCCCGGCAGCGCTTTCCATGCGCGCGCTCGCCGACCGTATCGACTACAGCCCGGCGGCATTGTACGAGTACTATGCCAGCAAGGAGGAGATCGTCGTCGCGGTGTGCGACGAGGGGCAGCGTTATCTCTTCGACGCCATGCACCAGGCCGACCCTACCCTGCCGCCGGTGGAATACCTTTACCAGATTGGCCTGGCCTACATCCACTTTGCCCTGGAGCATCCCGATTACTTTCTGCTGATGTTCACCGAAGCGCCACCACCGGACATGACAGGGCTTTCGCTAGACAAGGTACAGGCGCTGATGGAGCAAGAGGGCGCCGCTTACGGCATTCTCGTGCAGGCCATTCAACGTGGCATCGACGCGGGCGCCTTTCGTGCCCGTCCCGGCTTTGGCCGAGACGAGATGGCCTACGCCGCCTGGACGCTGGTCCACGGCGTTGCCATGCTGCGCATCACGGCGCTGCGCGGCTACCCTGCCGACCTGGGCCTCGCCGATCACCAGGTCTTGCTCAACTTCATGCGCGGCCTGCAAGCATCTTGACGGCCGGCTCCTGAGCTCTCTCTTTTTTTTGACTACAAATGCCGAACAATGTTCAGAATTAGATTACGATTAGGAGAAAGTCGATGGCCGAGATCTTCAATGGACGTTACACAGCCGACATCGAGGGCGACTTCGTGGTGTTCCACATCGGCATGCGAATCAACCAGATCAGGGCGTTTCGCAAGTGGATGCCGGTGGCGCGGGCGATGCAGCCGATGATGGAGACGCTCTACCGCCACCCAGAGCTGGGCTTCCTCGGCGGTCAGTCCTTCCTCTATTGGCGTGGCGTGGCCCTGGTGCAGTATTGGCGTTCCTTCGCCGATCTGGAGCGCTTTGCGCGCGACCCAGCGTTCACTCACGTCGGCGCCTGGAAGAAGTTCAACCAGGCCGTGGGCGGCGATGGCAGCGTCGGAATCTGGCACGAGACCTATCTGGTGCGGGCGGGACAGTATGAATCGGTCTATGGCAACATGCCGCGCTTTGGGCTGGCAGCGGCTGCCAGCCACATCCCCGCCGTTGGCGCTCGGGCGACTGCCGGGTTGCGCCTGAAGCAACAGGCCGTTCAGCCTGTCGCAGCGACGGTAGCCGTGTTGGAGCCCGGTGAATGGCGCCCGGAGCAGCCGGCGAGCAACGATTCCGGCAACTCAGCATAATCGATGGGACACATGGTATCCGTCATATCTCGATCGCATTCATTGTCAGAGAGGCAACATTATGTCGAAAACAGTTCTGGTCATTGGAGCCACAGGCATGCTGGGCGAGCCGGTTGCGCGCCGGCTCGGCGTCGACGGCCATCACGTCAGGGTCTTCACCCGCAACGCAGCCAACGCCCGAGCCAAGTTCGGTCCTGAGTATGAGGTAGTTGCCGGCGACGTCGAAATTATCCCTTCGCTGGAGGCAGCGCTGCGCGGCTGCCAGGCTGTCCATATCAATCTCGAAGGCGGCCTGGATCCGGATTTGGAGCGGCGCGGTGCGGAAAACGTCGCCGCCGCAGCAGGCAGGGCGGGTGTCCAGCACGTCACCTACCTGTCAGGAACTTCAGTCACGAAAGAGAACATCTGGTACGCCGGGACAAAGGCCAAGTTCGAGGCTGAGGCGGCGATTCGTGCTTCGGGCGTTCCGTACACGATCTTCCAGGCGACCTTTTTCATGGAAACGCTGCCCAGGTTCGTGCGCGGTACGCGCGCCAGTATCCTCGGTACCCAACCCCATCCGTGGCACTGGGTGGCGGCCGGCGACTATGCCGGCATGGTTTCCAAGGCTTACGTCACGCCGGCGGTCGCCAATAAGACCTTGCACATCTTCGGTCCCCAGCCCTGGACGACGCGGCAGGCGCTGGAAACCTACTGCAGCATCGTCCGCCCGGACGCCAAGGTCGGCACGATCCCCTTCTGGATGGCGTCGATCGTCGCCGGACTGTCCCGCGACAAAACGTTGCAGGCTGTCTTGCCCTTCTTCCGCTACAGCGAGAAGGTTGCCGAAGCAGGTGATCCGGGCGAGGCCAACGCCTTGCTGGGTGCGCCGACGACCACGCTGGAGCAGTGGTGCAAGCTGCAAGTGGGACGTAAGTAGACAGCACCAAGCACGCGGCTCGCTTGCTCTGATTTGTAACGGAGGTTTACGATGAAAGCTACCCTTCTCAACGGCGCCCTGCCCGGCGACACCTTTGTCGATGCCGTCGGCGCCGCGCTACAGGATACTTTGCGGGCCGAGGGCTGGACCGTTACAGCCTGGACCCTGCGTGACCAGAAGCTGGCCTACTGCCTGGGCTGCTTCGAGTGCTGGACCAAGACCCCCGGCCTGTGTCGCATCGACGACACGGGGCGCGAGGTGGCCGCCAGCATCATCGCCGGCGACCTGACGATCTACCTGACTCCCATCACCTTTGGCGGCTACTCGTCGGCGCTGAAAGGGGCCGTGGATCGCTCGATCTGCCTGATCTCCCCCTTCTTCACGCGCATCGACGGCGAAGTCCACCACCAGGCTCGCTACGGGCGCTATCCGGCGCTGCTGGGCGTGGGGGTGCTGCTGGCGCCGCATCCAGCGCAGGAGCAGATCTTCCACACCCTGGTAGGCCGCAACGCCATCAACCTGCACGCACCGGCGCATGACAGTGTCGTGATCTACCGCAGCCAGGAGCCTTCTGCCGCCGCGACTGTGCTGGCTGGCGTCTACCCTTTCCAAGCGAGGATACCCGTATGAACGCCCCCAAAAAAGCCCTATTCCTGATCGGCAGCGCCAAGCCGGCCGGCGAGAGCACCTCCGAGGCGTTAGCGACCTACCTGGCGCAGCGCCTGGAACGGCAAGGCATGACCAGCGCCACCATGCACGTGGCCCGTGCCCTGCGCACGGAGACGCGCACTCAGAACTTGTTGCAGGCCGTCGATGCCGCCGGCCTGTTCGTGCTGGCCTTTCCGCTGTACGTGGACGCCTTGCCCACCCTGGCGACCGAGGCGCTGGAACGCATCGCCGCCCACCGCCAGGCACCGCCTTCGCCCGCGCCGGCCGCGTTCCTGGCCATTGCCAACTGCGGCTTCCCTGAGGCGCAGCACAACACGACGGCCCTGGCGATCTGCCAGCAGTTCGCCAACGTTGCCGGTTTCACCTGGGCCGGCGGGCTGGCGCTGGGCGCGGGCGGCGCGATCAATGGCCGGCCGCTGGCCCAGGCGGGCGGCATGGTGCGTCACGTGGTGCGGGCGTTGGATCTGACGGCTGCCGCGCTGGCGGCCGGCCAGACGGCGCCCGAAGAGGCGGCGGCGCTTTTGGCTCGTCCTATGATGCCGCCGCGCGCCTACACCTTCATGGGCGGCCTGGGCTGGCGCATGCAGGCGCGGCGCAACGGCGTTTACCGCCAGCTGCGTGCCCGTCCGTTCCAGCGGTAGATTCCGCCGGCAAGTCACCCGAGCCCAAGCTTGCTCATGGGATGATTTGACAAGGGGTGTTCAAATGCCTCTCGAATGCGCCGGCCATGGCCATCGAGGAAGCGCGTTACATTGAGATGCTCGCCACGGCCACCGCCGCCGCGGTCCTTGAGCCAGCCGCACTGCTCGGCTTCCGGGACGGCGGAGATGGATGATCTGTTCGGCCAGGCGCACGAGACTTTGGATCAGGGGACCTGCCACATCGGTATGCGTGATACAGACCTGGTTCTCGATCGGGTTTAGCATGACAATCGTCCTGAGACGCGCCACTTCGGATGACCAGCGTGCGGATGCCAACCCAACGTCACCAGATTCGCCGTGCGCCCGTTCCAACACATTCGCACGACGACACTGACCGCAATCCCAAGGAGTCGTTCCATGAAACTCGGACTTCAAGTCGTCGCATTCAACTGGCCCGGCAGCCCGGCCAACACCGGCCGCACCCTGCTGGACATCGCCCAGGCCGCCGACACAGCCGGCTTCGCGAGCCTGTGGGTGATGGACCACTACTTCCAGATCGAACCGGGCATCGGCCAGGCCAGCGACCCCATGCTGGAGGCCTACACCGCGCTCAGTTTCATGGCCGGCGCGACGCAGCGCATCCGCCTGGGCGCAATGGTCACGGGTGTGATCTACCGCCAACCGGCTTTTCTGGTCAAGCAGGTCAGCACGCTGGACGTGCTCTCCGGCGGCCGGGCCAATTTCGGCATCGGCGCAGCCTGGTACGAGCGCGAGGCCGTGGGGCTGGGCTTCCCCTACCCGCCCACCGCCGAACGCTTCGAGCGGCTGGAGGAGACCTTGCAGATCGCCAACCACCTGTGGTCGGGCAATCCTGCTCCCTACGAGGGCAAACACTACCGGCTGCCGGAGCCGATCAACAGCCCGCAGCCGCTGTCGCAGCCGCATCCGCCGATCCTGGTTGGCGGCGGCGGCGAGAAGAAGACGCTGCGCCTGGTCGCCCAGTACGCTGACGCCTGCAACCTGTTCGCCTACGGCGGCCTGGACCCATTGCCCCACAAACTGGACGTGCTCAAGGGCCACTGCGATGCGGTGGGCCGTGACTACGACGCCATCGAGCGCACCGCGCTGGGCATGGTACGGCTCGGCCCCGGCGGCATGTCCCCGGCTGAACTGATCGGTTTCTGCCGCGGCCTGGCCGGCATCGGCATCCAGCAGTTCATCTTCAGCATCCCCACCGTGCACGAGATCACGCCGTTGGAGACCATTGGACGTGAGGTCATGCAAGCTGTGGCGGAGCTATAGCGGTCTGTGGCGCACGCGAAGAGGGCCGTACCATGGGACGGCCTCTTGTCGGAAAGCTCCGTGATGACATTCGGAAACTCAGAGCCAAACGGAGTCGATCTCCCGCTGTGCCACCTCAGTTTGCAAACGGTGCGTTCGAGAAGATGAAGCTGAATGCCAGGCAGTAGATCTGGACGCCGCCATACCTGGACAGATCAACGCCGGCGGGAATCTCATACTCCTGATCGCCGGTCGTCGCCTTCAACAGGCCCAGATCGAGAAACTCGCCGATGGCGCCGGCATCAAAGGTGTCCGGGTTCTCAACCAGGTAAACGTACAGGTCAGGGCCTTTGGTGCTGGAGAAATTCTGCAAGCGCAGCACGCGCCGTTCTCCTTCCTGCACGATTTGGGCAGTCCCGGAGCCCTGATGCGCAGCATCGCGCCCTTGAAACTCACCCGTCGCCAAAGTCACAGGTTCCACTTTGCCGACCCAAACCATCCGGGGCGCCAGGCAGCCCTTGCCCACAAGCAGGCGTTGCGTGAACGGCTTTCGCAGTTGGTACAGGACACGGGCGCCAACGAACCGCAGCGCCTGGCCGATCATCTGCTGCTGCTGGTGGATGGCGCGATGATGGCTGCGCGCCTCTTCGGTCCTGACAACCCGGCCCAAGGCATTGCTAACACTGCAGCCGCGCTGATCGACGCACCGATCTGGACGCCGGCCGTAAATTGATGGAAGTTAGGCAGGAACAGCGGTCACAAACCGTCGTCGGATGTGTCTAATCTTGTGTACAAAAATTCAAGTTCGAGGATCAGGCCATTTTCTACGTCGACGAAGGCGACGGGACGCCTGTCGTCTTGCTGCATGGCTACCCGACTTCGTCGTGGGACTTCAACAAGATCTGGTCCGGCTTGCTCCCGGGTCGTCGGTTGATTGCGCCTGATTTCCTTGGGTACGGCTACTCGGCCAAGCCGAAATCATACCCGTACTCGGTAGCCAAGCACGCCGACATGGTCGAAGCGCTGGTGGCGTCCGCTAAGGGCTTGTAAAAGAATAACTTCCTGCAGAATGGCCGGAATTCGCCGCAAAGAATGGCAAGTTATTCTTTTACAAGCCCTAAGGTCGACAACGTCCAGTTCATCGCCCACGATGTCGGCGTCGCCGTGCTCGAGGAGTTGGTGGCACGGGACCAGGAGGGTATGCTGCCATTCAGAATCAAGTCGGTTGCGCTGCTCAACGGCACCTTGTTCGCATCCGAGTATCAAGAACGGCCAATCCAACGTCTCCTGGCCAGCCCAATCGGCGGCTTGATCAACAGGCTGGCCTCAAAGAGAACACTGAGCAGCAACCTGCGCCAGATATCCCGGGCGACTCCGGGCCTGACAGACGAGGAACTGGCGACCTACTGGGATCTGCTGAACTATCCGGGCAACGCGCGCATCACCCATCGGCTGACTGCCTTGCCGCGACCACGTGGCGCAGTTGCGTCACTTCGAGGCAGAGCTGCGCCGGCGGGACGTGCAGGTTCTGGTCATCTCCTTCGGCACCGAGTTCTGGGCGCGCGCCTGGCTCCAGGAGACTGCGTCGCCTTTTCCGCTGCTGCTGGATCCAGAACGCACTGTTTATCGTTCCTATGGGCTGGAGCGATCCTTCATGCGCGTATGGAGCCCCAGGTGATGTGGCACTACACCCGGCGTGTGCTGGCTGGCCAGAAGCTTCAATCGATCCAGGGCGACCCGCACCAGCTGGGCGGAAACTTCGTGATCGATGCAGCCGGCGTCCTCCGCCTGGCTCATCGCAGCAAGGATCCGGTCGACCGGCCGCCGGTGAAGACGCTGTTAGCTGCATTGACGTAACACGATCTTTCCAGATGATGCCGGCACCGTTCTCCAGCATATCGCTGCGTAGGCAACCATGACTCTACTCGATACTGTGGTGAATACCCGCGAGGCGCTGCTCAGTCGCATCCTGAGCTTTGCAGGCAACGCGGTTCTCAACGATACGAAGCCAACCGATCTACCGCTGGCTGGCTCGGAATTGGCCGTATCACTCAAGCGCAGCGCGAACGCACTCAGAGCGGCGGCCATCGACGCCGACGGCCGCCAGGTCGACTACGACCGCCTGCGCGCCAGCGAGGCATATGCCGTCCTGCGGCGCAACCTGACCCCGCAACTGCGCAGCCTGGATTTGAGCACGCTGGCGACGCGCGAGCAGCGCCTGGCCTTCTGGATCAACCTCTACAACGTGTTGGTGCTGGACGCCTCCGTCACCTTTGGCGTCAGCCGCAGCGTCACTGAAGGGCGGCTGGGGGTGGTCAGCTTCTTTCGCCGCGCGGCCTATGACGTGGGAGGGCAGCGTTTCAGCGCCAACGACATCGAGCACGGCATCCTGCGCGCCAACCGGCCCCACTGGACTATCCCCGGGCCGCAGTTTGGGCCACGCGACCCGCGCCTGGCCTGGCGGGTAAGGCCATTCGACCCCCGCATTCACTTTGCGCTCAACTGCGCCAGCCGCTCCTGCCCGCCCATCGGCGTCTACGATGCCCAAAGCATCGACGCCCAGCTCGACCTGGCTGCGGCCAGCTTCGTCGCCAACGACGTGGCCATTGACCCTCGCGCCGGCATCCTGTGCTTGTCCTCCATCTTCAATTGGTATCGCGGGGACTTCGGCGGCCGGACCGGTGTCATTGCGTTTCTTAAGGAGCGCTTGCCCGAAGGAGAGGAGCGTGACTGGCTGCGCCGGCAGGGTCCCCACGTCAAGCTGGTCTACCGCCCCTACGACTGGGGACTGAACAGCGTGCGCTAGAGGGCAGGGCTGGCTCCAGGCCGGAGACCCGCGTCTTTCAGCAACAAAGGTCAGCGTCACGCTGGCGGTGTGCGCTGCGCCGCGCACGGTCAGTGCACCGCCTGGGGCCAGGTCTTTCTGCTGTGCCAGCGGCAGGTGGTCGATCCCCTCCTCCCGCACCCACTGGTGCAGCACGGCGCGGATGTCGGCCATCTTCACGCCGCGGAACGGGATGACGTGCTTCAGGTAGCGCTCCCACCAGGTTTTGGTTTTGGCGTCGGCACGTTGGTCCAGTTGGTGCTGCAAGGAAGTGATCGTGCTCATGTCGCGTTACAATGTCCTCGCCCAGGCCAGCCAACCCGGCAGCCGGCGATAACCCAGCTTCTCGTTCAAGGCCAGGATCGGCGGGTTGGCGGTGTCGTTTTGTGTGCGCGCCTCTTTGTAGCCGTGTTCCTTGAGGTAGCGCAGCGATGCCAGCTTGACCAGCGTAGCCACTCCACGGTCGCGGTGCGCGGCCAGCACGCCGGTCGTGCCGGTGATACCCAGGCGGTTGGGCAGTAGTTCGAGCGTGGTCAGCGCCACCATCTGCCCCGCATGACGAGCGATGAAGATGCCCTCCGCTGGGGTGTTGGGCGCATCCAACACCTGGGCCCGGAAATTGTCGTAGTTGGGCTGGGCCCGCACGCCGCCGGGGAAAGGTACGTCCACCACCGTCGCGGCAAATACCTCGTACAGCCGCCGGTCGGCCTCGGGATCTAGCCGGCGGGCTTCAGCCAGGGTGATGACCGCGTAGCCGGCCGCCCCCACCCGCGCCACCGTCTCCAGGAACGGCGTTTCGTCGAAGTGCTCCAGGTCCAGTGCCGACTCGAAGCGTCTGCCGAACTGCTCGAAACCGGCCCGCTCCAGAAAACGCACGGTGCTGGCCGAGTCCTCCTTGCAGTCGGTGTGCAGCTTGTGGAAGCCCTGCGCGCGAGCGAACGGCATGAGCGCCGCCAGCAGCACCTGACCAATGCCCCGCCGCTGCCAGGCTGGATCGACAATCACGAAAATCGCGTAGAAATCGGGTTGGGACGTCCAGAACGGATACTGGCACTCGCCGCAGCCCACCATCTGCCCGTCCTTTGTCTCCGCTGCGCGGCGCAGGCGTGGGTTACTGGCCGGGTAGGTCTGCTCCCAGTGCGCCTGCTGTTCCTGGGTGGTCGGCTCGTCGGGATAGACCTGGTTCAGGATGGCGAGCAGGGAAGGAAGGTCGTGTCTGGCGAAATCGCGCAGACGGAAGTCGCCTGGGGGGTGCGGTGTGTCGATGGCGCGCCTCTTTTCTTGTGGCCCCCGAGAAACAATCGTTTTCCCTGGGCTTGCGTGTGATCGAGTGGAGATCGGTCCGCGGGTGGAAAACCGCACCGATCGGTCAAACGCCAAACGGCTTGCGGTAGACCGAGCCGCTCTGTACGGGGCGGAAGCCGCAGCGCTCGTAGAGGCGCAGTGCACCGGAGACGTTTTCGGTGTCCACACCCAGCGCCGCTTCGGTCATACCCTGGTCCTTGAGGACGCGCAGGCTGCGCATGATCAGTGCGTAGGCCAAGCCGCGGCGCCGCCACGGCTTGCGCACGGTGATGAACTCGGTGTAGCCGCGCAGACGTCCCTGCTCGGCGTTCTCCTGGTGGTTGATGAAGTTACGCACCTGGCCCGCCACCTGGTTGCCGTCCCACGCGATCTGCCACAGCGCCGGCATCATCACCACCGGGTCCTCGAGCCACTCCGCATACGCTTCTGCCGGCGGCTCGGCAAAGCCCCAGGCATCGCGAAATGCCTCGAGGTCGGCATCCCAAATCTGGCGATACTGGTCAGGGGTCACGGGCCGCACTTCCAGCCCATCGGGCAGGGCCACGTCGGGGATCTCGTCCGTCAGCGGCCGCGTCATCCGGTACCAGCGGCGTACGACGGTATAGCCCTCGCTCAACACCAGCTCGGCCATACCCTGCTCGGTATCTTGCGTCGACAGCTGGAACAGGTGCGGACCGGCTTCCGGCTGTTCGCGGGCAACCTGGCGCTGCCGTTCTTCCGTCCAGCGGAGGATCGCACGGCCGATCCCGCGGCGGCGCCAGGCGGGCGTGACGTGCCCGCTTAAGTCGTGCAGATAGGCACCGTCTGGCTGGCGGTACCAGCTCCCGCGGCCGTAACCGATCGTCTCGCCGGCGCTTTCGGCGAAAATCATGTCCTGGTACGGGTCGCAGTGCTCCAGATGCGCAAACGTCCGCGCCAGGTCCTCGGCCGTGGTCGGCCATTCATAACCATCCACCGGCCGGCACGCGTCGTACACGACGACCATGCCGGGGAAGTCCGCCGGTCCGCGGAAGGTGCGAAAGGTCAAGCCGGGAATTGCCGGCGCATCGGGTAAAGATAACCACAGATCTGACATGGTGCAACTCCTTGGTGTTTGACGAAGAGACGACCCTGCCATCATATCATTAAGGCCTGGCACAGAAAAAACAGCCGTTTGAGACCAAAACTCACAATCAGCCGACAGTGAAGTGTTCAATCAGCCGAAAACGATTATAATGGGGCCACCATATTTGAACAAACTCTTTATCCGCGCGATGCTCTATCACGTCTGGAAGAAGCTGATAATGGACCCAAAATCTGGACAGCACAATGGGCCAAATTAAGATACAATGAGTTGAACGAGTACCTGCCTTCGGGCAGGTCTTCATCATGGGCTCGGTTCTTCTTCGATGCGGGGCAGGACAATCGCGCTGTACGGGGCCAGGTGTACGGTTGCAGGTCGGTTTATTGACAGCCTATGGAACACTGCCCGTCCTGGATCTGAGCAGCCTCGGCAAACATGAGCGTTCTTCCCGCCGCTGTATGAGCGGATTGCCAAAGCAATGAAAGGGATTGAGTAGATGTCCAAAGTCTCGCCAACAAAGATCATTTTGAGTCTCATCGGGATCGTTGTGCTTGGCTTTCTGATCTGGGGGGTGCGATGGGCAACCTTCGCGCGCCCACCGCTGGCTGAAGCAACTGAAGCCCTGCGAAGCGATGACCTTGTCGCTGTAACCGAAACTCCCTGGCTGACCTTCACGCCGCAGCAGGGTTTCGAGGAGACAGGCTTCATTTTCTACCCCGGCGGACGCGTTGATCCGCGCGGGTATTCGGACTTGCTGCGCGCAATTTCCGAGCAAGGGTATCTTGTGGTTGTTCCGACGATGCCCATCAACATGGCGATACTCGATTCGAACATTGCAGATGAAATCATTGCCGCTCATCCCGAAATCACACGCTGGGTTATCGGCGGACACTCGGTGGGTGGAACGGCTGCCGCGCAATACACATCTTCACACCCCGATCAAATCGCCGGGCTGGCCATCTGGTCATCTTACCCTGCAGATGGTTCCGATATGTCAAGCCTGGATATCCCCGTGATTTTGATGTACGGCGGCAACGAAACCGGCGTCACCGATGAAAGCGTGGGAGCTCGCAAGCACCTGCTCCCGGTCGGTACGCGTTATATCAAAATCGAAGGTGGCGACCACCATCAGTTTGGTTCCTACCAGCTGACCACGGAAGAGAACCTGGCGACGGTCAACCGCGATGAGCAGCACGCCCAAATCCTTTCGGCGATGCTGGAGTTGCTCCAATCAATTGAGGAGCAATCATCTCTCCGAATGAAGTGGATGTAATACAAGATCGCGAAAATCGCGATCTCCGTGTTTTTTCTCGAACTCGCGAAGGAACAAGAATGCCAACACTGCAAAACAAAATTATCATAATCACCGGCTCCACGCGCGGATTTGGTTATGCCATTGCACAGGCTTGTCTCGCCGCCGGGGCAGTGGTCGTCATCACTGGCAGGAGTCAGGAGGCAATTGATCGTGCAATAAGCGGGTTGCAGGAGCCAGCCAGGACGGCTGGGTTCATCGTAGATGTCCGCGACGAAGCGCAGGTTCATCATCTTGCAGAGCTGGTCATCCAAAAATACGGGCATTTCGACATTTGGATTAACAATGCCGGCTATTCCTCGGCAGCGGGCATGATCTTGGACATGAATCCGCGCGAGGCTCTGGAGATGTTCATGGCGAACGACCTGGGCGCGATGCACGGCACACAGGCGGCGATGCAGCATTTCCTGCCGCGCAAGGCCGGAATGCTGGTCAATATCTATGGTAACGGCTCATTTCTGAAGCCGGCTACCCCGACGGC
>CAYUCC010000119.1:0-12803 GCA_964443225.1 uncultured Anaerolineae bacterium
CCGGATCGGATAATTGCACACGGTTGTATGGCCAAGCCTGCAAAGAAATGCGATTGCGATCGAAATGGCGGGCGCGTTGATGGTGGAGACTTTTGATCATAGCGTCACTCCGTTGTCCTCAATACCTGGCATCCTTAACATGTGGTATGGAACAAAATTTGTGCTCCACACAAGTAATCACCTGCTTGGAGCATAGCCTGCTCGAACCGCAAGAACTCCTTAGGCTCGTTCCGCGAGCCGCCGTCAGTATACCGTGACTCAGCGCGGCCGGCGGAAGGGTTGTCGGCACGCCAGCCCTGGTGCTGGTAATGATCCAGGCCACGCACCGGTGGCGCGGTCAGGAGAGCGGCTCGCAGTAGATGACATTAGTCACCCATATCAATTGTCACATCTTTGATCTCACCCGGCCAAGGTCTTAACGAGTTGAGTATGCGATCGTAGGTTTCCGTGGCTGGTTGAACGGCCCAGACGCGAGATATGATCTCGCTCTCCGACCCTGGCCTCACATAGGTCATTCTGCTGAGTTCCGTAGCCTCGTCGATTCTTGATGTCTTGCGTTCCACGTGTGACCCGATGATAAGACCGCTATTTGGATACCACAGCTCAAGCTGTGTCCAGACTGCTTCAGGGTACATGTCCAGGTACGCACGGTACAATGAGGGTTTTCCAAGACAGCGCAACACATCACCGACAGTCGGTGCTCCGTTTTGCCATCGGACGTACAATGTGGCATTCGGCTGTCCTTCACCATCGAAGGCGACCCCGTAATCGATGTCATTGGCGCCCCAGTCGATTTGCCATTCCCGATACGCACTTTGGGGATACTGAGGGCGACGCGTGACGCGAATGTCTTTCCCCAGTAGCCCATACTTATGCTGGAGCCATAACTGGACATCCTGAACTGACACCTGGTCAAAGGAGAAAGTTGTGAGCTTCGGATCAACGACTGACGCACAATCACGTTGTTGTCTCGATGTCGATGGTACACAGGACAGGAGTAGTGATGCTGAGATCAACAGCGAAATGCAGTGGACGAGATAATGTTTCATGCTTACCACCCCCACCCTCCAAGCACTCGTGCAATCCAATCTCTTTGGTTAGGTGTCAAGGGCTCTCGGACCCCTGGACTGTATGGCCCTTGGTACCTGCTGCCGTATACCCAATCTGCCACTGCCTCGGCCCAATACTCCAAACCAAGGGCATTCTTCACACCGTACTCACTGACATAGGCGTCCTTCGGTACCACAGCGCCACGCCTCCATTGGCCCCCTGAGGCATTGACGGCTTTCGCAACCCCACCGACACCGCCAAAGTAATCAACCACATGCGCCATTTCATGCACCGTCGCGCCGCGCACAAAGTCGTCCGAACCAAGAAAGAGGCTGTTAGTGAAGATCACTATTGTAGTCATCGGAATCGTGTAGGCCGCAGCATTCTGAACGATCCACAGGGGTGCAGCCGCACGGTGGAATAACGTTGGCAACACGCCAATTCCCAAAAGCGAACGCAATTGCCCGAAATCACCGATCTTATTTGCGAGGGCAACAACACCTTCAGCCACCAAAGATGCCTGAGGCAGCGTCCAGGGCGTGTGTACACCAGCGGTGAGATAAATGCCGAGCTCACCCATGGTGTCACCCAGAATACCCATGTCGTAGAAATGAGCGTCTGCACCTCCGAGGCTCCAGCCGCTGCCGTCCCAACTGTAACCGTGTGCACGATACCACCGATTCTGCCAGCACCAGTCAGTGGCACAGGCGGCAGGATTGTTGCTGATATCGTTTGGGTCTTGTGGCGCATACCCGGATGAATCGAGGTAAATGGTGGGTTGATTCCTGACATATCCAAACCGATTCAACCCCTGCGAACCCCCCGCCCCCGGCACAATCGTATCCGCCTGCACGAACCGCCCCAGCAGCGGATCGTAGTAGCGCGCCTCATAGTACATGAGATCGGTGCTGAGATCAAGCCGCTGACCTGTATACCCGCGCTCGGTGGGGTAGAACGCCGGCTGGCCGGTGCGCACGGTGCCAAAGGGGTGAAACCGCTGCTCACCACCGCGCACCTTCTGCCCCGCCGCATCGGTCAGCAGACTCACGCTGCCCAGGTGATCGCCATGCAGGTAATTGAGCTCCCCGTTGGTCCGCACCGCAATGAGCTGCCCACCCAGCCGGTAATAACGTTTGGTGAGCCGGTTGCACGGACCCGGGATGCTCAGCTGCCAGTTGGAGGCCACTGCCTGGACGTCGTCGATGTCGAGCGCACCATCCTGGTTGACGTCGTACCTGGCGTTGGCCGCACTCCACGCCTGCCCAAATGTGCCCGCCACCGACTGGATATCGACAATGTCCAGCTTGCAGTCGGCGTTGGTATCCCCCGCCAGCACGCCCATCCCGGCACTGGCCGTGGTCTGCTCGTAGTTGTCGTTGACGTACACCGTCGTCGCCCACGGCGTCACCTTCTTGACCCGCCGGCCATCCCCGTCGTACACGAAGGTGGTCGTCAACCCGCCGTCACTCACGCTCGCCAGCCGGCTTTCGGCGTCGTAGGTCAGGGCCTGGACCCGCCCGGCCAGCGAACGCTGGATGACGTTGCCCGTACAGTCGTAGACGAAGCTGCCGCTGCCCGCCTGACGCACGGCATGTGGCTTGTTAGCCTGCGTGCCCGACGTGCAGCCGCTCACCGGTGCGTCGTAGGCGTACGTGCCCACGTCCGACTTGCTCGTCAGGTTGCCCGTTGCATCGTAGGCGTAGGTCTGGCTGTACGGCGCCAGGCCGGCACTGCTGTAGGCGGTACATGCCGTGTTGCCCGTGAAGGCACTGGTCAGGCGATCCAAATCGTCGTAGCCAAAACATTGCCGCTGATCGCTGTTCGGGACGTCGCGCATCGTCTTGACGTTCCCCACCACATCGTAGGTGTATCGCCAGTCCATGAGCGTTCCCACTGCCAGGCGCTGCACCCGCCCACGCCCATTGGCCTGCGTCCACGGGTAATAATCGTAGTCAATGGTCAATCCACTGCCCACCGTCACCAACGTCGGCCGGCTCGCGGCATCGTAGGTCGCCTGGCTGACGTAGGTGTTCCAGCCATACAGGCCCGCCGGCAAACCTTGTCCATCGTAACCGGTGGTCACCGTCTCACCGCCCGGATAACTGGCGGTAATGACCCGATCGGCCGCATCGTAGGTGAAGCTGGTGGTGTACGCCGTGCCATCGATGGTCTTCGTCTCGGCGCTCACCCGGCCCCGCCCATCGTACAGCCAGGTCGTGCTGCCCGAGCTGTCGACCATGCCCGTGCGCCTGCCACTGCCGGCATTACCACCGACCGCAGCGTCGTAGCTGTAGCTGACGTCGAACGATGCCGGCGGACTGCCCGGGCAGTTGATTCCGGTGTGGTAAGCTTTGCCCAACGGCCGGTTCTGCGCATCGTAGTAAAAACAGACGCTCTGGTTACGCGCATCGGTCTGGCGCGCCAGGTTGCCGGCCACGTCGTAGCCATACGTCCACCGGCCCAGGTCCGGGTCGTCCAACCACAGCTTCTGCCCCAACAGATCGTAACCCACACCGGTGTGGTGACCCGCCGTGTCCCAGACGTCGGTCAGGGCATCGCGCACGTCGTAGGCGTACTGCGTCGTGGCATACAGGCTGGTCGCACCACCGGTGCCGGTGAACTCCCGAACTTCGATCAGCCGGCCCAGCGGATCGGTCTGCTGCTCGCGCCGGCGGCCCCCCTCATCGATGGTCGTCGTGACCAAACCCTGGTAACTGGTACTCACTGTGCTGCCATCCGGGTGGGTGACCAACGTCACACGGCCCAAAGCATCGACCTGGCTGGCCGTCGCCGGCTGGCCGCTGTCACGTACCAGCCCCGCACCCGGTGCCGCTGCCACCGCATACGGCACGGTCTCCAGCCGCACGTGCCCCGCCGGGCCATACCAGCGGCTGACGACATGGGCGGTGGTCGCACTATCAGACTCGGCCTGCGTCTCGATCACGCGCCCCAGCCCATCGTAGTACTCGAACGACTTGAGTACCCCACCACAGCCGGACACCGGTTGGTTTTCCCGCTGCCGTTTCTCAACGACGGTCGGCGCACTATCAGTGTAGGCCATCACCACCGTCGGGCACGTCTCGCTGTCACCCGGCCGCCACTGCTTGAGCAGCCGGCCCCACTGGTCGTAACGATACTGGGTCACGGCACCGTTGGGATCGCTGACCGTCTCGACCTGGCCCAGGACCTTGTTCCAGGCGTAGGTTGTCGTGAAGTCCACCCCACCGACCGCCGGCAGCGTCGTGGCCGTGGGATACGTGTACAGCCGCGGCCAGGTGACCGTGGTAACGCTGGTGTCGACCGTGGTCGTGGTGGTGTTGCCCTGCGGGTCGGTCACGCTCACCGGATTACCCCAGGCATCGTAGGCAGACGCCGTATCACGCCAGCTGCCACCGCACGCCGTTTGCGCGACCCGCGTCAGGGTGAGATCCCCGCGCACTGGTGCGGCGTAGTACGAGGCATTGCCGTCGTACAAAAAGCGCGTCTCGCCACGGCACGTGCCGCCGCTGTCCGCCAGCACCTGGCGCATCGGTCGGTTAACGATGTGCGTGCCACTGCCCGCTACGTCGTTTGGGTAATACTCGGTGGCCTGGGTTCGGACCAGCGCGCTGCCGGCGTCACGGTATTCCTTGACCAGCGTCACGTTGCCGTACTGGGTACCACCCTGGCTGCCTGCCTGGTACTCGTAGGATGTCTTACGGCTGATCCCACCAATCGTCGCGGTCTCGTCGCGTTTCGAGACCCAGCTCGTACCCCGCGCCAGTGCAGTATCCCACGTCATCGCCGTGCTGGCCAACACACTCCCATTGACCTGGCCGCGCGTCTCGCTCAGATAAACTTTCCCCTTGCGCGGGTCGAGACTGCTGCCGCTGCGCTGGTGAAACGCGGTGGTCACCACCTGCGCGACCGTGCCGGCGCCGTTGGCCAGCGAATGCCGCACCTGGTCGAAACCGCCGAACTCGAAACCGGGGCATTCCGGAAACCCCGCCTCGCTCCAGGCCCAGGCACGCGTGCTGCTCGTATCGTAGGTGGTGGTCGTCGACCAGTCTAGTGCCGGAGCAGATAACCTATCCGGTAGAGACCGCCCTGCATTCAGCGACCACAACACCGAAGAACTTCCCTGCTCCGGCACTAACCCGTCACTCACCGCCAGCGCCGTCACCCGGTAGCGGCTGGTATTGCCGCCGCACCCCTCTATCCAGATGTTGGGTACGTTGCCGTAGCTCCACGTTGCACCGCCACCGCGGCCGTTGTTGGCGGTTTGCAGCACGGTGTGGTTCAACCAGCCGTTGATCGTCGTATAATCGAAGCTCCACGCCGGCAGCGCACCACCGTCACGCCCGTGCTCGCGGATACCGGTCAGCAGCAGCAGTCCCTTATGCTCCGCCTGGTCCTGCCAGACGTAGTCGTGCTCCAGGTGATAACTGCGCACGGTGCTGAAGTCGTCGACACCGCTGCCGCTGCGCACCCGCATGGTGATGCTGGTCAGGCGATAATCCGACCAAAAGGCCTCGGTGTAAGGGTCACCCGCCCCCGGCACACCGGTATCGCTGCGTCCAGTGTAGGCAAAGTTGACGCGCACGGTGCTCAAGGTGTCCGCACCGCTCTCCACCCGCGGGAAGTACTCGATACGCGCCGGCCGCACAGCCCTGACATACTCGCGCCGCTGCCAGATCGAGCCGTTCTCACACCCCGCCGGCGCAAAGGTCTCCTGGGTATAGGTGATGACCACGCGGTTGCCGTGCGTATCCAGCACCTCGGTCAGCGGAAACTCACGCATGCGCTGCGAGCACTCTTCCCCGGGAATCGCCAGCAGATTCCATGCCAACCCCTCGAAGGTGTAACGCGTGCCGTCCTTCGTCCAGATGACCCACGGCGCGCCCACGTAGACGCTGTCCGCCGCACGCTCGATGCGCCAGAACTGCTGCGGGTCACTCTGCCAGGCACCATCCAGGTAACGCAGCTCGGCGCTGCCGCCGCCAAAACTCAGGTAGGCGCGGCTGCTGCTGAAATCGACGGTGACCGCCCCCAACCCCACCAGGCTCCACCCCCAGCCCGCCACCCCCGCCTGCCGGCTGAAGTTCTGCCCGTTCTGCTGGTCCAGGTTGACCACGGCACCGGTGTTGGGATCGACGTAGGTCGTCGGTCCCTGGCGGATCGAGTTGACCCCCTCGCTGGAATAGCTCAGCCCCAAGCCCAGCCCCAACCCGCCTGGCCCCGGCGGCACAGCCAGCGGGACGTCGACGCGGCCGTTGCCGGTCCACTCGTCGGTGACGAAGCCGTGCACGGTCGGCAGGTGCTGCACCCCGTAGCTGGGTGTGGTCTCGACCGTCACCGCGTATGCACCGCCGCTCTCGATCCACGCACCCAGCCCGCCGCTCAGTGCCAGCGGCGGCACTTCGTGCCACACCCCGCCGGCCGCGTCCCACTGCCGCAGCACGAACCGCGCGGGTGGCTGCGGCGCCAGCCCCACAGCCACCCGCAGCAGCCCCGCCCGCGCCCAAGCGCCCACCGGCTGCCCCGCTGCATCCGTTGCGCCCAGGGTGAAGGCGGCCACGCTGCCCGCCGGCAGCGCCGGCCCGCTGACGGTGGGGGTGTAAACCAGCTGTACGTCCGCCATCACCGCACCGGCCGGCACGCTGAGCACCACCCGCCCATCCAACGAACGTAACCACCCCCCCGCCGCCGGCGTCAGCCAGGCGCGGTCGGCGGCGGGGCCGACTACGGTGACGCCGGCGGTGGCAATCACCGGTTCGATGCCCTCCTCCGCCGCGGCGAGGTCGCCTGGCAGTCTCATTTCCAGACTGGCAGTAATCACCTGCCCCGCAACCGCACCGCTGATCTGTGCCTGCACGCTGGCGGTGACAGTCTGCCCGGCGGCCAGCCCCGGCACCTCCCAGGTCAGTCCCCAACCCCCAGCCCCCGACCCCACCTCGAACCCCACCGCGCTGCCCGGCACGATGACCAGGCTGGCTGGCAGCGTGCCGCTGATCGTGCTGGCCGGCGCCAGCCCGGCGCTGTGGTTGGCCAGCCCGGCGGTCAGGGTGATGACGTCGCCCGCTGCGGCCCAGCCTGGAAGTGAGAT
The DNA here is from genome assembly GCA_964443225.1 of uncultured Anaerolineae bacterium. GTDB lineage: Bacteria > Chloroflexota > Anaerolineae > SSC4 > Amarolineaceae > SSC4. Next base: position 7,136 of record CAYUCC010000119.1, read on the forward strand.
GGCCAGGTCGCCTGGCAACCCCACTTCCAGGCGGCCGGGATCGGCCTGCAGGGTCAGGTTGCTGGATACGATGGTGGAGAGGGTTGATGCGGGCGCTGCAAACGTCACCGTGCCGGCCGCAGGGAGAGGTGAAGCAACGACGGCGGCCGGCACGGCTTGTTTGCCGGCTGCGGGCAACGGTGCGGGCGCAGTGGCAGCCGGCCAGTGGGCAGCACCGGCTGGGACAGCCAGGGACAGAGCGGTCCCAACCGGTGCGCTGAGTTTCCCGGTCGCAGTTGACAACGATGCGGCAGCGATGGCGACCGGTGCCATCCCGATATCGGTTGGGGTCGATGGTAGTGTGGCAGCAAAACCAACCGGCGCCGGGAACGGTTTCAGGATGGTAAGGCCCAGGGCGACAATGACCAGGCAGCGTCGGACACACATCGAGGGTCGCGTGAGCATTGCAGACCTCTGGGGATCGATTGTTGACCCACGGACGCGGGACGGGGCTGAGCGGATCGTGGGATGGTACGACACCCGCCACCCCCCGGCGCAGGACGCCGGGTGCCGAACGGTGGCGGGCTTTCGTAAACTTGCTGTTATATTATACACAGCATCATCGGGTTTGTGAAGCAGTTTTTTCCCCAAAAAGTCCCAGGTTTTCGGCTGGGTGGTAGGGTAAATGTCATGAGTAGGGGGTGGTTGAAGTCATGGGGGAGGCGATTTTGGATTTTGGATTGAGGATTTTGGATTGGGGTCGGTTGGGCGCGCAGGGTGCTGGTATGCCTGGGGTGGAGTGTGGCGTTTGCGCGATTCTATTGGCTCCTGGTGCCGTATGGTATAATAGTTGCAGAACAATCCGCCCAATGAGGACACCCGACTATGCCTGGTGCATCGTCTGTTTCTGTTTTGCCGCCGGCCGGCTCGCCGTTTGTTGTCGGGCGGCCGCTGCGGGCGCAGGAGCCGATATTCGGCCGCGATGCGGTATTGCGCGCCCTGGGCGATGCGTTGGGGCATGGCTCGTCGGTCAACCTGGTGGCACCGCGGCGCATGGGCAAGACTTCGCTGCTGAACCACCTGCGCGGCCATTCGGCCCGGTGGCTGTCGCCCCGACCCGACCGCCCACCCCGGCTGCTGGCCGCGGTCGACCTGCAGGGACATATTACCGGCGCCAACCGCTTCTATGCGGCTGCCCTGCGTGCGTTGTGGTTGGGCTTGCCGGTTATGGATCGCCCACCGGACGGGCCGGCCCGCCTGGCGGACCCGGCGGGTGTCACCTACGAGGCCTTCCAGGAGGCCCTGAGGGACCTGACCGAGGGGGCCGACGTACCCCGGCAGCCGGTCCTGCTGCTGGACGAGTTCGAGCGCCTCCTCGCCCCCCGCCCTCCCCCCACCTACCCGCCGCGAACTCATCACCCCCCTCGACGGCGACTACCAGCTCACCATTCCCCTGCTCGGCGCCTACATCCGGTAACAAACCTGATCTCCCTACTCCCTACTCCGTACTCCCTACTCCGTACTCCGTACTCCCTCCGGTTGCTTTGCCAATTTCCCCACCCCAGATTATAATAGCCCTGCGTCATCCAAAATCTAAAATCCAAAATCCAAAATCCACATCCCCCACCAAGGAGCTTATCATGTCATTGTCACTGTTGACTGGTCTCACCCTACTCGTTCTGGGTATCTTTGTCTGGTTGTTCGGCCGGCGCATGTGGATTCTCGGCGCCGGCGCGGGCGCCCTGTTGGGCTTCGGCCTGATACGTCTGTTGCCCGGTCTGGCCGATGGTTTTGCCGGCTTCCTGATCATCGCCGGCATGGCCGTGCTCTTCGGCGTCCTCGGCTTTATCGGCAAAGCCTTCGCCAAACTGCTCGCCATGATTATCGGCTTTGTCATCGGCGGTGGTCTGGCCCTGGGCTTTGTTGAGTTCCTGGGACTCAATTCGGCTCTGTGGGGTTGGATCCTGGCCCTGATCGGGGGTGTCGTCGTCGCCCTCATCTTCGCCCGCTTCCTCGATTGGGCCCTGATCATCTTCGCTGCCCTGCTCGGCTCCATGCTCATCGTGCGCGGCGGCCTGGCGGTATTTCCCGACCTGTTCTCCGGCACCACCGGCACGATCATCGTCCTCATCCTGACTGCCATCGGCATCTACTACCACTACCGGCAGTCCAAACCAGCATCACAATGAAGTATGGGCCATGAAAGGTAATTCTTGACTCGCCCCCATTCATTTCATTAACAACTTCCGAAGCCGACCCCATCCACACACATCGCAGCACGAAAACGCCGCGCTGCCGGGCGGCACGAAACGTCAGGTCTAGAGAAACGGCGTAAGCAGCAAGGCGCAAGGAAAAGACGTAGGGAGCAAGGCGCAGGGCCAGAACAATCAGCCTAGTCCTTGCTCCCTGCTCCCTACTCCCTACTCCCTACTCCGTACTCCCCTCCCTGGAGGCAACACATGCAAGTTCGTTCAAGTAGTCCAACTCTCCCCCGCTGGCTGCTCGTTCTCTGCCTGCTCGCCGTGGTGGCCCTGGCCTTACCCCCCAGCCTGCACGCGCAGGAGCCAGAGACATCCCAGGTACTCCGTTTGCAGTGGGGTACCTTCGACCCCACCCGCGGCGAGGTAGCCCCTCCCAGCGGCGAACTCGGCCTGGCCGACCCGGCCGCCAGCCGCTACCAGATCGTCCAGTTTACCGGTCCGGTCGAAGAAAGCTGGAAGGCGGGCCTGGCCGCGGCGGGCATGGAGCCGCTTATTTACCTGCCAGACAACGCATTCATCGCCCGCGTGGCCACCGGCACCAGTCTGGCCGATGCCGCGGCGCTGCCCTTCGTGCGCTGGATCGGCGCCTACTACCCGGCGTACAAAGTGAGCCCCTACCTGCTCGATGCCAATGCCGAAGCCGCCGAGCGTGTCGTGTCTGCCGATGTGCTTGGCTTCCCTGGCGAAGACGGTGAGACCCTGGTGAAGGCGATCGAGGCCCTGGGTGTTCGCGTCGAGAGTGTATCCGATCACGGTTGGGGACCGGTGCTGCGTGTGCAGCTGCCGTCGACCGCCATCGCCAGCCTCGCGCGCCTCGACGCAGTGCAGTGGTTCGAGCCGGTCTATCCCATGCAACTGGCCAACGACGTGGGCCGCAACATCATGACGGTCAATACCGCCTGGAGCCGCATGGCCAGCCTGGGGGTGAACCTCTACGGCAGCGGGCAAACCGTTGCCGTGGCCGATACCGGTCTCGACACCGGTAATCTGAGCACGATCAACCTCGACTTTGCCGGTCGCGTCGTCGCCACTTATCCCCTGGGTCGCCCGGGCGACTGGAGCGACCACGATGCGCACGGCACCCACGTCGCCGGTTCGGTGTTGGGCAACGGCCGTAACTCCGGCAGCAATCCGGCCACGCACAACTACGCCAGCTCGTTCGCCGGTGCAGCCCCCGAGGCAAACCTGGTCTTCCAGTCGCTCGAAGACGCTGGCGGTGGCCTGGGTGGCATTCCCGACGATTTGAACGACCTGTTCAACCCGCCGTACAGCAACAGTGCGCGGCTGCACACCAACAGCTGGGGCGGACCCACCGGCAGCATCGGGGGCGTCCTCCAATACGGCGGTTATACGTCGAACGCGCAGGAGGTCGACCAGTTCACCTGGAACCACAAGGACATGGTCGTTCTGTTTGCCGCCGGCAACGAAGGGACCGATCGCAATTCCAACGGTGTCATCGACCCCGACTCGATCGGCTCACCCGGCACGTCCAAGAACTCGATCACCGTCGGTGCCAGCGAAAACGAGCGCAGCAGCGGCGGCTACAACCCCGGCGGCCCCTGTTACCTGTGGGGCAACTGCTGGCCCACCGACTTCCCGGCCGACCCGATCCGCAACGATCGCCTGTCCGATAATGCCCAGGGTCTGGCAGCGTTCTCGAGCCGCGGGCCCACGGATGACGGCCGCATCAAACCCGAAGTGGTCGCCCCGGGCACCAACATCGTCTCCGTACGCTCGCGGGGCAGCGGCGCCGGCACCGGTTGGGGCGTCTACAACAGCAACTACGTCTACGAGGGCGGCACCAGCATGGCCACGCCGCTCGCGGCCGGCGCGGCGACCCTGGTGCGCCAGTGGCTGCAGTCGGTGCGCAGCGTCAGCAATCCACCGGCAGCGCTCGTCAAAGCGGTGCTGATCAACGGGGCGCGCAACATCGCGCCCGGCCAGTACGGCACCGGCAGCACGCAGGAGATCCCCACCAGCCGGCCCAACAACGTCACCGGCTGGGGCCGCGTCGACGTTGCCAGCGCCGTCGCACCCGAGTCGCCCCTGCGTATCCAGCTGGTCAATGACACCGGCGGTGTCAACACCAACCAGACCAAGACCTACCAATTCACGATCAACAATTCGTTGGCGGCGCCGTTGGCCGAGGCGGTACCCGTGACACGGGCACCCAAGCCGGTCGGGCCGGATACCGCACCGACGATCCCGTTCAAGCAGGTTGTGGAAGCGGAGCGTGTGCCGCCGGTTACCACCATCGTCGAGCAGCCAGAGTCCGAGCTGTTGGGCAATCCCGGCTTCGAGTCGGGAGCCACGGTGTGGACCTCCACTGGCTCCTCCCTCATCTACCCATCTTCTCAAATACCGGTGCACACCGGCAACTGGGGTGCCTGGCTGGGTGGTTACCACAACGCCGACGACCAGTTGTTCCAGAACGTGACGGTGCCCTCGAACGCCACTGCGGCGACACTCGGTTTCTGGTATTACTCGACGACCGCGGAGACGAATACCGGCTGGGATTCCTTTACCCTGCAAATCATCGATCCCACGACCGGCAGCCACTACGTCGACGCCTTTTCGATCGACGCATATCCACCCACCAACAGCTGGCAGCAGCGGTCGTACACCCTGACGACCAGCCAACTCAACGCTGTCAAGGGTAAGACCGTACGCGTGCGCTTCCGCGTCACGACCGACGCCTCGCAGCTCTCCAGCTTCTACATCGACGACGTCAGCTTCGACGTGAGCAGTGGGCCGGTGGCGCAGCGCCGCGGCTTCATGCCTATGGCCGCCTTCAACTTCGGCAGGGTCACCGGTGGCACGGGCCCGCTGCGCGTCAGCCTGGTGTGGACCGACTATCCGGGCAACCCCGGCGCCGCCCGCGCCCTGGTCAACGACCTGGACCTGGAAGTCGTCTCGCCGAGCGGTACCGTCTACCGCGGCAACGGCAGCAGCGCCGACCGCGTCAACGTCATCGAGACCGTATACCTCGACCAGGCGGCCAGTGGCCAGTGGACCGTGCGGGTCAAGGGGTACAACGTCCCGCAGGGCGGCAGCCAGCCCTTCGCCGTGGCTGTGACTGGCAACAACCTGACCAGCCCCTAACCGCCCACCGGCGCCGGCCCGCCCAATCAACCGCCGGCGCCCCATCGATTCAAACAGACACCCGGTCTTGGGGAGAGACCGGGTGTCTTCATCACCACGAAGTACTTTTTGACCGCCAATTACGCCAATCTTCGCAAATAATTCATGTTCTGCAACGCTGCACGTTATCGCTACGACGCGCACAATGCCAACCTGCTATTCCCGACCTCCAACCCCCAACCTCCAACCCCCAATCCAAAATCCAACCCAAAACCGAGAATCAAATCCAAAATCCAAAATCCAAAAACCAAAAACCAAAAACCAAACCACCGAAACCCCACCACATC
>CAYUCC010000120.1:0-12683 GCA_964443225.1 uncultured Anaerolineae bacterium
TACCAAACTGGGTCCGGAAGAAATCACGCGCGACATCCCCAACGTCGGTGAAGATGCGCTGAAAGACCTGGACGAGGAAGGCATCATTCGCATCGGTGCCGAGGTGGGGCCGGGCGACATCCTGGTCGGCAAGATCACGCCCAAGGGTGAGACCGAGCTGACACCCGAAGAGAAACTACTGCGCGCCATCTTTGGTGAGAAGGCGCGTGAAGTCAAGGACAGCTCCCTACGCCTGCCACACGGCGAAAAGGGCAAGGTGGTCGACATCAAGGTCTTCTCGCGAGACGACTACCGTGACCTGCCCGCCGGGGTCGAGAAGATGGTTCGTGTCAGCGTGGCGCAGCGGCGCAAGCTGATGGAAGGCGACAAAATGGCCGGGCGGCACGGCAACAAGGGTGTCATTTCCAAGATCGTGCCGGTGGAAGACATGCCCTACCTGGATGATGGGCGCCCGGTCGATATCATCCTGAACCCGCTGGGCGTTCCGGCCCGCATGAACATCGGACAGGTCCTGGAGACTCACCTGGGCTGGGCGGCCAACCGTCTCGGCTTCCGCGTGACGACCCCGGTCTTCGATGGTGCCCGCGAGCGTGAAATCGAAGCCGAGCTGGCCCGCGCCTGGCTGATCGACCTGGCGTGGCGCCAGGTGACCGAGGACGCCTGGGTGTGGGTATACGCGCAAGAACTGCCCGTCGAGACACTGGTGGACGACAGCGACGCCCGCCGCCGCTACCTGGTGAACCAGCTGGCACCCCTGGGCTACGATCCCGAACAGCTGTACCGTGACGATGTGTACGCTCGTCGTGCTGTGCTGCGGCAGTGGCTGCACACACGAGGCTACGATCCGGATGCCCTGCTGGTGTTCGAACACGATACGCGCTCGCGCCTGGCACGGGACGAAGCCGATGAGTTGGCCATCGAAACCTGCCTTCGGGAATGGGTGCGTTATTACCAGAACGCCTTGGAGGAAACGCCGGCCGGCGCATCCACCTGGACACCCGTTGACGTCGGGGCACTGTCGCGCATCGAAGTGACTGAGGCTGCGGAAGCCCTGAGCGGTGCCACCGACTGGCCTGTGCCCACGACGGGCAAAATGGCTGTCCATGATGGCAAAACCGGTGACCCATTCGACCGCCCGGTGACCGTCGGCATCATCAATATGCTGAAGCTGGCCCACCTGGTCGAAGACAAGGTGCATGCCCGCTCCACCGGCCCGTACTCGCTGGTGACCCAGCAGCCGCTGGGTGGCAAGGCGCAGTTCGGCGGTCAACGCTTCGGCGAAATGGAGGTCTGGGCCCTGGAGGCGTACGGCGCGGCACACATCCTGCAGGAAATGTTGACGGTGAAATCGGATGACGTGACCGGGCGTGTGAAGACGTACGAGGCAATTGTCAAGGGTGAACCGATTGCGGCGCCCGGTGTACCGGAGTCGTTCCGCGTGCTGGTGAAGGAGCTTCAATCCTTGGGACTGGCTGTCGAGGTCATCAACGAGAAGGATGAAGTGATTCAGTTTGGCAAGGAAGACACCGACGAGCGCTTGCCCAAGTTGGGATTCAGCCTGAGTCTGCCTGGTCCGATGGCAGGGCGCGATTAGGAAGCGACGGGGGACAACGTGGAAGTCAACGATTTTGATGCGATTCGAATCAGTCTGGCGTCACCAGAACAAATCAGGTCATGGTCGCACGGCGAAGTACTCAAGCCAGAGACCATCAACTACCGTACGCTGCGCCCAGAACGCGATGGGTTGTTTTGTGAAAAAATCTTCGGGCCAACGAAGGACTGGGAATGTTACTGCGGTAAATACAAACGTGTCCGCTACAAGGGTATCAAGTGCGACAAATGTGGCGTCGAGGTCCTTCCCAGCCGCGTCCGTCGCGAACGCATGGGCCACATCGAACTGGCTTCACCGGTCAGCCACATCTGGTATGTAAAGGGCGTGCCCAGCCGTTTGGGCTTACTGCTCAACATTTCGCCGCGTAACCTGGAGCGGGTTCTCTACTTTGCCCAGTACATCGTCACGCGCGTCGACGAAGAGGCGCGCGCACGGGCCATACAGCGCCGCGACCGCGAGCTTACCATGAAGCTGACGCGTCTCGACACAGAGACGCAGGCGAAAATTGGCGAGCAGGATCACAAACTGACCGAGGCGCTGCTCAAGCTGGATGAAGAAGAGAACAAACGGCTGACAGAGTTCGATGATGCCCTGGCGCGTGCCACCAACGAAGCGATGGGTCTGGCGGGCAGCCTGCAGCGCGAATTCGAAACCCAATCGGGTAAACCGGCGAGCCGTGCCATCACCCTGCCCTGGTTGAGCGACGCGCTCGTATCGGCGGGCGAGGTGCTCGACCGCGCCGCGCTGTCAGCGCTGAACGAGTCGGTGCAGAAGCGTCTGAGCCAGCTGAAGGAAGAGAGCGACCAGGATAAGGCCAACGCCAGCCTCGTGGTTGCAGCCAAACGCGACCGTCTGCGCCACGATGCCGCCAGCAAGATCGAGACGACACAGCGTGATATCGATCGCCAGAAGGATGACCTGCGGCACACGCACGATAAGGACGTCGCCGAAATGCGCAGCATCAAGGAGCTGGAGCTTCTCACCGAAACCCGCTACCGTGAACTGCAGGAACGCTGGAGCAGCCTGTTCGATGCCGCCATGGGGGCCGAAGCGATTCGCGACGTGGTGGCCCGCATCGATCTGAACCGCATGGCTAAAGAGCTGCGCCACGAAATTCGCATGACCAAATCGAAGCAGCGGCGCAAGAAAGCGGCCAAACGCCTGCGCGTCGTCGAGGCCTTCCGCAAGTCGGGCAACCGGCCGGAGTGGATGATTCTGACCGTGCTGCCAGTCATACCGCCCGACCTGCGCCCGATGGTGCAGCTGGACGGTGGACGCTTCGCCACGAGTGACTTGAACGACCTGTACCGGCGCGTCATCAACCGCAACAACCGCCTGCGCCGCCTGCTGGAGCTTGGTGCGCCCGACGTGATCGTACGCAACGAAAAGCGTATGCTCCAGGAAGCGGTCGACAGCCTGATCGACAACGGGCGTCGCGGACGTGCGGTGAGCCGCAGCGGCAAACGTAAGCTCAAGAGCCTCAGTGACATGCTCAAGGGCAAACAGGGGCGCTTCCGCCGCAACCTGCTCGGAAAACGCGTCGACTATTCGGGACGTTCGGTCATCGTCATCGGCCCTACCCTGGCCCTGCACCAGTGCGGTTTGCCCAAGAAGATGGCGCTGGAGCTGTTCAAGCCCTTCGTCATGCGCCGGCTGGTGGAGTGCAATTACGCACACAACATCAAGAGCGCCAAACGCCTGGTCGATCGTCTCAGCCCCGAAGTCTGGGACGTCCTGGAAGAGGTCACTGGTGACCGACCGGTCTTGCTCAACCGTGCGCCCACCCTGCACCGCCTGGGCATTCAGGCTTTTGAAGTCGTGCTCATCGAAGGCAACGCAATCCAGATTCACCCCCTGGTGTGCAGTGCGTTCAACGCCGACTTCGACGGTGACCAGATGGCGGTCCACGTGCCGTTGAGTACGGAGGCCGTGCGCGAAGCGCGTGAGCTCATGCTCTCGTCGCACAACCTGCTCAAACCTGCCAGCGGCGAACCGATCGTGGGTCCCTCCAAGGACATGGTGCTGGGTGTCTACTGGCTGACCACCGAAAAGCCGCGCGCGCGCGGCGAAGGCAAAGCCTTTACCGACATGGACGAGGTCAAGCTGGCCTACGAACTGGGCAAGGTCGACCTGCGGGCGCGGATCAGGCTTCGTTACGAAGACTGGGTGGATGGGGTATCGGTTGATGCGCTGCGCCTGTCGTCCGGTGTCAACGCGGCACTTACGGCAGCACAGGTTGTCACCGTGGGCCAGCTGGTGGAAGGAATGCAGAATAACCGCGTCGGGTTGACTGCGCTGCCTGGCGTGGGCGCCCAGGGGTTGGACGAAGCACGGACCAAGCTCATGCGTCTGGGTGTGGCTGCCGATCAACCGCGGCTGCATGGTTTGATCGAAACTACGGTGGGGCGCGTGTTGTTCAACATGAACCTGCCCAAAGAGCTGCGCTACGTCAACAAGGTCATGGACAAGGGCTCGGTCAACGGTGTGGTGGCCGACTGCTATCAGCGGCTGGGTCTCGACGCCACTGCTGCGCTCGTTGACAAGATCAAGGAGCTCGGCTTCCAGTACGCAACCCGCAGTGGCATGACCATTGCGGTAAGCGACATCCAGGTGCCTGACGTCAAGCAGCAGATCCTGCAGCAAACCACGGCCGAAGTGGAAAAGGCCGAACGCCAGTACCGCCGCGGTTTGATTACCGAAGAAGAGCAGTACAATCGGGTAGTCGAGCTGTGGACCCGGGCGACCGACGACATTACCGAGGCGGTCAAGAAGCAGCTCAACCCGCTGGAAGGCCTGGGAGCGATGGCAACGAGCGGTGCGACGAAGGGTGGCGTGACGCCGATTCGTCAGCTGGCCGGTATGCGGGGTCTGATGGCCGATCCCTCAGGACGCATCATCCCGCTGCCCATCCGCTCGAACTTCCGTGAAGGTTTGACGGCACTCGAATACTTCCTGAGTACCCACGGTGCCCGTAAGGGTCTGGCCGACACAGCGCTGCGTACGGCGGACGCTGGTTACCTGACACGCCGCCTGGTCGACGTGGCGCAGGATGTCATCATCACCGATCCGGACTGCGGCACCCAGTCTGGCATCTGGATCGAAGCCTACAGCAGCAAGGATATCGGCGAAGCGTTCGGTGAGCGTCTCCTTGGCCGTTACGCGGCCGGACCGATCCTGCACCCACAGTCAGGCGAAGTCCTGGTTGCACGCGGCCAGATGATCGATGAAGCGGCGGTGGCTGCGGTTCAGGCGGCCAAGGTACCGCGTGCCTTTGTGCGCTCACCGCTGGTATGCGAGACCTCCTTTGGGCTGTGCGCGACGTGTTACGGGCGTGACCTGGCGCGAGGCGGTCTCATTGGTTCGGGCGAAGCGGTCGGCATCATCGCGGCGCAGTCGATCGGTGAACCTGGCACGCAGCTGACCCTGCGTACCTTCCACACCGGTGGTGTGGCCGGCGCTGAGGACATCACCCAGGGTCTGCCGCGTGTCGAAGAGCTCTTCGAGGCGCGCAACCCCAAGGGCGAAGCGGTCATTGCCGAGATCGATGGCGTCGTGGACATCTATTGGGAGGGTGAGCTGCGCATGCTGAAAGTCACCCACACCGAGGTCACGGCGCGTCAGGTCGCGATCCCGCGGGACTACCGCCTGGCGATCGAGTCGGGTGACCGTGTGCAGGAGGATACCCCACTGGCGATTGTGCTGCACGACGAGGCCGGAAAGGCCGCGCCAATCATCGCCGGGATGGATGGGCACGTTTTCATCGAAGAGACGGACGAAGGGTGGCAGGCCACGGTGCGGCGTGAGACTGTCCAGGTGTGGGAGCAGGCCATCCCGCCCAGCGCACGTTTGCGCGTCGACCGCGGCGATGTCGTCAAGGCGGGCCAGCAGCTCACCGAAGGGGCAAAAAACCCCAAGGAGGTGCTGCGCATCCAGGGACGCGACGCGACCAATATGTACCTGGTCGAAGAGGTGCAAAAGGTCTACCGTTCCCAGGGTGTCAACATCCACGACAAACACATCGAAGTGGTCGTGCGCCAGATGCTGCGTAAGGTGCGGGTACGGGCCACCGGCGACAGCGAAATGCTGCCCGGCGAGCTGGTCGATCGTTTCCGCTTCGACCAGTCGAACCGGCGCCTCACCGAACGTGGTCGCACGCCGGCCCGTGGTGAGACGGTTCTGTTGGGCGTAACCAAGGCATCTCTCAACACCGAGAGCTTCCTGGCTGCGGCGTCGTTCCAGGAAACGACACGTGTGCTCACTGAGGCGGCGGTACGTTCGGCGCAGGACGACCTGCGTGGTTTGAAGGAAAACGTCATCATTGGCAAGCTGATCCCGGTGGGAACCGGCTTCAATCGTGAGCGGCGACGGGTGACCGAAGAAGCGCACATCGACACCAATGCCGAAGAAGCGGCCCTGGCCGAGCGCGGCACCGTGGCCGAACACGGTGACGTCGAGGCCGAAGCCGACTGATCGAAGCGACAAAGCGGGGAGCACACCACGGTGTGCTCCCCGCTTTTTTGTGTGTGGCAATCTTTGCATCTGGCAAAAGTTGGGGTACAATGTTTATAACGAATTCTTAATAACTCTGATTCCTCTGTGTGCCTATTGACCCTCTCGTACGCCGGGTCCTGAGCCCCCGGTGGGCTTGTAACACTGCGACGAGAGTCGAACGTTGAAGACTTCGGAAGTGACGCCAGCTTTCCGAAGTCTTCTTCTTTGGAGTAGGGAGTAGGGGAATCAGGGGGAGGACTTTACGTAGAGGCGGAATTGTTTGGGGGCATGATCGGGGTCGCGCCAGAAGTTGGTGCGGCGGCAGGCCTGATCCCAGGGGGTCGCGACGGGTACGTGCAGGGCGAGTTCCATGCGCTGGCGGCGGCAGGTCGCCTGGTGAATGGCCTTTGCCAGGGCTTCCAGGGCGGGTGGTTTGCCTTCGGCGAATGCCCACCACGCGTAGCCACCGGTGAAGGTGCTCACCGGGGCGTCATTTGTCTCGTCATCTTCCTCCTGGACGTCTGAATCCGGTGGTGCGAACGTCACGATTTTATCTTCCTCCTGGACGTCTGAATCCGGTGGCGCGACTGTCACGATGCCCCAGGCACTTCGGTCGGGCAAGGCCCACACCTGGCCGGCTGGCAGATGGGCGTGCAGCTTGTCGATGGTGAAGGGTTCGCACTCCCAGTCGAGCGTGTACCAGCCCCCGAGGGCCGCCAGGGTGGGGGAATTCAGGAGTGTGGCCTGCAGGATTGGCAGATCGTCTGTGCCAAGGGTTATGAGGCCGGCCGCGGCCGCGGCGGTGTCTCCGGCGGGCTCAGGCAGCAGGTGCAGATAACGTGTGCGCCCCTGGATGGCCCAACCGTGGGCGTCACACAGGCGCTGCACGGCGGTGGGGCCGGCGTCGGCGGTAAGCAGTGCCCACGGCGCGGCCCCCACGGCGGCCGCAGCTTGCTCGCAGGCCTTATGCATGCGACGGGCGATGCCCTGGCCCTGCATGGCGGGGTCGACGCGCAGGCCCTGAAACCAGGCGTGGCCGTCAGAGTGGACGGCCACCTTGCCCATGGCCACGGGCTGGCCGGTCAGCTCGGCCACCAGCATCGGGCCAGGCACATCGATCAGCCAGGCATCGAACACTTCTTCATTGACATAATCATTGCCTTCCCAGATGCGCCGGCAGAAGGCGATCACGGCATCGCGATCGGCGGCGCGGGCAGGGCGGATGATCAGGGTCGCGGGTGCGTCATATTGGGATGCTGCCATGTGGGTACAACACTTCTCCCTTGGACTGGCTCGACGATAGGTGGCAATCGTCGGGCTGGGTGATTATTTCACGCCTGGCGGGGGTTGTCAAGTGCGCAGGCGACAGCGGCGCCAGCAGCCAGGCTGCCGCCTGCCACCTGCGTGCCGGCCTGGGTGTGGGTCGCCGCAGCTAGTCTGGCCGTGGTGCTGGTGGTGTTGGGTATTGTGTATGGGCTGGGGCAGTCGTCCGGCACGCCTACCGTCATTTCAGAAGAAGCGGTTACCGAAACTTCGCCCGCGACCACACCGACTGCGGTCACTATAACCCTGCCCGCAACGACACCGGCTGCGACTACCCAGGCGGCATCCGTCACCCCATCGGTACTGCCGGCGTGGCAGCCGCCCAGCGAACCGATTGACTTCGACTGGGTCGAAATCCCCGCCCGCAAGTTCACGATGGGCAGTGATCCCCAGCAGGATTCACTGGCGTTTGGCGATGAACAGCCGCAGCACACTGAAGACGTGGATACCTTCTGGATCGCGCGCACCGAAGTGACGGTCGCCCAGTTTGCGGCGTTTGTAGAGGCGACGGGGTATCAGACCACGGCCGAACAGGAAGGTTCCAGTTACACCTTGATCGGTTCGAGATGGGGTGTTGTTGCGGGAGTCAACTGGCGTGCACCGCGCGGGCCAGGAAGCAGTGTCGATGACAAACAAGATCACCCGGTAACGCATATTTCCTGGGATGACGCGCAGGCCTTCAGCCGCTGGGCGGGCGTGCGCCTGCCGACGGAAGCGGAGTGGGAAAAGGCGTGCCGGGGCGTCGAAGACGCCCGCATCTACCCATGGGGCAACAATGGACCCGACAAGAGCCGTGCCAACTACAACATGAATGTAGGAGACACGACGGCAGTGGGGAGTTACCCGGCGGGCCAGAGCCCGTACGGTCTGTTGGATATGAGCGGCAACGTGTGGGAGTGGACGCAGACGAAGTGGCGGGATAACTACGGCACGTCGGCTGAGCCTGACCTCGACGAGCTCGGTCGAGTCGTCGAAGCCGATGACAGCCCGGGGGGCGTTGGGACGCGCGTGGTGCGGGGCGGTTCCTTCGGCAGTGATGCGAGGTTCGTGCGCTGCGCCGTCCGCTACAGCCACTACCCGTACAGCCGCCACGAGGACGGCGGTTTTCGTGTAGTTGTGTCCCCTTTTCATCCATGACTCTGGACTCTGGTGAATCTGGACGCTGGCCCAACACGGAGAACAAGGCAGTCGGTACAACGTGTCAGCCGCGCACGACGATTGCCGTCCGCGAATGCGGAACGCGAATGCGCGAATTCTTGGCACGAATGCTATCGTAGGGATAGATGAGATAGTCGAGGGCGGATCGGGCAGATTGGCTTTTTTGTGGTGTCTCGACCGAGGCGTTGAGCGGGTCCTGCTGCATGTGGGCCGCGAAATTCACGACGATACCCAAGCTGGCGACGCCCGAAGTTGAAAAGTCGCCCGACGGAAGCCCCAGTCGTCTTGAGATAGTTGATCACCTGCAACAGTTCGTCGGCGGTCAACTGATGGCTAAAGGCCTTACATTCGCGGGCTGTTCGCGGACGGCTATTCGCGTACACCCCTCAATTTGACCAAACCCCCTTCCCGGGCTATAATCCTCAGTCGCTGGAAGGACCGGCAAACAACCCCGGTCCCCTTTTTCCGCCTCGCTCCCACCTTGCTGCATGCAGGGCACGGGAATGGCGCCGGTGAGGGCCTCAGGCCTGGCGCGCGGGCGGTTTTGTGTTGCCTGAGGTTTATTTTGGAGGATCGATTTGCCTACCATCAATCAGCTCGTGCGCCGCGGGCGCAAGCCTATCAAGGCGAAAGAAAAGGCGCCGGCCCTGCGTTTCTCGCACAACGCGCTGACCGGGCGCAACAGCCGGATCAAAACGGGCAATCCGTTCAAGCGCGGCGTATGCACGCAGGTGCGTACGACGACACCGAAGAAACCGAATTCGGCCCTGCGCAAGATTGCGCGCGTCCGCCTGACCAACCAGATCGAAGTGACGGCCTATATCCCTGGTGAAGGTCACCGCTTGCAGGAGCACTCGGTCGTGCTCGTGCGCGGGGGTCGTGTCAAGGACCTGCCTGGTGTGCGCTATCACATCGTGCGCGGTGCCCTCGACAGCACTGGCGTCGATAACCGAAAGCGTGGCCGTTCCAAGTACGGCACCAAACGTCCCAAACCGGGCGCTGCACCGGCCAAGGGCAAGAAGTAACGTCACGCGGGCGAGAGCCTGAACGATTTCTGGCCTGAGGAGATAAGTCATGTCACGACGCAAACGTGCGATTCGGCGCCCAGTGACGCCGGATGCCCGCTACAACAGCGATACCGTCTCGCGCTTCATCAACCGCATCATGGAACGCGGCAAAAAGAGTGTGGCCGAGCGGATTGTCTACACGGCGATGGATATCATCGAAGGCCGTACCAAAAAGCCGTCGATCGATACCTTCGAATTGGCCCTGCGCAACGCCACGCCCAGCATCGAAGTGAAGCCCCGCCGTGTCGGTGGTGCCACCTACCAGGTGCCGGTCGAAATCGAGCCCGAGCGCCGCAGTGCGCTGGCGATGCGCTGGCTGGTCGCCTCAGCGCGCAACCGGCCGGGGCGTACCATGGCCGATAAACTGGCCGCCGAACTGCTGGACGCCGCCTCCAACCAGGGTGCGACGATCAAGAAGAAGGAAGATACGCACAAGATGGCCGAGGCCAACCGTGCCTTCGCTCATTATCGCTGGTAGGTCGAATCGCTGAACCGGAAAAACGGCCCGCTTGCTGCCGCAAGAATGGCGGGCCTACCGGGCAGTGATACTTTTGGGTACGATCTGTGAATTGCGACTATGCATTTGTGCATCGGTGCGCTGGAACGAACAGACACATAGGACTGGCGAACGCGGCCGGTTTGTCCACACGCTCACGCGAAGGACAAAGGACGGGCGGTGTTCGTCCTTTGTCCTTCGCATTTTGTTGGATTAATCTATGTCTCGTGAATTGAACCTGGACCGGGTACGTAACATTGGCATTATTGCCCACATCGACGCGGGGAAGACAACAACCACCGAACGGGTGTTGTTCTATTCCGGCCGCACCTATCGCCTGGGCAATGTCGACGAGGGTACCACGGTCACCGACTGGATGGAACAAGAAAAAGAGCGCGGGATCACCATCACCGCCGCCGCCATTACGACCTCCTGGAAGGAGTATCAGATCAACCTGATCGATACCCCGGGTCACATCGACTTCACCGCCGAGGTGCAGCGTTCGCTGCGCGTGCTGGACGGTGGGGTGGTGGTCTTCGATGCGGTAGCTGGTGTGGAGCCGCAGTCCGAGACGGTATGGCGCCAGGCCGACCGTTACGGCGTACCGCGCATCTGCTTTGTCAATAAGATGGACCGCATTGGCGCCAATTTCTGGCGTACTGTGGAGATGATCCGCACCCGTCTGGGCGCCAAACCCATCCCGATCCAGATACCGGTCGGGCGCGAAGACACCTTTCGCGGGCTTGTCGATCTCATCGAAATGAAGGCCGTGCTGTTCACCGACGAGTTGGGCGCCAAACCGGAGATCACCGAGATCCCGGCCGCGCTGCTGGATGAGGCGCACGAATGGCACGACAAAATGGTCGAAACCATCGCCGAAACCGATGACGAGCTGACCCTGAAATACCTGGAGGGTGAGCCGATCACGACCGAGGAGATGCGCGCCGCACTGCGGCGGGCGACCATCGCCAATCGCCTGGTACCTGTGCTGTGCGGCAGCTCGCTGCGCAACAAGGGTGTCCAGCCTCTGCTGGATGCCGTCGTGGCCTATCTGCCATCACCGCTCGACATCCCACCCGTGCAAGGGACGAACCCCAACACGGGTGAAACAGAAGAACGACTGACCGATGCTCAGGAGCCGCTGGCGGCGCTCATTTTCAAAATCGTGGCCGATCCCTACGTGGGCCGCCTGGCTTACGTGCGGGTCTATTCGGGTTCGCTCGACGCCAGCAGCGGGGTTATCAACTCGACCAAGGGCCGCAAGGAACGCATCGGACGCCTCATGCGCATGCGTGCCAACCAGCGCGAAGACCTGGAATCGATCAAGGCGGGTGACATTGGTGCGATCATCGGTCTCAAACAAACCTTCACCGGTGATACCCTCTGCGATCCCAACACTCCCCTCATGCTCGAAGCGATCTCTTTCCCCGAACCGGTCATCATGATCGCCATCGAGCCCAAGACCAAGGCCGACCAGGACAAGATGGGCCAGGCGCTGCAGCGGTTGGCGGAAGAAGACCCCACCTTTCGCGTACGGACCGATGAACAGACCGGCCAGCTGCTGATTGCCGGGATGGGTGAGCTGCACCTGGAAGTGTTGGTCGACCGCATGTTACGCGAGTTCCGCGTGCAGGGCAAAGTCGGGCGCCCGCAGGTGGCCTATCGCGAAACGATCACGCGCAAAGTCAAGGTCCAGGGCCGGTACGTACGCCAGAGCGGTGGCCGCGGCCAGTATGGCGACGTTTGGCTGGAGCTCGAGCCTCTGCCTGCGGGCACGGGGTTCGTGTTCGAAGACAAGACCGTGGGGGGTGTGGTGCCCCGCGAGTACATTCCGGCGGTCGAATCGGGTGTGCGTGAATCTCTCGACAACGGCGTGCTCGGTGGTTACCCCCTGGTCGATCTCAGCGTGCGCCTGGTCGACGGCTCGTACCACGATGTCGACTCGTCCGAGCTGGCGTTCAAGATTGCCGGTTCCATGGCGCTGCGCGAGGGTGCCCAGAAGGCAGGGCCGGTCCTGCTCGAACCGATCATGAAGGTCGAAGTGGTTGCCCCCGAGGAGTATACCGGCGACGTCATCGGCGACCTCAGCGCGCGCCGCGGCCAGATCGAAGGGATCGAGCTGCACTCGGCCGGCCTGCAGGCCGTGCGGGCCCGTGTTCCACTGGCCGCCATGTTCGGTTATGCCACCGATCTGCGTTCAGGTACGCAGGGCCGCGGCACCTTTACGCAGGAGTTCGATCACTACGAACCGGTATCGACCGAACAGGCACAGCGGATCTTGGGTCTGAACAAGTAGGCCCGATTGATTTGCCAAGATCGTTGATTGGCGTATAATTAGTCGGTTTGTGCTGGTCGTAAAAAATGACACTGGCACAGTCCTGTGCTGGTATTTGTTGAGACATCGAATCAAAAAAATGACCCGGCGCGTATCAGTTGAGCTGCGTTGTGTCAGAACTGTGTGGAAAGGAGTCATCCTAAATCATGGCGAAGGCGAAATTTGAGCGGACGAAGCCGCACGTCAATGTGGGGACGATTG
>CAYUCC010000121.1:0-4877 GCA_964443225.1 uncultured Anaerolineae bacterium
GTGCCGCACCCCCAGGTGCGGCACGCCTCGCTGTCAGGTATCCTGCAAAAAAGACGTTACGAACCCCGCCGGCCGGCAACCATACCGGCCACGACAATCAGGATGCCAAGGCCCGCCATGACCAGGCCCCATGTCCACGTCGCCGGCGCAAAGCGCAGCGTCACCGACTGCGTCTCCGGCCCCACCGCCAACGCCTGAAACGCGAAGTTGGCCCGCACGATCGGTAACTCACGACTGTCCTGATCGACCGCCTGCCAGCCGGGGTAGAACGCTTGGCTGATCACCAGGTACGCCGCGGCGGTGGGCTGCACCCGCAGCGTCATTGCATTGGGTCCCTGTCGAACGATCTCCACCGCCTCTGCAGCTGCGCCAGCCGCCCGTGCTTCCAGGTCCCGACCCCCTTCCACGACCACCGATCGCGCCGGATCGAAGCCATCGCGGTGGATCGTTTCCCACGCCAGACCCTGGTTTGCCACTGATTCTGCTTCATACACCAAAAAGGCCCGTGGCAACACCGTCTGGTTGCGGAAGACCGCCAATTCCGGCGCACCGTCGAAGGCGAGCTCGTATTTGCTCCAGTCCAGCGACACGTCCTTGCGCGCAATCAGGAACTCGGCATTCAGAAAGTCGTACAACGGACTCGAACGCCCGTCTGGACCAATACCTTCCCAATAGCGGGCGACGTCCGCCAGCACCAGGGGATTCGCGACGCCCCACACGTCGTCAAGCCCAACCATCAGAGCCGTGTTCGGCTGCCAGAGCTGGTCGATATCGGTCCGTGCATCGATGCGCCAGGTGCCCGGTTGGGCGGTCAAAAACTGAGCCACCCCCGGCTGCACATAACTCGATGCCGGGTTTGTGGTGCTGCCGTCCAGGTAGGCCCCCATACTGGATACGTCGAAAAAAATGAGCGCACACGCCAGCCCGCCGATGACAGCCCGCCGTGCCCAGCCGAAACGACGTGCCGCAAAGATGCCCAACGTTGCCAGGCAAAAGGCCGCCAGCCACACCACACCAATAGTCACGAGGGCGGCGCGCAGGAAGGTGGCCGGCGCCGCGTCCTGGGTCACCATCAGCGCCAGGTAACTGAGCGGCAGCACGATCGCAACCACCACCGCCGTAACCCACTTCATGATGCGCCAGACCGTGTCGAACGCCTGGGTCTCGCGCGCCGACCAGGCACGTAACAGCCCATCCAACCCGTAAGCGGCCAGCACGGCCAGCCCCAGGTCGGTCAGCAGCAGCAGGCGTGCCGGCGCACGCGTCTGCCCAAAACCGGGCAGGAGTGTCAGCCAGCCGTGGGGCAGGGCATAGATGCCCAGCGCCAGCACGAACGTTGTCAGCGCCAGGCCCAGCCACAGCCAGACCCGCCGTCCGGGCTGTTGAACGATCGCCAGCAGGGCCAGGGCCAGCGGCAGAATGCCGAGGTAGCCCATCTCGACGCGGTCCCACGGCCCCCAGTGCAGGCCGGGGCTGCGCCCAAAATAGGCGGGCAGCACGATCCCGATCCACTGCGCCGGTGACAGCGAATACTGCGCCGCGTCGCCGTACGTAAACGCTGCCCGGGCCGTATAGGGTGTGTGCAGCACCGCCGGCAGCAGAATCGGTGCCGCCAGGAGCCCCGCAATCACCACGACGAGCAGCAAACGACCAACCGGCGCCAGCGCGGCCCGCCAGCCGCGGCCCGATGTCAGGGCAAAATAGGCCAGGAACGTACTCAGAATCGCCAGTGCCAACACGATGGTCAGGCTGGTCTGCGGGTGGCCCGCCAGGGTGCCAATGCCCAACAGCAGCCCCGCCAACGCCGTCGCCCGCCAGGGGTGCCGTGTGCTGCCTGTGCGCAGGAAGGCCCATACGACCCAGGGCAGCCAGCTGGCCACCGCCAGCAGGTTGGTATTGCCAAAGTGAACCAGCAGCGGATCGGCGAACATGAACGCCAGGGCCGCCGCCAGCGCTGCCCAGCGGCTCAATCGTTGATCGTCCAGCGCCCGTGTCAGGCTGCGCAGCAGGACGTACGTCCCCACGCCGGCCCACCAGATGTGGGCGATACTGAGCAGTTCCAGGTGAAGGTAACTCAGGCGCGGTGTGAGTAGCAGCGTCAGGAGGGTTGGTGGATATAACCAGCCGCCCTGGACTTCGGCCACATGCGGTGCGCCGAGGTAGAGGTGCGGGTTCCAAAGGGGCAGGTGGCCGGCGCGCAGCGAATCCTGGGCGAACGTGTAGATTGGCAGCAGGAAGGAAACGAGGTCCCCGCCATCCGCCGGTGTGAAAAAGGTACCGCTCAGCTGGCGCCAGAAGAAGCCGGCGGTCGCCAGTGCCAACACACCGATCGCCAGCAGGTCCCACAGCCAGGGTGGTCCCTGCCGGCGGGGGGTGGGTCCAGGGGTGGACACTGCATCCAGTTCTGGCCGGTTGGCCTCGGCGGCCGCTGCATCGTGCGGCGTCCCATTTTCTTCCATGGTGTCCCAGTTTACCAGCGCCGCGGGGTTTGTGCAAAGTTGTTGGCGTGTGTTGTGGGGAGTACGGAGTACGGAGTAGGGAGTACGGAGTAGGGGGTGGGTTAGTTTTTGCGCTTTACGTCGAGCAGTTTGCCTTCGGCGTCGCGGCTGCGCAGGTAGAGGACGGGGGTGGCCCAGGCATGGCCGAATTGCGGACCGTACAGAAGCTGGCGGGCATCGGCCAGGCTGTCGGGCAGTGGTTTGCCCAGCGCCACCGAGCGGTAGAACCGTTCCAAGAATTTCTCTGCGGCATTGGTCATGACGCTGAACTGCATGGAGACAATCGCCGGTACGCCGGCCACCAGCAGACCCGGCCCCAGGCCGGTGAAGATGCTGTCAGCGCCTGCGGCGGCGGTCTGGCAAGCGCTGGCATAGAGCAGCTTGACCTTCTTGCCAGCCAATGCGGTCGCAATACGCGCCGCGTCGACGTCCTCACGCTCGCAGTACTGGTTTTCGAAGACCAGGAAACTGGCGCGGCCATTGAAACCGCCGTGGCCGTCGAAATGGATGACGTGCACGTCATCGGCGTCGGACAGGCGGTTGACGAGGGCGTCGTAGGTGGGTGGCTGCAGGCGCTCCAGTGTGACCAGGTCAGGATCCTGCAGCCTGGCAAGAACGGCGGCCAGCACGCCGTGCTCGCGGCCGACCGGCAGGGCAGGAACGTGCACCGGACGGGCCTCGATCAGCAGGATACGAATCGGACCGGCCACCTTGAGGCGTGGGGTGGCGCGTTCGAACTGGACGTGGCGGGTGAGGGTGACAGCGCCTTGCTGCAAGAGGAAGCCATGATCGTCGTGCAGCAGTTCCCACGGCAGCCGCGCCAGGGGCACGTCGCCCGGCCCCGTCTGCACGACGACGTCGAGCCGTTGACCGCGCGCCTGGGCATTGGCGCGGTCGGTTGCCAGCAGGCCGGCCACGCGTGGGTCGGTTGTCAGCAGCTGCCACAACCGCCGGCCCACGTGCACCGCCAGGTCAGGCAGGGGTGTTCCATCGGACCGCAGCAGGCCGGCCTGGCGCAGGGCAGAGAGCACCGCCGTACGCAGGTTGGTTTCGAACATGGCAAATGGGTCGCGCGCCGGTTCGAGTACGGCCAGGACACCCAGCAGCGTCAAGTTGTCGTAGGGCAGGGGCTGGGGCTGGCTGAGGGCCGTACCGCCCAACAAACCTGCGCTGTGGACGGTGAACGTAGTATCGGACGTGCGGGTCAGTGTGATGACGTGTGGCATGTGTCACTCCTGTGGCGGTGCAACGGCCTGTTCATTGTCAGGGCTTTGCGCCCAGGTTAGCAGATCGACAGCCGCCTCCCAACCAGGCTGGCGGCGCAGCGCTTCCTGCGCCCATTGTTTCGCTGCACCGCGGTCCGCGTGTGCCCTGGCCAGTTCTGCCCGGCGCAGGGCCAGGTATGGGGCATCGGGGTCCAGCCGTTCTGCCTCGTTCAACTGCACAGCCGCTTCGTCCAGCTGGTTGAGGTTGATCAGGCTGTTGGCATAGTTGCGGCGCAGCATCGGTTCGTCAGGCGCCAGCAGCACGGCCTGGGTGTAGGCGGCGGCTGCTCCGGTTTCGTCACTCAGATTGGAACGGGCGTCCGCGAGTGCAGCCCACAAGTCGGGTGGGCCCTGATCCAACGCGAGCCGCTCTTCGGCCACGGCGACCACCGCCGGCCAATCGGCCAGGGTCGTGTTAGTTTCCACCAGCGCATCCAGCACTTCCACCAACCCGGCTAGATCAGCGGCCTGCCGCCGCTCGGCCGCCAGCTGTTCGAGCATCGTTCTGACCTGGGCGGGTGACATCTCTGGGGATGCCTCGGGCTGCAGAGCATCCAGTGTGGCGGCGAGAATGGACTGATCGGTGGCGTCCAGGCCAGGCAGCAGCACATCGCGGTCCCGTTCACCGGCCAGCACGCGTTGTAGGGCCGCCGCAAGGCTGCGCCAATCGCCTGAGGAACTCAGCTGGTCCAATAATGGCAGTAACTGGCTGCGGGCAACTTCGTCACCCTGGATGGTCGCAACGACCAGGGCAATGACCGGCTGCCACTGCTGCAGAAGGCTCACTTGTGGGTCAGCACCTTGAGCGGCCCGGCGATGTCGCTGCGCGTAGTCATCTAGCCCCATGCCAGCGAAGAGTTCGGCGGCTTGCAGCAGGTATGGCTTTGCCTGGTCCGGCTTGCCAATGCGGCGCAAGGTCCAGCCGTAGTTCCCAATTTGCGCCGGAATGCTGTAGCGACTGCCAATCGCGCTGTACAGATCAATTGCTTGCTGCAGCATACGATTGGCTTCAACGTCCTCTCCATTGATCAGGAATACCTGTCCGATGGCTGCATACACGTTGGCCTCGCCGAGGCGGTCGCCGACCTGGCGGAAGAGGTCGAGGGCCTGGGCG
>CAYUCC010000121.1:4977-12461 GCA_964443225.1 uncultured Anaerolineae bacterium
GCGGTCATCCTGGAATTGCTGGACGTCGCCGATGGCCTTGAGGGTGTATGCCTCGTTTGCTGGATCATGCGCCGAAACGGCCAACACGTAGCCCTGGTGCGCCGCTCTTTCGGCTTGCGCATAGTCACCAGAAAGCCGCAGCATGTTTGATAGGTCAGCCCACAGCGCAGACGCTCTTGCTGTTTGGTCTGGTGGTGCCGCGTCGGCAACTGCGTGTAGCGCTTCGGCAATTTCAGCCCAGAAACCGAGCTTGTCAAGGCTTCCCTCGCGCCCCGTGAACCCGTCTGCTACCCTGGCGGCCGCCAGCCAGTCGCCGGCCGCCAGCCAATGCTCGGGAATGGTCAACACTTCCTGTGGGGTCATCGACAGCCCAACCGACAGGCCCATCTCCAGGAATCCGGCGGCTCGGCGGTGGGCCGCAGCCGCATCGGCCAGGCGCCGCAGGGCAAAATCGCGCACCAGCGGGTGCAGCCAGCAGCGCTCGTCGGCGCGGTAGAGCAGGCTGCGGTGACGCACCGCCTGCATGATCTCGTGCCAGGCGGCGGCCGCCAACAAGGTTACAGCCTGCGCCGCGTCATCGGTGAACGGTATGCGGAAAACGGCCACCTGGCACAGTGTCGCCTGTTCTCTGTCGGTCAAACGTGCGAAAGAGAGCGACAGCGAAACTTCCAGGTTGCGCAGGCGTTCCGGCACCAGGCGCAGGGTGTCGTCGTGCAGCGTGGCACGGTGGGCTGCCAGGGCGGCCGCCAGCGGCCCCAGGTCGACATGGTCGCGCTCGGCCAGGGCGGCCGCCAGTTCGATCGCCATCGGGTGACCCCCGACCTGCTCCATGACAGCGCGGATGCCGCGCTCATCCTGCCGGGCGAGGTATTCCGCCGGCAGCAGACTGCCCAGCAGACGCAGTGTCTCGGGGTCGGGCAGCGGCGGCAGCTCGTAGATAAACCAGCCGCGTGCCCGTATCGCTTCACGTGTCGTGACCAGGGCCACGGTGCCCTTGGGAAGACCATCGATGAACGCCAAGAAGCTGTCCGGCTCGCTGACCGTCTCGAAGTTGTCGACGACCAGCAGGCAGCGCCGGCCGTGGAACGCGGCAGCGACCGCGGCGCGGCGCTCGGCCGGCGCCAGTCCCTGCCCGGTGGGTACAAAGGGCAGCTGGTCAGCCAGTGTCGACAAGAACGAATCGAGCAGCGGGCTGGCCTCGCAGGAGTGAAACACCGTGCCGTCGGGGAAGCGCCAGACCTGGCGCTGCATCACGTGCTGGGCCAGGGCGGTCTTGCCGATGCCGCCAACGCCCCACAGCACCGCATGCCGGCCTTCCTCGAAGGCCCTGGCCAGCTGTGGGATGACGTCGTCACGTCCGACGAACACGCGCGGACCACCCGGTATGGCCGAACTGGGAACGATGGGCGATTTCAACACGGGGTCCTCCCCTGTATGCGGAAACGAGAAAAGGGATGTGGGAATCATTCATAGTTTACCCGCGTTTCCGTCAAATGGCAACATCGCCAATACGCGCCAGATTGGAGAAGGCCGCGCCGTGTGGTACAATCGGGCGCATCAAGGCAGTCATTCCGTCTCTACAGAGCCTGCTTTGTGAGATTCGATTACGCTGAAATCATGGGAACGCCATTATGAAAATTGTCACGACCGATGAAATGCGCGTGCTGGAAAAGGCGACCGATGCCGCTGGCTGGACCTACGACGATATGATGGAACGCGCCGGCGCCGCCGTGGCCGCCGCCGCGCAGGAATACCTGGAGAACGTCGGCGGCGGTTCGGTCCTGGTCCTGGCCGGACCCGGCAACAACGGCGGGGACGGCCTGGTCGCGGCGCGCCGGTTGGTCGAGCAGGGCTGGCCCGTTCGGATCTACCTGTGGAAACGGTCACGCGGCAAAACCGATGCCAACTACCACAAGGCCCTCGAACTCGATATCCCACTCATCCATGCCGACGACGACCCGCCGCGCGTGACGCTGCGCGCCTGGCTGGCCGAGGCGACGGTCCTCGTCGATGCGCTGCTCGGGACCGGTGCCTCGCGGCCCATTACCGGTGATCTGGCCGAAATCCTCGACGCCGCTCGTGCGTCCCTCGCCAACGAGCCGCGCCTGATCACGCTGCCCATGGACGATGAGTCCGCCGAGGCATCAAAGCCCACCCTGTTCAACGCCAGTGATCCGTTGTGGGCCCTCAGCGGTGAACGCAGCGGCGAAGCTCGCCCCTTGCACGTCATCGCCGTCGACTGCGTCAGCGGCCTCGACCTCAGCACCGGTGTGCTCGATCCCCACGCCTTGCCCGCCGCGGTGACGGTGACCTTTGCCTATCCCAAACGCGGCCACTTTGTGGGCCAGGGCATCGAAGTCACCGGTACCCTTCTCGTGGCCGACATCGGTGTGCCGGCGGACCTGGCCGATCACCTGACGACCGAGCTGGTGATGGCGTCCGACGTGGCGGCGCGGCTGCCGCTGCGCCCGCGTTATGCCCACAAAGGCACCTTTGGGCGCGCCTTGATCGTTGCCGGCTCGTTTTATTTCACCGGCGCCGCCGCCCTGGCCGCCTCGGCCGCGATGCGGGCGGGTGCCGGCCTCGTCACCCTGGGGGTGCCGCGCCCCCTGCAGAGCATCCTGGCGGCCACCCTGTACGAAGTGACCTGGCTGCCGCTGCCGCACGACATGGGTGTGCTGGCCGCTGATGCCGCACGCTTGCTCAACGAAAAAGTGGGGCAGTACAAGGCCCTGCTGATCGGACCCGGCCTCAGTACCGAAAAGGAGACTGGTGAGTTTCTCAAGGCTTTTTTCCAGCCCGAGGAACCCAAAGCCCGCAAGCGCTCGCAGATCGGTTTCGTGCGTGCGCGCGGCGAGGCGGCCGACGATGCGGCCCAGGAGAAATCCTCCATCGCCCGCACCGATTTGCCCCCGTTGGTCGTGGATGCCGATGCGCTCAACTGGCTGGCCGGCCAGGAGAATTGGCCCACCCTGCTGCCACCGCAGTCGATCCTGACCCCACACCCCGGCGAGATGGCGCGTCTCTGCGGGCTCGAGTCGGTGGAAGAGGTCAATCGCCAGCGGTGGGATCTGGCGACGCAAAAGGCAGCGGCCTGGAATCAGGTCGTCCTGCTCAAAGGGGCCCATACGATCGTGGCGGCGCCCGATGGTCGTGTACGTGTGCTGCCGTTTGCCACGCCCGCCCTGGCAACCGCCGGCACGGGTGACGTGCTGGCGGGCACCATCGTCGCTCTGCTGGCGCAGGGGCTGGACCCGTTCGATGCTGCCGTGGTGGGGGCGTACCTGCACGGTCTGGCAGGCAGCCTGGCCGCGGTCGATTATGGCCAGGCCGGCGTCACCGCCAGCGATGTGGCAGCCAATTTGCCCCAGGCACGGCAGATGTTGGCGGATTGAACCACACAGAACGCACAGAACACATAGAAAAACGAAAATTCTATGTGTTCTGTGCGTTCTGTGTGGTAGAAAACCCGCCGTCGTGGGTGGACAGCGGTTGGTTAGTTCAGCGTGTCCTTGGCGGCACTGTTGGCTTCGTCGACCAGGTCATCGGCCTGTGCGGCGGCATCGCTGACCGCGTTTTCGACCGGTGCCATGGCGTCTTCGGCCTGGTGGGCGGCGTCAGAAGCCTGGTCGCCCACGCGGGCGCGCACGGTGGCGGCGGTATCAGTGGCCCAGGTGCGGGTCTCGCTGGCCACCTCTTCGACCTGCCGCGCCGTGCGGTCGATCGTTGCCGTCGTCTTGTCGACGATCGTGCTGACCTCGGCGGCGGTTTTGTTACGCACGTCACTGACGGTGTGTTGAATCTCGTGCCGTTTTTCTGGCGTCAGACCGACCGTGTCCAGGGCTTGCCCGGTGGAATCGGTGACGAACTGTTTGATCTGGGCGCGCGTTTCGGCGCCCGACCGCGGTGCCTGCAGGGCGCCGATTACGACACCCGCGGCCAAACCAAATACGAAACCCCAAAATCGGCTGTTTGCCATGTGATGGATAACCTCGCTTTATTTATTTCCCTAACAACACCTGCACCGTGCGCCGCCAGCGGGTAACCGTGGCCGACGCCCGAATCGCCGGGTTGACCACCTGGCCGCTGACGAAGGTGGCGGTGCCCTTTACCGTGCCGACTGTATCCTGCGTCGCGGCCAGCACCGGACCGATCTCCGTGTACAGGAAGTAACTCAGCACGTAGATCTGATAGACCAGCACCGCCAGCAGACAGCCGATCACGAGTACCTCGAACGTCAATACGATGATCAGGATGTCGCGCAGGACGGCGGTGAAGACCGGGTGCGTGAACAGGAAATAGAGCACCAGCGTGATCAGAATGATGGCGACGATAATCCCGATAGCCAGCCCGATTTTCTGCTTCCGGGTGAGATTGACCCCGGGAAAGGCTTCGGCGGGTGGGTTGACGGTGCGTCGGGGCGTGGTGCCAGCAGCTGCCGGCCCACTCCCGGCGGGTGCCGCTTGTGCCGGCCCACTTCCTGCGGACGTGGCTTGTGCCGGCCCGCTGCTGCCGCTGGCCGGGGGCGCAGTGCCATCCGCTGGTTGGCTGCCGGTGGGATTCGATCCTGAAGATGAATACGTCACGAACCTCTCCTTCCTGGGTGGGTGGTGCGCAGCGTGTCGGCAGCCACGAGAACTGCCGCGCAAACGCGACCCGGAATCCTGCCCCAGTGCGTTGTACAGTAATTCTACTACGTTTTGCGCATTCTGACAATAAAGAGCGCCAGCACCGAACCTACCGTGCCGAGCAAAATCTGGACCTGGCCCAGGGTTGGAAAATGCAGCAGGTTACCCGCCACGGTGCCCAGCGCAAAACCGAGCAGCGACGCCAGGATGAACCAGCCCAGTCCGGACGCCGTTCGCCCCTGCCAGACGTGGAAGATGGCTGCGTACAGCAGGGCCAGCACGATGCTCAACACAAACCCCGGGTGAGTCACCAGGTCAACCAGTGCGCTCAATGATCCCTCCCCCCAGGCAGGCATCACCATCGTAGAACACTACGCCCTGGCCGGGTGTGATGTCGCGCAGGGGTGAACGAAACACGACCTGCACGGTATCTGCACCAGTTGGCTGCACGGCTGCCGGCACCTCGCGCGCCTTGTAGCGAATACGCGCCTCGACGTCGATGGCCGTCGCCGGCGGGCGGCCGGCCCCCCACGTCACCTGGCGGGCGGTGAGGCTGGTTTGCCCCAGCTCGTCTTCCGCACCGACGACGACCGTGTTGTTGGCCGCGTCGAGCTGCAGCACGAAGTAGGGGTGTGCACCGGCGATACCCAGTCCCTTACGCTGCCCGATCGTATAGAACGCCAGTCCGTTGTGGTGCCCCAATTCGTGCCCGGCGCGGTCGACGATGGCGCCGGGCTGCACCGCCGCAGGGGCCCAATCGGTCAAAAAACGGCGGTAGTCGTTGTCGGCCAGGAAACAGAGGTCCTGACTTTCGCGTTTATCCGCCACGGCCAGACCGCGCGCAGCCGCCATGTCGCGCACCTGGGTCTTGGTGAATTCGCCCAGCGGAAACATGAGGTGCGCCAGCTCACGCTGCGTGGCCATGTGCAGGACGTAGCTCTGATCTTTGCGCGTATCGATGCCCCGTGCCAGCTGCCAGATCGGGTAGGTCAATCCCTCCCACTGCGTGAGGGCACCGGCCGGCGCGTGCAAACGGCGCACGCGCGCATAATGGCCCGTGGCCAGATAGTCAGCACCCAGGGTCAGTGCGTAGTCGAACAGGTACCCCAGGCGGATGTGGCGGTTGCAGGCCAGGCACGGATTGGGTGTCGTTGCCGCCGTGTAGCCCTCGATGAACGAGTCCACAACGTGCTCTTTGAACGGCCGCTCGACGTTGATCAGGTAGAACGGGATATCGAGCGCCGCGGCCACACGCTGGGCGTCGGTCACCGCTTCCAACGAGCAGCATTTGTTGCTGCGCGCCACACCCTGGCTGAATTCCGCCCACAGGCGCATCATCACGCCAATGACGCGGTATCCTTGTTCGACCAGGAGGGCGGCGGCGAGTGAGCTGTCGACACCGCCGCTCATGGCCACGACGACAGTTTCAGGCATAGACGCTCGACATTTTGCGCAGCCTGGCCACCAACGGCACCAGCGTCTCGGCCACCACCTCGATGTCCTCGTCGGTGTTGCTGTGGCCCAATGTCAGCCGCAGGTGCCCGGCAGCGTCGGTAGCCGAAATGCCCATGGCTGTCAGCACGTGGGAAGGCTCCTGGGCGGCGCTGGTGCAGGCCGAACCGCTGGACGCAGCAATCCCCGCCATGTCGAGCCCCATCAACACCCCCTGCACCTCGACCCCGTCGATCAGGAAGCTGGCGTGATTGGGCAGGCGGTGGTTGCGGTGCCCGGTGAGGTGCAGGCCGGGGATTTCGCGCAGCAGCCGGTTGATCAGGCGGTCGCGCAGGATCGACAGGTGACCGGTGGTGTTGACGCGCGACATCTGGGCAATTTCCAGCGCTTTGGCCATGCCTACCAGGTACGGCACATTTTCGGTACCGGCGCGCCGTTTGTGCTCGTGACTGCCGCCGGTGATTTGAGGCCACATCGGAACGCCGTGCCGCACGTAGAGCAGGCCGATGCCTTTGGGTCCGTAGAATTTGTGCGCCGAGAGCGAGAGCATGTCGACGTGCAGGTCTTCCACGTCGAGTGGCAGCGAACCGCCCGCCTGCACGGCATCGGTGTGGAATGGAATGCCCGCCGCCTGCACCTGGGCGCCGATTTCGGCCAGGGGTTGGATGCTGCCAACCTCGTTGTTGGCGTACATCACACTGACGAGCACGGTCTCGGGGCGAATCGCCGCCATGACGTCAGCCACAGCCGCGATGCCAGACCGGTCGACGGGCACCTCGGTCAGGGTGAAACCGTAACGGTCCACCAGGTCGTGGGCCGTCTGCAGCACCGCCTTGTGTTCGACCGCCGACACCACGAGGTGATCACCGCGGCCGCGCGTCCGCTGCGCCAATGCCACGCCGCGCAATGCCAGGTTGCTGGCCTCAGTGCCGCAGCTCGTAAAGACGATCTCGTTGGGTTGGCAGTTCAGGATGTGGGCGATGGTTTGCCGGCTCTGATCGACGGCACGCGCACCGGCGCGGCCCTGCCGGTGCAGGCTCGATGGGTTGCCGTAGATCTCGGAAAAATGGGGCAGCATGGCCTCCACGACCGCCGCCGTCACCGGCGTCGACGCCGCATAATCCATGTAGATCTCACGAGGCGTTGGGTTCATCATCGGACTCCTTTCTGGCAGCTCAGCTGGTGCAGGGATTCTAACACCAGGCACAGTGCCTGTCAAGGAGATTGGTGGGGGATGGGGGATGGGGAATGGGGGATTGGGGGATTGGGGAATGGGGGATTGGGGAATGGGGGTTGGAGTCCTAACCCCTGACCCCTAAACCCCAAACCCCCAACCCCCCCCCCCCCACCCCCAAACCCCCCCCACAACCCACCACAACAGGCCCCCCCCCACGCGAACAGGGG
>CAYUCC010000122.1:0-12225 GCA_964443225.1 uncultured Anaerolineae bacterium
TGCGTAGGCCGCATCCGCTACCTGGGCGTGCTGCTCTACCACGCCGACCAGATCGAGAAGGTCGCCGCCGCCCCCGCCGCCAGCCTGGTCGACGCCCAGCGCAGCATGATCATGGACCCGTTCGATCCCGCCATTATCGCCGCAGCCAAAGCCAACGGCGTTCCCGACAACATGATCGATGCAGCGCAGAAGTCGCCGGTGTACAAGTTCGTCAAACAGTGGGGCATCGCCCTGCCGCTGCATCCCGAGTTCCGCACCGTGCCGATGCTGTTCTACGTCCCACCCATGCTGCCCGTGCTGGCCAAAACCAGGGACGGCCAGTACGAGGTCGATCAGGCGGACGCTGATGGTCTGGCGCCGCTGCTCAGCGCGCTGGAGAAAGCGCGCGTTCCTGTGAAGTTCATGGCCAGCCTGTTTTCGGCGGGCAACACGGCGGTGATCGAGGACGTCTACCGCAAGCTGATTGCTGTGCGCATTCACCGGCGCAGCCTGACCGTGCAGGATGTATCGCCCGCCGTATTGGATGACGCCTACGCCACCGGTGCGACGGACGCCGCCGAAGCCGACGCCATCTTCCGCCTGACCGCCCTGCCGACCTACGACGAGCGTTTCGTGGTGCCGGCCATGAACCGCGAGAGTGCGATCGAAGCCAGCATGCCGACCCTCAAAGACAAACAGGAAACAGGTTTCGGTTTCCGCCAAAGTCCGGAACGCAGGTTTTAGACATGACACTTCATCCCATGCTCCCAACTACCCTGGCGCAGTTCGCCGACGTGCTGGACTACCCTCAGCCCGACCTGGCCGACAAGTCGCGCCAGTGTGCGCAGACCGTGGCGCGCATGGCGCTGCTGCCCAACGCTGCGGGATCGCGCCAACTGCCGCCCGATGCGCTTCTGTCTGCGTTTGCGCGCGAGGTCGAGCCGATGTCATTCGGGCTGCAGGAGGAAGCCTACGCCAGCACCTTCGACCTGGGCGGGGCGTATCCCTACGTCGGCTACCAGTTGCTCGGTGAGACCTACAAACGCAGCATCTTCATGCTCGAGCTCAAGAATCGCTACCGCGCCCACGGATTGGACGAAGGAGACGAACTGTCAGACCATTTGGTCTGCATTTTGCGCTACATGCGAGTGCTGCAGGATGAGGAGGAGTTTCGCGAGTTGACGCAGTATGCCATCCTGCCCGCGCTGGACAAGGTGTTGAGCGCCAGCCGGATGCGCGACGAAGATGATCAGTCGGCCCTGCCGCTCTATCTGGCGGTTCTGCAGGCGTTGTACGATGTGCTGGTAACAACCATTGGCGAACCGCTGATCAAAGCCGCCAACTGGGAGGAAGAACATGCCCAGACACAGCGGGCGGCGATGCAGGAAATACACCTGGTTTACGACGCCGACGAGTGGAAATGAAACACCCTTTCGGAGGACACCATGCTTGATACCGTTCTCTTTGTCGCACTGCCCTACGTCGCAGTCACCCTGGCGATCGTAGTCAGTGTGTATCGTTATTACAGCGACCGGTACTCCTATTCCAGCCTCTCCTCACAGTTCCTGGAAAACCGCCGCCTGTTTTGGGGTTCGGTTCTCTGGCACTACAGCATCGTCATCATCCTGACTATCCACGTCATCGCCTTTCTTTTCCCCGGTTTTTGGGGTGCCCTGACTGCCAATCCCACGCGGCTGTACATCATCGAAGTGGTGGGCCTGGCCATGGCGATGCTGGCGATCGTGGGCCTGGCGCTGCTGATTTTCCGCCGCGCGACGGCGGTACGGGTGCGGGTTGTCACGACGCGGTCCGACTGGGTCCTGATCCTTGCCCTGTTCGTACAGGTCATCCTGGGCTTCTGGGTGGCCTTCTTCTACCGCTGGGGCTCGGACTGGTTTCTGCACACCGCCGGACCGTGGCTGACGTCGCTGCTCATATTCCAGCCCAGGATCGAATACGTCTCGGCGCTGCCGGCGGTCGTCAAATGGCACCTGCTGTGGGGTTTTGTGATCATTGCGCTCTTCCCCTTCACCCGCCTGGTGCACGCCGTGACCTATCCGATTACCTATCTCTGGCGCCCGCTGCAGATCGTGATCTGGAACCGCGTCAAACCCGAACGAAAGTGAACGATGATGCTCATCACAGATGCCTTGTTAGGTGAACACGCCGTCTTCTACCTGCTGTTTCAGGACATCGAGCAGGCGCTGCCCACGCTCGACACCATCGCCGCGCTGCAGCAGCGGGTGGCGCCGCTGGCCTTCTCCCTCGAAGCGCACGCCCGTCTCGAAGACGAGCTGCTCTTCACCGCGCTCGAACCGGTCCTCGGTACGCAGGGTGGGCCGCTGGCGGTCATGCGCATCGAACACGATCAGATCGTCAACCTGCTGGAGCGTACGCTGGCGGCCACCGATCTCGACCGCGGGCGCGTCTTTGCGGCGCAGACGATCGAAGTGAGCCGCGACCATTTTCACAAAGAAGAGCTCGTGCTCTTCGGCCTGGCGCGGCAGTTCCTGGGTGAGCCGGTGCTCCTGGCGCTGGGTGCGCAGTGGGCGGGGCGGCGTCTCCCCTGGTCGGCGAGCGACGTGCCGTGAAACCACTGACTGAACTCCTGCAAGATGCCTGCGTGCACCACCAGCGTCTCTGCCCGCGCCAGGTGCTTGGGGTACGCATCGGCCGGCTGGCCGGTGCACTGCTGGCCATCGACGTGCCACAGGCCGACAAGCGCCTGCTGGCCATCAGCGAAACCGATGGCTGTTTCGTGGACGGTGTCAGTGCGGCGACCGGTTGTTACGTCGGCCGGCGAACCCTGCGTGTGGTCGATTTCGGCAAGACCGCCGCTGTGTTCGTGGACACGGCCAGCGAACGGGCTGTCCGCATTACGCCGCACGCCGACGTTCGCACCCTGGCCTGGCGTTATGCGCCCGAAGCCTCCAGCCGTTGGGAAGCGCAGCTGCTTGGTTATCAGCGGATGCCCGATGAAGACCTTCTGCGCAGCGTGTGGGTGACGTTGGGTGCCCGGGTGAGCGCGCTGGTGGGGCAGCCAGGCAGTCGTGTACACTGCGGCGTGTGCGGGGAAGAGGTTATCAACCAGCGCGAGGTCCTGTGGCAATCGCAGATTCTGTGCCGCGGCTGTGCCGGGGAGGTGTATTATCGACCAGCACAAACCAGGCCTCTGGCACACAATTGACACCGCTGCGGCGGAACTCCATCCCGCCTACTTCGCCCTGGTCATGGCCACAGGCATCGTCTCGATCGCTGGTTATCTCCTGGACCTGAACCTTCTCGCCTGGCCGCTGTTCTACCTCAATCAGCTCTTCTACGTCGTGCTCTGGTTGTTCACGCTGTGGCGGCTCTGGCGGCATTGGCCGCGCGTGCGTGCCGACCTGTTCAGCCACAGCCGGAGTGCCGGTTTTCTCACCATCGTCGCCGCCACGAACGTGCTGGGCAGCCAAATCTTCGTCATGACCACCAACCGGCTGGCTGCGCAGGTCCTCTGGGTTCTTGGTTTGGCCCTGTGGTTGATTTTGATCTACACGTTTTTTGCGTTGATGACCGTCCAGGAACACAAACCCTCGTTTGCCGACAGCATCAACGGGGCGTGGCTGCTGACCGTGGTGGCCACGCAGTCGGTGGCGGTGCTGGGTGCCCTTCTTGCCACGCCCGATACTGCCGGCGCGCACGCGCTGCTGTTCGCGATGGTCTGTTTTTTCTTGCTTGGCTGTATGTTCTACCTGGTCAACATGACGCTCATTGCTTTTCGCCTGTTGTTCAGTAAACTCGATCCGGCCGAACTGACACCGCCGTACTGGATCAACATGGGCGCGGTGGCCATCACCACCCTGGCCGGTGCCAACCTCGTTCTCCGTGGTGACCCGGTCTTGGGTACCGACATACTCGCGTTCATCAAGGGCTTCAGCCTTTTTTTCTGGGTAACGGCCACCTGGTGGATTCCCCTCCTGCTGATCCTGGGGGTCTGGCGTCACCTCTACAAACGTTACCCCCTGGTATACCACCCGCTGTACTGGGGCCTGGTGTTTCCCCTGGGCATGTACACCGTGTGCACGTACCAGCTCGCCGAGGCCCTGCAGCTCGATTTCCTACACGCCATCCCGCGCTATTTTGTCTACCTGGCTGTCATCGCCTGGCTGGTTGTGTTTGTGGGTTGGGTTGGGCAGCTCATCAGGACGTTTTCCGTGATGTCCGGGCGAGGGGCGCGTCAGGAGGTATAGATGGGCGCTGCGGTCATGAGCGCTAAACCCACTATCCGTGCGCTGGCGCACCGCCGCAGCCCAGCGCAAACGCAACCATCGTATCCAAACG
Source organism: uncultured Anaerolineae bacterium (assembly GCA_964443225.1). Lineage (GTDB taxonomy): Bacteria > Chloroflexota > Anaerolineae > SSC4 > Amarolineaceae > SSC4. Next base: position 4,300 of record CAYUCC010000122.1, read on the forward strand.
CATCATTCGACCGCGGCGCCAGGCCGTTTCACCGGCGGCGTCGTCTGGCCGACCATGCCGGTTATCTGTCGTCAAGCCGGGCGACGTGGTGGTGAATTGGATGGGGGGCCGCGTGACGTGCAGCGCTTCCCACAGACCGTCGGCCGCGCCGTGCAGCATCGCCGCGCGGCCGGCATTGCCATCGAGCGTCGCGGCGTCGGTATCCAGGCGCTCTATCGGATCACACAGGAACAAGCGGCGCAGAACGCCGCGCTGCGCCAGGAGCTTACCGTCCTGTCCCAAGAAAACGCCGACCTGGCGCTGCGCCTGGCAGCTTTAGAAGAATCACTTTCGCAATGAGGTGACGCCGTGCGCGTGCCCCGTCCACTTGGCATCGGGTGCACAACGGTGGCATAATGGCGTCAGGATCGCAGCCGCATCTGGATCCGGCCAGATGTGCGGTCAGATCACCGCCGGGATTGGCTCATGGCGCCATCGCTGCACGTGCACCTGCTCGGTTCGTTTCGTCTGCTCTACGACGATCACATCGTCAAGGGCTTCGATCAGGCGCGCCTCCAGGAACTGCTGGCTTACCTGATCCTGCATCGCGGCAGCCCCATCTCGCGGCAGCAGCTGGCGTTCCTCTTTTGGCCCGATTCCAGCGAGTCACAGGCCCGCAACAACCTGCGCACCCTGTGGCTGCGCCTGCGCCGGGCTTTGCCGGATGCCGATCACTTCCTGACCGCCGACGAGCTGACGGTCGAATGGCGCAGGGACAGCGCCGGCTGGCTCGACGTGGCGGCGTTCGCGGCGGGCTTGCAGCAGGCCGATTCGGCCATCAGCGGCGATGTACAGGCCGCTGCCCTGGAACGGGCGGTGGCAGCCTATGGGGGCGAGCTGCTGCCGGGCTGTTACAGCGACTGGCTGCTGGCCGAACGCGATCGTCTGGCCCAGGCCTATGCCGCGGCCCTGGAACAGCTGGTTGCGTTGTACGAGGCGCGCCGTGACTACCGCGCCGCCATCGGTCACGCGCAGGCCCTGCTGCGCCACGACCCGCTGCACGAGCCGGCCTGCGCCCAGTTGATGCGCCTGCACGCGCTGAACGACGACCGGGCCGCCGCTCTACACACCTATCACACCTGCGCCACCGTCCTTCGCCGCGAACTGGACATCGAGCCCGGCCCCGCGATGCGCCGACTCTACCAGCAGCTCCTGACGATCAGTCACCAACCGGTCACGCCGGCACCGGCCGAAGCGGCAATTCCCCTCGTAGGCCGCGAGACCGAATGGCAGCAGCTTCAGCAAGCCTGGTGCCTGGCCGCCCAGCGGCCGCGGGTGGTTTTGATCACGGGCGAGACCGGCATCGGCAAAACCCGCCTGGCCGAGGCGCTGGCCGAATGGGTGGGCCGCCAGGGTATCCCGGTGCTGACCGCACGCGGCTTTGCCGCCGGCGGCGAGCTGCCCTACGCGCCGGTCGTGACCTGGCTGCGCCGCCAGCCACCGCCACCACTGGCCGATCCCTGGCTGCGCGAGCTGGCACGCCTGATGCCCGATATCAGGGCCAACCGGCCCGACCTGCCGCCGCCCGCACCGTTGACCGAAAACTGGCAGCGCCGGCACCTGTTCGCGGCGCTGCGTCAGGCCCTGCTCAGCGGGCGCACCGCCCTGTTGTTGGTCCTGGACGATCTCCAGTGGTGCGACCGCGAGTCGCTGGACTGGCTGCATTACCTGGTGACGATGCCGCCCGAAGAAGGCGCCCGGATGCATCTCCTGGTGGTGGCGACGCTGCGCAGCGAGGAGGGCGACGAAAACCCGCCGCTGTCTGCCTGGCGCGGTGAGCTCACCCGCGCCGGCCTGCTGACCGAAATCGGGCTGGGGCCACTGAGTGAGGAGAACACACTGGCCCTGGCCGATCGGGTGGCACGCCAGCCGTTCGACCGCGCACTGGCACCGCTGCTCTACCAGGGCACCGAGGGCCACCCGCTCTTCATCGTGGAGATGGTGCGCGCCGGGTTCGCGCAAAGTCCAGCGCAGCCCGCGCACCACGCCGCCGCAATGACCGCGGCTCCGGCATCCTTACCCGACAAAGTGCGCCAGGTGCTCGAGGCGCGGCTGGCGCAGCTGACGCCGGCCGCGCGCCAGGTGATCGAGCTGGCGGCGGTGGTTGGTCGCGCCTTTTCCTTTGGTGTGCTGGCGCAGGCCGCCGACCTGGACGAAGAAATCCTGGTTGCCTGCCTGGACGAGGGTTGGCGCCGGCGGATCATTCGTGAGCACGGTGCGGACACCTACGACTTCAGCCACGACAAGCTGCGCGAGGCCGCCTATGGTGGTTTGAGCCCGGCGCGGCGGCGTTGGCTGCACGGCCGGGTGGCGCAGGCGCTGGCGCGGATTTACGCCGCCGACCTGGACCGCGTCGCCGGCGTGATTGCCGGCCATTACGCAGCCGCGGGACAACCCGCGCCGGCGGTTACCTACCTCAGCCGCGCCGCGACCCAGGCGCGACGCATCTACGCCCACGACGATGCGCTGGCCGCGCTCGAGCGCGCCATTGCCCTGCTTCCGCAATTGCCCGGTGAGGTCACCCAGCGCCGGCTGGCGGCACATCTGCACGAGGAACTGGGCGATTTGCGCGAGGTTCTGGCCCAGCACGACCTGGCACGCGACGCCTACCGTGCGACGCTGGGTGACCTGCCAGGGGCGGACACGATCACGCAGGCATGCCTGCTGCGCAAGATCGGCAAGACGCTGGAAAACGAGCGCGCCGACTTTGCGCAGGCAGCCGCGGCCTACGATGCGGCCGAGGCGCTGTTGGGCGCGCCCGGTGATGCGGCCGATGCCGCCTGGTGGGAGGCGTGGTGCCAGGTGCAGGTCGATACCCTGATCCTGCTGTACTGGTGGAACCGCTGGGACGACATGGCGCAGCGTATCGCGCGCGTCCAGTCAGCGATCGAGCAGCACGGCACGCCGTCGCAGCGTGCAGCGTTGTTCGGCAACCTGAGCCGGTACCATAACCGGCGCGCGCGCTTCGCCCCGTCGGATATCGCCCTCGCCTATGCGCGCGATGCCCTGGCGGCCCTGCCGCCAGCCGCCAGCCCGGAGGCGTGCGGCCCGCACCAGTTCGGGCTGGGCTTCAACCTACTGTGGCACGGTGACTACGCCGAGGCGGCCGCGGCGCTCGGCGCGGCGCTGGCCCTGGCCGAGCAGACCGGTGACGTCACCCTGCAGGCGCGCTGCCTGGCCTACCTGACCGTTACGCAGCGGCGGCAGGGTGATGAGGCGGGCGTAGAGGCCTATGCCCGCCGCGGCCTGGCCGCGGCCGAAGCTGCCGGGGCCCAGGACTATGTCGGCGCCAGCCGCGCTAACCTGGCGTGGCTGGCCGAACGCCGTGGCGCGACCAGCGAAGCCGCGCAGCTGGCCCTGGCGGCCCTGGCGGCGTGGCGGCAGCACACGGCACCCTATCCGTTCTGGTGGCAGGCGCTCTGGCCGCTGATCGGTGTCGCGCTGGCGCAGAACTGCCCGTTGGAGGCCGTGCCCTACGCGCGGCAGCTGCTCGACCCCAGTCAGCAGGCGCTGCCGTCCGTCATCGAGCAGCCGCTCCTCGCCGCGCTGGCCGCCTGGGACACCGGCCAGCCCGCCGAAGCGGGCAACCTCCTCCGCCACGCCTACACGCTGGCGCGGCAGGCGAATCTCGTCTGATCTCTGCTCCTCATGGTAGAATCTGACAAGATCGCCGTATTGTGATATTTTGCTGCATGAAACTATGAAATAGATTAAGTAAGATGTTACAAACTATCACTGGCCTTTCACAAAGAGAAGCGGAGTTTTTGTCTCGCCTGGCGGCGGAGAATCGGTCCGTCTTCCGTTTTGAGGAAGTCAGCACCCGCTGGCCAAACCCTGCAACCGCACACTATGCGCTCAGCCGTCTGACACGCGGTGGTTGGTTGAAACGCATCGAGCGTGGTCTCTACATGTTGGTACCTCTCAGCGCCGGCCCTGATCGAGTGTGGACCGAAAACGCGCTGCTGATCGGCACGCGCCTTGTGGAGCCGAGCGCTATCGCGTATTGGTCAGCTCTGCGCTTCTGGAATTTCACCGAGCAGGCGCCGCGAACAGTCTTCGTCCAATCTCCTCAACGCAAGCTCCGGCTCAAGTTGGTTCTCGCCGGGGTACAGTATCGGCTTGTGATGATCCGTGCGTCACGCTTCTTTGGATTGGCGCGACGAGAGGTGGATGGGCAGCCTGTACAGGTGACCGACCGCGAAAAGACCATCGTGGATGCGGCTGATCGGCCGGACCTATGCGGCGGCATCTGGCAGTTAGCACAAACATTACGCGGCCACTGGGCGGAGGTAGAATGGGCAAGGCTCGATAGGTATCTGATGCACTTCGCCTCCGGTGCGCTCTTCAAGCGCCTGGGCTACCTGGTGGAGGCGCTGGAACTGCCGATCCCTGAGCGGACAGAACGCTTGGCCGCCTGGCGGAAGCAGTTGACGGCCGGCGTCGCATTGCTCGACCCTGGCGAACTCGCGGGCGGATCAGTGCATCTGCGCTGGCGTATCCGCGACAACATCGACCTTGCGTCACTTACTGAGAGCGCACCATGATCAGTGAACCATTGTGCTTCCTGCTACTCTATCTACTGGACAGTTCCTCTACTAATCTCTGAAATTTCCTTCTATTGAACGCTTCATGAAACGCTGGTGAAACGCCTTGCGTGTTATCATGGCCCCATCAAACCGTGAGGCACAAACGATGACAGCAACCGCCAGGACAACTCGCCTGTTCACCCTACGGCTGTGGCAAGAAGAAACGGGCGATGGCCAGTCCGAATGGCGCGGCCGCGTTCAGGCGCTGCCGGAAGGTGAGGCCTATTACTTCCGCGCCTGGTCCGGCCTGGTCGAACGTCTCGAGGTGATGCTGAAGCCCACGGCGGTTCCGCTCATGTTCGAATCACAGGAGGTCACCATGTCAGTCGAGAGCACACGCGAAACTATGATGCGCTACTTCAACTCGGAACACGGCGATGCCAGCATGATGGCGGAGGACGTCGTCTTCACCATCATGGCCACAGGACAGGAGCACCACGGGCGCGAGGGTGTCCTGGGCATGCTGCACTATTTTTACCACATCGCGTTCGACGCCACCGCCACCGCCCGCGTCACCCTCTTTGGCGAGCAAAACGCCATGGTAGAGAGCGACTTCGTCGGCAAACACATCGGCGAGTTCGCCGGCATCCCGGCCACCGGCAAGGACGTGCGCGTGCCGCTGTGCGTGGTGTACGACCTTGCGAACGATCAGATCACGCACGGGCGGGTATACTTCGAAATGCCGGCGCTGCTGGCACAGCTCGGCATCGCCGTTAGTTGATCGAGCCGGTTGGCCGTGAGGCTTATTGGGACACACGGGGTTCGACAGGCCTGACATCACCTATCATCGTCTCCGGCAGGCAACCGTGATGCCAGCGGGGTTTCGGCCATGCCCCTCACTTTGCCTGTGGCCGGCGGACGCACCGCACCCGGGTTTGTGCGGTGCGTCTTGTCCTGGTTCAGGCAGCGCCAGGCGCTGCGTGAGGCAGCTGTCTGTGCCTGTGGCCGCGCGGAGGCCGGTTCATGGGTAAACGCCAGCAGCTGCTGTGGCTTCTCCTGCCGGCGGCGCTGGCACTGCTGTTCTACCTGCCGGCCGTGCGTTATGACTTCGTGTGGGATGACACCATCTTCCTGCGCGACCTGCCGGTGTACCGGGCGCCGGGGTCCTGGCTGGCCGCGCTGACCAGCCCCTTTGTCCTGTCGCCCAACTACTTCCGGCCGCTGCCTCTGCTGACCTTCATGGCCGAGCTGCGGCTGGGTGGATTGTCGCCGGCGCTGTATCACCTGGGCAACCTGCTGCTCCACGCCGCCAATACGCTGCTGGTCACGGCCCTGGGCTTTGCTCTGCTGCGCAGCGGGCCGGGCCAGGGCTGGTCGGCCCGGCTGCCGGTGGCGGCCGGGCTGCTCTACGCGCTGCACCCGGCCCTGCTGGAAGGGGTGGTCTTCATCTCGGGGCGTTTCGACCTGCTGCTGACGCTGTTCCTGCTGCTGGCGCTGCTGGCCGACGTGCGCCTGGCCGGCCGGGTACGCCCGCTGGCGGTGGGGGTGGCTTTTTTTCTGGCGGCGCTGAGCAAGGAGATGGCCGTGGCGTTCCTCCTGGTGCTGCCGCTGTGGCATCTGGCGCGGCGGCTGCCAGCGGTGCGCCCCTTCTCCCTCAGAACCATGGCCCGCAGCGCCTGGCAGCAGGGAGACGTAACGGTGATCGCGGCGGTCCTGCTGGCCGGACTGGTCTACCTGGGAGTGCGCACGGCCGCGCTGGGTTATCTGCTGGCGGACGATGCCGGGGCGGCGCTGCCGGTCGGGGCGCCCGTGCCGCACCTGCTGCTGGTCGGTCGCTCGCTGGCCGAGTACCTGAAGCTCGTCCTCTGGCCCTTCACCAGCCTGGCGCCGCTGCACACCAGCCCGCTGCCGCTGCCCCCCACGTCGCCGGCCGGCTGGGTGTCGTGGGCGGTGATCGGGCTGGCTGCGGCGGGCCTGCTCTTTGCCTGGCGGCGCTGGCCACGTTTTGCCCTGCTGGTTCTGGCCGCCCTATTGGCCCTGCTGCCGGTGAGCAACCTCCGGCCGCTGGAGTTGGGCGGTGGGGCCTTCGTGGCCGAGCGTTTCCTGCTCTTCCCCCTGGCGCTGGGCGTGCTGGCGCTGGTGGCACTGCACCTCGATTGGGGCCATGACCTGCGCCCGCGGCTGGCCGTGGCGGGCGCGGTGTGGCTGCTGCTGTGCGCGGCGACGGTGCAGCTGATAACGCCCAACTGGCGAAACGACCTGGCCCTCTGGCAGTGGGCGGCCAGCCGTGCACCGCAGTCATCCATGCCCTTCACCAACCTGGCCCTGGAGTACAACGACCAGGGCAACCACCAGGCCGGGCTGGACATGGCGGAACAGGCCCTGGTGCGTGATGTGAATGACGCCAGTGCGTGGAACAACGCCGGCCTGGCCTACTTCGGCCTCCAGCAGTACGGCGATGCGGCAAAAGCATTTGCCCAGGCGGTCGAGAACGAGCCGCAGAACGCCCTGCACTGGAGCAACCTGGCGGCCGCGCGGCGCGAGTTGGGCGAGCTGGGCGAGGCCGAGCGTATCCTGCTGGATGAGGTTCTGCCGCGCGCGCCCGACCTGCCGGTGGCGCACCTCAACCTGGGCATTGTCTATCTGCGAGCGGGCCGGCCTGACCTGGCTGCACCCGCCTTGCAGCAAACGTTGTACCTGCTGCCGTCCGATCAGGCGGGCGAGGCCCAGGCGCTGCTGGAGCAGACCCTGGCCGAGCACGGCGACGATGCCCGAATCTACTACAACCTGGGCATCCTGGCACGCCAGCGCGGTGAACTGGACCGTGCGCGCGAGCTGTTCACCCAGGCGGCGCAGCTTTCACCGGACTGGGACCTGCCGCGGCAGGCGCTGCAGTGATCCAGCAACGTTGCCAACTTTTGGAAAGTTGGCAACGTTGCTCGTACTCGATCGTTGCCTCGGATTCGAGTACGAGTACCGTTTCACTGAGTACGAGTACGATTGCGGGTTCCGTCCGGCTCGTACTCGTACTCGTGCTCGATCGCTGCCTCGGATTCGAGTACGAGTACGAGTACCGTTTCACTGAGTACGAGTACGATTGGGGTTTCCGTCCGGCTCGTACTCCTACTCGTACTCGATCGCTGCCTCGGATTCGAGTACGAGTACGAGTACCGTTTCACTGAGTACGAGTACGATTGCGGGTTCCGTCCGGCTCGTACTCCTACTCGTACTCGATCGCTGCCTCGGATTCGAGTACGAGTACGAGTACCGTTTCACTGAGTACGAGTACGATTGCGGTTTCTGTCCTACTCGTACTCGTGCTCGATCGCTGCCTCGGATTCGAGTACGAGTACGAGTACCG
>CAYUCC010000123.1:0-11456 GCA_964443225.1 uncultured Anaerolineae bacterium
GAGGCCTAAAATTCTTGTTTTTTATGCAAGGAGTTGACGGAGTAGGACCTACTCCCTACTCCCTACTCCCTACTCCCTACTCCCTACTCCCTACTCCCTCCCCATATGACGAACATCAGTGCAAACACCTGCGCAACCTGGCATACTGGTGTACAAATTCACAACAAGCAACCGACAACACGGCCCGGCCTCCAACCGGGCTGAAAAAGGAGAACATGCGATGAAGCGCATCGCCGTCATTCACATCAACGACGGAGAACAAACGACAACGGTAAACTTCCTCGGTGAAACCATCGAGATCATCCAGGTGGGCTGTCATGGCGACCCGGCGCGCGCCGAGGAAGTCCTGCGCCGCTTCGACGGCACGGTCGACGCGATCGGATTGGAGGGTATGCCAGCCACCCTGGAGCTGGGCCCCGCCCGTCGCGAGCATACGATCGGCGCACAGCTGCTCAAGGTACCCACGCAAACACCGATCGTGGACGGCGGGGGTATTCGTGCCGGCCTGGAACGATGGGGAATCATTCTGGCCGACCGTGCGCAGCCCGGGATTTTTGCCGCCAAACGTATCCTGATGGTGCCCGGACTGAACCACACCGGCCTCTCGCAGGCCCTGTCGCGTAACAGCAGCGATATTCGTTATGCCGACCCCGAGATCTTTTTTGCCCTGCCGGCCGCACCGGGCGTCGGCAGCAAAGCCACCCTCGAACAGGCCGCCGGTCCCACCCTCGACCAGCTGCACGATGCACCCTTCCGGCGTTTGGAACCGGAAGCCGGCCAGCCTGGCACCTCTCGCAGTTCCGCACCCTTCGAATGGGCCGATATCCTGGCCGGCGATGTCGGTACGATCCGGCGGTACGCGCCGGCGAAGCTCAAACGCAAGACCATCGTCGTCGAGCGCGCCCTGCCGGAGGACGTGGAAGACCTGACCGCACGGGGTGCGAGTATCCTGGTCACGATGATGCCGTCGATGGGTGACAAGGGTGATCTCAGCCCCTGGTCGGCCGCCGCAATCGAAGCCGCCCTGGTGGCGCTGCGCACCGACCCCAACGCGCCGCTGACCGAAGATACCTACCTGGACCTGATGGCCAATCTGGAATGGACACCGGGGATTCGGTATCTGCAGCCGGAAGAAGCGGGCCTCAACAAGTTCGCCTTTGTCATCCACCCGCTCAACATCGGTTTCATCCATAAAGACAAACGCTTTGCCTGGACGAAGTACCTGCCGGACGATGTCGTCGAACCCATTGCCGCCCAGATTCCACCCATATACGTGGGCAAAATCACAGGAGGCCAGTCACCGGCAACCGGGCAGAGAATCGAAGGGTACCTCATCACCCTGGGCGCCACACCGCGCGAGATGATGAGCCGCGATGAGAACTTCACCTACCAGAAGCTCATGGAATCGGCCAAAATTGCGGAGCGTATGGGCGCGCGCATCATGGGGCTGGGTGCATTCACGTCGGTCGTGGGCGACGCGGGCATCACCACCGCGCACCAGTGCGACATCGCCATCACCAGCGGCAACAGCCTCACCGTCGCCGCCACGCTGGAAGCCGCCAAACAGGCGGTCATCAAGATGGGCGCCACCGACCTGACGCAGGGCAAAGCCATGGTGATCGGTGGTACCGGCTCGATCGGTTCGGTCTGCGCGCGCCTGATTGCGCAGGCCATCGGCAAGGTGGTCCTGGTGTCGATCGAGCCCGAGCGGCTCATCGAGTTCAAGCGCATGATCGAAGAGGAGACGCCCGGCGCTGAGGTCATGATCTCGACCAAAGCCGGGGACCTGGTCGCTGACTGCGATCTGATTATCACAGCCACCTCGGCCTTTGGTCAGCGTATCGTGGACATCACGAAGTGCAAGCCAGGTGCGGTCATCTGTGACGTGGCGCGGCCGCCCGATATTGGCGAAGCCGAAGCGGCACTGCGCCCCGACGTTCTGGTGATCGAGTCGGGTGAGGTGCTGATCCCCGGTGATATCGAGATTACGTACGACATCGGCCTGCCGCCCAAGACGGTCTACGCCTGCCTGGCCGAGACGTCGCTGCTGGCCATGGAAGGACGCTTCGAAGATTACACCCTGGGGCGTAACATCACGATGGACCGGGTGAAAGAAATCTACCGCCTCTTCAAAAAACACGGTTACCAGCTGGGCGGCCTGCGCTCGCACGGTGTATTCGTCACCGATGATGAGGTCGTGGAGAAACGTAAGCTGGCCGATTACTGGCGTGCGCACCCCGAAGAGTTCAAGCAGATGCAGGGTGAGGCGGCCGCCAAACTGGCCGATATCCCGATCATGTCGAAGGGCGTCAAATCAAAGAAACGCCGGCCATTGGCGATCTACGGCGCGGCGGCGGCCGGGGTTGCCGGGGCAGGTCTGGCGGCCGGTGGGCTTATCCTGAACCGCCGACGGAATAAGTAGAGAGGCGCCAGCCAGTTCCCTCGACAACCAGGGCTGCCGCGTAACCCGCTGCCGGCTGCAGCGCCATCATCGTCCACCGCTCTGCTGCTCGTGGATCGCCGTCCACGGTCAGCAGAGCGGTGGGCTCGGACGGGTGCAGCGAGACCACGAACCGGTCCAGGGGAAACGTGAGACCCTCACCGATGGCCTTGATGAACGCTTCCTTGCGTGTCCAGCAGGCATAAAATGCCGCCACCTGCTGGGCTGCCGGTAGGGTCAGCAGCGCCTGCACCTCGGCGGCGGCAAAGAAACGCCTGGCAATCGAGTGCATGTCGGGCAGGTCGCGCACCGCTTCGATGTCGATGCCAACCTGGCGCCGCGGCGTCACAGCCAGCAGGGCCAAGCCCTGTGCGTGCGCCAGGTTGAACTGTACGGCGGTCGATCCTGGTTCGACAACGGGTTTGCCGAACGCGGTGACCCGCAGGGAGACTGCGGCCGCGTCCAGCTCGAGATAACGACCCAATACCCATCGCAGCATGCCGCGTGCGGTGACGAACCGCACGCGGTCCACGGTAAACCGGTAGGCCGCGGCACGCGTGAGCTCAGCCGCAGTCAGAATACGCTGAAACCGATCCGGGTCGGCACCCAGGGCGTCGAGGTCAGCACACCACACGTGCACCTCGTCGTCATGCAAGGGCCCGCCTGGATCGGCTGTGGGCCAGGTTGGATCGCCCGGCATCATCTCAGTAGCGACTCCAACCCACCACTTCGAGCTGCACGTCGCGAATATCGATGCGGCCATTACGATCGAGGTCGTAATTCTGGCTAAAAGCCGGATGTCCCACCGCGGTATCCCAGGCACCCGCCACCGCCTGCACGTCAAGCACGTTGACCAGGCCATCACAGTTGACGTCGTACGGACTGCCGTTGGCACACCAACCATCGACCGTCAACTGCACGGTGATCGGGTAGTTCACCTGATAACCTCCTGAACTCAGGGTGATCGTGAGGGTGGCGGTGTGCACCCCGATGGGCTGGATCAACGAAGCCAGGGTGGCGGTGACGGTCGCCGGCGCCGTGCCGTTTGATGTCTGCGGCAGGATCCATGCGGCGTCGCTTGCAGCCTGCCACTGCCAGGTCGTGTCACCGCCGCTCGGAATCGTGACCGTAATCGTCGGATTGCTCGTGGCCGTGACCGCCGTGGACACACGGATATCCCATGGGTGCGGTTCTGGCACCACCGGCACCGTGGCGCTGCTGGTGAGCACGGCGGCGGGCGGCAGCGTCCCCTCGTAGGTACCATTGCCGTCGGCATCGACCGCAAGGGGCGCTGCGGTCGGCAGACCCGCGGCGGGCAGCACCATCTGCACGCTGCCCGCAGTAGCGACCGGTTGGTCGGGGAAGAAGACCTGCTCCGTTGCGCCGCCGCTGTCGGGCACGAGCCGCATGACCCGCAGCGTTGCGGGAGACACCGGCGCTTCGACCGTGAGGGTATAGGTTTCGCCACGCAGCAGGGAGAGGCTCACAGCATAGTCATTGGGCCAGTAACTCGCACCCGGCACGTTGAACTCAATCTCACTATAGTGCGTCGGTGTGATCGGGCCGGTATGGCGCCCCTGGCTGTCGGTCACGTGCACGGCGATCGGCTCGGAACCGAACAGGTAGAACAGGTCCTCAGCCACACTGGCCGGTGCGCCTGGCTGTGCTTCGGGGAACAGGGTCGGCACCGTAAAACCACCGTGCAGAATGTGGGTCATACGTGTCAGGCTGTCATCCTCGGTGACCAGGGCGAGGTGGTCGCGATTGAAGGTGTCGAAATTCTGTACCCACCAGGCATCGACACCCGAAAAATCGGTGCCCGTTCCACGACCCAGGCGTGCGCTGGGCAGGGCGACTGTCTCATCGCCGCGGCCCAGGATGGCATACTGGCTGGATCGCCAGACGACGTGTTCGTTGCTGTCGCCGGGTTCGCGGCGTTGGTCGAGCGCGCCGTTCGAGGTACGGTGCATGGGCCCGACACGCCAGCCGATGGCGGTGCGCAGACCGGTGTCACCGACGATACGGAAGATCTGCGGTGGACCGGCCCAACCGGTCCAGTCGTCGATCTGGTTGTGCACAGCGGTCTGTTCCGCGGCCCACAGCGCAGCGTTGCGGTCCAGCCCCTGGGGATTGCCCGCACCGTCCAGCTTGGGTGCCGTCAGGAAATTGAACGTTTGGGCATAACCGATGGCGGGCACCGATTGGAGGTTGCTCAGGTACGTGAGTGCACCGCTGGCCGGGAAGTAGTTGGGACTCGGCATCAGGGTGTACCCCGCCGTCAGATTACGTGCCATCTGCAGCATACGACCCCAATCGAACGTGACCCACGAGTAGACGCGTTCCAGGCCAAAGACGTACCCGGCGCTGTGCGCGCTGGCCGCCTGCGGTGTGCCCAGGTAGGGTGTGCCCAGCGTGATCAGACGGTGGATGTGATCCTGGCTGAAGGTGGGGTTGTTACGAACGACCAGGCTCGACACCATACCGCCCATGCTGTGCGCCACGATGTCCACATCACACGCCCGTGCGGTGTTGGACAGTGGATTGCTCAGGTCGTCGACGAGCTGGCGCAGATCGTTGGCGCGTGGGGTCAGCGCCAGGCGCCAATCGTAGGCAAACGGCCAGATATCGTTGGTCGCGGCGTTACTGGTCCGGCTGTAGCCGTGGTCCTCCAGCCATTCGAGCACCGGCCCGTAGACCGCCCAGCCGCCGACCTCGATCACCCCGTTGACCGTCACCGGTTCCAGGCTGTTGCCGGCGGCATCCAGGGCCAGGCGCGCCAGGCGATTATTGACTGTGTTGCTGGTACCGACCGGCGGCAGCCACAACCAGTCGTTGGTGGCACTGCGCAGCCAGGAGCCACCAATCCCGTGAACGAAAATGACGGGCCGGCGCAGCTGTGACAGCTCGGAGGTCCCGCCGCCAACAGTTGCCGTGGCGGCGACCTGGTCGTTTGCGGCCAGGGTCGTCGCGATGCTGAACTTGCCGTTAGCGTCGGCTGTGCCGTGGCCCACCGCTTTGACACTGCGCGCAAAGTAGCGGCTGACCTGGCTGCCCGCCTGCTCCCTGCGGTAGATGTCGACGCGCGCGCCCGGTCGCGTGGCCCCCTCGACCAGACCACCGCTCGTGATGCGCATCAGCCGCGGGGCGGGGATCGCGCCGTTGGTGCCGGTACCGCCCTGCCAGGGGCTGCACGTGGCACCGTCGACGTCGAGGTCGATCGGCATGTAGCCGGCCGCCGACCACGCGTCAGGAATGGCGATCTCGTTGCCCTCGACCGCCGCGCGGGTTGCCGAATCGTAAACGAAGATGGCGCCGTTGATCTCGTTGGCTTCGCCGGCCAACGCACCGCCGATCGTCGTCGAGATCGAGCCGGTACTGGCGATAACGCCCCCGTTATCGTTGAGCAGCGGAACTTTGTTGCGGTCGTACCCGATCCGGTTGCCGGTGACACGGGTCTGCTGTGTGCCGCTGCCGTCGATCATGATGCCGCCGTAATAGTTGCCGGAGATCAGGTTGCTCTCGGCGGGCGCGCTGCCGCCGATTTGGGTTTGATCCGGGCCGTTGGCCTGCGGGACCTGCACGGCTGCGCTGCTGGCAGAGGTAGCCGCCGACGGTTCCGTGGATGTCTGCCCCTCCTCAGCGACGGCACCTTGTGAGCCGCCGGCACCTGCCTCGAGGGCACCCTGGGCCGCCGCCTTACCTGGTTTGACCGTCACGCCCGAAAGGATCGCAGCCGGCGCCTCGTCACCATCGATGACGCTGCGTGCCGGTCCCTGGTCGGTGAAGGATGCAAGCAGCGCCACACCGTAAAAATTGTTCATCATGGCCTGGGTGCCCGCCCCATTGACGCCGATGTAGTTGCCCACGACCTTGTTTTGGTCGCTGCCCGCCTCGGCAATCAGCACACCGACCTGGCCGTTGCCGCTGATCAGGTTGCAGTGATTATCGCACGGGTAACCGCTGGTGCCATGCGAACCACCGATCGTGTTTTCGCTGGCTTGGCCGCTGATCTCGACGCCATGGTACGTATTGGCGAAAGCCGCCGTGCCCGCCGGGTTCGTCCCGATGAAATTCCCGGCAATGGTGTTGTCGTCGGCGCCAGTCCCGCTGATCAAAACGCCGTCGCCACCGTTGCCGCTGATGACGTTGCACGGCCCGCTGCACGTCGTACCCGAACGTGACCCACCAACCTGGTTCTGGCTGACCCCATCGTTGAGGCTCACGCCAAAATAGCCGTTGGCCAGGGCCGCCGTGCCGCCGGTGTTGAGGCCCAGGTAATTACCGATGACCTGGTTGCTGGAGGTGCCCGTGTCGAACATGGCAATGCCCGACTCGCTGTTACCGCTGATGACGTTGCAGGGTCCAGTGCACGGCGCGCCCGCCCGCTGGCCACCGATGACGTTGTTCACCGCACCGTCCTGGATGAAGATGCCGGAACGATTGGGCAAGGGGTTTCCCGCCGCGTTCAAGCCGATCCAGTTGCCGGTGATCTGGTTGTTCTGGGCACCGCTGTGGATCAGGATGCCGCCGTTGTTGGTGTGGCCGGCGATGATGTTGCGTTCGGCGGCAGTGGTACCGCCGATGACGTTGTCGTGAGCGCCGTACTCAATCTCGATGCCGTTGGTGTTTTCGTCACGGACCACGGTGCCGGTCACGTCGGTACCAATGTAGTTATGGATGATCTGGTTGTGGTGTGACGTCGAGTTGTCCAGACCAATGCCGGTGATGACCAGGTTGCGCAGTATGTTGTTGGCCGAATACAGCACGATCGAGTGAAAGCCATTGGGACCGTTGAAAACCACGTCGGGGTTGCTGTCACCGTTGGTGTCACCGTCGATGGTGGTCGACGACACGAACACGTCGAAGGTGTAGCTGTGGCTGATCGTGGCACCGGTGGCGAGGTTGAAGTTGATCGTATGGCCGGCGCCGGTATTGTTGACGGCGGTCAGGGCCTCGGGAAAAGAGATCTGCCCGTCGTCACCCGGGTCGGCGAGCAGGGCGTTGATGCTGCTGGTGTCCCCATCGACCACCATGCTGGTCGTGGTGACTGTTACCGTGGAAGTGGGTGCGGCGGCGGCCAACGGTGCCGCACTCGCCATTCCTATGAGCAGACAAATCGTCGAAAGCAGGATGATCCGTTGCACCGTGCGAGAGCTCCTTTGGGTGCCTCACACCCCAATCCAGCACACACGGCAGTGATTGGGATGGTGGCTATGATGGTCGGCGGCAAACGGGCGGGCCTTTTTTGCCTGGTGGTGAGGAGCCAAGTATAAGCATCTACGGGTACAAGTCAAATTGTAAGGAAACGGTAAGGATTTTGGATTTTGGATTTTGGATTTTGGATTTTGCCGGGCATTTGACATGACTGTGGGGCCATGCTAGACTCAGCCTATTCCATGACTTACAGCGGAGCACCGTATGCCCACTCAACTCATCCATGGTGCGTGCCCGCACGACTGTCCGGATACCTGTGGTGTCATCACGGAAGTGGAGAATGGTCGCGCGGTGGCGTTTTATGCCGATCCGGACCACCCCGTGACCCAGGGCTGGTTGTGTGCCAAGGTAAGGCCCTACCTGGAACGGGTTTACCATCCCGACCGGTTGCAGTATCCCCTGCGCCGTGTAGGGCCCAAGGGCGGCGGGCAGTGGCAGCGCATCAGCTGGGACGAGGCCCTGGCCGAAATTGGCGAGCGTTGGCGGGGCATCATCGCCCAGTACGGCCCGGCCGCCATTCTCCCCTACAGCTACAGCGGCACGTTGGGCCTGGTGCAGATGTCGGTGTGCAACGGGCGCCT
Organism: uncultured Anaerolineae bacterium; assembly: GCA_964443225.1. Taxonomy (GTDB): domain Bacteria; phylum Chloroflexota; class Anaerolineae; order SSC4; family Amarolineaceae; genus SSC4. The sequence goes on from CAYUCC010000123.1 coordinate 8,236, forward strand.
GTGGAACCGCCTGGGTGCCAGCCGCTTGCAGCGCAGCATCTGCGGCGCGGCGGCCGAACATGCGGTGGAAGTGACCCTCGGCACGCGCCACAGTCCGCCCTACGAGGACGTGGCTCACAGCCGCCTGGTGATACTTTGGGGACACAACCCCATCAGCACGGCGCCGCATTTCATGCCGGCGTTGCGCGCCGCACAGCGTGCCGGCTGCCAGCTGGTGGTGATCGATCCACGGCGCACACGCAGCGCGCAAGGCGCCGACTGGCACCTGGCGCCGCTGCCCGGCACCGACGGTGCGCTGGCCCTCGGCCTGGCGTACATTCTCGTGAGCGAAGGTCTGCAAGACGAAGATTGGCTGCACGCGCATACCGTTGGCTGGAAGCAGCTGCGTGCCCGCCTGGGCGACTATCCGCCAGAACGGGTGGCGGCCATCACCGGGCTCGACACCCGGGATATCATCGAATTGGCCCACCTCTACGCCAGCACGCGCCCGGGCCTGATCAAGATTTCCGACGGCATCAACCGCAACCACAACGGCGGCCAGAACGTGCGCGCCATCCTGACCCTACCCGCGATCACCGGCCAGTACGGCACCCGCGGCGGCGGCCTGGCCTACAGCACGAGCGGCACCCTGTCGTGGGATGCGGCGGCGGTCCATCACTGGGATGAATGCCCCCCACCGGCACGGCGCGTCAACATGAACCGGCTGGGAGCCGCCCTGCTCGGTGAGGTGAACGACCCCCCGATCAAATCGTTATTCGTGTACGGCGCGAATCCGGCCGCCAGCGCACCGAATGCCGGGGCGATCGTACGCGGCCTGCAGCGTGACGACCTGTTTACGGTCGTGCACGAGCTGTTTTTGACCGACACAGCCGACTACGCCGACATCGTGCTGCCCGCCACCTCGCAGCTGGAGCACACCGACCTGCACAAAGCCTATGGCCACACCCACGTCCAGTACAACGCCGCGGCAATCCCGCCGTTGGGTGAGGGCAAAAGCAACTGGGAGGTCATGGGGCTGCTGGCGCGTACCATGGGTTTCGACGAGCCCTGGCTGCACCAATCGGCGGACGAGGTCATCGACGAAGTGCTCACGGCGACCGCCGTCCACAATCCGGCGCTGCACGACATCACGTTGGCTCGCCTGCAGGAAGGCAAACCGCTGCCGCTGGCACTGGCTCCCACCCCACCGTTTGCCGGCGGCCACTTCCCCACGCCCAGCGGCAGGGTCGAAATCTATTCCGAAACCCTGGCCGACGAAGGCATCGATCCCCTGCCCGGCTGGGTCGAGCCGCCGCGCGATGAGTCGCTCTCAGGTGACCCGCCGGCGTTTCCGCCACTGGCCCTGGTGAGCGCCGCCAGCCATCACTTCGTCTCCAGCAGCCTGGCCAACGTACCCAGCCTGCTGGCCCGTGAAGGCGCACCGGTCCTCGAAATACACCCCATCGACGCAGCCGCACGCGGCATCACCACCGGTGACACCGTCATCATCGAAAACCAACGCGGCTGGTGCCAGCTGCGCGCCGTGGTCAGCGACACCGTCCGCCCCGGCGTGATAGCCTCCCCCAAAGGCCACTGGGCCAAACACAACGATGGTCGCAACATCAACCAGACCACCTCCGACACCCTCGGCGACATGGCCGGCCAGAGCACGTTCCATAGTAATTGGGTCTTTGTGCGTACGGAGTAGGGAGTACGGAGTAGGGAGTAGGGGTTGGGGTTCAGGGATTAGGGGCTTGGAAACAACAACCCGACTCCCTACTCCCTACTCCCTACTCCCTACTCCCTACTCCGTACTCCGCACCCAACAAATCCGCCAGCGTTTCGCGGCGCGACATCCATTGCCAGGAGCCATCCTCTTCCAGCCAGACCTGTGGGGCGCGGCCGATCGAGTTGTAGTTGGAGCTCATGGCGTAGCCGTAGGCGCCAACGTCGTGCACGATCAGGAGGTCGCCTGGGTCGGGGCGCGGCAGATCTCGGGGTGCCAGGCGTGCGTCGGCCTGGCGGGTAAACACGTCACCCGATTCGCAGAGCGGACCGGCCACCACCAGCGGCTCCGGAGTGCGACCGGCGCCCGTGCCCAGCACCGACATGCGGTGATACGCCCCGTACAGCGCGGGCCGCAGCAGGTCGTTCATGCCGGCATCCACCAGGACATAGGTCATCCCCGGCCCGCGTGCATTGGATTCGGTATGTTTGACCTCGGTCACCCGCGTCACCAGGCAGCCCGCCGGGGCCACCAGGAAACGCCCCGGCTCGATTTCCAGGCGCAGCGGGCGCCGTGCCGCCGCCTCCAGGTGTTGGCGCGCCATCAGCAGCAGGCCGGTCAGCTGGCTCAGATCGATCTGGGCGTGCGGATCGTGGTAGTTGTACGGCACGCCGCCGCCCAGGCTGACCGCCTCCACGTCGGGTAACATCTCGAACAATCCGGCAAACACCGCAACCAGGTGCCGCAGGTTGTCGAACAGTTCCGCCGGCGCGGGGCCGCTGCCGATGTGGGCGTGCAGCAGTACGACGCGCTGCCCGGCCTGGGCGGCGGCGTGCGCCGTATCAGCCACCTGGCGCCACCATATCCCATGTTTCGAGCTGGGTCCACCCGTATCGCACGCCGGCACGTGGCCGTGCCCAAAACCAGGGTTGACGCGCAGGCCGATCGGGCCACGGTGACCGGCGCGCGCCAGCTCGTCCACCATACCCGGTGACCCCAGATTGGGCAGCACCCCCTCGGCCATCACCACCGCCTGCGCCTGGTCACGAAACACATCGCTGGTGAACAGGATCACCGGCGGCTCGCTGCCACCCGCAAATCCCGCATGCCTCGCCCGCAGCACCTCATTGCCCGACACCGCATCGATCCACACCCCCAGCGCCCGCATTTCACGCAAAACCCGTGTCGCCGGGCAGGCCTTCATCGCATACCGCACCTGCACCCCCGCCGGCCGCGCCGCCCCCAGCACCGCACCCACCTGCCGCCGCAGCACCCCCGCCTCATAAACCCACACCGGCGTCCCCACCTCCTGCACCACCCGCCCAATCACCCCCCCATCCACATCCCCACCTCCATGCCTCCAACCTCCAAACTCCACCATCCAACCTCCACCCCCAACCTCCACCCCCCCAACCTCCAACCCCCAACCTCCAACCCCCAACCCCCAACCCCCAACCCCCAACCCCCATCCCCCAACCTCCAACCTCCAACCCCCATCCCCCAACCCCCATCCCCC
>CAYUCC010000124.1:0-10749 GCA_964443225.1 uncultured Anaerolineae bacterium
CGATCTCCACCTCGCACGGGCCACGGACGGCGACTGACAGTCGCAGCGCACCACCATCGTCCATGGCCCACTCACTCCGACATACGACGCTCGCCCGTATCGCACTCGCGATGGCGTGTGCTCTCGTGCTGCTGCTGGCAGTCGGTGCGGCGACGGCCGGTGCGGTGACGGCCAACCCGAACGCGAATCAGCCGGGTGCGGGCGCGGGCAACGGTGCAGGAGCTAGCGCAGGTGCGAACGCCGCGGCCACACTTTTTGCCCTGGCATCAGGGCACGGCGCAGTAGGTGCCCAAGCCTTCCGTAATGGCCCGCCGGACTTCGTAGGCAACGGCGCGCGCCACCAGCGGCCGGATCAAAGGCACCACGGCACGCAGCCATCCCGGCAGCTGCGCAACGACCCCGGTAATCAGATCGGCCAGCATCTGGTCGATGCGGGCTTTGATCTCGTCTTCCGAGAGGTCGGCGAGTTGGGCGTAGACGTCGGGGCCACAGATCACGTGATGAACGACGTCGGCCAGCTGCTCCCACAACCAGGCGACGATGCCCTTGGGATCGATGGCCAGGGCACTGGGGACGCCGGCCTCTGCGGCGCTGGTCTGCACTTCGTATGGCAGCACCGTATGTGCCTCGTCTTCGGCCAGGTAGTCATCCAGCGATACGGACGAACCCCCCAGCAGTTCGCGCACGTCATCGACGAGGCCGGGATCGGTCATGATGGTATCATCGCTCATGGTGTCGTTCTCCCTCCGAGTGGTCGTTCGAGAAGATGGATGCCGGCGAGTGGTCCTGCCGCTGCACAAAGGTGAGGCAAACGGGACTTCCGAAGCCAGTGCGGCTTCGGAAGTCCCGCGTTGACGTCAAGCCAGAACCAGCTCGGCCAGGCCGGCCTTGCGGCGCAGCATCTCGGCCTTATCGGTGCGTTCCCAGGGCAGATCGATGTCGTGGCGGCCGAAATGGCCGTAGGCTGCCGTCTGGCGGTAGATGGGCCGGCGCAGGTCCAGGTTCTGGATGATCGCTGCCGGCCGCATGTCGAAGTTCTCCTGGATCAGCTGAACGATGACGTCGTCGGAGACGCGTCCCGTGCCGAACGTTTCGACGCTCAGCGAAAGCGGGCGTGCAACACCAATGGCGTACGACAGCTGCAGCTCGCATCGGTCGGCCAAGCCGGCCGCGACGATGTTTTTGGCGATGTAGCGGGCCATGTAGGCACCGGAGCGGTCGACCTTGGTGGGGTCTTTGCCCGAAAAGGCGCCGCCGCCATGCCGCGCCACGCCACCGTAGGTATCGACGATGATCTTGCGGCCGGTCAGACCCGCGTCACCCAGGGGTCCCCCGGTCACGAAACGCCCGGTGGGGTTGATGTAGATTCTGGTCTGATCGTCGATCATGGTAACTGGAATCACGCGGTTGATGACCAACTCGATGAGATCGGCGCGGATCTCTTCCTGGGTGATTTCCGGCGCGTGCTGCGTCGAAATGACCACGGTGTCGACACGAACCGGTTTGCCGTAGTGGTACTCGACGGTGACCTGCGACTTACCGTCGGGCCGCAGGTAGGTCAATTCACCATCTTTGCGGGCTTCACTCAGGCGGCGCACCAGCTTGTGCGCCAGCATGATCGACAGCGGCATGAGTTCTTCGGTCTCGTTACAGGCAAAACCGACCATCATGCCCTGGTCGCCCGCCCCGATGGCCTCGATATCGTCATCGGACATGGTGCCGCGTTTGGCTTCGAGGGCGCGATCGACGCCGAGTGCGATGTCGCCCGACTGTTCTTTGATCGATACGAGCACGGCGCAGGTGTCGCAGTCGAAGCCATATTTGGCACGGGTGTAGCCAATGCTGCGCAGGGTTTCACGCGCGATGGTCTGGATATCGACATAGGTGCTGGTGGTGATCTCACCAATCACGGCGATGAGGCCGGTCGTCGTGGCACATTCGCAGGCCACACGCGCATCCGGATCTTCGGCGATGATGGCATCCAACACGGCGTCGGAGACCTGGTCGCAGATCTTGTCCGGGTGCCCTTCGGTCACCGATTCGGAGGTGTAGTACAGTTTCGGCGAATTCATGAACGTGGTCGTCATAGGATAGGTTTTATCTCCTTCGTAGTTACAGACGTGCAATCGTCGTGCCCGTCTCTCAAGTACCTTCTTGCCAGGAATTCAAATAAGTGACCTGTTCATTGGACAGGGTATCGATGTCGATCCCCATGGCCTTGAGCTTGAGCCGGGCGATATCCTGGTCGATCGCCTCGGGCACGGTATAGACTTTGTTGCTGAGTTCGGCATGGTGCTGCACCATGTACTCGGCGGCCAGCGCCTGGTTGGCGAAGCTCATGTCCATGACGGCGCTGGGGTGTCCCTCGGCTGCGGCCAGGTTGACGAGGCGGCCTTCGCCGATCAGGTAGAGGCGGCGGCCGTCCGGCAGGTGGTATTCGTCGAGGAAATCGCGCACGCGCCGCACTTCGCTCGCCATGGCGGTGAGGGCAGGAATGTTCACTTCGACGTTGAAATGGCCCGAATTGGACAGAATGGCGCCGTCTTTCATCACCTCGAAGTGGGCGCGGTCCAGGACGTGGATGTCACCGGTGGCCGAACAGAAGATGTCGCCGATTTTGGCGGCCTCTTGCATCGGCATGACGCGGAAGCCATCCATGACCGCTTCCAGGGCACGCAGGGGCAGCACTTCGGTGACGATGACGTTGGCGCCGAGGCCGCGGGCGCGGGTGGCAATGCCGCGGCTGCACCAGCCGTACCCGGCAACAACGAAGTTCTTGCCGGCGAACAGAACGTTGGTGGCGCGCACGATGCCGTCGATCGTTGACTGGCCGGTGCCGTAGCGGTTGTCGAAGAGGTGTTTGGTCAGCGCATCGTTGACGGCGATGACCGGAAACCGGAGTGCACCCTCGGCGGCCATGGCGCGCAGGCGGATGACACCGGTGGTGGTCTCTTCGGTACCCCCCAGCACGCCCGAGAGCAGTTCGGTACGATCCTTGTGCAAGGTCGAGACCAGGTCACAGCCGTCGTCCATCGTCATGTGGGGGTGGGTATCGAGCACGGCGTTGAGGTGCTGGTAGTACGTGGCGTCATCTTCGCCCTTGATGGCGTACACCGGCATTTCGTAGTATGAAACCAGGGCGGCGGCCACATCGTCCTGGGTCGACAGGGGATTGGAGGCGGCCAGGAACACTTCGGCGCCGCCGGCCTGCAGCACACGCATCAGGTTGCCCGTTTCCGAAGTCACATGCAGACAGGCGGCCACACGCAGGCCCTTGAGCGGCTGCTCCTGGCGGAAGCGGTCCTCGATCAGATCGAGCACGGGCATTTCGTTGGCTGCCCACTGCATTCGATAGCGGCCGCGTTCGGCCAGGTTGATATCTTTGATATCGTAATTCTGAGTCACACGTTTTCTCCTTCAAACACTCAGTCGTTGCGCCGGACCTTCGAAGAACCGGCAGTGAATCTGGTAACCCAGGCGCTGGTAAATACGCAGCGCATGGTCGTTGTTTTCCTGAACGTTCAACACCACATCGAGACCGGCGGCCAGGAGATCGGCGGTCACGGCACTGGTGACCGCACTGGCATACCCGAGGCCGCGGGCTGCAGGATGGGTGTAGATGTTGCCGACGGCGCCGATCCCGTAGGCACGGGCCAGCAGGTGTGTGCCGGCGGCAGCCACGAGCCGGCGGCTCGCGTGCGCAGCCCCACGCGGCGCGGTATCGAACAGGCCGTAGAAAATGCCGTCATCGAGCTGCCGCGGGTTGAAGGCATCGGGAGCAAAGTCACCCCCCTGGTCGTACAGCGCCTGGAGCGCCGGCAGGTCAGCCGTCGTCAACTGCACCACGGTGCCCTCGAAGTCGTAGGGGTGAAAATCGGCCGGGCGAACCCGCATGCGTAACATGGGTCGTACATCGGTCCAGGCATAGCGGGCCTGCACCACCGGCAGGTGTCGCGAGCGGCACGTGACGAACACCTGCGTGGGCAAGTTCGCCTGCGCCAGCAGGAATGCAACCCCCTCGGGTACACCCATCAAAAAGAGGACCGGAGGCGTCAACCCGTGATAGACCAGGGCGAGGGCTTCGATAGGCCCGGCCTCGGTGGCGCCGTACCACGTGGTGTCCGCAAACAGGGCCGGTTCCAGGTCTCCCACAGCGTACGCGGCGTAGATGCGGTCGTGCTGCAAGAAGGCCAGGATCACTCGTTCGTCAGTCAGTGTTTCCAGCGTCCACATCTTGCACGTCCAGGCTGCCGGCCAGCAAATCGTCCAGTTCGGGGGCATCGCCGAACGTTTGCCGGTAGCGCGCAACGAATTCCGCCAGCGTATAATGATGGCCCTGCGTACCGTGTTGTTCCAGCACGTAGGTCGCGGCGATGCTCGCCAGGCGGCCGGTGACCGGCCATGGATAGCGGCGTAAAAATCCTACGATCAACCCCGCCCGATAGGCATCACCCACACCGGTCGGTTCACCCTTGGTGACGGGGGGGGCGATGGGGATGTGGTACGTTTTCCCGGCGTCATGAATCGTCGACCCCTGCTCACCGTGCGTCACCACCACGGTAGGCACCATCGCCAGGATCGCCGCCGCATCGAGTCCGGTTTTGTTTTGCACCATCGCAAATTCGTAATCGTTGCAGGCGAAGATGCGGGCACCGCGCACACCGGCGGTGAGTTCTTCACCGGTCAGGCGGATGATCTGCTGGCTGGGGTCGTAAATGTAGGGAACCGACAGGGCCTGGCACTCCTGGGCATACCGCACCATGGCGCCCGGGTCGTTGGGTGAGATGATGAGCAGCTCGATCGACTGGTAGTCCATGTCCGCCAACGACAGATCACGGGCCCGCGCCATGGCACCGGTGTAGAACGATGCGATTTGATTGTTATCCTCGTCGGTGCTGACGAAGAACGAGGCCGTAAAATCGTCGGGGTAGATGCGGATGCCGCGTGTGTCGATATCCTGCTGCTGCAGCCAGGCCAGGTAGTCGTCGAAATCTTTGCCCGCCGTACACATGAGGTAGGGCCGGATACCGAGCAGACGCAAGTTGTACGCGATGTTGGCGGCAATCCCCCCGCGCTCACGGCGCAGCGAATCAACGAGAAAACTCACGCTGAGGGTGTGGAGCTGCTGGGGCAGGATGTGATCCACGAAACGGCCCGGGAACGACATGATGTAGTCGTAGGCCAATGAACCGGTAACGACAACCGTCATGGTGCCACCTGCCCTTCACTGCTCAGCGGCTGCGCCTGGCGGATGCGTGCTTCGGCCAATTCTTTGGCCCGCCGCAGGCTCTGCGTATAGGGCGGATAGCAGATGCCTTCTTCGGTGACGATGCCGGTCAGGTAACGGGCGGGCGTCACATCGAAGGCGATATTGAGCACCGGTACGTTTTCCGGTGCGATCGCGACGCCGCCGATGTGGGTCACCTCGGCCGCCGCACGCTGTTCGATTGGAATCAGGTCACCATGTGCCAGGTTGATGTCGATCGTTGACGTGGGGGAAACCGAATAACAGGGGATGCCGTTTTCGCGTGCCACGACTGCCAGTTTGTAGCTGCCGACCTTGTTGGCCACATCGCCATTGGCGGCGACGCGGTCGGCGCCAAACAGAACCACGTCCACCTGGCCGGTACGCATCAGATGACCCGCCAGGTTGTCGGCGATCAACGTCATCGGGATGCCGTCCTGCATCAACTCCCAGGCGGTCAGACGCGCCCCTTGCAGGCGCGGGCGGGTCTCGTCCACCCAAACGTGGACCTGTTTGCCCATCTCGACCGCCATGCGTACGACACCGAGGGCGGTGCCGTAGTCGACTGCGGCCAGCGAGCCGGTGTTGCAGTGATGGAGGATGTTGGCCCCGTTGGGTATGACGGCGGCGCCGGCGGCGCCCATCCGGCGGTTGATGTCGATGTCTTCGTTGGCCAGGGCTTCGGCTTCGGCCAGCAGCGCCGCGCGCAGGGTGTCCGGGGTGGTCTGGTTGGCCACACGCAGGAGGCGCGCCGTGGCCCACGAGAGGTTGACTGCCGTGGGACGTGCGGCGTCGAGCACGGTTTTGGCCGCCGCCAGGTCGCCCAGCAGGCCGGCGTGATCGGCGGCGGCGCTGTGACGGGCGGCGAGCGCCATGCCATACGCACCAGCTGCACCGATGGCCGGGGCGCCGCGGATCGTCATATCGGTGATTGCCGCGGCCACGGCATGGTAATCACGCAGCTCGACAATGGCGAACTCACGTGGCAGTATACGTTGGTCGATCATCTTCACGGTGTGGTGTTCGTCATCCCACCAGATTGTGCGCATCGCGGTTCCATGACTCCAACAAAAAAAACGCCCCTGGCAGCGACCAGCAGGCGCAACAAGATGTGAGAGCAAACTCTCATCTTTCAGGCGGTGGCGGCCTCACTGCCTGCCGGAATTGGCACCTGAAATCCGACCAGGTTGCCGGGGGCTCAACGGGCCGTTCCCTCCCCCCCTCTGGATGAGTGTCCAGTCAACTCGATTGTGTGAAACGGTGCGATGGTAACACACGGATGGGGTTTTGTCAAAGTAAAACTCAAGCGGCAAAGCGGGCCAACGCATGGCGCAGCCGGTCTTCGACGCCGGTGATTTCGCGCGGGATTCCCTGCACGGCCCGCTGGGCTTCGACGATGCTGTAACCCAGCGCGGTCAGCGCATCGATCACCTCGGCGTCGGCGGTCGTCAGGGCCAGCAGTTCTTCACTGGGTGCGGCCGTCCCGACGCGATCTTTGAGGGTGACGACGATCTTTTCAGCGGTCTTTTTGCCGACGCCGGGCACACGTGCCAGGAGCCCAGGTTGTTCCTGGCCAATGGCCAGGCGCAGGGCGTCGGGTGCCATGGCCGAGCTGATGGTGAGGGCGGCCCGTGGCCCCACGCCGGGCACGATGAGGAGCAGGTGGAACATCTCCAACGCGTCTTCGTCGGTAAAACCATATAGGCTCAACTCGTTCTCGCGCACCTGGAGATGGGTGTACAGCGTGATCACCTGGACGGTGCGCGATGCCAGCACGACATCGGCGGGCACGAAAACCTTGAAGCCGACGCCGCCCACGTCGACGACGATGTAATCCTTGCCGCGCGCCACCACCTGGCCAACCAGTCTGGCAATCATGTGCTCATCTCACGCCAGGCCACCGGGGCTGGCAAATTTGTAGCCGCGTCCACGCACGGTGATCAGGTAGATCGGATCGGAAGGGTCCGGTTCGATCTTTTCACGCAGGCGCCGCACGCCAACCTCGACCAGGTTCGTTCCACCAATCACGTCGTAGCCCCAGACCTCATGGAAGAGCTGCTCCTTCGAAATGGGCAGGCCAACGCGTGCCATGAGATAGTGGAGGAGTTGAAACTCGATTGGAGTCAGATGAATGGGCCGGCCGCCGACCGTCACCTGGTGTGTATTGGCATCGACCAAAACGTCGCCGATTTCGATGATCTGGGCCGGTGGTGGATGGCGTGCGCGGTCGATGCGACGCAGAATCGCCTGAATCCGCGCTTCGACCTCTTTGAACGCAAACGGTTTGGTGATGTAATCGTCGGCACCCAGCTCGAACCCGTGCACGACGTCATCCACACTGCCCAGGGCGGTCAGCATGACGATGGGCACGTCGGAGCGGCGGCGGATCGATTCGCACACGCGAAAGCCGTCCAGGCGTGGCATCATAATATCCAGGATCACCAAATCGACCGGGATGTGGCTGAATTTGTCCAGGGCTTCCAGGCCATCAGAGACTGGATAGACGGTGTGGCCGGTGGTTTCGAGGGACAATTGAATGAGATTACGCAGCGGGACCTCGTCCTCGGCCAACAGAATACGGCAGCGGTATGGAATTTCTCGCCCTTCGACTTTGGCTGGCATGTTGGCGGTGGGTACTCCTACTCGTGTTTCGTCGATGGACAACGTGTGCCTCTCCGGATCGTTACGTGGATCGAGGCAAACCGTGAAGGGAATCTGTCCCGTAGGATTGCCCTGTTTTCAGCGATCACGACGCCGACGAACTTACCTACTCCGACACGAGCGCCAAAAAACGTGCGGAGTGGTGATGGCAGACGGCTAGCGCCACGGCGTCGGCGGCATCATCGGGGCGCGGCACCTGGTCCAGGTGCAGAAGCAGCCGCACCATCTGTTGGACTTGCTGTTTGTCGGCGCCGCCGTAACCCGCAATCGCCTGTTTGACTGCGGCCGGCTTATACTCGTAGACGGGCAGCTCCGCCTCGGCACCGGTCAGCAAAACCACGCCCCGCGCCTGTCCCACCGACAACGCTGTGGTGACGTTGCGACTAAAAAACAGCTCCTCAACCGCCATGACATCTGGTTCCCAGCGGGCAATGATCGCGCGCAGCTCGCGGTAGATTGTCCGCAAACGCCGCGGCATCGCCTCCGTGGAGGGTGTTGTGATCACCCCGCACACCAGCAGCTCGAGATCACCGCCGTCGTCTGCTACCACCCCATACCCGGTGGTGGCAGTCCCGGGGTCCACACCCAAGACGCGCATCAGGCCATTTCCATTTCGGCCAGGGCTTCCTCGGTGATTTCCAGGTTGGAATAGACCCGGGTCACGTCTTCCAGCTCTTCCAGGTTTTCCATGAGCTGCATCACCTGGACAGTCGTTTTGGAATCGAGCGTCAGCGGCAATTTGGGTATCATGGTCAATTCGGCGTCGGTGAACTCCAGGGGATACTTGCTCAGCGCTTCGCGCACGGTCTGAAAGTCCTCTGGGTTTGTGAAAATGTCGGCCTCTTCGGGACCATACTGGATATCGTCGGCCCCCGCGTCGAGCGCCCATTCGAACAGCTGGTCCTGCGGAATCTTACCGAGCTTGACGACGATGTGACCGCGGGCGTCGAACTGCCAGGCCACCGAGCCGGCCTCGCCCAGGCTGCCGCCGCCGCGCGTGAAACAACGCCGAATTTCGCTTAGCGCACGGTTACGGTTATCGGTGACGACTTCGACCAGGAGCGCCGTTCCGTTGGGGCCGTAGCCTTCGTAGAACAGCTCTTCGAGCTGGACATCCTTATCGGCACCTGAACCACGCCGGACGGCGCGTTCGATGTTATCTTTGGGCATGCTGTTGGCGCGGGCCTTGTCCACAGCCAGGCGCAGCTTGAAGTTGTACTCCGGATCGGGGCCTTCACGGGCAGCGATGACGATTTGGCGGGCCAGCTTCGTGAACAGCGCGCCCCGTCTGGCGTCGGTTGCGCCTTTTTTACGTTTGATAGTCGCCCATTTGCTATGACCAGACATCGGTTGCCTCGTATCGGTGGTTTGGATTTGTTATCATTATATCACATAACCGCCAATTCCTGGTCTTCGGTCGTGGCGTGCCCGTGCTGGTGGGCGTGCGCTTCCACGGCACGCATGAAGCCGACGAAGAGTGGCTGCGGGCGTGTGGGTCGTGATTTGAACTCAGGATGGAACTGGCTGCCCAGCATCCACGGGTGATCGCGCAGCTCGGCAATCTCCACCAGGCGACCATCGGGCGACAGGCCGCTGAAGATGAGGCCGGCTTTTTCGAGAATGGCGCGGTAGGCGTTGTTGAACTCGAAGCGGTGACGATGACGCTCGGAAACCAGTTCGGTGCCGTACGCGTCGTGGGCACGGGTGCCGGGCAGCAGGCGGCAGGGATACACGCCCAGGCGCATGGTGCCGCCCAAATCTGCCACCGAGCGCTGGTCGGGCATGAGGTCGATCACGGGCACGCGCGTTGTTGGGTCGAATTCGGTGCTGTTGGGTTCGTCGCTGTCGAATACGTGACGGGCGAACTCGATGCTCAGCACCTGCATACCCAGGCACAGGCCCAGGTAGGGCGTGTGATGTTCTCGTGCAAAATGGGCGGCCACGATTTTGCCTTCGATGCCACGATAGCCAAATCCGCCGGGCACGACGATGCCATCCACCGCTTCCAGGCGCTCGAGACCCCGGCCTTTTTCCAGGTCTTCCGAGCTGATCCAGTCGATGTCGACCCCATAACCGAGCGCCCACGCCGCGTGCAGCAGGGCCTCGCGCACGCTCATGTAGGCATCTTCGAGCTCCACGTATTTGCCCACCAGGCCGACGCGCAGGTTCGTTTTGGCGCGCCGCGCCTGCTGCACGAGGGTCCGCCATTCAGCCAGGTGATCCGCTGTGCCATTGTGTGGCTGGGCAATTTCCGGCGCAAATCCGAGGCGGCTCAGGACGTAGCGGGCAATGCCCGCCGATTCGAGCTCGAGCGGCACGGCGTAGACGGTGTCGGCGGTCACCAGCGGCACCACCGCCTCGACGTCGACGTCGCAGAAGAGGGCGATTTTTTCGCGCAGGTTATCTTCCACGGGATGATCCGAACGGCAGACGATGACGTCGGGCTGGATGCCGATGCTGCGCAGCTCGCGTACGCTGTGCTGGGTCGGTTTGGTCTTGAGCTCACCCGAAGCGGCGACGTAAGGCAGCCAGGTCACGTGCATGTAGAGGGTGTTGTCGCGACCGACGTCCTTGCGCATCTGGCGAATGGCTTCGAGGAAGGGCAATCCCTCGATGTCGCCCACGGTGCCGCCTACCTCGACGATGACCACGTCGGGGTTGCCGGCGCGCGTCACCTGTGCGATCCGTCGTTTGATCTCGTTGGTGACGTGGGGAATCACCTGGATGGTGCCGCCAAGGTAGTCGCCGCGCCGCTCGCGTGAAATCACTTCGGCGTAGATCTGACCCGACGTCACGTTGCAGTCGCGCGTCAGGTGCTCGTCGATGAAGCGCTCGTAGTGGCC
>CAYUCC010000125.1:0-10715 GCA_964443225.1 uncultured Anaerolineae bacterium
GACACCATCGTCATGTACTCGACCGACAACGGCCCGCACATGAACACCTGGCCCGACGGCGCCATGACCCCCTTCCGCAACGAGAAGAACTCCAACTGGGAAGGCGCCTTCCGCGTGCCGGAGATGGTGCGCTGGCCCGGCAAGATCCCGGCCGGCGTGGTCTCCAACGAGATCATCAGCCACACCGACTGGCTGCCCACCCTGCTGGCCGCGGCCGGCGAGCCGGAGATCAACGAGAAGCTAAAGCAAGGTCACCAGGCCGGCGATAAGCGCTTCAGGGTGCACATCGACGGCTACAACTTCCTGCCCCACTTCACAGGCCAGGCGGACAAGGGGCCGCGCCAGGGGATCATCTACTTCTCCGACGACGGCGACCTGGTTGGGCTGCGCTACGACAACTGGAAGTTCGTCTTTGCCGAGCAGCGCGTCCAGGGCACGGTGATGATCTGGGCCGAGCCCTTTACCTTCCTGCGTGTGCCCAAGATCTTCAACCTGCGCACCGACCCCTTCGAGCGGGCGGACATCACATCCAACACCTACTGGGACTGGATGATCGACCGCGTCTACCTGACCTACGCCGCCCAGTACATCGTGCGCGCATTTCTGGAGACTTTCAAGGAGTTCCCGCCGCGCATGAAGGCCGCCAGTTTCACCGTCGACGACGTGCTCAAGAAAATGGAGCAGAGTTTCGATTATTAGCGACGAAACAGACGGCATCTTCGGTGACGTCCGTCACTGAAGATGCCATCTGTAGGGGACCTGACCACACCCAGGAGACCATGCGAGCCTTCTACGACGCGCACCCCTACCCACCGCCGCTGGAAGAGCTGGACGGCTACCGCCGGCGCTGGCAGGATGAAGGCCGGCGCCGCGCCGACTTCCACCTGCACTGGCCGGAGCGAGCCTACCGCGCAGATCTGCGCGTGCTGGTGGCTGGCTGCGGCACCTCGCAGGCGGCGAAACATGCCCTGCGCCTGCCGGAGAGCCACGTCGTCGGCATCGACCTCAGTTCGGCGAGCGTGCGCCATACGGAGTCGCTCGCGCGCAAGTATCACCTGGCCAACCTGGAGGTTCGCCAACTGCCCGTCGAACGGGTTGGCGAGCTGGGCCAGCGTTTCGACAAGATCGTCTGCACCGGCGTGCTGCACCATCTGCCGGACCCGGACGCCGGGCTGCGCGCCTTGCGGGAGGTGCTCGAACCCGACGGCACCCTGCACCTGATGGTGTACGCGCCCTACGGCCGGGCCGGGGTCTATCTGCTGCAGGATTACTGCCGGCGGCTGGGCATCGGCCACAGCCAGCAGGAGATCCGCGACCTGGCGGCCACGCTGACCGCCCTGCCGCGCGTCCATCCATTGGCCCGCCTGCTGGCCGAGTCGCCCGACTTCCAGAGCCCAGATGGCCTGGCCGATGCGCTGCTCAACCCGCAGGACCGGGCCTACAGTGTGCCGCAGCTCTGCGACTGGCTCGAACACGGCGGGCTGCGCTTTGGCCGCTGGCTGCGGCAGGCACCCTACCTGGCGCAGTGCGGCAGCCTGGCGGGCACGCCCCACGCCGAGCGGCTGGCCGCGCTGCCGCCGCTGGCACAGTACGCCGCCGTCGAGCTGTTTCGCGGCAACATGCTGCGTCACAGCGTGATCGCCTACCGGGCTGACCGGCCTGCTGACCGCCATCGGCCACGCTTCGACGGCGACGACTGGCTGGGCTACGTACCGCTGCGCCTGCCAGAAACGATCAGCGTGCGGGAGCGTCTGCCCGCCGGTGCGGCCGCCGTGCTGATCAATCAGAACCATACGGACTCCGATCTGGTTTTGCCAGTCAGCGCGACGGAACTGCGGATGGTCGAAGCCATCGATGGCCGGCGTTCCATCGCCGACATCGTCCAAGGCCTGACCGGGTCTGCTGCCGCGCGAGGCAGGCTGCACGAGCAGGCCCGCAGCCTGTTCCAGCGGCTGTGGTGGTACGATCAGGTCGTGTTCGACGCCGCGCACAGGGACGACAATCCCTCGGAATAACCCCGATCGAAACAGACAACCACGCTCAGCACGTCAGCACCTTGAAGGCAAGGTTGCGCCCCATCCCCTGGCCGAACACCAGCGCAAACCAGAGCGAGCCCACCCTATCCACATCGGCGTTGCCGCGATACGTGTACATCGGGCCCTGCCCGCCCACCAGGAAGATGGCGGCGTAGTCGTCTGCGTTCACTTTGCTGAGCTTGCGGGTGTTGGCCAGCATGTCCTTAATCCTGATGGTATGTACCGTGCATTACAGTGGCAGCACGCGCCTGGTGTGTGGCTGAAACGAGCCGAACGCCACGTCCGTTTGCCGTTGCGCCGATACGCCGTTACAATAGGAAGAGAAACTACCCAGTCATTCGCAGGTCGCCATGAGTCAGGATCAACCCCAACCGATGCGTGCCGGCAGCCGCTCGCCGGGCCGGCCGCGCGAACCGGAGACCGACGCACGCATCCTCGATGCGGCATACCGGTTGATGGCGCAGCACGGCTACGTGCGCATGTCGATGGACGCCGTTGCCGCTGAGGCGGGCGTTACCAAGCCGACGATCTACCGCCGCTACGGGACGAAGATCGAGCTGGCGATGGCCGCGTTGGTCTTCCGGCACGACGTGAGCCGGCCACCGGTAACCGGTGACACGCGCACCGACCTGATCGCCGAGATGGAGCACTTCCGCCGGGCGATCTCGCGCCCGTACGGCATGACGCTGCTAGGCACGGTCCTGGCCGAAGAACACGAGACGCCCGAGCTGCTGGCAGAATTTCGCGACTACCTGATGGTGCCGCGGCGCCATGCCCTGCGCGCCCTGCTCGACGCCGGCCAGGCGCGCGGTGAGTTCCGTCCCGACGCCGATCTGGCGGTTGCCGTCAATCTGCTGGTGGGTGCGTACTACGCCCAGTACGTGGCGGGTGCGCCTTTTGCTGATGACTGGGGCGCCCGCGTGGTGGCGACTGTGCTGGACGGTCTGACCAGGTAAGGGCTTGTACATGACAGATTCGCAAACCGCCTCCAGGCCACGCTTCGCCGAGTTCGTCGCCCTGATGGCATTGATGATGTCCCTCGTCGCGATGTCCATCGACGCCATGCTGCCGGCGCTGTCCGACATCGGCGCGGACCTGGGCACCCCGACTGACAACGCCAATCAGTTGGTTTTGACCGTCCTCTTCCTGGGATTGGCGGTGGGCCAATTCTTCTACGGTCCACTCTCGGACAGCATCGGGCGCAAGCCGGCCATCACCCTGGGCTACGCGGTCTTTTTTGCGGGCTCGCTGCTGTCGATCTTTGCCGTCAGTTTTCCCATGCTGCTGGCGGGGCGGCTCCTGCAGGGCCTGGGCATGGCCGCGCCGCGCAGCGTCACCCTGGCGCTGATCCGCGACCGCTTCGAGGGACGCGCAATGGCCCAGGTGATGTCGTTCATTTCGGTGGTCTTCATCCTGGTGCCGATCATTGCGCCCAGCTTTGGCCAGGCCATTCTCCTGGTCGCCGATTGGCGCGCCATCTTCGTGGCGCTGCTTGGGTTGGGTGGGGTCTCGCTGACCTGGTTCTGGTTACGCCAGCCCGAAACTCTGCCGGCGGCGCGACGCGTGCCTTTGTCGGCCGCGCGTGTCGGCCGCGGACTGCGAGAGGTGCTGCACAACCACGTCGCCCTGGGCTACACGCTGATGGCCGGTCTGGTCGCCGGCGCATTCCAGGGCTATTTGAGCTCGGCGCAGCAAATCTTCCAGTTTCAGTACGGTTTGGGGACGCTCTTCCCCCTGATCTTCGCCATCAACGCCGCCGCCATCGGCCTGGCATCGTTCACCAACGGGCGGCTGGTGATGCGCTATGGCATGCGCGCCCTCTCGCGGACAGCCCTGTTCACCCTGTGTGCGCTGTCGATCGGCTTCGCCGGGATCGCCTGGCTCACGGCTGGCCAGCCGCCGCTGTGGCTGTTCATGGCGTACCTGATGCTCACCTTCTTCTGTGTGGGAATCCTATTCGGCAACATGAACGCGCTGGCTATGGAGCCGCTCGGTCACATCGCCGGCCTGGGTGCCGCCGTGGTTGGATCACTCTCGACGCTGCTGGCGACCCCACTGGGCATGGTGGTCGGCCAGGCCTACAACGGCACGGTGATCCCGCTCGTGGGGGGCTTTGCCGTGCTCAGCCTGAGTGCAATCGCCCTCATGCGCTGGGCCGACGGCGCGCGGACGCCGCTGTCCACAGAGTCGGAGCCGGCTGCGTGAGCAAGAAGATGCCGCCGAACGGCTGTTTTTCAATCAGACTGTATGTTGGTGCTTTCGCAGGTAATCTGGTCACATGAACCACAACTTTCTGGTTGAGCTCCGGGCCAAGGGAGCGCCAGCTTCGATTGGCCAAAAGGGTGAGAAGCTCCAGTTTCTCATACGACACGGCTACCGCGTACCGCGCACGTACGTTTGTTGTTATGAGGCGTTTGTTCGTTTCCAGGCTGGCGACCCCACCATCTTGACCGAGCTGCGGGCCGATGTTGCACGCGTGGTCGACCCGGCCAGGCATTATGCTGTCCGCTCGTCAGCCAGTATCGAAGATCGTCTCGATTACTCGTTTGCGGGGCAGTTCAAGAGCCGGCTCGATGTGCAGGGCGTCGATGCGATCGTTGCAGCCGTCGAAGAGACCTGGTTGTCCACCCAGTCTGCCGAGGTGGGTAGTTACCTGGCACACCAGGGCATCGAGCGAGGCGGTTTCGACATGGCCGTGATCATCCAGGAGATGGTCTCTCCCTGGCTGTCCGGTGTTGCGTTCAGCAAACACCCGACGACCGGGTTGAACGAGGTCCTGATTGAAGCGGTGTATGGTCGCGGAGAAGCGCTTCTGCAGGATGGGATTACGCCCATGCGCTGGCGCTTCAAGTGGGGCAGCTGGCTGGAAGAGCCACCGGATGCAGAACGGTTGAAGGACACGATTGCCCAAGTCGTGGAAGGAACCAGGCGCATCGCCCGGCTTGTCCGGGAACCGGTGGACCTGGAGTGGGTTTCCGACGGCGAGCATGTGCATTGGGTGCAAATGCGGCCGATCACAGCACTGGCCGGACTGCGCATTTTCTCGAACCGCATCTCGCGCGAGGTGCTTCCAGGCGTGATCAAGCCCCTGGTTTGGTCGATCAACGTGCCTTTGGTCAATCGTGCCTGGCTGCGGCTCTTTTCCGAACTGGTGGGTTCCACCGAAATTGCCCCCGAGGACCTGGCCAAAGCCTTTCATTATCGCGCCTACTTCGACATGAGCACGGTTGGCCAGATATTCGAAGAGCTTGGCCTGCCGCGTGAAAGTTTGGAGCTGTTGTTGGGTTTGGAAGCCGGAGAAGACAAACCCAGGTTTTTGCCCACCGTAAGAACGGCCAGGCATGTTCCCAGGTTGCTGCGTCTCATCGCGGACAAGTGGCGATTCGAGCGTAAGGTGCAGCCATTCATCCCACGTATGCGAGCAACCTTTGCCCAATTTGCGGCGGCTGATCTCAGCCAGCTAACAGAAAGTGCGCTCCTGGATGAAGTCGACCGTTTGTCTACGTTCACCCAAGAATGTGCCTATTTTAATATCGTCGTGCCGTTACTTCAGAGCATCTACGCCGTCGTGCTGAAACACCAATTTGTGCGCAGCGGTGTCGATTTTGCGAGTTTTGATCTCACGCGCGGGCTCGCTGAATTGGATGAGTTCAATCCCGACCGCCAACTGAGCGAACTTCACCAGCTGTTTACAGCCATGGACCCCGAAGCCAGGCGGTGCATCCAGGAACCAGGCACCGATCTGACGGGCCTGGGCACTCGCTGCGCTGAGTTTCAAGCGGCGCTGGCAGCATTTCTCCAAAGCTATGGTCACCTGAGCGACAGTGGCAATGACTTTTCATCGATCCCATGGCGAGAAACACCAGACCTTGTCGTGCGAATGGCAATCGATTACAGGCCCAAAGAGAGCGCATCTGGCAAGAAGGGATGGGAAGACCTGACGCTGAGCCCATTGAGGCGCCGTTGGCTCTCGGTCTGGTACCATCGAGCACGGCGCTTTCGATTCTATCGAGAAGCGATCAGTTTCCATTATACGTTCGGTTATGGACTCTTTCGTCGTCAGTTTGGGGAGCTTGGCAGGCGTCTCGCAGCGCGAGGGGTTCTTCAGACCGCAGACGATATCTTCTACCTCTCTGCCGACGAAGTCCGCGCAGCGGTAGGGTCGACCGCCGGTGCGATCACGGGCGGATTGCAGGAGAGGATTGTCCAGCGAAAGGATGAGATCGACAGAAGCCGCCATGCGATTCTGCCAGACATCATCTATGGCGAACAAGTGCCGCCGCTGGATTTGATCGCAGACCAACCCAAGCGGTTTCTGCAGGGCATCCCTACGTCGCATGGCTACTTCGAAGGTCCGGCGTGCGTGATTACGAGCATCCACGATATTGGCAAGATGCAGGACGGAAGCGCCCTGGTGGTGCCCTACACCGATGTGAGTTGGACACCGCTGTTTGCCAGGGCGGGTGCCGTGGTTGCCGAGTCGGGCGGCCTTCTCTCACACAGTTCGATCGTGGCGCGCGAGTACGGCATTCCAGCAGTCGTGTCTGTTACCGGCGCCTGCAGTCTACTCGACGGGGCACACCTGTCGGTGGATGGATATACGGGCAAGATCTTCGTTCACGAAAGTCGAGGAGATTAAGATGCAGATCGTGGCATGGTTATCGTTGACCGTCCTTTCCGTGGCACTGGGCGCCAGCGTCGTGCAGTACCTGACGGTTCATCCTATGCAGATGAGCCGCTATCTCCTGGCCTCGGCGTCGCTGTTTTTTCTGGCTCTTCTGTTGCTGGTCACCCAGTTTGGCTGGCCTTTGATCGTTGTGGCGTTCGGCGTGGGTATCCTGGCCTTTCTGGTAGGATACACCGTCATGACCCGGCGTTTCCTGGCCAGAGAGGATGAACGACCGGTGCCGGCCATCGTCCGTGCCAGGGATGATCCAGGCCAGGGACATACCGCGATCATCTACTTCACCCACGGTGAGCCGGAAACATTCGATCCCATCGGATGGATCAACCAGTTTCGTGAGTTCGATCATCAAGGCATTGCCTTTGCACCCCTCCTGGTGCGTCCCATTTTTGTCTACAAGGTGCGCCAGAAGTACCTTCGGGTTGGCGCAAGCGGGCATCGTCGCATGCACGAGCAGATGATCAAGAGCCTGGAAGCGTGCTACCGGCAGGCGGGTGATCTCACGACGAAGTTTTACATCTGCTTTCTCGACGACAACCCGCGTCCCGATGCGGCCGTGATCCAGGCCCTGAACGATGGCGCCAGCCGCATCATCGTTGCCGAGGTCTTTTTGACCATTTCCAACCACACGGCGGAAGGCAAAGCGTTGATCGAGGAGATTGGCATCGACCAGTACCGCGTCGAACTGGCGTACACGGGTCCGATGTGGGACTCTGAGATGCTCAAGGACATGTACGTGCAGCGCGCCAACAAACACCTCAATGGCATCACCAAGACCGAAACCGCCGTCCTGCTCGTCGGCCACGGCCAACCCGACGAGTGGGACCAGGAATGGCCGACCCTGACCGAGCAAGAGATCAGTTTCCGGCAGGATATCCTGGATCGATTCGTTGCGGACGGATATCTGCACGATAACCTGGGCCTTGCCTGGATGATGTTCAAGCAGCCTGCGCCCGGACCGATGATCGAACAATGGGCCGCGCGCGGTATCAAACAAGTGTTTTTCATCCCGGCAGCCATCAGCGCCGAGGCGATTCACAGCCAGGCCGATATTCCTGAGCTGGTCGAAGCCGCCAGGGTCCCGCCGGACTTTCCAAGAATCAACCTGGGTCCCTGGAACAACGATCCCATGACGATTGCCGCCATCAAGGCCAAGATCGATGCACAATTGACCGCATGATGCTGCACACGAGCATGGTATCCAAGAGCAACCGATCATGAACCATGAAATCTCCCTCGCCCTGGCCTGCGTCGTAGGATATCTCCTGGGAAGCCTGTCCTTTGCCAGGATCGTCATCCGGCTTTTCGCCCCCAGCGCACAAGTGCACGCCCACGCGGTATCACTGGACGAGGGGACAGCAGCGGCATCTGTCAGCGGAGTGGGCGGAACAAGTGCCGCGGCAGTGCTTGGCCCCCGCTATGGCCTGCTGGTTGTGGGCCTCGATATGCTCAAAGTTGCGGTTCCAGTGCTGCTGTTTCGGCTGGCGTTTCCCGGAACCTATTATTACCTGCTGGTCGCACTGGCGGGCATTGTGGGACACAACTGGCCCATCTACTATCGCTTTCGAGGGGGAAGGGGTTTTTCCTGCACGCTTGGCGCACTGGTGGTGATCGATCCCCTGGCTGTCGTCGTGACACCGCTGCTGGCCTTGTTCATCGGCACAGTCTTCGCGCGCAGCGTGACCATTGCCTACGTTGGTTGGCTCCCCCTGCTGATACCCTGGTTCTGGATTCGGACCGGCGAGGCTGCGCTGATTCTGTTTGCAGTGGCCCTGAACGTTCTCTTCGCGCTCGCAACCTGGCCGGAGATTGCCGAGATCCTGCGCTATCGACGGGAAGGGAGACTCGACGACTATGTTGCAGCGCTCGAGAGCTCTTCCGTGCAGCGGAGAGCCATCCAACGTATGATAGAACGGTTCGACATTAGAACACGCATCCAGACGCTGCGTAAGAACCTATCCGAATAACCTGATTGTCGCCTCGATAAGGCGCCCGAGGGGAGCCATCCGGATAGGCTCCCAGTCAAGACCAGTCTGAGGTTAGCGACATGCTGACGAGATCCACGTTTTTGGGGGCGAGCCGGCTCTTGACCACCCGCGGCGGCAGGCTGCTCGAGCTCTATCAGAATCATCACTTGCGCCAGACCCTGCGCCACGCCAGCCTGAACTCACCGTTCTATCGCCGGCAGTTTCGTGAGCGGAATCTTGCGCATAACCTGGTTGCCCATCGCGAGGACCTGGTGAAGCTCGGTTTCTTCACCACGAGTGCCGATCTGCAGGCAGACCCTTTCGACTTCCTGGCCATCCCCAGGGTTGAACTCGTTCACCTGGCGTCAACCACGGGAACAACGGGCCGGCCCAAGATCACGTTCTACAGCAAACAAGACTGGACGCGATTGGTGAACCATCTCGTGGCCGGTTTTCAGCTCACAGGGATCGATTCGCATGACGTCGCCCAGGTGATGTTCAACGCCGGGTCGCCGGCCTGGATGACAGGCACCCTCCTGCAACGAGCGCTCGAGGATCGTGGTGTGTTTGTGGTCCCGGTGGGCAACGCCATCAGCCCTCTGCTGCAGGTCGAGATGATGCAGGCGTATGGCACGACCTGTTTGTACTCCACGCCCAGTTACCTTCATCGGGTGACCGTCGAAGCGGGCAAACAAGTCCATCTGGCCGATCTGAAAGTCAGAGTGATCTATCTGGGCGCTGAACCGACATCCGATGTACTGCGCAGCTACCTTGAACGCAGTTGGGGCGCCGACGTTTACGAAGGTTATGGCATGATGGAGTTGGGCTCGGCCATCGCTGGGGAATGCGCCGCCAAAGCTGGCCTGCACCTGGGGCTGGACACCATGGTCGAGGTCATTGATCCCGACACCGGCGTATTGCTGCCAGATGGCCAGGTGGGTGAGCTCGTGTTCACGACGTTGGCCCGCAAAGCAAGCCCGCTGATTCGTTACCGGTCGGGGGATATCGCATGCCTGATTCCGCGCGGTCCCTGTCCGTGTGGCCGCATTCCCACGCGACGTATCAGCCGCATCCAGGGAAGATCGGATGACATGATCCAGCTGGGCACCGGCGAGAATTTCTTTCCTTCCCTACTCGACCAGGTGATGATCGATGTACCCGGCGTAACCGGCTTCCAGATGATCGTCACCAAACAAGGCTTTCAGGACCATCTTGCCCTGAAGGTCGAAAACGAATCGCCGAGTCCAGATCTGCCAGAACTGATTCTGCAAAGGCTCTATGCAGTGGCCCCTTTCATCGCCGCAGATGTGTTCCAGTCGCGCACGATTGCCGAACCGGTGATCGAACAGGTGAAACCCGGCACACTGCAGACCACGAGTCCCACGAAGATTCGTAGGGTGCTCGATCTTCGAGCCAGGTAGGAAAGAGCCGTCATTGGAAGGAGTTTCTGACACAATGGCTCGTCGCCAGCCGGTTGAGATCGCTCCGGGCGTGCACTGGTATTCCGCCGGTGTCGTGGCGGGCAACATCTACTTCGTGCAGTCTGCATCGTCCTGGGTGTTGATCGATACGGCGACCGCGGGCCAGGGCAGACGAATCCGGGAAGCCGCCGAGGCGCTGTTCGGCGCGGGCGCCCGCGCCGCCGCGGTTCTGCTCACGCCCGTTCATCCCGATCACTCCGGATCCGTGCTCGAACTCGCGCAGGCCTGGGATTGCACGGTCTGTCTCCATCCGGACGAAATGGATCTCGCGATCTCGCGGACACTTGTTACCGTGGCGCGTTATGCCAACCCGCTCGATCGCTGGATGATCCTGCCCTTGCTGCACCTCATTCCGCGACGGCGGATCGAGGCGATGCTGGAAAAGGAGAGCCTCAGAGGCCTGGTGTGGACATTCAAGCCGGGGGCAGCTCCCCCAGGGCTGCCCGACTGGACGAGCATCCCCTCCCCTGGTCACTCACCTGGGCACACCGTCTTCTTCAGGCAGGCCGATCGGGTGTTGATCTCGGGCGATGCACTGCTCACCGTC